>CALFWZ010000154.1 GCA_937928405.1 uncultured Saprospiraceae bacterium
TTTTAGAGGGAGGAATAGCGGAAGGAAAAAGTTGAACTTTATCAATTAATTCAGCGTCCATGCTTTTTTTAAAAGTCTAAGAATAAGTGTGACGGTTATTGGAAAATCTAACTTCCGTTTTCGAGTGAAATCTTTCGTTGGTCGATTGAGATATTGACGTCGCTGATCATTCAAAAAACCAGCCTTTTTAATGAATAAACGAAGCTGCTTGATCTTGTTTTTTAGACTTTTTACATTAATGTCACTTTTCATGTAGTTAAGGTACTGATTTTTGGCAGTTTTTTCTTAAGTTTATGGTAGTGAACACCGCATAGCCGTCAAGCCTCCTAAACGTCGGCCTGCGGCTATGCAACCGTTGTACCTCATTAACAATAAAAATACGAAGTGGATAAAAATATAGGATATAGCAATAAAGAATTTATAATAGGATTACCGGTCTTGTTTGTATTCTATTTGATAATTTTGATTTTTGTAGATCATTTGGAGAAAAACAGGATTCAAAAATCAGAAGAATTAAGACTTCAAGCATCATTAGATAATCCTCCGGATGATGAATCAATAATGCCTGAAGAATATTATTCTTATAACTTTTTTAACGATAAGGAATTATTTCCAATAAAATTTGATCCTTTAAAAGTTCAAGGGAAAAATATTGATAGTTTTATATTGGATAAAGAGACAGATATTCAATTATCCGTAGCGGAATTGAAGCGACAGCTAAAAGAGTATAGTTATAAGTTAAAGGGCGATTTTTGCATATGGAATGAGCAAGAAGTATATACGGCTATCTATCGATACAATAAGCTAAAGCATATTCCATATCTCGTAATAAAGAAAATACTGCCAAAATCTGAAAGGCAAAATCAGTTAGTAATCGAAACTAAAATAAGAAGAACCGGAGATCCAGTAAAGGGAGAAGATCGTGATTATAAGGTTTATAGCAAAATCGAGAAGATTTACTCGATGCAAGAACTGGTAAATCATATTCAATTAGTTGTGTTAGGTTATGGTAAATCTTTCCCAACAATTCAATTAATTACGCTGAAAAAGGATAATTTAGAATATATTGATCAAACAATACTTTACAGTATGGAAATTAATGATAACGAAATCATTAGGATAAAGGGCTGTTTGAATGCTACATTTGATACATTGCATACATGGTATATAAATGAGATTGGAGCAGTGTTAGATACAACTAAATATAGTCATGAAATATCAGGGTCAGGTCAAATAAAAAGAAAGCAAAACCACTAGGTACAACAAACGCTAAAGCATCAATGTCTCCCATTTGGTCGCCACTGTGTTTAGCGTAACCGTTAGCGGCAATGAAATCAAAATAACCAAGAATAATTAAAAATTAAAAATCAAAAAAATTAGACTCTTAAATATCTTAATTTCCATTTTAATTCTGATTAGTTGTAATTCAAAACCATCTAATACAAAAGGTATTAAGGGAAATTACAAAGGATATAAATCTGAAACTAAATTTGAATATCAATTGCTCGAAGAGAATAAATTCAGATTCTTAACAACTGGACATTATGGCGAGATAATTATTGATGGAGAGTATAGATTAATAGGAGATACAATATCCTTAGCACCAAATTACCCCAATAAACAAGTAAGAAAAGATGGAGTATTAAAAGAAGAATTTATTATTGACAGAAAAGATGGATGTTTACAAGATTTTGATTTCCAAGCATATTGTAAGGATTTAGAATATAGTTATAGAAAGACATTAGAATTAGAAAATGGATTAAATGAAATAGAAGAGGAAACTATAGAAATAGATTTAGAGTATTTTGGAATGATGTGTCCATGTCCACAATGGGCAACACCAGAAAATGTATCGTTATACAACAAAAGTATAGGTAGTAAAAACCTTATACCGATGGATTCTTTATTTATGATTTTAGAACCTGAAAATGAAAAAACTATCAATCCATTTGATATAGAAGGATGGGATGAACAAGAAAAAATAATATTTACATTTAGAGGGAAATTCTATAAAAGAAAACATTATTGGGTTGGAGAAGATGAGGCATATTGGTATTGTAGAAAATTCAGATATACAACTTGTAAATTAAAAAAAGGACCACTGTAGCGAACACTGCGCCAACGGCAAGCTGCCCTATGCGGGCATCCTGCGTCGGCGCTTAGACGTTACACCCCATTAAACGAATCAATTAGGATATGAAAAACTTGAAAGCTAGAAATGAAGTAGATATAGAAACTTCGGGCTGGAAAGATTATAAAAAAGTACCAGTTGGAAAGTTATCCAACCTCTTTGGTCCAAAGGATTTTGAAAAGATGGAAAAGGAAAAGCCAAGTCTTGAATTGAAGGCGATCCAAATTTGGAAATATCAAACGAGATAAATTGAGAAAAACTCGACAATGCAAATCATGAAAATTGAAGGATTAAACAGTAAGGCCCACTCCATTCCTTTATATCAAAAAATAAAGCTATCATGAAAAAACTAATTCATATTTTACTTTTTATTTCAAGTTATACTGCCATCTGGAGTCAGGATCTGGGTGGATATGAATTACAAGATGCCCTCTCCACTGCCGTACATCCACAATGCTCTGACTTTGATAATCGATATATTGTCGGTTGGCCAAATGATTCCATTTGGGTCGATTTCACATTAAACAACAATTCACCCGACACCATGCGTGGAACTTTCAACCAAGCCTGGTCAGCCGGTCCGGGAAAGGAATTGTTATTAGAAACAGGATTTCATCCAGATAATTACATCGTCCACTTACAATTAGCAGATGGTTCCTACTCGGAACCAAAGCAAGTTGAATCTGCGGACTGGACGCAAATGCCCAATTTGGATTGGCAATATGCATACGGCATCCCCTGTGGTGAAAGTGAACAACTTAGCTCAGGTTACTTATTTGCGCTTGATTTTGAAACAGATTTTGGATTAGATCAAGGAGACCTAGTGACAGGTATCAGAATCATTTTCCTTATTACCGCAGGCGCAGCGGACCTCGCAGGTGTTTACATCACTGAACATGCCCTGGCTTGCGGTCCATCTCCAAACCTTGGGCCCGACACAACTATATGCGTCGACCAAAGCCTTACTTTACAAGGTGGGACTTACGCTAATTATTTATGGTCCGATGGCTCAACAGATTCGCTTTTAACAATAAATAGCGAAACGACCGGGCCTGGCACTTTTACCTATTCGCTGGAGGCTGTTGACATCCTCGGTTGTGTCTTCACGGATAGCATAACAGTAACTGTTGAAATTTGTACAGATACGTATGAACTGAATTTAGAAGAATTCAAGATGGTTTACCCAAACCCGGCTACGGATCAAATTACTATTGTATTGCCCAACTTTACATCACCTCATGATTTAAAGCTATATGCCCTTAACGGGCAATTGATTCGGATTCTGAGAATATCCGAAAAGGAAACCATTGTTGATATAAGCGATTGGCCCAAAGGAAATTACTTCGGACTCATTGGAAAATATTATGTTAAGTTTGTTAAAAAATAATTTTGTTAATTACGTATTCTTTGATTTTCATGGGTAACACGCACTTACATTTGAATTATCAATTCAATTAAAATATTCTAGAAGTAAATATTTTAGCCTATGAAGAAGGATATGGACAATGGAAAGAGGCGTTTAATTCAGGTTCAGGAGGAATATTTACAATTAATATTGCAGAGGTGGTCGAATTACTCGATAAAGCTATACCAAGTTCGTAATTCCAAGAAGGCATAAACTTAAGCAGGATAAGAGGAATTTGAAGCGAAAAAATTTATGGGATTTGGGAATAAAATGAATAAAAACGGGGTGTAACAATCCACCTAGCGACCATCGCCTCCATTCGTCCGCGTAGGTGGGGAGCGTTCTCGGCAAGCAAAAAAGAAAAAAATGGCAGTTTATCAATTTCAATTAATTGCAATTCCCAAAAAAGGAGTTCTTGAAAGATTCGGGCAAATACCTGAAAAACTTGAAATTGATTACAAAGAAAGAACTGAACATTATCATTTAAAAGAAGAAGGGTTAATTGAAGAGGAAGATAAATTTAAAGATGCATTAACACAAGATTGGTGGAGTTCGACAAAATTGCAGCCAATGGAAATAATTCATCAAATAGATAAAAAAGTTAAAAGAGCAAACTACGGAAGTGATACCTTTATAAATTGGAAATTTTACTCCCGAGAAGTTGACAATGACGCTTCAATGTCAATAAATGAAGAAACGGGCAAAATAGAAGAACTCAGATTTAGAGCAGATTTAAGAGAAGAAAAGTTGATTTTTTTACGAGCAATGATTGAACTCGCAAATAAATACGAATGGCTTTTAATGGATATGAAAGGAAACTTAGCGAATCCAAAATTAAAAGAAATCGGAAGACTAATTAAAATTTCAAATTCATATTCGTTTCTTCAAGACCCAATAAAGTTTTTAACTGAATTAGGTAAAGGACAAATAAAAATTGAATAAAAAATAAAGCCAGCCGAGAATCGAGTAGATGGGCTCGGCTAAAAAAACTAGCCGAGCTGCACCTACGCCTCTAAAGAGTCGCACAAGTCTCACACTACGCGGCGTACGGATCGCGTTCTTCGCGATTCATAAAACAACGCTTATTTTATTTTAGGATATTTATCATTAATAAAAAATTCCAAGAAGGGAATTTATCCTCGCTGCCTTAATCTTGCTTCAGTGACTGCTTCCCATCCGCTTCGCGGTTCACTCCGATAAATATCCACAGGACATGTAGTTTTTTATTCAAAAAACTACTCTACGTTCACATGATTGGGCTACAAACGATTCTCCAACCACCGAGTCTGGAGTAGGCAATTTAGGCCATAGAAAAACTTTCATTTCCCTAGAGTCGTCCTACTTTTATGACGATATTTTACTATCTTTAACAGATAGACATAGATGCCCATTCAAGACGCACACAAAACATAAAACGGCCATAACTGCTAAAGGCTAAACTACAAGGCTAGTGCTACACCCAGCTACGTCGTTTATGCAAACGTTCTGCTTCAATGAAACGAAGGACAGCCTGTTCTCCATAAACCCAAATTAAGACGCTAATGATTAAATAAATTGCTATTATGGTTAATAAAAATGGGCTTTTGCCTCAACATCCAACTAACCAAGCATATATCCTCGGAAACAAAACCACCTTCCAATGAAAAATAAAGCCAACTTCCTACTTTTACTTTTCATATTAATTCCCTTTTTGGTCAAAGCACAACTGGAAGACACCATCAATCATCACCTTTGTTTTGCAGATCAACTACATCACCAAATGTTGAATGAGGATTCCACCTATGCTGCTAAACACCAACGGATAGAAGAACAAATATATCGTTCAAAACTTCAATCTACTTTTCCTGCTCCAACTCAACGATCAACCTACCAAACGATTCCGGTAGTGGTACACGTCGTACATGAGAACGGGCCAGAGAATATATCGGATGGACAAGTCATGGATGCAATCCAATATCTAAATGAAACATTCGAAAATACTACCTATTATGATCCAACCACTGGAGTGAATGTTAAGATCGACTTTTGTTTGGCGACTCGAGACCCACAAAATAATCCTTCAAACGGAATTTCAAGAATAGAATCTGAGCTGACCAATCTAACGGTAGAAACACAAGATCTTGATTTAAAAACGCCAACACAATGGAATCCATTAGACTACCTCAATATTTGGGTAGTCAAGGAAGTTACTTCCTTACTAGTGGGATCAGGAGCGGCTGCCTATGCTTATTTTCCAGCAGCACATGGGTTACCTCGTGATGGCATTGTGATCGAATCCAATTATTTTGGTACCACTCGCGACAGTACAAAAGTCTTGGCTCATGAAGCTGGACATTATTTGGGACTCTATCATACTTTTTCAGGTGGTTGTACCAATGACGATTGCCAACAAGATGGAGACCGCATTTGTGATACACCGCCAGATCAATCTAGAATTCGGATTGAATGCGAAGAAACCATTAATACTTGCACAACAGATGAGGCAGATACTTCCACCAACAATCCTTTTCGACCAATTGCCTTGGGTGGAATAGGAGACCAAAATGATATGCATATCAACTATATGGATTATAGTAATTTATCCTGTTATTCTGCCTTTACCGAAGGACAAAAAAACAGAATGAAAACTGCTTTATCAACAACGAGACAAAGTTTATTAGCAAGCTATGGCTGTGAAGGTCCGTGTCCTTTGTCCTCGTTCGACGCTGCTTTTTCTTCGAGTCTTACTTCCCCAGTCTTTGCAGGAGAAGAGATTGTTTTTACCAATAACTCAGATCCCGCCGACCTCTATGAATGGCGTGTTAATGGTCAAATTTTTAGTAATGATATCAATAGTAATTATACTTTTTACGAAGATGGTTTTTATACCGTGAATCTACTCATTCAAGATACCATTGATTTTTGTAAAAATAATGTTGATCAAGTAATTGAAGTGGTTTGCGAAGGAACCGCAAGTTTTGTTGCTGACAGTATCGTAATATTTGACGGAGTAACCACCAGGTATTTTACCAATACAAGTACCCCGCATGACAGCTACGAATGGTATTTGGATGGGGTTTTATATAGTACCGATACCCATATCAACATTTCCTTTTCAGAGCCAGGATATTATTCACTTAATCTAGTGGGTCGGAACTTCAATTGCTTCAATTACGCGACTCCATTTGAGATCGATATTAAAGGCTGCTTTGGACCTGATTATAATCTTGAAAATCATTGGCACTTCGGAGAATATGGTGGATTGGATTTTAATAATGGCGACCCCGTTCGCATTTCAGATAGCGACATGTTTACTCATGGTCGTTCATGTTCTATCTCTGATAATGACGGAAACTTGTTGTTTTATACGGACGGATTTAGTATATGGGATGCCACAAATACAGTCATGCCAAATGGAGCAGATATTCAATTGCCGCACGAAGATGATCTTCAATTACCAGATGGGTCTTTTCTATTGACAGCTGACGGTATTTGGGGCCCTATCATTCCTCGTCCATATCATCCAACTCAATATTATGTCTTCAGTATAGATTGGATTGGCTCCGCTACTACTGGCGAGCATGTAATTAAATATTCAATAGTAGACATGGCACTTAATGGCGGACTAGGTGATGTGACGGATGAAAAAAGTATTCAGTTGGGCCCTTCCGCTGGGAGTCCTATGAACGCAGCTTACCATGCGGATGGAGAAAAAGTATGGTTAGTAGAAAAATCAGATCCGAAAGTTTTATCTGTGTACTTGATTGATTCCACTGGAGTTAGTCCTCCTGTACATTACTCGGATATCAATGACACGGAGAATACTACCTTTGGACGTGGTACCTTTTTTAATAGTGGTAAAAGAATAATATTCAAAAGATTCAATTATCGTAATGGCGATAGAGAATTAGTAATTTTTGATTTCAATAATGTAACCGGTGAATTATCAAATCCAATAGCGTTTTTCCCATTTGAAGAAGAAGATTATCGTATAGTCGATTTTGTGCTCTCTCCAGATGATCGAAAATTGTATGTGATTAATACGGAAGGGGACTTGAATGAACCTGAAATAAATCAAGCAGCGCTTACCCAATTTTATTTGCCCTTAGCAATAAGTGGTCAAGTGGCTGCTTCCAGAACCAGGATTAGGCAAATGACGCATTTAAATGGTCTAGGATTAGGACCCGATGATAAAATATATGTTTCTATTCTTGATGAAAATTTCAATGGAGGTGTTTTTGATCCTCCTACTCGACAATACATAGGCGTGATTCATGATCCTAATAAAAGTGGCATAGATTGCAATTACGAGCATGAAGCATTTAGTATCCTCCCAGGTAGTAACTGGGGTGATTTTCCCCAATTCATAAAAGGAAAAGGGTTTATTTTAGGCGTCCATGAACCAACCATAGACCTAGGACCTGATCTAAAAGTATGTGATGGAGCAGTCACTGTTTTAAATCCTGAAGGAGATGAAAGATTCTATTATCTCTGGCAAGATGGTAGCACAGATCCTAGCTATACCGCTTGGCTTCCTGGCACCTACTCAGTTACCGTATCAAATGAATGTGGGTCTGTTACCGACGAGATCAACATAGAAATTGATACAAGTTTGTTAGATTTAGGAGCGGATATCATCAGTACTACTAGCGTCGTCAACCTTCATGCAGGAGACTTCTGGGATAATTATCTTTGGCAAAATGGGTCAACCGATTCCAGAATAAGCGTAAGAGAATCTGGTGAATATGCTGTTTATGCTACTACGGAAGAGGGATGTTTTGCAAGTGACACGATCAACGTATATTTTGATCTCCCGACAAATATTTACGATTCCAATTTAATCTTATATCCCAATCCAAGCAGTGGTTTATTTATACTCGAGGAACAGTGGGAAACTGCGATCAATGATATTGACTTGGCAATTTATGACCCATTAGGACGCAAAGTATATGAGGACTCTTTTTTGCTAGAAGGTCAAATGGAAATAGATTTGACAAACTATCCATCAAGTATTTATTTTTTACATTGGTCCTCTGTTAAGAATAGTGGCGTATTTAAATTGATTGTTGTGAAGGATTGATCAGACATTAAAACCATAAACTTTCTTTTGAATTCAGCTAGATTTAAATAAGTCATTACCCATAATATGTAGAAGTTGACTGTATTACCACCCCACAAAAAAAATCAGGACAAAGCACTACCTTCGTCCTGATCAAAACTTATATCTAACAATATATAAATAATAATTTAATCTTACTTCGTTTCATATATTAACCATTACCGATAAGAAAAATCAAAAACTTGAATGCTCAATTATAAAATAGTATCAAAAATGACATTATAACTTTCTAAGCTATTCTTAAAATAAGGTCTTGAAGAAACAAATAATACTATTTCAAAGTATAATTATATATAGATCACCTTCAAAAATAAAAGCATGAAACTAAAATTAATTAACCTACTCATTGCTGTAATTTCTTTTATCAATTTTGGCATTGGTCAAAGCTCAACTGAGATTGGACTAAATTATTCATTTTCATATGACAATTTAGTCTCCGTAAATTCAAGTGTAAATTTTGAAAACAAAATATTCCATTCCGTTGGAGTTAATGCTAGAAGAAACTTTAGCTCAAAGCTGTTCGTCATCGGAGGAATCAATCTAAAATCTTTTGGCACTCAAGTTAGAAAAACTTACAATGTATTCCTAAATCCCGATGGGACGGAAGATGTTACTTATAAGATTTGGAAAGGCCAAGGTATTGAATTTCCAGTTAGCTTCGGGTATTATTTTTTGAATAGGAATAGAATAAAAATAGGTACATCATTTGGATTAATCAATTTAGTAGTTTTAAAACAAATGGGGAAATTAAAAGACGAAACTTATGATACAGCAATATTTAATAAACATTTTTTTAGCCTAAAGTCGACTTTAGATATTCGTATAAAAATTAAAGAAAATGTTATGCTACATATTATTCCATCTTGGCAAAGACAATTAAATTCTAATTATCTAAATGGCAAAATCCAAGGATTTGGGACAGAGATTGGAGTAAGCTACAAATTGGAAAATAATTAACTAATAAAGAAAAAATTTCTATTAACTTCTCTTTCACTTTTAGCTATAGATAAACTGAATAAAAAAGCCAGCGAGTGCCCAATTTTCTTCTAATTACGTGCGTTGTGGGTCATTAATAATAAATTAAAATAAACCAAGATGAAAAAAATCGCTATTACCCTATTCTTCGCAATATTAATTAATGGTGGATTAGTTGCTCAAAGTCAAAGTCAAACTAATGAAGACCCATTTTCATATAAAATTAATGGTCTTGTATATGTAAAAGAATTTAATTCTCTTACTCGGTCAAAAACTCAAACTCAAAAAATTCCAAAGACTGATCTTCTTTTTAATATTGTCAGCAAAGAAATAGAAAGTTCCGACAACTCAACATATTATGTTATTCAGTTTCCTCCAATCACGGATAATACAGTTACTGTAGCTGGGGAAAGCATTACTTTGAAAGGAAATACTAATTTTGTTAATAGTGATGACAACGATAAATATTTTTGGATTCGCAAAGATGAACTTGATAATTACCTCGAAGATGGATTTATCGTAAAAAGTTATGACATCCCGAATACGAGAGTTACATACGGGGCGAATATCTCACTTCCATTTAAGTTAAGACCAAAAACAGATGGACAAAACATAAAAATAACTCCTGAAATAATGTTAGGGGGATATTTAGGAGCTAAATGGAGAATAAGTCGAAAAGAACCTTTTTATTTATCACTTCCAATAGTCACCCTTGGTCTTGCAACATTGAACGTAAATGATAATAATAATCCTTCTAATCCTGATAAAGGAGATGGGACTGTTTTAGGATTTACAGGAACTTGGGGTGGCGTCTTTCAATTAAATGATTTTCAATTTGGTTTTGTTATGGGTTGGGATAGAGCTGCTGGAGAAATTGGTAAAGACTGGATTTATAATGGCAAGCCTTGGTACTCATTTAGCATTGGATATACATTTATTGGAGATAAACCGGATAAGGATAAAAAATAAAAACGGCCCATAAATCTTACAAGACGAAAAATTCAAAAACCTAAAAAGAAAACAAACACAATCCATCCACCAAAATCGAGTAGGAGAAACGAGCGATGCCTTTCATCGGTCGTTTCGTCCTCTCACACCACCGAGCGTACTCTCGTACTCGGCGGTTTCTTTAAGATCTGGACAAGAGATAGTTTTCTAGCAAACTAAAAAGACCTTGTTCTT
>CALFWZ010000155.1 GCA_937928405.1 uncultured Saprospiraceae bacterium
GCCGACCATAATCTCTAAATTACCAGTGTAGGAGAGTCCGTAGACGAAACAATTCCCGGGACCTGCGGGATCAAAGTCGACAGAATTGCCAGGAGGAATTCCAAGGATATTGCCTTCGCTATCGGTGACGATATAAGTGAACGTTCCACCGGTTGCGGCATCAGAAGCAAATTCAATAATATCCGCTTGTCCATCAATGATAATGGTAGTCGTAAATCCGCCATCGGCTAGTTCAACCGTACCGCCAGAAACGTCATTACAAGGATCAGTTATTCGGTTAATGGTTAAGTTATTGGTAGAAAGATCGAAACAATCATCACTGATCATCAAGTCATCGACCAATAGTGAATCTCCCATTTCAATTAGGAGTTCACCAGAATAAGATAATCCGTAAACCCGACAAGTGCCTGTTCCAGCAGGATCAAAGTCAACGGTATTACCAGGAGGAATACCAAGAATAACTCCTTGATCATCTGTAATTACGTAGGTAAATAAAAAACCATTCAACATTACATCGGTAGAAAAGACAATTAAATCTGGCTGACCATCGACTACAATTGTGGTATCTGTTCCACCATTTGCTAATTCGACCGTTCCTCCTAGAACAATATCACAATCTACTGCTTGTTCGGTTATGTATGGAACATTAATGGCGCTGGCACCTGGAAATACACTATTGTATTCTGGGGTATAGTCACCTCCTTGCTCTGGGACTTCAAAACCGAGTATCGCTCCACCATTGTTGGTTCGTTCCGCAACGAAAATTAGTTCAAGTAGTGGGTCGTAGCCAATATCAACTGGATTCCCTAAAAAAGTATTACCTCCTTCAATTCTAATTTGTTCGCTCGCACTGATATTAAAATCTATGACAGAGAGAATAAAGTTTGGAATTATTACAATGGCTCCATCACTGTCATTATTGGCATCTCCAATGTCTGTTAGATACATGACATCCTCAAAAAAGTCATAATATATCCCATGCGTTCTTACCATATTTTCTACAGTAAAAGTAAAATCTGGAGCGAGTGGTCCATCAGGCTGACTAAAAAATTCATCAAATAAGGCTACTTCGTTTGAGTTGTCAACGACAGCAAATATTACTTGATCCGACGAAGTGATTCCCCAGAGATTGATACTTACATCGTGTGATCGGTCAAAGGTTATGGAGGTAGGAGTAATATCATAAACTACCAATCTGTTTTGCATGCCATTATCTACATTGGCGTCTTGGGCAACTACCAGTTTTCCATTGCTAACCACAATCTCTCGTCCATTAATAAAATCAGAAGTTGAAGTAGCAATTAGTGGAGGAATGGCGTTCATATCGAGCGACGCTTTTACTTGATCATATAAGTTGATCACATTATTTGTTCGGTCAAGCTGATAAAGTACGTCATTCTCAATATCGTAATGAATACCATCCGCATCCATTCCACCAGAAGCAAAAGTGCTGAATTGTAGAATACCATTGTCTAAAATTTCGTAGGCACCTATATTTCCGGAAGTATTGGAAGAAGCATAGAACCGAGAAACGAGTTCTACTACTGGAATATTTTCATCTGCCAAAGTTACCGCAGAAGCACCCGCAAAATCATTGCTATAAACTGGGATCGTATCACCGGAGGTAGCAGGAAGATTAAAGGCCAATAATTTTCCACCACCGTTTGATCGTTCTGCTACAAAAATTCTTTGACCATCTTCTTCAAAAACCACATCTACTGGATTTCCTAAGTTAGAATCAGGTCCTTCGATTCGGATTTGCTCGTCAAGATCAATAAAGAAGTCACCACCAATGGCCGCAAAAAATCCATCGACGTAAACAAGCGCACCATCACTATCACTGGCGGCATCACCTATGTCCGTGAGAATCATTCGGTCACCCGCTGGAATATAGGTAATACCATGGGTTCGAGTGATGCCCTCCACAGTTACTACGTTGGTAGGATCAATAACACTGCCATCTACAAAATCAAAAAAATTGTTAAAGATAGCCAGTTGATTAGAATTATCAACCACCGCAAATACCGTATTTTCCAAAATTCTAAATCCCCAAAGGTTGATCGTTACTTCAAATGATTTATCAAGGGTAATATCCGTTGGAGTAATATTGTAAATAAGAAATTTGTTGACATTTCCATTGTCTGGACTGGCATCTTGAGCGACTACCAATTTATTTCCATTTACTGCTATTTCTCTTCCATTTACGAAGTCGGAAGTAGAAGTAGCGGTTACTACAGGGGTAGCTCCTGTGGCAAGGCTATCACAAACACCGCTATAGGCATTTATAACATTATCGGTACGATTTAATTGGTAGATGACATCATTATCACTATCATAATAAATACCATCGGCATCCATTGCCTGACTCGTAAAAATGTTCATGGTAATACCCAATCCTGAAAGATCATAGACGCCAATTTGCGCTTGAGTATTAGAAGAAACAAAGACTGGAGGATGGGTGGAATTGGTAGTCATGGATTCCAGCTCATGGGATGTGCCGCTAAACGCATTTCCAAATAGGAATATCGCTAGCAATAATGAAAAGATGGCTTTCATAGAAAAATGTTTAAGTAAAGGTTATTACAGGTATAAAAATTAAAAAATCTGTGTTTCTGTTAAGAAATCACAAATAGCAAATTTGTTATGATTGAATCGTATCTTTTGGTAAGTGTTTGTGTGATACGGTTTAAGGGATACCTAAGTAGATTATATAGGTTTTAGAAAAAAACTATTCTCAAAGGTAATAAATTATTATTTATAAAATAATACTTCAAGTATTGTACTTGATTTTAAACAACTTTTGAGTATAAAACTAGGGGGTGTTCTGAATAAAAATTATTTTTTGGGAATTTTTCTCCGTTTTCTCTATAAATTGTTCTTTCTTAGCAACGTTTTCCTTGGAATGATGTTCATTTATTGAGCTTTGTATTTGATAAATTATGTTAGTATAAACGATCTATGTCAGAGAAAATTTCTTATGAATCAGCCTTAGTAGAATTGCAAAACTTAGTATCCGAGTTACAGGGTGAAGCAGTAAGTATCGATGATTTGTCAGCGAAGGCCAAACGAGCTGCTGAACTAATTCAATTTTGTCGAGAACAACTTCGGCACACAGATCAGGAGTTGAAAGGATTATTTGATCAGGGGTTATAATCCTGTGTTAATTGCTGTGAAAAAAAGACTATGATTTTTGTGATTTTTGATATTGACGGGACTTTGGTTCATTCTAATAAGGTAGATAGCCAGTGTTTTTCAGATGCTTATGAGGCTGTTTTTGATCGATCTTTCCCTTCGATCGATTGGCGGGAATATCCTCATGTCACGGATGATACGATCTTTGCTACCGTATTTAATAAGCATTTTTCAAGATTTCCAACTCCGTTAGAAAAGGATAATTTTCAGAAGCACTTTGTAGCAAGTATAATTGAAAAACGAGGGCGTCGACCAGAGGCTTTTAAGGAAGTGCCAGGCGCGAAAGCAATGATAGAAAACTTGCAACAGGACAACCGATATCGAGTCGGAATTGCAACGGGTGGGTGGCAAGCTCCAGCTAAAGTTAAATTAGATTTTGTGGGGATTGATTATTCAGAAATCCCAGCTGGTTATGCAGACGGAAATCCAACCCGACCAGATATTATTAATATGGCGATCCGTCAATACAGAAGTTTATATGGTGAGCCGACTAAAATCGTATATGTTGGAGATGCGATATGGGATTTAACCACTTGCGAAGAAATGGAATTGCCATTGATAGGTATTAGAGTAAAAGGAGACTTGGAATTTTTTAAAGAACGCGGCTTGGAATTCGTTTTTCCGGGATATGAAGATCTGACAGGCTTCAAGCAAGCGATCGAAGCGATAGTCTATAGTTAGTGTTTTATTCAAAAGTATTTTTCTCTTCTCCTCGACCTGCAATGATATCAGTGAAAAGTAGAATGATTCCGATTGGTACCCCAAGAAGTGTCTTAAAAAGTCCAATAGGATCTTCTTTGAGATCGTCTGTGTAGGCGAGCAAAAAAAGAATCAATAAACTGGTTCCAATCACAAGCGTAGGAGTAAGATAGTTTTCCATGTAATTTGATTAATAAAAGAACAAGTTTAAAATTACTAAAAAAAAACTTGTTGGAGTAGACAGCAGCTTTTTAAGCGTTTTTAAGTGTCTTGATTTTTGATTCTAAATCTTTCACCAAGAGAATAGCTCCGTCCGAGTTCATTGATTTCAATTCAAATAACATTTGTTCCATAACTTCTAATGAATAAGCAGGTTCTGCTTGTTTTGGGAAAAAGCTTTCTTTTGGGGCCAAAGAAAAAAATAGGTTGTCAGACCAAATATTTCTTTCACCATCAATCACTAAATGAACTCGATCATGCCTTCCATCATTGGCAACTGAATGGATATAATTAACATTGGTGTACCAGCATTGACCTTCTTTCATTTCCAATCTTTCATTATCTAAAACAAATTTCACTTCAGGATTGGTAATGATTGGAATATGGATTCTGAAAATATTATCCTCGTAACCACCATTATAATCCCGATGCGGTTTGATATAGGCACCTACTTCTAATCTTAATAATCTTACCGAAAGTAATTTAGTTTTAAACGTTTGGATGACCGATTTTAAATACGTAGCTTTTTTTAGAATGGGTGTTTCCGTCAAAGGTATGTCAATATTGGTCGACATGGCGGAGATATTGGAAGCCTCACCGTTTTGTGCATAGAGAGCGATAGAATTCCAATTTCCCGTATATCCACCAGTGTTAAAATGTGGCGTCCAATCGGATGTTAGAATAGCTGCTAATTCCGTCTGTAATTTTTTAATGTCAAACTGAAAAGGAAGTTGTAAATGTTTAGTGATCGCTTGGTTTTTCATGCTTTTGTATTTTTAGTATAGCGAAGATAAGGTTTATTTCATGCTCTAATAAAAAAAGTGTCTTTTCTTTCGCAAGAAAAGACACT
>CALFWZ010000156.1 GCA_937928405.1 uncultured Saprospiraceae bacterium
GATTGCAGACAGCTCCAAATTCTGTGTTTTCAACCTAAATAACAATTTCAAATTTCCTGCTAACGTGAAAAAAAATTTTAAAGCAACCATTTTTAGACATTGAGGTTGATGTTGCCTGCTGCCGTCGGACAGGTTTTTGAATCCGCCTTCAGTCGAATAGGGTTTTAAATTTATTTTGTCACACTCGTATATTTGTAAATCTTTTACTGAACAGTCTCTTGATCGGATAAAAAAATGATTTTTATTTTAGAATAATCCCTTAAAATCCGTAATTTTCAACAATTCAACAATTCAACAATTCAACAATTCAATAATTCAATAATTCAATAATATGACACGAGTCCTACTTACCACCGTCCTTTTACTTTTTATCACCAGCCTGCAAGCCCAAGATTATTCTGCTTTCCAGAAAAAATATTGGGATTATAGAGCTCGACTTTTGGGAACTGATGGGACCGCTGGGTTTGTTTCAGTTGGCCCAGATCGTGGACAAAGCATTCCTGCGGATGGTCGTAATTTTGAGACTGATTGTGAAAAAGATTGGGTGATGAAAACCCAATGTTCTACCCATCCAGGTCGTGGAAAGATGAACTGGGGTGATGCCACCGCTTTTCAAGGATTTTATCTCGCTATGCTTGCTCTGGAATACGCTAATTTATCTCGAGAAGGAAGAATCAATGAGTTAGAAGCGACCGCTCGTGAATTACATTACGCTTTATCCGCAGTTATCCGTTTAGATAAAGGTGCTGAAGAAAAATTTGACTTACCTGGTCAATGGGATGGTTTCTTTTTGCGAGACGATATTCCTGTGGATTTTTATAAGGATTCCAAGGCAGAAGAAGGACTGAGATTTTTAGGAAAGGATGGAAAAAGGATCGAGTGTGTTAGTTCAGATTTTTCTTGCCATAAAAATAGAGGTCCCGTTAATAGTGACAGTGGAAATTTTACCAGCCAAGACCAAGTTATTGGATTGTTTTTTGGATTTTCTTTAATTAAAAAATTAGTGCCTAATGCATTCTATCAAGATTCTACTCAGACATTTGGAAAATTGGTTTGCGATCAAACGGAAAAAATAATGGATTTATGTCTTCGAAATAATTGGAAATTAAAAGGTCCTGATGGTATGAAAATTTCAAATAAATGGGGCGGAGATTTTCGAGGATTTAATAATTTGTTTCAAAAAATTGCGGTAAGGCTAACAGATGCTACCTCCAAAAAAGCCTATAAAAATGGCAGTACTCGTACGGTCGGTTGGGCAGCGAGAACTACTTTTGATTGGGCCTTTTGGGCACAAGCTAGGCGCAATCATTGGCTGATACTTTCTAACATTGTCAGTTCTGGAATTTGGAATAATAAAAAAATAGCGAAACGCAGTCTTAAAAGTGATCAAGTGATGTTTGCACTGGCTTATTCCGTAGTGAATGATGTGCCACTCCATAAAAAAATAAAAAGAACTGATCTAAATGAACTCCTTGCAACAGCCCCCCCTTCGGGTCCATGCTTTGGACCAATCGATTGCGAGGCACCATCTGGTTGGTTGTCTAATAATCGTTGGGTTTATCCAAACTATAAAAAGGCTGGGAATCCTTATGGAATCCATATGGAATGGAATGGTATTGATTATATGCTTCTTTATAATTTATACCATTATTTATATAATCAAGATATGCCTACTTATGAGCGTGTGAGTGATTAAAAAGGTTTTAATAAAATTTTAATCTTTAACCACCGTTTAAAATTTGTAAATAGTTTTACTAAAGTATAAGTTCGATATTAAAAATAGTTGACATTATCCTATATTGTATTTATTCTTATTTTCTAATTAGAATAGAATTTCAACTAACCTAAATTGAAACAACCACCCATTAAAATTTTATGTATCCTTTTATGCTGTTGGCTATTCAACTTGGATGGGATACCGCTTCTCAACGGCCAAGATCCCTATTATATTAACTTTAATACGAATGATGGACTTCCTAGTGTGGAAGTCTACGATATTCGAGAAGATAAGAATGGTAAATTATGGTTTACCACAGATCGAGGTGTGGCCGAATATGATGGTTATGGTTTTAAAACTTATTCTACCTTGGATAAGATGACCAGCAATACGAATTTCAATTTTATTGAGTTAACCGATGACAATTTTTTTTTGACAGCTTATAATGGAGGATTATGTCACTATGAAAAAGGTGAGTTTAAAGAACATAAATATAACAAAGCACTAAAAGAGCAAACGAAAAGTGTCTGGATCCGAAGTTGGCTCCTTTATGAAGACTACTTGCTGTTTATACCTACTAAGGAACTGAAGTCACTTTTTGCATTTAATCTAACCAGTGGTGTTATCGAAACTCAACCAACCGTGACGCCAGAAAATTTTCATTCTAATATTCTAGAAGGAGATATTTACCAGACAAAATTTAAGAACAAAGATATTTTTTTTATTAAATCTACGGATGAAGATAATGGTTCAGCAGTATCAATTGAAAAACAAAGGATTAAGATTAAAGAAAATGAATATCTCATTGAATTTAAAAATAATACATTGATTTATAAGCACAATCAATTTGCACCAATCCCCAGATTAGAAGGAAAATCAATAGAATCTATTAAAAGAGAAGAAAATGGAGATTTGTGGCTTGGAACAAATAAAGGATTGTTTTATTTTCAAGAAGGGAATATTAAGGTGGCTCCTGAAGTATTTTTTGAAAATTTGACTATTAGTGCTATCCATAAAGATAAAGATGATAATTATTGGATTGCTTCTATTCAAAAAGGAATCTTTTTTGTTCCATCTTTTAAAATAAAAGCACTACAAAATCTTCCCGAGGAAATAATTTCTGAAAAGGTTGGAGGATTTGGATTAGGATTAAAAGATTCTAATTTAATTTTGGTGACTTCTCAATGGAAAGGATTCCATATCAAGGATAGCACCTCAGTTGATGTTAATAATAGGAATAAAAAATATCATATCTATTCATTCACGCCTCCTTTTTTAAATAAAGCTGCTTTTTCTAAAACGTCAAATCTTACGTTAAGTAAGTTTAATAAATTTCGAATTGAAACGCTACCAATATCATCTGATAATTCAAGCACAATGACAATTGGTCCCAAGTTTATTCTTAATGATAAAAGTTATATAACGCCAAATTATTCTGGGTATAGTGTTCGTTTTTTAAATGGTGATCCTTCCTTTAACTCCACAATTCATTCTTCTTCCAAAACAAAATTTGAAAAAAGAATCACCGCAATTTTAAAAGATTCTAAAGAAAATATTTGGATCGGATCCATGGAAGGCTTGTATCATTTCAATACGGTCGACCATGCATTTCTCTACAGCCATAATAAAGCGTCGAAGTTATTACAAACTCGAATCTCAAGCATACTTGAAATTAAGAAAGATCATTTATGGATTAGTACTATCGGAAATGGATTACTGCATTATACGCGAGATTCTGTTTCTCAAGTAAGTACCCAAGAAGGTTTAAGCAGTAATTTGATAAACTGTATGGAGTTAGAAAATGATTCAACCTTGTGGGTCGGTACTAATAATGGACTGAATAAAGTAAATTTTCAATTTACAGGAAAGGATATTCAAATAAATTCGATTGAGATTTATACTAAACGTGATGGACTTTTCTCCAATTATATTAATGATATTATTTTTTGGAATGGATACTTATGGCTAGCTTTAGATAAGGATATAAATTATTTATCACCCTATAATTTGATTAAAAATATACAACCTCCAAAAATTTTTATTGCCTCCGTGGAAGTATCAAACCTTGATACCTTGCTTGAAGAAAATGATCAATTGGCATATAATGAAAATGATGTCAAAATCAATTTTAAAGGTATCTGTTATAACAAGCCTTTTAATAAAACCTTTTATAGATATAAACTGCTGCGAGATAATAAAGAGAATGATTGGTTTCATACGAATGATGTTTCGGCACAATTTCTTGATCTACCTTCTGGCTCATATCGTTTTATTGTAGACGCTAGAAATAAGAACGGAGAATGGTCCCTTTCGCCTGCCAGTTTTAGTTTTGAGATTGCTGCTCACTTTTCTACCACGCTTTGGTTTAAGTCATTGATTCTTTTAGGTTTATTAGGGATTTTGGGATTGTTTTTTTGGTACAGATACAGAGCCTTAGTACGAGAAAAAGCCTTGCAAGGCGCCTTATTTCGTTCTAAAAATGCTGAATTATCGGCCCTTAGAAATCAAATGAATCCTCACTTTGTTTTTAATTCCTTAAACTCAATACAAAATTATATTTTTAATAAGGATGTGGAACAAGCTAATTTTTATTTATCTAATTTTTCAAAATTGATGAGAGATAGTTTAGAGTTGTCTAAGTTAGATTTTATTACAATGAAAAAGGAAATTGATTTTATCCGTAATTATTTGGAATTGGAACAGATGAGGTTTCCTGATAAGTTTATTTTTGAGATTAAAGTAGATCAAGCACTTGATCAAGCATTTATTCTTATTCCTCCACTTATCATTCAACCGATTTTAGAAAATTCTATAAAACATGGATTTAGACATATTGACTATACAGGAAAGCTTTCTATAAAATTTCAGAAAACGGAAAAAGATAATCTAATTAGAATCAGAATTGAGGACAACGGAAAAGGGATGCTAACAGAACAACGACAGAGAGAATCTGAAGGTTTTACTTCCCATGGAATGGGAATTATCAAAGAGCGAATAAATCTTTTTAACTATAATTCTCCAAAGAACAATTCTTCTTTTGTTTACGGTAACAAAAAAGAAGCGAAAGGTTTTTATTCAGAATTAATACTTCCTCTAAAAAACGACTAACCTATGCTAAAAGTAATAATAATAGAAGATGAACGAAATAGTAGAGAATTACTTTCTAATATGATTAAACATTATTGTGAAGGCATCGAATTGATTGGTGAGGCAATTGATGTCCAAACTGGTGTAGCGTTAATTAAAGAAAAACTCCCTGATCTGGTATTACTAGATATAGAAATTAAGGGAGGTACAGGCTTTGATGTATTAGATCAGTTAAAAGACATTCCTTTCTCCGTTATATTTGTAACAGGGTACGATCAATATGCTATCAAGGCGATTAAGTATGCGGCTTTAGATTATATTTTGAAACCTATTGATTTAAGAGAACTGAGAGCCGCCATCAAAAGAGCTAAAGAACAATTAAACTTCGTTCGGCAAAAACGTCAATTTTTGTTGGACTCTAAAAAAGAAGAAGATACTGATTTAACAAAAATCGTGTTAAGTGATCGCGATCAATATTCTATTCTAAATTTTGCTGAAATTATTTATTTAAAAGCAAGCGGAGGTTACGTTGAATTTGTTTTGGAAAAAGGATTTAAAAAAATAGCTTCCTATTCCTTAAAACATTACGAATCTTTGTTGCCAGAAACCATTTTCTTTCGTATTCATCATTCTTACCTAATTAATTTAACAAAGGTGGAAGGCTTTGAAAGTGGCAGAACAGGTAAGGTGAAATTAAAAGGTGGTCACTTGCTCGGTATTGCTGCCAGACGTAAAGTTGAATTTACAAAAAAAATAAAATCCTTCTAAGTTATATTTATCGCCGTAATTGATAACTAACTTTTAGATCAAAGTCTATAAAATATTTCAACTGTTTTCCCAGGCTAAGAAAACTACACCTGAGCGGTTAAGGAAATTTTCCTTAACCGCTCAATTTTTTTAATTATCTATCATCTGTTTGGAATTAAATTTTTACCCTGTCATTAGATAGAAGGAGTATCCAATATCACGAGTATAAAAGAATACTACACACTTAATGTTTTAGATGTAAAAGGATTTTGTAATTCTAAAATTGATCCGCATTATTACTGCTGACAATTAGTATTTCCTTGAATCAAAATCATTTTTATGAAAAAAATAAATGTATTCCTCAAGTTTTTTCTTTTACTTCTTTTTTTTATTTCAAATATCCATTTGCTTTTAGCTCAAAATGTTTGTGACAGAGAATTTGTCATTACCGTAAGTTATGATGATTTCGATGAGTGCCCAACTGAAATTTGTCTCATGGAAGTCGTGTTCAATAGTATGTCGGGTACAACTGAATTAATTAATGTTTCTAATGTAATTGCCATCGATTGGTCTGCGGCAGGACAATCAATTGAACTAGCACCTTTCCAGAGTGATTGTGTAGATGAAGAAACCTTACAAGCTTTTCAGGGGGAAACTTTTACAGTCACGACTACTTACTTTGTTTTTACTAATATTATAGAGCAGTGTACGGCAACAGTGACTTATACCATGGACTGTGATCCAGGTTGCGAAGAAATAGGCTCCAGTTTTAATCTTGATGGATCATTTGATAATTGGCAAGTATTTGAAAATGGTATTGGAGATGTAGGAGCTACACTAAGCATAGTTGAACAAAGTCCTCACTCATTGGATGGTACTCCATTTTTAAGCGTTAGGGATAATTCTAGACCTACTTCTTGGGTCTTTAACGAAGTAGACTTTGTTGGAATAAATTGCGGTACTTTATGCTTTGACCTTAACATATCAGAACATAAGCAAGGAAATGAAGATTTTACAAATCCTCAAGTAATTCTATATGCAGGGAATGCAGAATGGTTAGATACGGATCTTAACGCTACACCACCAGAAGGAATGATAATTGGAACTACCGTAGAAGCTACCTTTACTGCTGATATTCAAATGAATGATCTAACTGGTCCTGCCACGATTTGTACAGAAATATTTGAGGCTACAAATTCTTTACCTCCAGGTTGGGCAATTACCGGCGGTGATAATGTTCCCATCGATCCCATCGATGCTTGGAACACTTTACTAGCGGATGTAACAGGTTTAGCCTTAAAACCTGAAGTCGTAGATATTGCAGGAGAAGTCTTTAATTATGATAATATTTGTTTTGATCCTTGTCTAGAACCTTGTGATGAGAGAACATTCGTTGTTGAGCCTTTATTTTATGTGAATGGATGTTTGGATTTATTGTGTCTAAGGGAAGAAGTGGATGGAATGCTGGTAGGTAATCCTGTATGGCCAATTGAATGGTCTTTGCTTGACGATGGAACGATTCTTAATACCACAGGTTTGTGTATAGGTGATGAAGAAAATTTTGAAGGTGAGACGGTTGTGGTTACATTTAATTATGATGGCAATGGTGATGGAGCCAATGAATGTGAACAAACCATAGTTTTTGATGCACCAACTTGTAATCTCTGTAATGGAACAGATTTTAATGATGGTACGGAGATGAATTGGCAGGCTTTTACCAATAGCTTTGGAATCCTTGGCGCTGTAGTAGTAAACGAACAAGATGCTAATAATAATTTTGATGGTACCCCTTTTTTAGAAGTTACAGACGATACTGGAGCTTCTTCCATATTTAATGACCAAGATTTTTTGAATATTAATGAGGGTATGCTTTGTTTTGATATTGAGGTGATGCACGACTTAGGTGGGGCATACACTCCAAATATTAGCATATATTCAGGAGTCATGCCAGACGGAATAATCTTGGAGGCCACCTTTACAGCTAATTTCACCATGGATGAAAATAGTGGACAAGTAAACTTTTGTGCACCAATTCTAGCTGCGAATACTTCATTACCTCAGGGGATCCAAGGAAGTTGGAGTATTACCCAAGGAACAGGAGATGATATATTGGATTGGAATAATTTAATTGACAATAATGATGGTATTGCCCTCAATCCAGATTTTGTTTTTGGAAAAGGGGAAGTGATTCGATATGATAATTTTTGCTTTACGCCTTGTACAAGTCCTGATGCCAATTGTCCTACGGAACCAAGTTGTAATTGTAATAATCTAACAAATAATTGCTTAGACCTAGAGATAGTTGATACGCCACAGGGTTGTGGAACGTTAACTGCAGAAATTATGGAAGAATGTTTAGCTGCTACTCCTTGTTGGGATCAAATTGATTGGAGAGTGGAACTTGGAGGAGGTTTTGTACAAAATTTTATTGATCATGGTAGTGAACTTTCATTTGATTTCCCACAACTTGGATTTCCTAGTTTTACGGTAGTTATTACCGTCAATGTACACTTAACAAATGGAGAAGTTTGCCCGCTTGGTACACGATTTACCCGGGATTGTAGCTACCAATTTAAGCCAAGAGGCGGTAGACGCGACAGCTCGAATGATACGGATCAATTAAGTGAGAAAATTCGGCTTTTCCCTAATCCAGCTCGAACGGAGAGTTCTATTTACAATCCTTTTGATCGAGTAGTAGTAGCCCAAGTCTATAACACGAGTGGACAAGAGTTACGCTCTATCAACTTATCTCCAAATTCTACGAAAAGGTTAGGGCTTACTGATTATGCAAACGGTGTTTATTTTGTACATTTCACCGATCAGATTTCCAATGAATATCTGTCAACTGAAAAATTGATTTTGGTGGAATAAGAGAACCTAAAACGAAAGTCATACAGATGGAGTAGTATAGAAATATGCTGCTCCTCTTTTTTATGCTTCTTGAATTTTATTCCAAATCTTCGGATAGCTTATTTCTCTTTCGATTCCTAATAAAAATTATCGCCATCATGCCAGTTAACAGAAATATAAAAATTAGAAGAATAATACTTAATGGGTTGTTAGTTTCCCATACCGACAAGGAAAATAATGAAAGAAAACTAATCCAAATTGGATAAGAACCGAGTAGTAAAAGAAAAACTATATCAAGTAATTCATCTCGATTAAAAGACCAATTATTACCAGGCCATGAAAATCCCACAAAAATCCAAAGGAATAAGAAACTCCAGAAACGACTTATTACCAAAGCGTGGAAAACAAAAAAAAGTAGGAAGACTATTTTTATTAGGATGGGAAGTTTAACATAAATTAGATCAAGCCCATATTTCGTAAATGGATAAGAAATTAAAAATGCCATGATAATTAGTCTAGGAATAGCAAAATAAAAACCGAATAAAAAAACGTTTCTCATAATTCTTTTTTACAAAAATCTTTCTTTTATCCATTGTGCACCATGAACTTAGGTTAAGAAATTAATTTTCATAAAATCTAAAGAATTTTATCCAATGCTTAATCTTTATCAAGGAAAGGCAATATTTAAAATCAACAAAAACTATTCAAAATCAATACAAAATAGTCTCTTTCTATAATGGAATAGGATAATTCAATGCCAATTCCCCCAATTAAACCTTATATTCGCATCTAAAAAATCATATTATGGATAGTAAAAACAACAATCACTCATATGCAGCAGGAAAATGCCCTTTTACAGGGGGAATGTCTGCTCGGAAAACAGCAGGAAATGGTACCTCGAATCGAGAATGGTGGCCCGATCAACTAAAAGTAAATATCCTTCGGCAAAATTCAGATTTATCTGACCCGATGGGAAAAGCTTTTAATTATGCAGAAGAATTTAAAAAATTAGATTTAGCGGCGCTCAAAAAAGATCTAACAGATCTAATGACCGATTCTCAAGAATGGTGGCCTGCAGATTATGGCCATTATGGACCACTTTTTATTCGAATGGCTTGGCATAGTGCCGGGACTTATAGAGTAGCAGATGGACGAGGAGGAGCAAGATCGGGAACACAACGGTTTGCACCTTTAAATAGTTGGCCTGATAATGCTAACTTGGATAAAGCGAGGTTATTACTTTGGCCAATCAAACAAAAATACGGTAGAAGTATTTCTTGGGCAGATTTGATGATCCTAACTGGAAACGTCGCGCTAGAATCGATGGGCTTTAAAACCTTTGGTTTTGCGGGAGGAAGAGAAGATGTTTGGGAGCCAGAATTGGATATCTATTGGGGTTCAGAAGCAGAATGGCTGGCGGATAAACGATATACCGGCGAACGAGAATTGGAACAACCATTAGCCGCTGTTCAAATGGGTTTGATTTATGTAAACCCTGAAGGCCCTAATGGTAACCCTGATCCTTTGGCTTCTGCGCGTGATATCCGTGATACCTTTGGTCGAATGGCCATGAATGATGAGGAGACTGTCGCTCTAATTGCAGGTGGTCATACTTTTGGAAAAACCCACGGAGCAGCAGATCCAGAAAAATATGTTAGTCTTGAACCTGCCGGAGCCACCTTGGAGGAAATGAGTACAGGTTGGAGAAATAGTTATGGAACCGGAAATGCAGAATATACCATCTCAAGTGGTTTGGAAGGTGCTTGGACGACGAAGCCAGCTCAATGGACCAATGATTATTTTGACCACCTATTTGGCTACGATTGGGAATTAACAAAAAGCCCAGCGGGTGCTCAGCAATGGACACCAAAAGCGGGTGCTGGTGCTGGTACAGTACCGGATGCACACATTGCTGGAAAGACCCATGCTCCAATGATGTTGACCTCAGACTTAGCTTTGCGAATGGACCCAATTTATGAACCGATTTCTCGTCGCTTTCATGAAAATCCAGATCAATTTGCAGATGCTTTTGCACGAGCTTGGTATAAATTAACCCATCGTGATATGGGATCGAGAGATCGTTACCTTGGACCTGAAGTCCCTGAAGAAGTATTAATTTGGCAAGACCCAGTTCCAGCGGTAGACCATCCGTTAATTAGTGATCATGATATCGCAAGTTTAAAAAGCGACATCTTAAAAACAGGTATCTCCGTTTCTCAATTAGTAGGAACTGCTTGGGCCTCAGCATCTACTTATCGTAAGTCTGACGGACGAGGTGGTGCCAATGGTGCACGAATCCAACTCGCTCCACAAAAAGATTGGGAAGTAAATAATCCAGGTCAGTTAGTGGTTGTTTTAGACAAGCTAAGAAACGTTCAAAATGCATTTAATGATGCTCAAATGGACGGTAAAAAAGTTTCTATGGCGGATTTAATTGTATTGGCAGGTTGTGCTGGGGTAGAACAGGCCGCTAAAAATGCTGGACACGATGTTACTGTTCCTTTTACACCAGGTCGAACGGATGCTACCCAAGAAATGACTGATGTAGCATCTTTTGCTGTCTTAGAGCCAGAAGCGGATGGTTTCCGAAATTATTCAAAAGGAGAATTCACCGTATCCGCAGAGTCAATGTTGATTGATCGAGCGCATCTATTATCATTAACTGCACCTGAAATGACCGTTTTACTCGGTGGTTTAAGAGCCATAAACATCAATTACGATGGTTCCAGAAATGGTGTCTTCACTGATCGTCCAGGCGCGTTGACTAATGATTACTTCTATAATTTACTAGATATGGGCACCACTTGGAAAGCCATTTCTAAAGCGGAAGATGCTTTTGAAGGCCGTGACCGTAAGTCTGGTGATTTGAAGTGGATCGGTACTCGGGTAGATTTGATTTTTGGATCTAATACAGAATTACGAGCTTTGGCGGAAGTCTATGGTTCAAAAGATATGGAGGGCCAATTTGTCAATCGATTCGTTGCTGTTTGGAATAAAATGATGAATCTGGATCGCTTTGATGTAGACGAAAAAACAACCGCTTAATTTTGATGAAATTTTAGTGAATGATATTTAGAAGGCGACCCACACGGGTCGCCTTTATCATTAATATCAAATAAACTTTCTGTCTTAGCGTCTTAGTGGCAAAATTAATTTACTTTGCATCTTAAATTAAAAATACTATGACCCACTATCCACAGCTAAAGATAAAAGACGACCGGCTACCTGCTATTCAACGACGCCATCCCTGGATTTTTTCTAGAGGGATCCTCAAACACGATCCAATTGAAGATGGGGAAATAGTTGAAATCATTTCTCGTAAAGGACATTTTCAGGCCATTGGACTTTATCAAAATGGTAGTATCATGGTCCGGGTTTTAACTTTTATTCAAGAAGCAATAAATGATGAATTTTGGTTGGATAAAATAAAAGAAGCTTATGATTTGCGTATAAAATTGGGAATCATTTCTGATCAAACCAATGCCTATAGACTCTTACACGGGGAGGGTGACGGGCTGCCGGGATTAGTGGTGGATATCTATGCATCGGTGGCCGTCATTCAATGTCATGCCATCGGAATGCATCGCCAATTACCTGCTATTCAGCGTGCATTAGAAAAGATTTTAGGCGATAAGGTTACCACCATTTATGATAAAAGTAAAAATACCTTACCAGAAAAGTACGGTAGCACACTGACCAATCGACCCATCAAAGGAACGGCAACCGACACCGAAATTTTAGAGAATGGACACCGCTTTTACGTGGATTTAATTACTGGCCAAAAGACTGGCTTTTTCCTCGACCAACGGGATAATAGAGCCATCCTAAGTCGGTTTTCTAAAAATAAAACAGTTTTGAATTTGTATTGTTACACAGGAGGATTTTCAATCTATGCCCTGGAAGCAGGAGCTAAAAAGGTTTTAAGTATTGATGCTTCCAAAACGGCGATTGCCTTACTAGAAAAAAATATTGCATTGACAGAACAATCAGACCGACACGAATCGTTAGTGCAAGATGTGAATCGATACCTAAAAGAAATCCCAGTTGGCGTGTATGATACGATCATCGTTGATCCTCCCGCTTTCGCTAAAAGTGTTCGGAAAAAGCACAATGCCATTCAAGCTTATAAAAGAGTCAATAGTATGGCCCTTCAAAAACTTAAACCAGGTGGTACCTTGTTTACGTTCTCGTGTTCTCAAGTAATTGACCAACAACTATTTTATAATACCATAACCGCTGCCGCAATTGATGCTGGCCGGAATTGCCGAGTCATCCGTCATCTGTCACAAGGAGCAGATCATCCAGTTAATATATTTCATCCTGAAGGGAAATATTTAAAAGGGTTGGTATTAGTGGTGGAAGATACCAGGAAAGTGGACCGGCTGCTATAGTACTTTAGAATATAGTTTTGCTTGTTCGAATTTTTAATATCATTTTAATTTGATAATTTTATCAACTCGCAGCCGACCCGGATCGTTTAAATAACTACTGTCTTAATTAATTGATTATGAAAAACCTATTCCTTCTATTATTCTCTTGTATTTGCACTAGTTTGGTCGCTCAAACAGCACCAGATATTTTTTCTAAATTTACACCAAAATTTTTTGAGATTGATGGATATAAAATCAACGTAGAAACCTTGGGGGAAGGAGATCCTATTTTCTTTTTTGCAGGTGGTCCGGGTAATTCCCATGACTATATGCAAGGAGCATTTGGACAATACCATACAACCCATCAAGTGGTTTTTATCGATATGTTAGGTCGTGGAATGTCAGATGATGCTAAGGAGGTATCCGAATATTCCATTTCGAATGATGTACATATAGCAGAGCAAGTTCGAATCGCTTTAGGACTTGATAAAATTGGAATAGTGGGACATTCTTATGGGACGGTGGTGGCTCAAGCCTATGCGATCAAGTATCCGGAAAAAGTCAGCAAAATGGTGCTAATTGCCGGATTTCATAGTGGGGAAATGTGGCAAGCGAATTGTGAAAGTTATAACCATTATACCAAAACTCATTTTCCAGAAACTTGGAAGAAAATAGATTCTTTACGCAATTTAGGATACGTCTCTAGTGATCCTATTTTCTCCAAAGTTTACGGAAGTGTTCCTACCAAATACATTTATTACCATGATACCAAGATTAAAGGGAAGCGTCCTAAGACTAAATACCGTAACTGGAACAATGATGTGTATTATGGTATCGTTGGCAGAGACGCAGATTTTTTTGTGAGTGGCTCAATGATAGATACAGATTTTCGCAGACACCTAAAAAAACTTGATTTCCCAACCTTAATTACCGCAGGTCGCTATGATGGCGTTTCTACTCCGCAATACAATGTTCAATATAAAACCTATATGCCGCAAGCGAAGTTTGTGATGTTTGAACAAAGTGCACATAATCCTTATTTAGAAGAACCTGAAAAATTTTACAAGCTGTTGGATGAGTTTTTGGGGATTGCTCCTTAGTATGTTCTAAAAAAAAATGAAAATAGACAGAACTAGTAAACCCAATTTATCAATTGTTTAATAACTGATAAATTGGGTTAGAGAATTTTTAATCAACTCTATATGGAAAATGCTTGGTAGATCTTCGATTGATATTATCTACTATTTGATCAGACTGTTGCCTCCAATCTGCCTGACAGGTGTAATTAATTGACCAAAGAACAGTTCCTTTTTCTGAATCAACAATAGAATAATCAGATTTTATATTTTTATTTCTATTTGAAACAAAAGGGACCCGATTTCTGGAACCAAGTAAATTTATGATATCATTTCCAATCTCAATTCCTGCTGATAGTAAATCTGAAAAATATTTTTCTTTTTGAACACGCCCTTTCACAACAGCATCTACACCTAAGATCTCTGCCATTTTTTCAGAAGATTCATTCCAAGAATCTACAATTGAAATATTATTTTTTTCTAATTTACTGATGGTCGTACTATAATGTTGGAGATTTATCCGCAGTTGATTTTTTCCTTTCTTGGTACTTCTTAAAAGTTGATTATGAAAAGAAACCTGGAATGCTTTGCTTTCCGTTGCATTTATTTTTTCTACCATCTCAGGCGTTATAGAAGGATCATCTTCTCCAATGGTAACAACCTCAAAAGGTAATACTGCAATAGTTTTATGAGATTTGGTTAGATCTTCAAAATCATCAATTGAATAATATCGATTTTGCTTGCAGCTAGATAGAAAAATAATTAGTGAGAGACAAAAAATGATTTGATTTTTCATAGGAATAGTTTTAGTTTAAAAAATCTTTATTTTAATATAGATAAACTAGAACTAAAAAGAAAAAATGCAAATCAATTTAACTTTGAATTAACTACAATAATTAAAATTTATGATTTTAGAAAGATTTCTAATCAAAAATCGAACTCCTCTTAATAATATTACAATCCATCCTCTCCATATTCATCATCTCAGATCACTCTTTTTTCATTTCTAGAGAGATGGAAGATTCTGATAAATAAAATAATATTTTATCGCCTTCTTTTTTGGTAATAATTTCCATTAGCAATTTTTGACTATTAGCCTTTTTTTGCGATGCTTGAATCGTGTAAGAATTTGTGGCTTCGTTGTATGTCCAACGAGCTTCGGAAATAGCCATTCCTTCAAAGGTAAAATCAAATGAAAAATTATGATTTTCTTCAAATGTGAATTTTGCTTTTAGAAAAGCATCCTTTAACATAGCCATCATGGCTAATTGTTCTTGCGGTAATTCTTTTAAGACATTTATTTCAAGAACTTTCCAAGTTCCTACAATTTCATCTCCGGTTAAAGATTGAGCTGAAGTTTTTCCTCCAAGAAATCCGAGTATTAAAAATAGTAACAGCGTCTTTTTCATTTTTTTTAATTTAAAATATTTAATGATTACGAACATGGACAAAAACATTTGTCATAACTTATAGTTTATTTTGTCCACGTATTTATTATAATTGAATTTCAAACCTATCTATAAAATAGTTTTTTTACAAAAGATTAATTACACAACAACCGAATCGGATCTGTCTCAATGATATTACTGGCATTTCCAGCATTATCTGTAATCTGAACACTAAAAGTCAATTCATCTTCGGGCATATCTGGAAAAGGTTGACAAGAGATTGAGCCTTGAAAACAACAAACGGAAAAGATCTTGATATCCATTGTGCCAGAAATACCGTTCTCCGCCCCTTGTTCTGGAATCTCTGGAATGGAAAAACCAAAAGGAACGGCATTGGGTAACCGCAGGTCCTTTATTTCAATATTCAAGACTTGTCGTTGACCAATATCACCATCTCCATCTTTAAATCCAATTCGGAGAATGACCGTATCCTGATTTTGACTTCCTTGTAATAATGTATTTTTGCTAAATCCTTGGAAATCAATTTCGGGTATTTCACTAAAATCTGATGGTGAGGTACAAGCCCAAACACCAAAGATTAAAAGAAAAGAAAGAACGAGAAGAGAATTGACTTTCATAATACTATATTTTATAACCAAAGATACCTAATTTTTGTGATCTCAAAAAAATCCATATTAAATCTTCCTTCCACTGATTTTGAAAAAAAAGCATTAGCAATTTTTGCCTATCAAGCAAAGGAAAATTTAGTATATCGGGAATATTTATCGCTTCTAAAAATAGACGCAAAAAAAGTTCAGGCAATTTCGCAAATTCCCTTTTTACCCATCTCGCTGTTTAAATCCCACAAAATTATTAGTGGATCGAAATCTGCTCAAATCACGTTTACCAGCAGCGGCACCACCGGATCAACAACCAGTCAACATCAGGTGGTGGATCCTGCTTTTTACCTCACTGTTGCTAGGACCGGTTTTGCTTCTTTCTACGGACCAATAGAAGGTTTTTGCGTTTTGGCCTTATTGCCCGCCTATTTAGAACGTCAAGGAAGCTCCTTGGTGTATATGGTTCAAGATTTTATTAATAAATCCCAATACCGAGAAAGTGGCTTTTATTTGGACAACCTAACGGCCTTATCCACACAGTTAGCTCATAATCAAGCACATCAAATTCCCACCTTATTGATTGGGGTAAGCTTTGCCTTGTTAGATTTAGCCGAACAATTCCCTCAAAACTTATCGGAAATCATGGTAATGGAAACAGGAGGAATGAAAGGACGTCGTAAAGAGATTACGCGCGAAGAACTTCATGCCAACCTTAAAAATGCGTTTAATTTAGCCAAGGTCCATTCCGAATACGGGATGACCGAATTATTATCTCAAGCATACTCATTAGGAGATGGCTGGTTTAAAGGTTCACCAACCTTGCGGGTATTGGCCAGAGAAATAACGGACCCTTTTGCCTATCTGCCTTCCAATCGAACTGGATTGTTGAACATTATTGATTTGGCGAATGTCGACAGTTGTAGCTTTATTGCGACGGATGATTTAGGACGAGTTCAGGAAGATGGTTCTTTTAGCGTAATTGGACGACTAGATGCCAGTGATATCAGAGGCTGCAATTTGATGGTATATGGTTAGGATCGGTTTCAAAATCAAATAACGGATAGCATTCTTACTTTAGAACAATCAGGTTCAATCATTCACCTATTTTGTTCGTAACTTTGGGCTAAATTATATTCTTTAATAGAAAACAATCACAGATATGTCCTTTAAAATATATACGAAAACAGGAGACAAAGGTACTACTGGACTTTATGGAGGCGCTCGGATACCTAAGTATCATATCCGGATAGAATCCTATGGGACCGTAGACGAACTTAATTCACATCTAGGATTGTTGCGAGATCAATTAATGAATGTGGAAGATCAGAAGATGATTGAGATCATCCAAAATCGATTATTCACCATTGGCAGTAATTTGGCAAGTGATCCATCTAAAGAAATGACTACGCCCGATCTAACGGAGGCGGATACTGCGCTGTTGGAAAATGGAATTGACAATATTGACGCGATCGTACCACCGCTCAAAAATTTTATTTTGCCGGGAGGTCATGTATCGGTATCCCAAACGCATATTTGTCGATGTGTTTGTCGTCGAGCTGAACGACTCGTCGTAGCCTTATCTGAAAACGAACCAGAAACGGTCCCTCCAATTTTGGTGATTTATCTCAATCGCTTATCAGACTATTTATTTATGTTAGGACGAAAATTAAGTCACGATTTGGGGGTTCCTGAGACCCCGTGGATCGCCCGATCCTAGAAAACCTTTAAGGTCAAATGAAAATACTGGGAACACCATTGTCGAGTGTCGCAAAGTACCTGATTGTTTTAGGTACGGTTATTTTTATTAGTTTTCTTTTTCCAAAAAATATCCTTTTCAATTACGAGTTTGAAAAAGGCCAACCATGGCAATACGATGATTTGGTGGCAGCTTTTGATTTTACCATTCAAAAGCCCGACATAATCATCGAGCAGGAAAAATCTGCTATTAGTCAGACGCTTCCTTACTACACTATTAATCCTGATCGAGCAAGACAACGAAAAAATATTTTTCAAAAAAGCTTTGATAGCGCATTAAAAACGGTCCAACAAGAAGACCAGTTTATCGATGTAATTCAAAGACCAAAAACGTATCGTAATTACGGTCTTCAATTTATTGATCGAATCTATCAGCGTGGTCTAATTACAGCGGACCACGAACTGGCGAGCTTGGAAAAAGACAAGCCTATCATGCTTCGTAATGAGGAGGGTGCCGTAAAAAAAACAGTTGAAAGTTTATTAAATCCTAAAGAGATTGAATTTTGGATAACAGATTCTTTGTTCCGAAGCGGTTTGCCAGAGGCTGAATTTCTAATTCCGCTTTTGCGAAGAGATTATGCCGCTAACGTAGAATATGATTCCGAAGCTACCAAACGATTTCGTACCGAACAACTTGCCAATATTTCCACGACCTTTGGAACGATAAAAAAAGGAACACTAATCGTTGGGGAAAAAGACTTAGTTACTGATTCAATTTATCAACAGCTTACTGCCTATCGAGATGGTTATCAAACCACCGCTTCCAGCGGAGAATCTGCTTGGTGGGTTTATATAGGATACTTACTTCTAACTGTATTTATTCTGGGTGTTTTTATTATGTATCTGCGCATTCATGTACCTACTGTTTATTACCACCTAAAACCGTTTTGTTTTGTCATGATCTGGCTAATTATTTACAGTTACTTGGTTTATCTTTTTAGAATAAATGGTACCCTAAGTCTGTACATTATTCCATTTTGTATCGCTCCGATTGTGATCAGTATATTTTATAATGAGAGACTTGCTTTATTCACGCATGTGATCATTGTTTTGATTGCCAGTTTACTTTCTGGTCTAGGGTATGCTTTTATTTTTTTGCAATTACTAGCTGGGGTTGTAGCAGTGTTCGGTAATATCAAAGTTCGTGATTGGACGCGTTTTTTTTCTGCTATGTTTTATATTTTTATGGCCTATGGAATGGCCTATTTAGGACTTTCTTTGATCAAAGAAGGTGGACTCTCGACCATTGATTGGTCTGTTTATAATTGGATATTATTAAATGTATTGCTAACCTTATTAGCTTATCCATTAATTCCGTTATTAGAAAGAGTATTCGGGTATACCTCTTCCATTACCTTAACTGAGTTATCAGATATGAACCATCCGCTGTTGAAGGAATTGTCCATCAAGGCCTCGGGAACCTTACAACATGCTTTGCAAGTAGCCAACTTGAGTGAAGCCGCTGCTCGAAAGATCAACGCCAATGTTCAATTAGTAAAGGTGGCAGCTTTGTATCATGATATTGGGAAAATAAAAGATCCCGCCTATTTTATTGAAAATCAAAAAGGACAAAACCCACATGATGATTTGCCTCCGATAGAAAGTGTCGAAAAAATTATTGGCCACATTTCGTATGGCGTTGAGTTGGCAGAAAAACATCGGTTGCCAAAAATAATTATTGATTTTATCAAAACCCATCATGGTACATCTAGAGTGGAATATTTTTATCATCAACATATAACGCAAAATCCTAAGGGGGGTATCGATCAAAAGGCATTTCGATATCCTGGGCCTCGTCCTCAAACGAAGGAAGAAGCCATTCTGATGTTGGCAAATGGTATTGAAGCTGCGGCGAAAGGAATGAAAGATCCCACAGCCTCAGATATTGATTTATTGGTCAACAAAATGATTCAAAGTAAAATAGCGAAAGGACAATTGATTCATTCAGCATTAAGCTTTAAAGAATTAGAAATTTGTAAATTAGAATTTAAAAAATTGTTGAATAGTATTTATCATATTCAGGTTGAATACCCAGAATAGGAGTTGATCAATAAATTTAGAGATTACAAAGTGAATATTCATTTTTTAATTTTCCTGTAGTTGATAGAATGGTAAGTTCGAGCCAATTATCTTTGTAAGAAGAAAACCTCGATATTTAATTAACCTTTTAGATAAGAAAAAAATCCTATGCCTGAGCTTCCAGAAGTAGAAACTTTTAAAAAATATTTTGACGGAACCAGTCTAAATCAACAGATTGAGCGAGTAGAAGTAAGCGATGATAAAATAATTCGTAACTTGACTGGCAATGAGTTCATTGATAAACTTACCGGTCGAACCTTTTTGGACTCTTATAGAAGAGGAAAGTATTTATTTGCCAGACTTGATAATGAGGAATATATCCTTTTTCACTTTGGGATGACTGGTGACTTGAATTATTATGAAGTAGAGGCAGACCGAACTAAGCACGAGCGTTTTGTGTTTTATTTTACGAATAACCAACGCTTAGGCTTTGACTGTCCTAGAAAGTTTGCTAGGATCAATTATGTAGAAAATCTGGAAGCATATATCGCCAAGGTAGGATTGGGGGAAGACGCTTTGGAAATTTCAGAGGCAGAATTTTTGGACGCTGCCAAAAATAGAAAAGGATCCATTAAAGGATTTTTATTAAATCAAAAGATACTAGCCGGAGTTGGGAATTTATATGCGGACGAAGTTTGTTATCAAACCCGCATCCATCCAGCTTCGCAAGTTGGAGCAATTCCTACCAAAAAACTAAAAGAAGCGTTTGCAGTCATGCAAGAAATTTTAAAAAAAGCCATTGAACGATCTGCTTATTATAAGGAGTATCCCGAAAATTGGTTTTGGGAATGGAGGAAAGAAGGAACTTCCGCCCCCAATGGAAAAGAGAAAGTAGCTTGGGAGAAAATTGGAGGACGAACCACCTATTTTTTTCCTACCTATCAACGACTCTATTTATTTGAAAAAAAACGATAGGGCTCATTAGCATTAAAAAAATATTATGAAAGAACAAATCACGGACGAACAGTTGAAGAAAGAAAAATTTGAGTTCCAAAAGTTAAAAGTGGACCCAGGGCAATCTCCGATTCGTCTAGATAAATTTTTATTCGATAAACTATTTCAAGTTTCTCGCAATAAGATCCAAACTGCCATCAAAAAAGGAATGATCACCTTGGATGGAAAGGAGGTAAAACCCAACGTCAAAATCAAACCCAATCAAGAAATTATTGTCTATCTGGACGAGCCACGAGAAGGAAATCCTGAAGTTATTCCGCAAGATATTCCACTAACAGTTGTATACGAAGATGAAGACGTAATGGTTATTAATAAGCCGGCTGGACTGACGGTCCATCCAGGGGTTGGTCAAAGAGATGGGACGCTGGTAAATGCACTCATGTATTATTTTAAACAAAAAGAATTACCGATCAAAGAAGGCAATGAACCGGATCGTCCGGGTCTAGTTCATCGAATTGATAAAGATACCACAGGTCTAATGGTTATTGCTAAAACATCAGAAGCGATGACGCATTTGAGTAAACAATTTGCCGATCATACCGTTGAACGAAAATACGTTGCTTTGGCTTGGGGGAATTTTGATGATCCCGATGGAACTATTACTGGTAATTTGGGACGTCACCCAACCAATCGTACAAAGCAAACGGTTTATGCTGACGACGAAGGTGGCAAACATGCCGTGACACACTACAAGGTCTTGCTCGATATGTATTATGTCAGCCTAATTGAATGCCAGCTAGAAACTGGCCGAACCCACCAGATTAGGGTTCATATGCAGCATACGGGACATCCGCTCTTCAATGATGCTAAATATGGTGGTAATAAAGTTATTAAAGGAACGGTGTTCGATAAATATCGACAATTTGTGGAGAACTGCTTTAAAATGATTCCTCGACATGTTTTACACGCTAAGTCCATCGGGTTTGTCCATCCAAGAACTGGAAAACAAATGTTTTTTGAATCAGAATTGCCAACGGATTTTCAAGCTGTTTTAGATAAGTGGGAACGGTATTTAAAAGGTCGCAAGAAGGGATAAGGAATGTTTGTCAAGAGGAGCGAATTGACCATAGTAAAAATTAAATTAAAGTTTATCTTTGCCTCATTCCTGGAAAAAAAATAGAAACTCATCCAAATTACGCTTAATGAAAATTGAAAAAGTTGCTTCTTCCGTTATCGTAATGGCTTTTGTAATAGCTCTTTTGGTGATTGGTAAACCGCTTTTGGTTCCTCTTTTTTTGGCAATTGTTATTTGGTATGTTATTACCTCTATCAATGAGTGGGTTCGAAAACCAGAATGGATTAACAGGTATGTTCCCAACAGTCTCTCTCTCTTGATTTCGAGTGTATTAATTATTGGGGTCTTATTTTTATTGGGTAATGTGGTGGCTCAAAATATTGAGATGATGCGGACCAATGCTCCTAGTTATCGGGTAAATATTGAGCAACAATTACAGCGAATTTTGATTCACTTAGGACTAGAAAAACAGTATAATTTAAGTAGCCTAGCGCATGAATTCAACCTCAACGATTATATGGGACAGCTTATCAATTCCATAACCGGAATGGCCCAAAAAGCGGTTTTAATTTTGATTTATGTGATTTTCCTATTGATTGAACAACATACCTTCCCTAGAAAAATAGCGGCCCTTAATTGGACCAGAGAACGAACGGATCACTTTAAACTGATTCTTCGGCAAGCCAATTCTGCTATCAAAACCTACTTGTCTGTAAAAACGGGAGCAAGCATTCTAACCGCTTTTTTAAGTTTTTTAGTATTGTATTTTATCGGCGTAGATTTTCCTGTTTTCTGGGCCTTTCTCATTTTTCTACTCAATTATATTCCAACGGTAGGTTCTATTGTTGCGACCTTTTTTCCTTCCGTGGTGGCCTTAGTGCAGTTTGATACCCTTGGGCCATTCTTCGCGGTATTTATTATAATTACGGGTCTTCAATTTTTAATTGGGAGTTTTTTAGAACCACGTTTATTAGGGAATTCCTTAAACATAAGTCCTTTTGTCATTATCCTTTCTCTTGTTTTATGGGGCCTGATTTGGGGCGTGGTGGGAATGTTATTATGTGTACCATTGACGGTGATCATGATTATTGTTATGGCGCAATTTCCAAATACTAGAGCTATTGCAATCTTGCTCTCAAGGAATGGTAAAATGGGAGAGGTAAAGTAGGGTAGTTTTCAATTAAAGTGCTTCCCAAATTTTTTTTGTCATTTTATGCTGGAAGGTCCTTCCATCTATCTCTTTTACCCAGCGAATTCCTTGGACGGCATTCGTTAAAAAGACCTCATCCGCGGCAAATAATTCGTCTGGTGAAATTTCCTTTTTTTGTACGGTAATTCCATTTTTCTTTGCTAACCTATTTATCTGGTGACGCATCACGCCATGAATCGCACCAGACTGATCAGTTGGGGTGAAAAGTTGATGTTCCTTAAAATAAAATACGTTGGAGCTACTCGCTTCGGCCACAAATCCTAATTGATTTAGTAAAATACAGTCAGCGACATTTTGTTCTTGTTTCCATAAACTTGCTAGAACATAGGGCAAGGAATTAGTGGTTTTTAGACCAGACCATGGAGTAATTGGAAGTTGTACGGTTGGGCATACTTTTATAGTTAATCCCTTATTCAACCACTCCCAATTGCTTTTTTTAACTGATTGATATTCAATCAAATAAATAGGTTGATTGCTAGTAGGAGTGTATAGGCCACCGGAAGCTCTAAATACAGTGATTCGGATGCGCGCGTTTTTCTGCAAACCGGTAAGTCGTTGGATTTCTTTACGAAAAAAGGCAGTGGTGAAGTGCTTGGGTTTTTTAATTTTTAATAATTGCAGGCCACGATAAAGCCGTCGCATATGATCTGGCAATAAAGGCATTTTACCATCCATCATTCGAATAGATTCGAATAAACCATCTCCATATTTAAGTCCTCGATGATCCTTACCAGCGAAGTCTTCTGCGGAATTCAGGATCTGACCATTGACATTAATCTCGCTCACTAGGAAGGTTAACTAAGTAGTCAATAAAGGTGAGGATTACATTGTTTCGAAGATCGGTTCGATCATCTGGGTCAGGTCTGTAAAATCTGGTGATACCAGGATCGTTGACATGCAAAGTTTTTAGGTCAATTCCTTTCAATAAAAAATCGGTAGTGATGGCATGGTAATCTTTTTCAGGATCAATGGGAGCTCCGTTGACCATCCAAGTATTATTTTTATCACTGAAAAAGACTTTTTTTCGTTGGAGATAAGCACCTTGTCCAACCCGTGATTTACTTTCGTTCAAAACTTTTATCAATAAGTCACCTTTGATATCAATTTCTACGAGTTGTCCACCAAATGGAAGTATTTTAAATACATCAACCGCAGTTATAGTACCCTCCAGTTTATCATCAATTCGAATAGAACCACTATTGAAAAAACTGAGATCGACTTCCCGTTTTGCTACCTTTATCATCGCCTCGTTAATCATTCGACCAATATTAGTTTGTTCGCGACGATTAACCGCTTCACGGGCATCTAAAGGAACTTTTGAATAGTATATTTCAGCATATGGTTGATCTACCACTTTGGTGATATTATCGTCCATGATTCGCTTCCATTTGTCAACAATTGTTTTTACCGCTTCGTCCGCATGCAACTGTTCATTGATGTCAATAAGTTTAGAAGAGACTTTTGTCTCACGCGTGTTTTTATTATACGTAAGGGTGTGGACATAAGCGGTTTTAGCGTTAGCATCCGCTTTTGTTACCAAGGTATTCCCGACGGTTTCTCTGATATGATGATGATCATGGCCGCCCATCAGCAAAGGTACTTGAGGAAGTTTTGCGGCAAGCTCCAAATCTTCCGCTACATTCAAATGCGTAAGACCAATCACGACGTCGGTTTGCATGGATAAGGTTTGTACGGCTTCCAAGCAGGTGTTGGTTACGTCCAAATACTTCACATACTTTACCTCATTCATATCTAAGGTAGCTCCAAAAAAACCAACTCGAATGGACGTACCGTCTTCGTCAGAAATTTCCCAAGTCCAAGTGTCTGGGACATAATTGATGGTAGAATCAGTCTCCTGATAGAATTTGGATACCTTACCAGTCTTGGTGTTGATCCGACGGACACTAGTTCCCAACCAAGTAAACTTGGATTCATTAATACGGTCCTGAAGTTCCTGTTCTTTAATATCAAATTCATGATTACCAAAAGTGACCAAATCAATACCCGTAGCATTCATTACTTCCACCATTTGCGCCCCTTTAATCCGTTTTCCATCTTTTTTAATGGTGCCGATCAAGGAGGGTGAAAGGAAATCTCCCGCGAGTACCGTAAGTGTATTGGGATTTTCATTGGTGAGTCTTTTCCGTAAAGTAGCTACTCGAGCCATTCCACCAACTTTACCGCCTTCGAGCGGCGCAATTTCATAGACATCATTTAGTTGAAGAAAGTTAAAACTGATAATTCCGTCATCTGTTGAAACGGGTGTCACTACTTTTTTGGTGGTTTTACAACCATAATTAATCATTAAGGCCGAGCCAATCAGCAGTACCATTAATATACCGAAGGATTTTTTTCCAAGAGATGGAAATTGGTGATCGTTTTTTTTCATTAGAAATGTTTGGTGAAGGATGTAGTAAAAATAAAAACCTTTGGAATGTATGTGGTAGGAGAACTATTTCAAAAATTAGATGTAATGTCTCCACAAGGAACAAATATATAAAATTTTGATTTGTGATAATAAAAAAAGGGTTAGCACCACAGAAATTACTTTGAAAATGATTCCAACCAAAAAATACTCATACCCTGTAGCCTATACAAACTAGAATTATTGATCCTAGATCTTAGTAAAATCTTATCTTTTCCATTTTCCAAAATAAAATCCTACATTTAGGCAAAAAATGAAATCTAAATTTTATCTGCTACTCATTTTTGTGCTGCTGCTTTCCGCCTGTAAGACCATACAAAAAACCACCAACCTTCCCGCCAAGTTAGTGACAACAGAATTAATCAAGTTGATGAGTGGAACCTTTTCAAGTCGAGCGCAAGCAGCCAAAGATTCTACCTATTATGATATCAATTTGGTTATGCATCCTATTTGGCAAACAGATAAAACGGCCGCTTGGCTCTATGTGGAGCAGGCGGTTACGCAGATGATAAAGAAACCATACCGTCAAAGAATCTATAAAGTGACTCCAACGACAGATGGTCGATTTGAAAGTAAAGTTTACACCTTACCCAATCCTGCCAAGTTTATTCATGGTTGGGATAATCCTTCGGTCTTTAATTCCATTACGCCAGATTCATTGACGGTTAGAACCGGTTGCTCGGTGTTTTTGCAGAAAACAGCTGATGGTTGTTATACTGGATCAACGAATGAAAAGGATTGTGAAAGTAGTATGCGTGGTGCGAGCTATGCCACCAGTGAAGTGACCGTTTGTAAGGGAAGTGTGATGTCTTGGGATCGAGGCTGGGATGTCAGTGATAGTCATGTTTGGGGAGCGGAGAAAGCTGGGTATGTTTTTGAGCGATTGAAGTAAAGGTAATTTTTTTATTAAAATAGGAACATAAAAATGCGCATCTCTGGATTCACTATGGTAAAGAATGCCGATAAGCTCTATTATCCAATTAAAGCGGCTATCGCCTCGATTTTGCCGCTCGTTGATGAGTTTGTCGTGGCTCTTGGTGACAATGATCCCGACGACCGAACCCTCCAAGAAATTGAATCGCTTCAGGATCCAAAAATAAAAATTATTCATACCAAATGGGATTTAGAGAAGTATCCCAATGGAACTGAAAATGCGCACCAAACAGATTTAGCCAGAGCAGCTTGTACCGGAGATTGGTTGTTTTACCTACAAGCAGATGAAGTCATTCACGAAAAATATTTGCCCATCATCAAAGCGACTTGTGCCCAACATTTGGAGGACGAAAGGGTAGAGGGTTTCCTTTTTAACTATCTGCATTTCTGGGGAGACTATGATCATTACCATCTCTCGCATGGCTGGTATCCTGAAGAAATTCGCATCATTCGTAACCACCCCGATATTCATTCTTGGGAGTCGGCTCAATCCTTCCGACGGATTCCGGATTTTGATTATAAAAACTACCGGCAACAGGAAAATACCTTTAAACTAAACGTCAAACGAATCGATGCTTGGGTTTATCATTATGGTTGGGTACGTCCTCCTCGCTTAATGCAAAACAAAAGAAAATCGTTAGATACCATCCACCAAGGGAAAGCGGCGGCGGTGGATAAATACGCTAAAGAAGAAGATGTTTTTAATTATGGCCCCATGCAATATGCCACTAAATTTTCTGGAACACATCCAAAAGTCATGAACGAATGGATCGCTCGGTTTGATTGGGGAGATCAACTATATGAAGTTGGTCCGATTCCCAAGAATCGACAAAAATTTAAGCATGAACGCTTAAAATATCGTGCGCTCACTTTCCTTGAGCAAAACTTCAACGGTGGTAAAACTTTATTCGGTTTTAAAAATTATGTTTTGTTGAAGTAGATTGTCTATTTTATGCCTACATTTACCAAAAAAAATTGATCGCTTATCTTTTAAAAAGGCTGGCTTATGGTGGGGTGGTGCTGGTTCTGGTAACGGTGATTATTTCTAGTATTATTTATCTAGCGCCTGTTGATCCAGCTCGACTTACCTTTGGACAACGTTCTGATGCTGCTACGGTGGATGCTAAGCGCGCCGCTTTAGGATTAGACCAACCGCTTTATGTTCAATTGGGTTTATATCTAAAAGATATTACGCCCATTGCTATCTTAGCCGATTCACCGGAACATCAAGAACGGTATAAATTTCAAAAATTAATTCCTTTTGGAAGTCATGCCTTGGTCGTTAAGTGGCCTTATTTACGAGAATCTTATCAAACGGGCGCACCAGTCAGTCGAATTCTAGCTGCGGCTATTCCACGGACGATGATCTTGGCCTTTAGTGCGATATTTTTAGCCGCTTTTGTTGGAATTGCGTTGGGAGTGGTGGCAGCTTTAAAACAAAATTCTTGGTTCGATCATTTGGCGGTAACACTTTCGGTAGCAGGAATTTCCTTGCCCAGTTATGTCAGTGCGATGATGCTAGCATTGGTTTTTGGATATTATCTTTCGGACTATACGGGCCTCGAAGTCCGGGGAAGCATTTACGATCTTGATGATTTTGGAGATGAAGCCTATTTTTGGCGTAACCTCATTTTACCAGCCATTGCTTTAGGTATCCGACCCATAGCCATTGTCACCCAGCTTACTCGAAGTGCTATGCTTGAAGTACTTTCTCAGGACTTTATTCGCACTGCCAAAGCAAAAGGCTTATCTTATTATAAAGTAATTTTTAAACACGCTTTACGGAATGCTCTTAATCCTGTTTTGACCGCCCTATCTGGATGGTTTGCCGCTTTATTGGCTGGAGCATTTTTTGTAGAAAATGTTTTTGACTTCAATGGTTTAGGACAAGTGACCGTTAATGCTTTACTGAGTTACGATATTCCAGTAGTATTAGGTGCTGTGCTTTTTACTTCCGTGCTTTTTGTAGGAATTAATATCCTAGTTGATTTATTATATGCTATTTTAGATCCAAGGGTGAAGCACCAGTAAAGGGACTGTTTGGTAAACTGTGTCAATTTAAATTTGTAATCTCAAAAGCAACCTCAATCTCAATCTCAAAAAAAAAATGAAACATTGAAATCAAAAGTTTATTAAAGAATTTACTCAACGACTCAACGACTCAACGACTCAACGACTCAACGACTCAACGACTCAACGACTCAACGACTCAACGACTCAACACCTTCTAAAAATCATATCCCACATATAAAGCAACTGGCGGAATAAAATTCCCATTGATCCGTAGTGTATTTTGTTCCGAAATCCTGCTAAAAGTAACACCCAGATCGTAAGCCATTTCTGTCGAAATAGAAAGTCTTTCATTGATTTGAAAGGATAACCCAAAAAACGGAGAGGGCCCAAATTTCATAGAAAAATTGGTCACATCGTTTGCTCCGATATGGATAATTCCTAATTGCGATATCCAATCCCAACCATAAAAGGCACGCCATCGACTGATTCCGGGATTGTTGGGAAGGATTTTGCCAAAATGCTTAAATCGTTCTTTGCCAAAGCGAAATTGGATGGAGGTCTGTGAAGTTGGTTCTAGATCTCCTATGTCAAGGCCAATTCGAAAACCTAAACCATAGCGTTTATTACTAGTCTCTCCATATTTTCGATAGGTGATTTGATAAGGACTGCTTTGAGGATTGGAACCAGAAAAATTTAAGAAACGATTGATCAAAACACTCGCATCAAAACCAAATTGCTTTTTGTACTGAATGGTACTCGGAGGGTCTTGAGCAGAAATACCAGAGCAAAGAAAACACGATAAAAAGAGTAGGAAGAAAAGGCGAATCATTTTTTATTAATTTAATTAAAGATGAAGAATTTTAAAGAAAAATGGCAGATTGAAATAAAATCAATCTGCCAATAAAATTTGAAGGAAATAAACTTGTTATTCTAATTCTTTTGCTTTCAGAATCCATGAAAGAAATTCTGCTCGATAATTATTAGGATCATAATTTCGTGCTTGATCAGCCCATTGATAGACCTTGTCCCAATTGAGAGATCCTTTATACTCACTATCTCGCAGCAAAAGTCCATACCCCGCTGCTGCCGCCGCGAAACGGGTGTTTTCAGAAGCTGATTCAAAAGGAATGTTTTGATTGAAAATATCTAAAGACAATCCACTGCTATTGTTAGAACTTGGCAGCTTATAACGGAAATCAATTTGGATAGAAGGATCAAAAAGTGAAAGACTTTGACTTGTTTCAATTTCATAAAGTGCCGTGATTCGCTGGTCGGCTCCTATCTCTCCAGCATCCTTGGTATCATCCAAGAAATCTTCGGTGGCTAGTATTCGATTTTCATATCCAATCAAACGGTATTTATACACTAAAGATGGATCAAAATCAATTTGTATTTTAACGTCTTTGGCCACGGTATAAAATTTACCAAATTCATCAACGAATACCTTTTGTGCCTGTTCAATATCATCGATATATTCATAATTTCCATTCCCGTTATTTGCCAATTGCTCCATTTGTTGATCGCGATAATTTCCTGTACCAACTCCCAAAACACTCAGGAAAATTCCAGATGCTCTTTTTTCTTCAATCAGTTCTACCAATTCTTCTTGACTACTAATACCTACGTTAAAATCTCCATCAGTTCCAAGCACGATCCGATTATTTCCGTCTGGAATAAAACTGGATTCAGCGAGTTCATAAGCCGCATTAATACCTCCCGCCCCATTGGTGCCGCCTCCACTAACCAATCTTTCAATCGCTTCTTTAATCACCTCTTTTTGATTGCCTGGGGTAGGACTTAAAATAACTCCGGCATCTCCAGCGTAGGTAACTATGGAAATTAAATCTTGGGGACGCATATAATCGGTATAGATGGTAAAACCTTCTTTCAATAATTCTAATTTATCGCTACTTCTCATAGACCCCGAAACATCAATAAGAAAAACAAAGTTAGCTGGTGGCATCTCTTCCCTAGACAGGTATTTGCCCTTGATCCCAATTCGTAAAAGTTTATGTTCAGGATTCCAAGGACAATTGGCAATTTCTCCATTCAAAGAAATGGGTTTTCCTTGCTCAGGTTCTGGATAATCCATTTGGAAAAAATTGATAATCTCTTCCGTTCTAATAAGATTAGCAGCAGGAAATCTATTCTCTTCAAGTTGTCGGCGGATATTAGAATAAGACCCTCCATCGGCATCTATAGAAAAAGTAGAAATAGGTTCTTCAATGGTTCTTATCCAAGGGTTCTCATCAGATTCAGTAGGGTTGGTATTATCTGGGTCAATGGACACAGTAGTATTATTTCTTGAAAAATTCTCGCCACTACTAGCAAAGGCGGAATCTACCAATAATCCACTATTGGCATTTGCATTTTCCTTTTCGCAACTGGTAAAAAGCAGTCCGATGAAACCGATAGTTAAAAAAAAGTAGAATTTTAAAATTTTCATATTTAGAGGATTATGGTAAAGGATTCTTTAATTTTTATTATAAGCAAGACGGAAGGTTTTTATAAATGGTTGGGTGTATAGATAAAAAAACATTATATTTATTTGAAGGTTTGCATTTTTTCTATACTTAAAGGTATCAAAAAAATGCATCTATTCTTTCTAAGTCTCAATTAACATCCCATTAACAAACCTGATCACACCAAAACTAATTTCTAAGTCCTCTTGAGTATGTAAACAACTTTTTCATTGTCGAAAACAAAATAAATCATGAAAAAATTACTCTTTTATGTATGGGGTCTTCTACTTTTTGTCGCGTGTTCTTCTGAGTCAAGAGGAGACTTCGATTACACCAAAGAAATGACAACAGAACCTGCTATGGCACCAATGGGATTGGAAGAAGATTTAGAATTAGAAATGAATGAAGCCGAATACGATCAGTCAAGTCAAGATGATCTAGCTCAAAATTCACCAATGGACCGCAAAATTCTGCGGACCGTTGAATCCCGTTTTCAAACCAAAAACTTAAGTGCCACCACTGCTTATATCGATCAGCTAACTAAGCAGCACAAGGGTTTTGTTAGTAGTATGAATCATACCAACTCCCGTTATGAATTGAATAACCAGATGAACCTCAGCATTCCTGCTGAAAACCTTGACGTTTTCTTGGATGGATTGAAATCACAATCTATCTATACGGACTACACTCGGATTAATGCAAAAGATGTTACAGAAGAATTTTTTGATATTTCGACTCGGCTTAAAACGAAAAAAGAAGTGCGAGATCGGTATGTTGATATTTTGCGTAATCGGGCGCAAACGGTGGAGGATATCCTTAACGCGGAAGAAAAAATTCGCAACATCCAAGAAGAAATAGAGTCTATAGAAGGGCGAATCAAATTTTTAAATTCACGAGCTGCGATGAGTCAAGTTCGTCTGGATTTGTATGAGAAAATTCCCTATACGGAACAACCTGACCGATATTCAACTACTTTTTTTAGCAAAGTAAAATCTAGTTTTGTAAATGGTTGGGAACTGATTCAGGAACTAGTGATCGGATTGATTGCTATCTGGCCGCTTATTATCATCATCGGCCTAATCATCTATTTTAGAAGAAAAATCTTCGGAATCTTTAGAAAATGATTGACGTTAGATGAATTCATTTTTTTCAGAAAGCGATCTAAACAAAGGTTTAATTAATTCTTCTTTTGCAGCTTGAGATTGGACTATCAAATTGTTTAATTTGTTTTGTTATTCAACGATTCAACCACATTCAGTCGGTTTATCCAAAATTTTAAAAGTAAAAAAGGAAAGCATTTTAATCAGATCTTCGTTGAGGTTTTTGTTTTGTTTTAGGCTGGAGAGACGAGGTAGATGATCCGCGAAATAAATTTGATTATTGGCCATTTCAAATAAATTGCTCGAAAGACTACTGCTGTAGGGGAATTTCGGGTTTATTTCTAATATTATATCAGAAACCTTTTTTACCAAAGATTTATAAGAATAAAATAGGCCAGCTTTATTTTCATCATCCACATCATGAATATGATAGGCTTTACCGCCTTCTTTAATGACGACCTTGTGCAATAGGTGTTCGTTAATATACTTATTGCCTGGATTTTCATCTGTAGCAATAACCAAGTTTTGAATGGCTATTTTCAATTTATGACAGGGATCTCCAATATTTCTACTATTTATTTCAATTAAATATTTTACCCATTCCCAGTACCAAGAACTGAGAAATAGGAGTAGGAAATGCTTATTTTCAAAATATCGATAGATGGATTTTTCGGTAGAATTGATCCTCTTGGCCAGCTTTTTAAAGGTAAAAGCTTCAAATCCTAACTCGTCAATTAAAATAATACTGTGTTCTATCATTTTTTTTCCTAACTCAGAATCTTGAGGATCTTTGAGGAAAAGACGGTCATTTAAGTTAAATTTTATCTCCACAGTGAACAGTTTTGTCTTTTATGTGTTCTTAATTGCTGTAATAGATGTCAATATAGGCAACATTTTTGATATTTATACGAACAATAATGACAGTAATACTATCTTTTGTATTATATTTGTCTTATTTTACCGAATTATGAATAAATTATTACTCATCGCTTTATTTTTTGGTATTCTCATATCGAGTGAGGTCGCGATGACGGCATTGACAATGAAGATGTTCGATGTTTGTATTATAGATATGGCTACAGATCCGGAAGGAGAAAAAGATTCAAAAGAAAAGTCTGAAAAAGATGGCAAGGTAGAAATACTTTTGGGGAGTACTATTGAAGACCAGGCGTTACTCTTAAAATCTTTATTAAAACCTGAGATATCTATTTCTTCCAAACCATATCTCGATGAGGCAACACCGCCTCCGGAAGTCTAAATCCCTTATTTTTTCTGCAAAATTTTGTAAAAAAATCCCTTTTATATCCACATTACTATTAATTGAATTTTATCTATAAAACGATTCAAAATCTCAATAGTAGTGATGTAATTTCATTTAACAGTAAATATTAAAAAAAGGAGATGTATTACATTTTACATTAATTTTCTCCTTTATTCAGGTTACTTTTCTTAATTTATTTTTTTAAAATATTGTTCTCATGAGTTTAGATAATAGTTCAACTTCCTTTTTTGGAAATATAAAAAACGACTTGCCATCTAGTGTGGTGGTATTTTTTGTGGCTTTGCCGCTATGTTTGGGTATTGCTTTAGCTAGTGGAGCACCACTTTTTTCTGGTTTGATTGCTGGGATTGTTGGTGGTATAGTTGTAGGAGCTTTGAGTGGATCATCCATTGGAGTTAGTGGTCCAGCAGCTGGTTTAGCAGCCATTGTTTTAACTGCGATTGGGACCTTAGGTGGTTTTGAAAATTTTCTCTTAGCGGTCGTATTAGGTGGAATCATTCAATTGATTTTCGGAATTCTAAAAGCGGGAGTTATCGGATATTATTTTCCATCTTCCGTCATTAAAGGAATGTTGACAGGTATTGGAATCATTATTATTCTAAAACAGATTCCTCATTTTTTCGGATATGATGTTGTACCCGAAGGAGATTTTGCCTTTATTCAAGGGGATGGTGAAAATACCTTTTCGGAACTTAGTGTGGTCCTAAATAATATCAGTTATGGACCTACAATTATCGCCATCATTGGTTTGTCCATTATGTTGTTTTGGGATAAAGTATTGGCAAAAAAAGCCAAGTTTTTTAAGATAGTACAAGGACCATTTGTAGCAGTTGTTTTAGGCGTACTATATTACGTTGCCACGAAAGGGACCGCTTATGGCATTGAGTCCAATCACTTGGTGAATGTTCCAATTCCTTCTGATTTTGATTCATTCTTAGGACAATTTAGTTTCCCTAATTTCGGAGAGATTGGAAATCCTGCGATCTGGGTTACGGCTTTCACCATTGCCTTGGTAGCTAGTTTAGAAACCTTATTATGTGTGGAAGCAACGGATAAATTAGATCCAGAAAAAAGAGTAACTCCTACCAACCGAGAGTTGATGGCCCAAGGAACCGGTAATATTATCTCTGGGATGATCGGTGGATTACCGATTACACAGGTTATCGTTCGAAGTTCTGCCAATATTCAGTCAGGAGGAAAAACTAAAGCATCTGCTATTATTCACGGTATGCTGTTATTGGTTTCTGTCGTGTTAATTCCGGGACTACTTAATATGATCCCATTATCTGTTTTAGCGGCTATCCTTTTGATTGTTGGATTCAAATTGGCTAAGCCAGGATTATTTAAGGTGATGTATGCTTTGGGTTGGAAGCAATTCGTTCCTTTTATGGTAACAGTATTAGGAATTGTATTTACCGATTTATTGATTGGAATTGGAATGGGGCTCGCAGTAGGGATTGTGATTATCCTGATTAAGAGTTACCAGAATTCTCATTTTTTACATATTGAAGACAATAACGATGCTGCTCATAAAGTCAAAATGACTTTGGCAGAAGAGGTAACCTTCTTTAACAAAGGTGCTATTCTAAAAGAATTAGATAGCTTACCAGCAGATACTTTTTTAGAATTAGATTTAACAAAGACAAAATATTTAGACAACGATGTTATTGAAATCCTAGATGATTTTGCCATCAAAGCAAAGAATCGCAATATTTCTATTAAATTAACTTCCGAAAGAGGCATGGTAGAAAATCCTCCTAGTTTTACTGAATATTTTAGATTAAATCCGAAACCAGAATTCCAAGAAAAAGGGAAACTGGCCTTAACAAAATAACCCATTTGATGATTATTAAAATTATTAAGCAGTTGGCAGCAATATCTATCATGGTATTGTTGCCAATCTTACTTTTTAGCCAGGACAGTAATTTAGGAAACTGGTTGGTTTATATTGGAAGTAAGAAAGTCAACGATCGTTGGAACATCCACCATGAAGTTCAGTATCGTAATTATAACGCCATAGGTGATCTAGAACAGTTGTTACTTAGAACAGGAGTGGGTTATAACTTGACACCCGGCAATAATAATTTCTTACTTGGATATGGATTTATCCGCAGTGAAAATTATATAAATCTAGATGATAAAGAAGGGGTAGATGAACATCGAATTTTCCAGCAGTTTATTACCAAACAGAAGATTGGTAAATTTAAAGTGCAGCATCGTTATCGATTTGAACAGCGATTTGCAGCGGATAAATTCAAAATGCGGTATCGGTATTTTTTAGCAGTAAACTATCCTGTAAAACTTGGAACGGAGGAGTCCCCTAGAGAATGGTACCTATCTGCTTACAACGAGATTTTTCTAAATTCTAAAGATAATGTCTTTGACAGAAATCGTCTTTATGGAGGGGTAGGTTGTCGATTAAATAAAAATACACGATTAGAGTTGGGATATATGAATCAGTTTTTTAGCGGATCTGGCCGGGATCAAATAAATTTAATAGGATTCGTTAATTTTTGATCTTTAGATTAATCGATCAAGGAATCAAAGAAAAAGGCGATGCTACCAATTGGTAGCATCGCCTTTTTTAATTAATAATTTGATTGTTATTTTAATTCTGTAAAACCCAAGTTTGACCGTTATAATCGTCCCATTCCACCACACCAATACCTTTCACTAAAACCATTCTTAGTGGGGCGATGATAGCACCAGCAACGGCACCATCAAGAGAAATGGTTTCAATAATGACTGCAGGGATTTCCATTCCGTTAAAGGCATAGTTCTCTTCATAACTCGCCGAATAATTGTCTTGTAGTTCAGAAGTAATTTCTTCCGGATCATCATCCTCGAACCTTGCTATTGAAGCGTTTATTCCGACTCTATTAGCCATGACTCGCAATTCATTTGGACCAAATAAGAAAATACTAACATACACTTGGAAACCCATAGTATTTGTATTCCCTGGAAAAGCAAGATTGATCGATTCAGATTCGCACTGAGCTTGTTGGCTGTCCACTCTACAATCCACATAAGAACGTTCTTCCAAATCGAATGTCCGTTCCACCACCACCGTTGCAGTAGCATTAGCATCTATCCTATTTTGATAGATGATCTCTTGATCAACCTCATTGAATGGCAATATCCAATCTTCAAATCCATCAAGAATATCATAAACGATTTCATCCATGTTTGGAGTCGGTTCTGTTTCAAGAGAGCAGCCAGTTGAAAAGAGGCTGGAAATAAGACAGATGACAAAAAATATTTTTAAGTTCCTCATGTTTATTTTTTTAAAAAATTAAGAACGCAAATATAATCTATCTAGGAGTATCCTGCAAAAGGGATGGGATAGCCTTCTCTTTAATTTTTATAAATAATTCTTGACTAATTTCTTTTCTTAACTAAAGTCAATGGATTGAAGCACGAAACCTCCCACCTTTGTATCAGAAACAAATTTAGATACAAATGCAAAAAATTATCGTTTTATTCATTTTTCTTTTTGGGCTTACCATTAATCAAGCCTTTACGCAAAATTTAACGCAAACCATCAGAGGGAGTGTGGTGGATGAAGATTCTAGAAATCCTTTGATTGGGGTGACTTTAGAAATTATTCAGGAGGAAACCAAGCAGGGTAGTACAACGGATATGGAAGGTCGGTTTAGGTTAGAAAATGTTCCCATTGGTCGGGTTGATTTAGTAGTGAATTATCTTGGTTACGAACAAAAATTTATTCCAAATTTAGAAATTAATTCCGCTAAGGAAATGATTCTCGAAATTACGCTGACAGAAAAGGTTTTCGAAACTGAGGAAGTAGTTGTTACCGCCAACAAAAACAAAGGAAATCCTATCAATGAAATGGCGTTGATTAGTGCTCGATCAGTTTCAGCAGAACAGACTTCTCGCTATGCAGGAGGCTTTAATGACCCTTCTAGAATTAACTCTAATTTTGCTGGTGTTACCAATACACAGGATGGAGGAAATGATATTATTGTTCGGGGTAATTCCCCAAAATATGTTCAATGGCGATTAGAAGGAGTTCAGATAACCAATCCCAATCATTTTGCTGATCAGAATGCGGTTAGTGGAGTGTTGAGTGCTTTGAATAATAATCTATTGTCTACGTCCGACTTTTATACAGGGGCCTTTCCGGCGGAGTTTGGAAATGCACTTTCGGGTGTCTATGATGTGCGGATGCGTAAAGGAAATAATGAGAAATTTGAAGGAACTTTTAGTTTAGGTCTATTAGGAACAGATATTACCCTTGAAGGTCCTATTTCAAAAAAATCGGGTAGCTCTTATCTAGTCAATTATCGGTATTCGACGATTGGATTGGTTACAGATTTGGGTATCGTTGATATCGACGGTCTCTTTAATTTTCAGGATGCTGCTTTTAAACTTTGGTTGCCTACCAAAAAGCAAGGAACTTTTTCATTTTTTGGATTATTAGGAAATAGTAAATTCCAATTGAATGATGTGGATCCTAGTTTATGGATAACTCCTGGAGATAATTTTATGCGTCCCGAAATATCCGAGAATTATGATAAAGGAGCCTACTTGATGAATATTGGCTTAAATCATTTTTATACTTTTAGTCCCAATACTTATTTGAAAACAACATTGTTATATTCAAATGAAGGAATTGATGATGATATCTTTGAAACCGTGACCTTTCCTGATTCTACTTTTACCAAGCGATTAAGTTTTACCAATGATTTGAAAAGATCAGCTTATCGAGCCAATTTTCTTTTACACCATAAAATGAATGCTCGACATAAATTGGTTGGGGGAGTGAAGTATAGTTTGTTTGATTTTGACATGGATCAAAGTCAGCTTAAAGTGGCAACGAACCAAAGAGAAATTACGGCTGATTTTAAGGAACAGATTGGAACGCTGGGAACCTTTCTAAGCTGGAAATACAAGATCACCAAACCACTGACATTTGTTGCTGGATTACACAATATGAATGTTTTGTACAATGGCAAACATACCTTAGAGCCTAGAGTTGGTTTAGATTATCGGTTATCTCAAACTAGTAATTTAAGCATAGGATTCGGAAGTCATAGTTCGATGGAAAGCATACACAATTATTTTGTTCAAATTGAACAGGCTAATGGAGACATATCTAGGCCCAACAGTGACTTAGGGTTGTTAAAAGCCACTCATTTTACACTGGGTATTCAAAAATATTTTGGTGAAAATTTAAGGGTTAAACTTGAAGGGTATTATCAACATCTGCATAATTTACCAGTAGAAAATATTGATACGAGCGCCTATGCAACACTCAATGAAGGGTTAGAGTTTCGATATGTTGATTTGGTTAATTCTGGGACAGGTAAAAATTATGGTTTGGAATTAACCATCGAAAGATTTCTTAAAAACGGGTTCTACTATTTGATTAATGGAACACTTTATCAATCGAAATATACCGCCTTAGATCAAGTAGAAAGAAATACACAATACAACGGTCGATATTTAGCAAATCTCTTAGTAGGAAAGGAATTTACTAAGCTTGGGAAGAAGAAAAATAAAACGTTGGCATTTAATGCAAAACTGTTTTTCGGTGGCGGAAAAAATATTATTCCATTACTGCGAAATACAAATGGTGCGGTGGATGTCGATCTCGAAAATGGTAATTTCTATGATTACGACAAGGCTTACACGAGTCGATTAGACAATGTATATGATATTATTTTCAACGTAAGTTATAAATGGAGTAAACCAAAAACTGCACATGAATTGTTCTTAAGTTTAGATAATCTAACCAACCAAAAAGCGCGATTGTCAGAGTACTATGATATCAATGAACCTGATGGAATTGGTTATCAGCGGCAAGTTGGATTTTATCCAAACTTACTTTATCGACTATATTTTTAATACACAGTGTATTTAATCTTATTTAGTTGACTTGTTATGGATTCTTTTTCTAATGCGGCTTAATGATTCTGGTGTGATACCAAGATAACTAGCAATTTGATGTTGCGGTATTCTGTTAAAGAGATGTCCTTTGTTTTCTAAAAAATTACGATAACGATCTTCAGGAGAAGAAGAAACAAAATCCGCAAATTCATCTTGTGACTTGCCAGCTATTTTCTCCGTTTCTTGAAGAATGACCGTTTGCAATCGAGGGATTCTTTTGTACATGTCTTGTTCTAAATCATGACTACCTACGGTTAGAATACAATCCTCCGCACATTCTAAATAATGTCTCGAAGGAGTTAAGGAAGAAGCACTAGAATAAGAGGTGACTGATTCTCCCTCTGTGAAAAAATTGGTAGATTTTTCAACACCATCTTTTAGATGATATTCTCTAATACAACCTTCTAGAACTAGGTAACATTTAGTGGCGACTTGACCTTCTTTTAATAAAATATCTCCTTTTTTGCAGGATATTAATTTGGTGTTATCCGCTATTAAGTTTCTTTCCGCTTCTGTCAGGATTTGGAAATTTTCTAAGAAAGTTAAAAATTTTTCTTTCATTATAACATGTTTTTATGTTTGGAGGATAATTTACTCCACAAGTTACTTTTATTTTTCGAGTGAATTTAGGGTAGAACCAAAAAAATAGAGACGCTGTTTATAGTGTCTCTATTTTTAGGTGAAAAAATCCAATTATTAATGAACGGCTCAAGCTATCTTTGAACAATCATTAATTTTCGATTTGATTTTTTCTCAAGATCTTTTTTAAAGGGTTCAGCAGTTTTTTTACTCGTAAAATTACCTACATAATATCTACGGCAAATTTTATTTTTAACCTTTACAAAATCGTAAGTTACAATAGCCTCGTAGGACGCCGCAGTTTCCTCAGCAAAGCCGAAAGTATTAATAATAAAGTCTTTAGATTTTTCTTCTGTAAACACACCAAGTTGAACGGTATACTCCTTGTCAGCAGTTTGGGTTTCCGTATTTATTCTTTCTCCTTTATCAGAAAATTCTGAAGGTATTTCTTCTTTGTACTGATCGAAAATATCACCGTAATAGACTAAGTTATCCCAGTTAACGCCCGATTTTCTGAAGGCGCCTTTAAAGTGAGGATTATTTTTGACCACATCTAAGACTTCCATGGTGCGCTCATAATTGTAAAAAAACATGGCAGTTCCTTGTTGACTATCTAAGAGATACACTTTAATGGAGTTACCGACCTGTTCACCATAAAAGTTATTGTCCGCTGTTCCCGTATTGGTATAAAATTTCTGTTCATCCTTGGCAAAATCAGCCCAACTAGGATAAGTGGCAACTTGAATAACATAATAATGGGTAGACTCTTGCCCAAAAGCCTGGCTTGTCAAGAGAACTGAAAATAGGAGAATGGTAAATAATTTAATTGTTTTCATGGTGGTATAAGTTTTTAATAAGGGTTAAGAAGTTGTTCTGTATTTCTACTTCTGAAAATTTAAGAGACAAGTTATTCAATATATTTTAAAATCAAATTTAATTTATAAAAAATAAAGGCAAATTTATGTTAAATACTATTTCTAAATTATTCACTGAAATATAAAGAATGCCTCTTTTTTAACCTTACACTTACTGGTGTATTCGGCACAGAGATTATCAAAAAATGAAAAATTTTTTTCTAAATTAGTTTGAGTTGTTCATTTTTTGTTATCTTTGCCAGACCCAAATGCAAACTTTTCCGCAATTTCCATGTCCTTGGAAATTAAATAAACAGATTAACATGGTTTTTTAAATTTAACATGGTTTTTTAAATTATTTTGGCCCTCTCTCCTTGAGATTGACAACTATTGCTAAACGTATTATACCGTTTTAGAGAAGACTTAGTACGTTCAATAAACCAAATGTTATGCGACACACACAATTAATGGTTTTAAAAAAAGTATATTGTTTACTTTTTTTAACCCTCCTATTAACGCAGACCACCTTCGCCCAAGGGGATGGTCCACGTTCTGGATTATTAGCTCCTACAGGGGTATTCGGCATTGCATCCAAATATGTTAATCTAAGCACCAACCTTTCTCCAGCTACCGTTTTAGTAAAACAAGCTGACTTTGATATTCAACTATTTCCAGTCTCTGCCTTTTATACCTTTAAAATAAAAAAACAATTTGCCCAAGTTTTAGGAGTGTTTACTCCTGGAAGAGCAGAATTAAGGTTAACTGGAACTGCTCCTGGAGTTCCTGATCAACTAAATGCCAGTGGAATTGCTGATGGATTTTTAGGTTTTAAACTGGGGATGATTGGCGCTCCAGGCCTAAGCTTAAAAGAATTTGCAAAGCGAGCACCTACCTTTTCCATGTTTAGTTATCTGCGATTTTGGTATTCAGGAAAATATGCTTCAGAAGAAGTGCTCAATTTAGGAAGTAATCGCTTTACCATCCAATACAGTCTACCCATGGCTATTCCTTTGAGCGAAAATCGAGCGAGGATGACCTGGTTAGAGATTACCCCAGGAATTCGTTTTTTTACTCCAAATAAAGCACCTCAACTGTTGATTCAAAAAAATGAAATTCAGCAACGTCCATTATTTCAATTAGAAACACACCTATCACATAATTTTTCCAAAAAAATCTGGGTGGCTGCAAATTTGCATTATCAACTCGGAGGCAGAACGCTCTTGGATGATATAGAACAGGATAATCAAATAAATATGCTTGGTGGTTCACTTAGTGCAGGATATAAAATTCTGCCTTTTTTAAGTGCAAGTGCCGATTATGGTCGTAGAATTTTTGGAGATAATGGGGTTAATTCCAGAATGATCAGGGCAGGGTTGGTTTTTACTTATGTGAAAATGGAACCTGACAATCCCAACTAATTAAGCATGTAACGAAGCATTTTAAATAAAACTTATTAGACACTATTACGACAAATTTTAATCTCTTACTGGCTCTGACATCTCCTCCCACTAAAAGCTTTTATTTAAGCACCTTTGTTTGCAGAGGGACAAGCTGGTCAACGGTTTGTCCCTTTCATTCTTAGATGCTTAATGAACCCACCCAAAATATTTAATAAGGACTTAATTCTTTCTTTACACTAAGTTAACATGATAGGCTTAGATTTGTGCCCTAATTTAAGGTGCTAGAAGATGAAGCTGGTGAAGTTATTAAGTAGCTGAAATTCAAGCACTTATGTGTTTTATTCATAATGCTGTTAAATATAATTTTTATTTTGGACCAAAAAATTAACCAAATTATTCGTAAGATAATTCTTATGAGTATCATTTTTGCTGGATTTTCAGCAAGCTCTTCTGCTCAGTTTATTCCTCAAAAATTCGGTAAAGGATTACAGGTAGTAGGAAAAGACTCAACTTATTATATAAGATTTGGATTTAGATTTCAAAGCCTTTATACGGGTGAATGGAGTTTAGCCGATGATAAGCTTTCAGGAGCAGAAGATTTTGAAGCAGGATTTTTGCTTCGACGCTCTAGATTTAAATTTGACGGTTGGGCTTTGTCTCCCAAACTTAAATTTAAGTTTGAGTTAGGACTTACCAATCGAGATATTAGTGGAGGAAACACCAGTGAATTTCGAAATGCGCCGAATTTTTTGCTAGATGCTTCAGTCGAATATAATTTTTATAAAAATTTTTATATTCAAGTTGGACAACGCAAACTACCGGGTAATCGAGAGCGGGTTATTTCTTCTGGAAACCTGCAATTTGTGGATCGATCTCGGCTAAATTCCCGCTTTAATATTGACCGAGACTTAGGAATGCAACTAAAGCATAAAGCTAAAGCAGGTAAAGTCTTGATTAATTCAACCATCGCTATTTCTCAAGGAGAAGGTCGAAATGTTACGCAAGGAAGTTTTGGTGGAACAGATTACACTTTCCACGTAGATATTTTACCGATGGGGAAATTTGCTTCTAAAGGAGATTATGTAGGAGCCGATCTAAAAAGAGAAAAAACACCAAAATTGTCCATCGGATTGACCTATGATATCAATAAGAATGCGGTACGAGAAAGAGGTCAACTTGGAAGTTTTATTAAAAATTCGGATGGAGATTATGTAGGACGAGATTTAAATACTTTCTTTGCTGACCTAATGTTCAAGTATCAAGGCCTTTCAGTCATGATGGAATATGCCGATAAGAGAGCTGCGGATAATAATCCATTTGTTTTGGATGGTTTAAATGAGGAGATCGGTACTTTTTATACTGGTACTGGATTCAATGCACAGGTTGGATATTTATTGAAAAAAGACTACGAAATTGCATTCAGATTCACAGATATCAAACCAGACGCAGGTGTTTCAAATGATGAGACCCATTATACCTTAGGCTTTTCAAAGTATATTGTCGGACATAAACTAAAAATACAAACAGATTATTCACTGATCAAAAAAGAAGGGGGAGATGATGCTTTATTGATCAGAGCACAAGTTGATATTCACTTTTAAATAATTTCAGAACTAACTTACGAAAAAATTAATTTTTTACCTTAAAAACATCTACTATGGAATTTGGAATTTGGGATGCTATTGAAATTGCTGGAGCACTTTGTTTCTTCATTTACGGTATGAAGTTGATGAGTGATGGTATTCAAAGAGCCGCAGGTTCAATGCTCAGGAATATACTACGATCTATGACCAAAAACAGATATTTGGGAGTCTTTACAGGATTCTTGATTACTGCCTTGGTCCAATCTTCTTCCGCCACCACCGTGATGACGGTAAGTTTTGTAAATGCTGGCTTATTAACATTAATCGAATCCGCGGGTATTATGATGGGGGCAAATATTGGTACCACTGTTACTGGATGGATTATTGCTATCCTTGGGTTTAAAGTAAAACTGAGTGCCTATTCCATTCCTCTTTTTGCGCTTGGTGTACCGATGCTTTTTAGTGGCAGAGGAAAACTGAAATATTGGGGCGAATTTTTGATCGGTTTTGCGATTCTATTCTTAGGACTTTCATACCTAAAAGGAGCTGTTCCTGATTTAGGAAAAGACACCTTGGCATGGATTGAAGGGTTTGCGCAGTATGGGATTTTTTCCAGAATAGGATTTGTAATGCTCGGTGCCTTGGTTACCGTTATCGTGCAATCTTCGAGTGCGGCGATGGCAATTACTTTGACTTTAGTGTACGCTGGGTGGCTTCCTCTTGAAGTAGCAGCGGCAATGGTACTTGGAGAAAATATCGGAACGACAATTACTGCAGAAATAGCATCGCTTGTTGGAAATACAGAAGCAAAACGCTCTGCCAGAATTCACTCAATGTTTAATATTATTGGGGTTTGTTGGATGGTAATTCTACTTCCTTGGGTGATTGAATTTTTGACCACTTTCGTGGAAAACTTTAGTAGCATTTTTGAAAGCAATAAAAAGTTGAAAACAGCAGATTTGAAAGCAGAGGATATCATGAATACCTATATACTTGCAGCTTTTCATACAACCTTTAACATCATCAATGTTATATTGCTGATTGGGTTCGTTCCATGGCTTGTCAAAATGGCCATCAAAACAGTGCCTGGTAATGCAGAAGATGAAGATACCGAAGGTAAATTGAAATTTATTGGTTCAGCAGGAGTTCGTACGCCAGAATTAGCGACCATAGAACTTCAAAAAGAGGTAGCACATTTTGGTGAAATTACTGCTAGAATGTCTGGATTTTCTAAAACTTTAATTAATTCAACAGATGCTAAAGAGCAGAAAAAAATGTTGAAAAAACTGAAGAAGTATGAGAAAATTACGGATAGACTTGAAATTGAGATTACCGAATACATGACTAAACTTTCTAATCAAAGGATTACGCCAAAGACTAGTTTAAGACTTCGTTCTATCTTGAATATCTGTAATGACCTAGAAAGAATTGGGGATATCTACTTCCAAATCTCTAAAGCAATTGAACGTAAAATTGAGAATAAAGATTATTTCTTACCGGAGCAACGAGAAAACATCAATAAGATGATTGGAAAAGTAGATAATGCTTTTGAAATCATGGTGAAAAACTTGAATTCTCCTAGCTACGATGATGTAACTAAAGATGAAGCAAAAACGGCTGAAAAAGCAATCAATGCTATGCGTGATCAATTGCGCGAAGAGAATAATAAAAAGATCGGAACGTCAGATTATAATTCCAGAACGGCGATGGTATACAACAACCTTTTCTCTTCTTTAGAAAAAGTTGGTGATCATATCATCAATGTAACTGAATCAGTTATCGGAGAAATTTAAGATAATAAAGTATAAGATGATCAGTTAATTAAAGACTGCTTCAGTTCTTATCGTGCGACTAAGGAGGTCTTATCTTAAAAAGGTAAGACCTCTTTTTTGAAGTTGATTAAAACCAAATAACTATGAAAGAAATTTTCCAATACTTCCTTCGTCTCGGATTCGTAGCCTTTGGAGGCCCTGCTGCCCACGTGGCCATGATGCAAGAGGATCTAGTAGAACAGAAAAAGTGGCTGACCACCGAAGAGTTTCTCGATTATATGGGAGCTACCAATCTCATTCCCGGACCAAACTCTACCGAGATGACGATGCACTGTGGTTACCACCGCGGAGGGGCGAAGGGACTGTTTGTGGCAGGGATAAGTTTTATCTTTCCTGCTGTTTTATTAACCTTAGCGGTTGCTGTTTTCTTTGAAAAATTTAGCGAGATCGCATGGGTAGTTCCGATTATCAATGGGATCAAAGCCGCGGTATTGTCCTTTATCGTGGGAGCTATTCTTAAGCTGGGAAAAAAGGCGGTCAAGACTCAATTTTTAGCAGCCATTGGAGTAGCTGTTATCGTAGTTTCCTATTTAGGAGTCAATGAAATTCTTTGTATTCTAGCAGCGGGAATTCTAGTTCTATTATTCCACCTTGCCACCAGGAGAAAACAATTAAATAGCAGTATTGCGCCTTTACTTTTCTTTTCTGCCGCTGCCGCTATTCCTTATTCAAAATGGAAATTATTTTTTATTTTTCTAAAAGTAGGTGCCGTGCTTTTTGGAAGTGGTTATGTTCTTTTTGCTTACCTTGATGGAGAATTGATCGAGCAAATGGGTTGGCTAACCCACCCAGATTTAGTAGAAGCCATCGCCGTAGGACAAGTAACACCTGGACCGGTTTTATCTACCGCCACTTTTATTGGGTATAAAGTGGGTGGTTTTTCAGGGGCGATACTAGCGACGCTGGGAATGTTTATTCCTTCCTTTTTCTATGTTTGGTTGCTCAATCCTTTGATTCATAAAATGCGGAAAAGTGCTCCACTAAAAGCGTTTTTAGAAGCTGTCAATGTAGCCGCCGTCGCCGTCATGGTCGTCGTCAGTGTAAAAATGGCAGAAAGTATTTTGATTGATTGGAAAACCCTAGTTATTGCTGCCATCTCCTTTTTCGTTTATTTCTACTTTAAAAAATTAAATACCCTTTGGATTATTTTTGGTGGAGCAGTATTGGGAGCGATTTTGTCTTTTGTATAGTAGGGGAGTGGTTATCAGATATTGAATATCCAATCAGGGGGGACTGTTTGGATAAAAAAATCAAAATAAATTTGAAACCTCAAAAACAACCTCAACTTCAACCTCAATCCCTAAAAATGAATGTTTCTAATAAATTGATAATCCATATTTTAAAAATATCTTTTCACGTTAATAAATGACTGACTGATCTAAACAATCCTAAAATTAATTTTCTTAACAGCGCGAAATTTTTTTCAAAGAAATGAATATTTTTTACTTTAAATTTATCAACCATTCAACCATTCAACCATTCAACCATTCAACCATTCAACCATTCAACCATTCAACCATTACTGAAAAACCGCCGCTGACCCTTTTCCAGACTGCGTCACCTGTAAAATATTCGGAAAATAATCCTTTACTGTATCCACATGAGTGATGATATAAATCTGCCGATATTGCTCTTTCAGATGTTCTAAGGCCAATAAAATTTCCATACGACGATCTTCATCTTGGCTACCAAAAATTTCATCAAAACCTAGAAAGCTCAAAGCTTCTGTGCTACCAGATAACTCCGCAATGGCTTTGCTGATTCCAATCCGTAAACAGAGATTTGCGAGGTCGATTTCTCCACCAGAAAAACGGGAGATAGGGTAGGCTACGCCATTTTCAAAAATCTGAAAATCAAAATTATCATCTACATGAATACTCTCGTAACGGCCTTTGGTGATTTTTTCAAACAAGGTTCCTGCATAATTAGTAATAGTTGGTTTTATTTTGTCAAGGATAAAAGTTTTAAAAGCTTTAAAAAGACCATCGAGGGTTTCTAATTCTTCAAATTCAACTAAATTTTCTGCGATGGTAGACCGGTTGGCTTCATCCGTTTCGATTCGCTGCTGTCGGGTGGTTATTTGATTTTCAAGGACGCGTTGTTGTCGAATTAATTCTTGAACAGCCGTTTGTAATTGATCTCTCTCGGCTTCTAATTCATCTTGTTTAATTTGAGTAGCTTGGTATTTTTCGGGAACATATCCACTGGCTTTGATGGCGGCTACGACTGTTTTTATTTTTGCTTGACCATCGGAAATGCGCGTTTTATTTTTGGTTAACTGCTCTTTGATCGAGACTGTATTTTTTAATTTTTCTTCGTTGATCTGGTAAGTTAAGTAGGTAGGTTTAAATGACTCAATTTTTTCCTTTAGTGTTTCATATTTTTTTTGATCAAATTTTAAATTGGTGTAGCCTTTTATTTCAACTTCCTTCTCTTTGATCATTTTTTCTCCTTTAGCCAGTCGCTCTTCTGCTTGTGTCAGTCGTTTAAGGTCGTCTTCGATTTTATTAATAGTGAGAGAGCGTTTTTGTTTTTCCTCTATTAATGTATTTAGTAAACTGTCGAATTTCGCAATTGACTTCTCGTTCGTTTTAATCTGCTGATCTAAAGATTTTAGCTGTGTCTGTTCATAGTCAGCTATTTCCTTGTTTAATTTATCTATGGTTTTCTGGTATGCATGAACAAGTGGCTGCAAACAAGTAGGACATTCTGCATCTGCTCCCAGTTCCCTTATGGTGGAAAGTTGATTTTTACGATCTGCAATGCTTCCCAATATTTTACCTCTTGCTTCGGTTAGTCCTTGTAATTCTTTAATTTGTAATTCTTTAGTTTTCTGCTGGCTGGTAATTTTTGGTGTCAGTTCAGCTAGCGCTTTTTTTAATTTTTCATATTCTTTGGTTGAATTTTTCAATTCCTTAATTTCGGAATTAATTTCAGCCAGCATGCTAAGGTAATGCGCTCTTTGAGATTTTAAATTTTGAAGCTCTTGAAATTTTGTTCGCTCTCCTTCCAGACCATTGAGATTATCTAATTCTCTTAAATAATTTCCAACGTTTTTCTTCATTTTTTGCTGATCCTTTTCTAGTATTTTAAGATCTGCCAATACTGCTTTTAATCGTTCATTGTCCGATTTGATTCCATCTAGTAAAGAAAGGTAGCGTGTTTCTTCTTGCTTTCGAAGGTTAAAATTTTCGAAAGCAGTAAGTTGTGCATTAAATGCCTTTTTTGCCGTTTGGTAGGCTTTGTTTGTTTTCTCTAATTTTTTCTGATTGTTATCTATTGATTTTTGTAGGGTCTTATTTTCTTTGTTTAAATTTTTTATTTCCGAATGGATAGATTTTAAGTCATCGGCTCCGAGCAATAAGGCTTTTTGACCATCGACGGCTCTTTTTAAATTATTTCGATCTTCCCGAACTAGTTTTTGAATTTGATCTAAGTTATCAAGGCCGATCATTTTACGAACCATTTTTTTCCGTTCTTCTCCTCGTGTATTAGACAAGATCCCCAGTTCTTTTTGCCCACTAAAAATTGAACGAGTGAACGCATCTTTATCCATTCCAATCAACCTACTGACTTCTTGATTAACGGCAGTAGCTCCTGTCGCCAACTGTTTATCTTCATAATCATAGATACCTGCATATGGCGCCAACGCCTTTCCTCTGAATTCTCGTAAAATCCGGTATTCTTTTCCTCCAACTTCTAACCAAAGCTCCAATCGGACATTATCCTTTTTGCCCGCCCAACTCGTTTTATAAAAGGATTTATCTGTTGATACGGCAGAGCCAAAAAGACACAATAATATACCATCAAAAATAGAGGATTTACCCGAGCCATTTTTTCCTATAATCCCAATTAAACCTTCTCGGAAGCTTAAATCTAGGCTAGAATATTGCTTAAAGTTCTCTAATAATAATCGCTGTAAAATCATGGAGCAAAGATAAAAAAAGTTACAAGGAAAGTCCTATTCTCCAGAAAACAACACTTGTATAACCCCAAAACAAACTAAAAACGATGTGCACTGCGGTTTCAAAAAATTTTCCCTTCCAATGACTAGTCGAATATCCAAAAAATTGAATGAAAAACCTCAAGGTCCAAAAAATTGCAAAGCCTAAACAAATCTTCCTTCCTAAGCGACTATTGCTTAAATCATCTCCAGAAGTTAAGCAAAGAATTCCCATTAAAAAAACCGTTAATGCCAAAAAAAAAGTATGGATAACCATCATCTCTGCGTTGATTAAGCTTAAAGATTTTAAGTCATTTTCCCAATTAAAATATTTAGGAAAAATGACATGGATTAAGGCCAACAAGATCAATGAAATTCCAATTAGTTTAAGGTGTATTTCCATGAGGTGTCAAAATAAAAAGCGTAATAAATGGGTTGAGTTTTTTTTTATCCTGGATGGATAGACCTGCCATCCTAAAAGTTGTTAACCAAGTTTTTTTACTATAGAAATGTAAAAAACCAATAGTGTATGCCAAAAAATTACTGGTATCTCTTAGGTGTTCCATCACATATATTTTTCCAGTTGATTTAGTAACTCTATTAAGTTCTTGAAAGAATAAAACCCTTTCTGCTTCGTCCCGAATTTCGTGTGCCGCGAAGATGACGATGGATTTATCAAATCGATGATTGGGAAATGGGAGCGCTTGAGAATTTATAGAGATTGTTTCTGGCTGTGGTGGATATGCTTTCCTAGCTCGACGAATTGAAATTTCTGTATGCCTTTGTGGATCATAAAAATCGCAAATAGTCAATTTTGTGCTTGGATATTTATTCTTGATGGTAGAACTTGTTTCGTCAAACCCAGCATTTACATTTAATAGTTGGAGTTGGTTTGAATCATCTAACCAATCTAATTCATATAAATTTGAGCAGTCATACACATAATAGGAAACTAAAAGCGAAATAATAGTGATCAAACAACCAGATCCCAGACCAACCAATAACCAAAAATGTAAAAATGGAGGGAAGAGACTTTTAAGTAATAAAAGTCCGATCATTATCAAACCAACTATAAGATAAAAATGCCAATTGAAGTGAATAATATTCCAAACACCTTGAAATCGAGTACGGGCTACCTCCATTTTTCAATCCTCCCTTTTTCCCACCGATAGGGAATATTCTTTATTTCAAAAGCATTGGCTAGTCTGCCATTTTTTAATCCTAAATCTGCGAAAAAATCAAAATGATACGCTTTAATTTGAACTGGTTTGGGGTGCCAATTCTGTCGGATGCCTCGGATAATTAAAACTTCCTTTGCGATGGGATCGACAGTGAAGGTGTGTGGCAAAGGTCCTGCGAATCTTCTAGCTTCTTTCCAATTAACAAAAGGAGAATTGCTTGGAATACTAATTTCGCTTTCATCTTCCGATTTGTCAATGGTTACTTTAAAATTAGACTTTTGGGAAGAGATGGTTTTAAAGTGGGTATCTTCAAATTGTTGAATATCCGTAGTTGAATAGTTATAATTGGTAAAGAGGTTACCTGAATATTCCATTCTTTTTTTATTTGTTTCAGATTTTAAAATATACAGTCCACGTAAATTTTTTCCAGCTTGATTAACATATCTAACAAAAATCCGATATCCCATTAAAAAAAAATCACTGCCGAAAAATTTGGGAAATCCTGCTGGTCGCAACCCCTTTGTCTGGACCATTGCAATGGCTACAAAACCCCACTCGTTCTGGAAGGTATCAAGTAAAAGCGGACTTGGGAGAAATTTTTGGAGCGCTTCTTTTGGGAATGCAAAGGTTAGCACATTGGATTGACTAAAATAGGCTTCAACGCCGAAAGGATGCTTTTTTAAGAATTTCATCTCGTTAAAATTACGATAATTGTTTGCTTAAAACAAATCCATGTATATAAACTAAAACAATAAATCCAAGGGCAAATATAGCATTGAGCTTCCCCCAAAGCAACAAGTTAGGAGCCAATATAAATTCCATAATATTCATTGTGGTCACTAAGATAATTTGGGTAATGGTCAATAATTTTTTTCTGAATTTAAGTATGATTAATAAACCTAAAATAACTTCACCTACCCCAATCAAGATGGTAATGCTAGTTGCATATTGATATCCCAGAATACTCTCCACGATCTCTTGATGTCGAGGTATGAAATTTAATATTTTACAAAATAGTCCGTTAACCAACCAAACGAGACCAATGAAAAAGGTAAGACCATTATAAATATTATTAGACATCTTTTAATATGATTAATAATTTTCAAGCAAAAAATAAGTTGGAAGTTAAAGAAATTGATCTCGAAAACAAAAACTTAAGGTTGTCTCTTTAGTGTTCAAAAACATGATGAGGATAATTGGTTAGCAAATAATAATATTCTTCAAATTATTAACAAACGAATTCCTTCAAATATTTACGGTTGAATTTAAAGACGAATATCTAATAATATAATTTCAGTAATATTAATGGAATATACTATTATACTTTTGTGAAAGAAATACTTCATGATGATCTTAATTTCGATGAAAAATCATAAAAAGGCTCAAGTATTTTAAATTTTTATTTTAAATTTTTTCTTTTTTGCCAAATAAAACACTATAATTGTGAATGCTTAGTCTTAAGTGTTCTGCAAAAAATATAAAAAGCCAAATAAAACTACCTTTCGTGTTTTTTTAAGCTATATTGTTAGGCGAATACCGAAAAGCCTTAAAGTTTACTTGATTTCCAGTGTCTGTCACACATGGTCGTGGTATTCTTATGGAAATGATTTATTAATGGTTAAACTTTTAAACAGAGTAGGCTCATTTCTAAATATTTTATTTTATGAAAATTAACACACTATTTAAGACGTTTTTAATGACGTTATTCCTCTTCTTGGGGACATTCCAAATCCAAGGCCAAATCATTACCGGCCCTATTCCTATTAGCTTAGCACCTTGTGCAGGGATTACCGTAGATAGACAAGTCTGTAATCGTGATGGCACAGTGACCATCTATTTTAGAGTAGACAATAACTCTGGCTCAACAGTTACTTTAGTTAATGTACTTGATGGTACTACCGTTGTTGGTACTTCGACTACTCCAATCCCTCCAAATTCAACAGGGTCCCACGTCTATACTTATACAGGAGCTACTCCAAATTCGATTCAGTGTTTTAACCTTTACCTTTTCAACGATCGAGGCGGATGTTGTCATCGTAGAGTATGTGTTAGAGTCCGGGATTGCTGTGATTTACAAACTAGAGCTTTTGGCCGTGATGCAACTTGTCCAACTGGTCTAGGATCTGCCGGGATTTCAGTTTGGGGTGGTACACCTCCTTATACTGGGCAATGGACAAATACAACTACTGGACAAACTGGAAATATGAACATTGGTGGCCCAATATCTATTCTTCTTCCAAATCTAACGCCAGGTGTTTATACTTACTGGTTTATTGATGCAATGGGCTGTAGAGTTCAAGGAACCTTTACAATAGGTACTGATTTTGTCGGTGATAATTGTTTGGACTTTGAAATACATGATACGGCAAGCGATTATGGATGGTCAAATGGCTTGCAGGATATATATGATGGTACAAGTGAGGTAGCAGCAACTTTAAACTTCTGCTTTACCACGGTATATGCTCCAGATCAATTAATAGTTAGAGTAAATAATCAGATAGTATTAGATTCAGGACCATGGTCAACGCTTGGAACTGATAATGGAACTCCTACTGGTTCACATGGTACATGTTCGCCTAATCCATGGGGCCCACAGGGAGCCTTTTTTGGACAAGTTACTGTTCAGCCATGTGATGTAATCGATATTGATGTAGATGTAGAAGTTTGTAATGCAGGAGGTGTTGGATGGACTTTAGATGTTTCTTGTGGTCGACTTGATTGTGATAATGATGGTTCATCTGCACGAGGAGGTGCAGAAGAGCGAGGAGCAAGTGGTCGTTCCGACGATACGAATCTAGGCAGTGCAGGATCATTCAAGCTCTTCCCGAACCCAGTAACTGATGTATTAAATATTACAAATATCAATCAGAATTATGCGAAGGTTAGAGTATTGGATGGTACAGGTCGAACTATGATGCTTGATAATTCAGGTGAGACTAATCTACAAATGGATGCAAGTGCCCTTCAATCAGGTGTTTACTTCGTAGAAATCACAGATGACGAGGGTAACAGAGTCGTTGAGAAATTTATCAAATTATAATAAATTAAGTTTATTTTAATTTCAAATAAATTCTTTTTTTGAATAAACTGTCTCATAAGTTCTTTACTTATGAGGCAGTTTTTTATGTATGAATCATAGAATAATTATTTGGAAAATGGTCAACCAAATTCAATACATGATTTTTTTTAGCATTATTTTATGACTCCTTTGTGAAATTATTGTGAAACGAATAAGTCAATATTAATCTGTTCTAGAGTAGAAAAATGAAGGAGCTTTTTAGCATTACTAATTTTTATATTGAAATATTCTTTATTGCAAAATAAAAACATTATACTTGTGAGTGTATAAACACAAATATTCTACAAAAAATATATAAAGCCAACTAAAAGTACCTTTCGTGTTTTTTTAAGCTATAGTATTAGGCGAATACCGAAAAGCCTTAAAGTTTACTTGATCTCCAGTGTCTGTCACACATGGTCCTGATATTCTTATGAAATTGATTTATTAAATGGTTAAACTTTTAAACAGAGTAGGCTCATTTCAAAATTTTATTTTATGAAAATTAACACACTGTTTATGATGTTGTTCTTATTTTTAGGAACACTTCAACTTCAAAGTCAAATCAGCACTGGTCCCATTGATCCCGTCAGAGCTTGTGCAAGCATTTCTGTCATGGATCAAGTTTGTAATGAGGATGGTACCGTGACGATTTCTTTTAGGGTTACCAATAACACAGCTTCAACCGCAACGTATGTAAATGTCTTCGCTGGTTCTACGTTAGTTGGTTCCTCCAACTCACCGATTGGACCATATTCAACTGGTGTGGCACTTTACACCTATACTGGTGCAACTCCAGGTACCGTACAATGTTTTGAAATTTACCTCTATAATAGAAGAGGAAGAATTTGTCGACAAAGAGCTTGTGTAAGAATTCAAAATTGTTGTACTGCAACCTGTGATGATTTTACTTTTACATCTACCGCAAATAATAATTTTAACATTGGCGTACCAATAGTTTCTAATGTTACGGCATCTATAGGAGTCACTCTTGATGCGCTTAGGGTGCCTGATTCAGTATGGGTAACGGTAAATAATGTCACGGTCTTAGGTTTTTCAGCTGGTGCCCCAGTATGTCCTGGTCCTACAGGGTTAGTCGTTGGGCCACAATATTTTACCGTCCAACCTTGCGATGTAGTAGTATTTAATGTGTTGGGTGATCATTGTAACCTGGCAGCTAGTTATTGGGAATTGTATGTTGAATGCAGACCGCGTAGATTGACCAGTGGAGGTGCAGGAGATATAGGGAAAGGTAATGTGGTTACAAATCCTTACAGCCATATGTCAGAAGCTGAATTAATCGAGACTGAAAGGAGTTTACTTGGCTTGCCTTCACAAGAGCAAGCGGATCTAAATTCAGAGGATGCTGATAGCGGTTCTGCTGAATTAGGTGCAACTACTGGAGCCCTCAAGATCTTCCCGAATCCTGTAAATGATGTATTGAATATCACTAACTATAATCAAGAGATTAATTATTCAGAGGTAAGAGTAATAGACGGCGCAGGTCGAACTATGATGCTTCAGAATATGTCAGGAATGCTTGATTTACGAATGGATGCAAGTGCACTTCAATCAGGTATTTACTTTATAGAAGTCACAGACGATGAGGGTAATCGAGTCGTCGAGAAATTTATAAAATTATAACTAAATAATTTTATTAAAGATAAATTTTTAGATAGGGTAGAAGCATTGCTTCTGCCCTATTTTTTTTAACAACGGTCCATCAGATAGAACGAATGCTAAAATTTAATCGTGTCATATTTAATAGAAAAACCAACCATAAGGATAGGTTTAAAATCAACTCCATACCCATGCTTTCAATGGGGGTGAATATTGAAATAATTATCAAGGTAAGATGAAGGATAGAAAGGAGGAAATTAGTTTTTTGTTTTTGAAATAATAATATTCCATATCCAAGATTAAAAATAAGTAGACTAGTAAAAAAAGAAGGAATATAACGAGACAAAGCCATAATTGGATCCCAACCCCAACCAATATATCTTTTTAAGGTCCAATTTGCCTTACCTTCAGGATAAAGTCATATCGCTATAGTTATTCCAAAAATAATCCAGAACATATTTTTTTGAATTACTTGCTTTATCATTTATCGCTGCTTTAAAATTTTGATTACCCAGGAAAAGTTCAAAGAATTAGTAAAATAAAATTAACTTTAGCCTCACAAACTTCAAAATCAAAATTAAAATTATTCCATTATGAAGCGAAGAGATGTTTTAAAATATACTGCGCTTGCTACCGGAACTATTTTGTCCGCTCCATTGATTGCTGGTATTCTTACTGGCTGTCGATCTGAGGTGGCGGTCGTAGATCCGTACAAACCCATTTTTTTTAATGAGCAAGAATTTTCTATCATAGAACAAATCATTGATATTATTCTACCAAAAACAGATAGTCCGTCCGCCTCAGAAGTTGGTGTGCAAAATATTATGGATACCATGATTGGTTCTACCTATAATTCGGAAGATCAAATCAAATGGAAAAATAATTTTCTAGCCTTATTGACTAAACTAAATAACAATCCAGAGGATCTTGAATCTAAAAATGTAAAGAAAAATGTGACGCTAGAAAATTTTGAAAAACTACGGACAGAGGTTTATGAAACAGAAATTCCAGTCAAAGCTGCCATTGCTGATCTTCGTCAACAAACCATTGCTTATTATTTATCAACAGAAGAAATCTCAACAAATTTTTTAAATTATTTACCCGTACCCGGTCAATACGAATCTTGTATTACGGTGGCTGAGATGGGAGGAAAAGCTTGGGCATTATGAATTTTAATTCTAAAGGAAAAGAGGAAAATACGTTTGATGCGATTGTGGTCGGATCTGGCATCAGTGGTGGATTTGCTGCCATGGAACTTTGTAAAAAAGGTTATAAAACTTTAGTGATCGAAAGAGGTCGTTTGGTTAAACACGGGGAATATCCAACTGCAAGTATGGACCCGTGGGAACTACCGTCTCAAAATGTAGTCAGTGCAGAGGAAATTGCTGCCCATTATTTCAAGCAGGATCGCTTACACTGGTGGGTCAACCAAGATAATAAACATTGGATCAATAAGGACGACGAATATCCTTATGAGGAGGTCAATCGTTTTGATTGGATTCGAGGTCACCATGTGGGTGGTCGCTCCATTATGTGGGGTAGGCATTGCTACCGTTGGAGTGATATAGATTTTACTGCTAATGCCAAAGAAGGAATTGCCGTCGATTGGCCGATTCGATACAAAGACATTGAACCTTGGTATGATTACGTCGAAACCTTTGTCGGTATTGCTGGACAAAAAGAAGGATTGAAACAAGTTCCGGACGGAAAATTTTTACCTCCTTTTAAACTCAATTGTGTTGAACAACATATGCGAGAAAAAGTAAAAGCCGTATATCCAGAACGAATTATCACTCCAGGTAGGGTCGCCAATTTATCTGTTTATAAACCTGAAGTGCACAAAGGAACACGAGGTCAATGCCAAACAAGAAATCGCTGTGTTCGGGGTTGCCCTTATGGTGCCTACTTTAGTAGTTTATCTGCTACCTTACCGGTAGCAGAAGCGACGGGAAACCTTTGGATGCGCGTTGATAGTATTGTTCAAGAAATAGTTTATGATAAAAAAACTGGGAAAGCTAGTGGTGTAAGAATTAAAGATACCAAAACGGGAGAAGAACAAGAATTTTTTGCCCGCATCATTTTTTGTAATGCCAGTACCGTCGGAACTACTGCGATTTTGCTGAATAGTCGCTCAGAATCATTTCCTGATGGTCTCGGAAATAGCAGTGGTGAATTGGGACATAATATGATGGACCATCATTATGGAATGGGTATTTCAGCAAGGGTAGAAGGATTTGAGGATACCTACTATAAAGGCCGAAAACCGGTAGGATTTTATATTCCTAGATTTAGAAATATTGATAAAGCAACCAAACGAAAGGATTATCTGCGTGGTTTTGGTTACCAAGGAAATGCCTCTCGTGGTAATTTTGTTGCTCCGGATGTAATTGGTGCGCCATTAAAAGAAAATTTATTTAAGCCCGGACCTTACTATGTCTATATGACCTGTTTTGGGGAAATATTACCTTACCATGATAACAAGATGGTTTTGAATTTTGAAAAACTAGATCCCTTCGGAATGCCGATGATTAGTTTTGATGCTACCTTAAAGGAAAATGAAAGAAAGTTACGACTGGATGGTATTTCCTGTGGGGAAGAGATGATGGAGGCAGCTGGTTTTAAAGATATCAAATCTTATAATGATCCCACTGCAGTTGGTGCTTGTATCCACGAAATGGGCACTGCTAGAATGGGACGAAGTAAAAAGACGAGTGTGCTCAATAAGTGGAACCAAATGCACGAAGTACCCAATGTTTTTGTGACAGATGGTTCTTGTATGACCAGTGCTGGAACTCAAAATCCAAGTATTACTTATATGGCATTAACAGCTCGGGCAGTTGATTATGCGGACAAGCAAGTTAAGGCTGGTAAGTTGTAATGGTTTTAAAAATATTTAAAGTACTAACCATCTCGATTGCCTCCTGACGCTTAGATTTAATTCGGATGAATCATTCCTTGTAGTACTTTATTCAAGGAATTAATAGCTTTGCCAATATCCCAATTTTCTTTATTTCGAGGCTCGACATAATTTGAAATGCTGCGAATTTGAAAAAATGGCGTTCCGGTCATTAAGGATGCGTAGTGAACGGCGGCACCCTCCATGCTCTCTAAATCTACGGGATATTTTTTTTGAATTTTCGAGATGCTAGCGGTGGTTCCATGAACTGTTTGGACAGTAATGGCCGTCGCTGTTGGTAAGAAATTTTGCCCTGCTGCGGCAGGATTAATTAACCAACTATCTTGAAATGGTGGCGTATTGGGAGCGGGCATCTCTAGTTCGAAAACATCCACAAAATTTCCATCTGCTTCTTCGACTCCAAGATCTCCGAATCGGTCTTTCTCAACTAAGAATACATCTCCTATTTTTAATGTTTTTGAAAAACTACCTGCAATTCCGGCGTTAATCAATAGATTGGTTTTTACCCGTCCTAAATATTGTCCAAGAGCAAAAGCAGTAGCAGTCGTACCGACTCCAGTGATTAAAATCTGAACGGTCGTTTCTCCTTTTATGAAAGTTAGTTGGTCTTTGGAGTGAAAATTGTCGGCTAGAAATTGACGAGTAGGTTCGATCTCAAAGAGGGTAGCAGCGACGATGGTTAGGTGCATGAATTAACGATTGGTTGATGGATTAATAAGAAGAAAATTATCTTTTCTTTTTTTGTATTGAATTTTTTAATCCATATCGAATCCCAATGCCAGGGCTTAAGCCAAGCACCTGATGATAGGTAGTCGCAATATCGATGTTAAATTGATCACTAATCCGAAATCCTAAACCGAAAGTTGCCAGCGTTGGATTTGCGGCCCCACCAACTCTAAGACTTACAACAGGGTGAATATGGTATTCTATTCCGGCTCGAATAGAGAGATCCGTATCGATGCCTTTTTCAACTTCTCCGTTAAAGGTTACTTTCTTTGATGGATGATAACTAAAGCCTATTCCTAATAATCCAGGAACATCTTCCTCCTCCGAAATGGTTACTCTCATCGGGCTAAAGATTCTAGCACCCACAGTCAATTCTTTATTGATAGGGGCAACAAAACCAATTTCAAAAGTAAAAATAGCTGCGCTACCATAGTCTGTAATCCGGGTATTTAAAAAATCAAACTGAACGCCCATGGAGAGTTTGTCAAATAATTTTCTGGCATAAGAAAGACCAACCTTTTGCTCATTATAGTCTGTAATCCCATAGTTTTGAATGGTCAATCCGAAGGTTCCAGATCCTAAAGAGTGGGCTGCGCCCACTGCGAGATTACTGATGCCTGTACCAACGAAGCGTTGCTCACCAAAAACCGCGAATTGAGTTCCTTCTAAAAAGGCCAATCCTGCGACGTTGCTAAAAATACTGTGAATATCTTGATTGCTTACACCAGTATTTCCCATCCCGACACCACGAGCACCGGCTGGTAGCGGAGATCCATTTTGCGCGATGATGGTTATTCCGAGTAAAAGGAAAAACGAGGTTATGAGTAGTTTCATAAAAGAAAAGGTGATAACTTTTGAATAGGGTAAATATAGGAAATGTTTATCGAATAGGTATAGAGAGTTGGATTATTAAGAATTATAATGAGCTTAAACTAGAATGATTTCTTTAAAATATTTTACTCAGTTGAAGTTTTCTTTATATTTTTTTATGAAAAAATCTCTCCCATTACTTAAAATAAAAATCCAAATTTGTCCAATAATCCCATTACAGATTATGGTCTAATATTTATTCTGAAACTTTGACTCAAAAATAGGAGTTAAAAGAAGAAATTCTCTATCATATTTCTACCTTTGTCTTGGTTGGAAATTCTTTCATTAATTTTCTAGACAAAAAAATTAAATTCAATAAAATTATGGCCTCAGATATCGAAATTGCTCGGACCATTCCCTTAAAACATATTGCTAAAATTGCGGAACAACTAGCGCTGAAAGAAGATCAGTTGGAGTTCTATGGAAAATATAAAGCGAAACTACCTTTATCTTTAATTGATTCGGATCGCATCAAAAAAAATAAATTGATCTTGGTTTCTGCTTTAAGTCCTACGCCAGCTGGAGAGGGGAAAACAACGATGTCGATTGGTTTGACCCAAGGATTAAACCGGATTGGTAAACCGACCACGGTGGTACTTCGAGAACCCTCCTTAGGTCCAGTGTTTGGTATTAAAGGAGGCGCAGCCGGAGGTGGTTATTCCCAAGTGCTTCCGATGGAAGATATCAATCTTCATTTTACAGGAGATTTTTCGGCCATTGAAAAAGCACATAATTTATTGGCAGCTTTGATTGATAATAATATTCAAAGTAAAACAAGATCCATAGGTATTGATCCTAGAACGGTATTATGGAAACGCGTGATGGATATGAATGATCGCACACTCCGAAAAGTAGTAGTAGGACTTGGCGGTACGGGAAGTGGTATTCCACGAGAGACAGGATTTGATATTACCGCTGCTTCTGAGATCATGGCCATCCTATGTTTAGCTAATTCTCGTACCGATTTGAAAGAACGTCTTGGAAATATCTTTGTTGGGTTTACTCGAGAACGTAAGCCCGTTTATGCTCGTGAGTTGAATGCCCATGGAGCGATGGCAGCGCTGCTGAAAGATGCAATCCAACCAAACCTTGTCCAAACAATTGAGGGTAACCCTGCTATTATCCACGGTGGACCTTTTGCGAATATTGCGCAAGGAACCAACTCCGTACTTGCCACAAGGATGGGATTGTCCCTATCTGATTACGTGGTGACGGAAGCGGGATTCGGGGCTGATCTGGGAGCAGAGAAATTTCTAAATATTAAATGTCAAAGTGCAGGTTTAGCTCCAGAAGCTGTGGTGATTGTGGCTACGATCCGAGCTTTAAAATATCATGGTGGTGTAGATCTAAAATCATTAAAGGAACCTAATCCCACAGCTGTCCAAAAAGGGTTGGTTAATTTGGAAAAACATTTAGAAAATATTCAACAGTTTGGTATTCAACCTGTGGTAGCTATCAATGAATTTATTGGTGATACGGATGCAGAGATTGCTGTAGTACGAAGAGGTTGTCAAGCTAAGGGCGTGAAAGCGGTGGTGGCTAAAGTTTGGGCGGAAGGTGGTAAAGGGGCAGAAGACTTGGCGCGAGCGGTAGTTGATAGTATTGAAAGTGGGAATAATAAATTTAAACCACTATATGATTGGAAGAGTTCCGTAGAAGGAAAAATCTTAACGATTGCTACAAAAATTTATGGAGCCTCTAAAGTAGAATATAGTTCTAGAGCTCGACGTGATTTGCGAAGAATAGACAAATTAGATTTGAATGAATTACCAATTTGTATGGCAAAAACACAGAAATCTTTATCAGACGATCCGAAGAAAATTGGACGCCCGGAGGATTTCACTATTACGGTTCGAGAAATTGAAATTGCCGCTGGTGCCGGATTTTTAATTCCAATAACTGGGGATATGATGCGGATGCCAGGCTTACCAGCGACTCCATCTGCTGAGTTAATTGATATTGATGAGGATGGACAGATTAGTGGATTGTTTTAAAAATATGATCTAGCAATTTGTGAAAATTATTCTTGCATAGCGCAGAAAATGGAAGCATTTAATAAAGGGCAAAAAACGCTTTGAAGGTGTCGATTTTCGGAATTAAATTTTTTTAAATGCTACATAAATTATTTTTAGAAGAACTTTCTTCTGCTAAATTTGTAATTCTATTTTGGTCAACTCAATATTGATTTTATTTTCACCTGAAAACTTCATAATCGTTTTTCGGAGACAGGAAATTTTTAAGGGGATACCAGGATAATAATAATATTGATAAGTATTGATATCCTGTATATCAAACTTCGACTCTTTAAGCGCCGTTTGCATATCTTCATTCTGCTCATCGCTTTTGGCAACTCTAATAAAAAAATCTTTCAGAAATCTTTTTGTGTCCTCAGAATTAAGCGTCCGACCTTGTTCGAGAATGCAAAAGGAATTTTCATAATCTACCGAATCGACAAATAATAATACATCTGATCGAATTGGGTCACCTCCTAAAGCATTTGGCATATCTTCTTCGTAAAAAATCGTGTCAACTGCTGAGAATTCTACGCCAAAAGGAAAGTGGAAATATTGAAGTTCCTTTAATAAATGAGATTCGATTCCCTCTTTGCTTTCATAAAGATTCATCATGGGTCGTATAACTTTCAACATATCTGAACGAGATACATCTTCTTCAGCAGATATTTCTTCAATGAGAACTGAAAACATGGATTTCATCGCTTTTGATACTTCTTCCCAATTTTCGATGGTAATAAATTCTCCTACTTCATTTGTTTTGTAAATTATTTCAGTAATATTGAACTCATTCACTTTTTTGATGATTTGTACAGGTAGTTGTAATTCAGTGAGTGGCGTCTTATAGGTCCACTTAATTCGATAATTGGTCTCCGTAGAATCTAGGACAGTAAATCTAGCGATATAGGAAGAAGAGTCATTTCTAATAAGTTCATCTTCGTTCCATCTTTTCTTTATTTTGGTAATTTTAAAATCGTAGACGTCACCTACTTCCCAATATGCAACAAAAGGGATCCCAGGAGGGATAGAATCTGAATCATATGCTCCTAAATTAACGATAAGAGAATCCGTTTGTCCGATAATAAAAGAAACGCCAGACCAAAAGAAAAATGGAATTATTAAAATAAATTTCATCAGATTAAAATGTGTATTCGTTGTTTTGAAAATTGTTTTGTAGATTCATGTAAATATACTTGAAATTTTTCTCCTTATATAAAATCAACACATATGATGAAGGTTTTATGATCATATACATTAAATGAAATAAAATGCAAAAAGAAGCTAAAAAGATTCATTGGGATGTCTCCTTAGTGATCGCGTTGGTAGCGGTTTTTATTAGTACCATTACGGCTTTTATTAACTTTCAAGAATCGAGAATTATGATGGAGCAACAACAACTTTTTGCTACCCAGCAAGAAGCATCTGTCTGGCCTTTTTTAGATAACAGATCCTTTAATATATACAATGGAGATTCAATTGTAGTTTTTAGATATATCATAAAAAACAAGGGGATAGGACCAGCTATTATAGATGAAGTGATTTATAAATATGATGGAAAACCTTTCGAGCAATATGAATTTTATCAAGTACTTCGCGATCGTTACGGAAATCAAGTAACTGTAGAGCAAAATCAAAACGCTTCCTTAAATAGGGTAGTCCTTGCCCCTGGAGAGTCACATACTGTTATTACCGAAGAATTGAAAACTAAACATGATTCTGTTCAATTAGATCTAATAGTAAATGAAATTAATGAACTTTATCAATTAGAATATTGCTATTGTTCTGTTTATGGAAAGTGTTGGTCTGTAAAAGGAAAGGAAGTCGTCCAAGCGAATGGTGATTGTGAATTTAGGAAGGATATTCGTTAAACGTTGACTGCTTTCTTTATTTTTAAAAATAGGTGTCATCCCGAATTTTCTTTAGGAATATATTGCTGGTTAGCACTCTTTTACATAAAAAGAAGACTAACCAGCAAAAAAAGCTGTGCTGAATTGTGAATCATCGGATTAAAGGATGATGGCAAAATTGAGAAAGACCATGCTAAGGCAGTTCCTCCCGCTACTGAAATATTTCAATATCCGGATAAAAGGCAGCCAAGGAAAAATAATATCCCAAAATAGATTCTACCGGTTCAAGTTGTGTTCCTGCTAAGGGGCCTTCAACAATTTCACCGGAAATGGAGATCTTATTCCCATTATCATCTTCCGCAACGACCACACCTTGCCCACTTACATAATTGAGATTTTCCAATCCTTCGTTACGATAAGCAATTAAAAAATTCTCTGTATTTGATCCAATCACGATTATTTCCTTATTTGGAAAATTATCAATGATAACTTGACCATCACCAAAAGATGCTATTGGATAAACTTTGTTTTTTGAATCGGTTAAGACACCGAGTACCCGTTCTTTTGCTGGTAAACGAGTATCATTATTACTCACAGGAAAAATTAAATTATTGTGGTTGGTTCTATAATCACCATAAGGATAATTATTATAGTTTCTGTTAAAACCAGTTTCTCTGGTCATCACCAAACTATTTGGATACATTTTTTTCCATGTTGCCCAAGTCGTCTCAATTACAGGAAAGGTTTCGATTCGCGTATTAATTAAATCACCATTTACGCAATCTAATCTCATTTGTGACCAATAACTATCGGTGGCTCGATCATAAGGCATAAGATTGGTATTATATAGTTTTCCACTAACTCCAAAGGTCGTGATTGCTGAATCTACTTCGCGGTTCCAAGCAACTGCCGTACCGGTCAATGGACAATAGGTAAGCGCAATATATTGATTGCCGACTTGATCGTTTACAATCTCATGCCAATCCAAAATGCGATGGGCATAGGCTTTAGCAACCCCATCCCGTACCATTCCTACCACTAAATTTTCATCATCCAGATAAGTGTTTTCAGTGGCAGATTCAAACTGAGGATTATCTACTGAAGGAATTCCATCCTTTCCTGGACCTCCATCTAATACTTCCCCAACTGGAATTAACCAATCATTACTCCTAGTATCTCCTAGGGTTTCGTTGTTTGTTTTGCAGGACATTAGACCTAGAAGACTTAATAGAAGTAGTAAGGGCACATTTTTCATATGTCTTTTGTTTTATTAATTATTATATATTTAATCTGTAACCCAACAGTAAAACTGGTGGTTATTTGTAATCCATTTAGATTTTGAAAAAGAGGAAGTTCTGTATATAGCCGAATAGATTTTTCTTGATCAGGTTGAAAAGAAATTCCGAAAGGTAAACTCCACCAATTTCCACCACTATTTGGAGCTTGTACATTCTGTTCTATATTTTGACTGGAGCGACGATAGCGGAGACTTAAGTCAGGAATAAAAATTCCCTTATTAGTAATCCATTGATAATTAAAAGAAACCATAGAAACCCATTCATCTCCAAAGCCAAATTGGCGACCATTAAAATTGGCGGTTTTCCCAAATGTTGGATTGATGCCGTTGTTCCGATAAGAAACTTCTACAGCGCTGGTTAGAAAGGGTAGGAATAAATGTTCCTTGATAAGATTTATTCTAGCAACCCAATCAAAACTTCCACTTCCACTTTGCATATCAGGAGATAAGAAAATCGAAGATTCGCTCCGATGATTCCGCTTGCCACTTGGCAGTTTTAGACCTGCCGAAAACATAATCGCGTAATTATATTTATGGAAAAATCTGTATTGAGAAACAAATAATAAATCACCAATTCCTACACTGTTTTCATTGGCTGATATCGTTTTTCGAGTCTGCTGTACTATTGGTAAAATGGCAGAAAAAGACCAGTTACTATTCAATATGTAATCTACCTTTGCAGATAGGCTTTGACCAAATCTAGTTCTAGGGTCATTAACAAGTCGTTCATTTTGATCAATAAGCAGATTGATCTGCTTGAATTCGTAAGCTAGATTAACGGTCAGCGTTTTTTCGTCTCCGCCTTGGATCCCATAAAAACTGCTAACCGGAGCACCAGCAGAGCAACAAGTCTGTGCGAACATTTGGAAATTCAAAAAGCAGATGATAAGACAAATGGTAAAACGCATGTTGAAATTTTTCTATGCTAAGAAAACGAATAAAATACTAAATTGTGTACCACAATCTTTTTTATCCATAGCAAATGTCTTTGCGAATACTGTTTTCCTTTTATGGCGATTGGTTTCTATTTAATTTAAGCCTTAATTTTTTTTGGATAATTATAAAAAAAAAACTACCTTGCTAATACAAACACGTATTTATTGAGTTATTATAATCAAAAGTTATGAAAATAAGATACCTGTTTGTTCCCATCTTTTTACTTATCTCTTTTTATTTAATTGGACAGAATGTTTGCTTGGATGATGCTCATTTCCAAGTGATTAGTACTAGTTTAGGTTCTCCTCTGTCTGGACCTTTTCAGCCTAATGAAGAGGTTGAAATAGAATTTATCGTTTTTTGGAATGGTACGGATTGCAATTGGTTGCATGGATTGTCGCCAACCTTTGGAAACGGATGGAGTCCATCTTCTTTTGATGCTAATGGTACGCCAGAAGTAATTACGCCACTAAATTTCCAAAGTAATTCTGTGGGGAATCCCGGAAATCTTTTCTGGTATCCAGAAGGTTCGATCATGTATAAACATCAAAATAGTCCAAACTACATGGCTGGAGAATTTGTTCCGGCTGGGTGGTACTCGACGGCTACTAGTCCAGGGACGAACAATCCTTGTGCAGCAAATTTTCAAACGGATCCAAACTGTTCCTGTGGTATAACGCAAACTTGTAATAGTTTTTACGTTCATACGATAACCATACGACTTATAACTGGTTCTGTAGAAGATTGTGAAAATGGTTTGACGGATTTAAGCGTCCATTATAAATTGTTTTCTGATTTTGAAACGGGCAGTGGTGTTAATCCAGCTTGTGCTGATGTTCCGCTTTTAAGTGCATTTTATGAAATGGCTTGTACGACTCCAGAAGATTTAGAAATATATGGACAAGAATTTGACACGTATAACCATGGTTTGGTTGAAATAGACTTTACGAATTTTGTCACTGTTGTTAATCCTGATGTTAGTTATCAATGGACCGTGGAAGGAGCAGATGAAATTTCTGGATTTAGCAATTGTACCCAAGACTGCGGAACGATTTTATCTCAGGAGCTCGTTAATTCAAATTTATATCAAACCAAAACCGTCACCTATACTGTGAATGCAATTCGTGCAGATGGGACAGCTGGACCTTCCGCTGAATTTTTAGTAAAAGTGCATCCTGAATTATCATTAACGACTTATTATGACCAGCTGCAACCTGTTTGTAGTGGGGTAACTGAAGTTTATGTGGAAAGCTCCGCTTTTGGTGGTGCCATGGAAGATAATATCGATTACCTTTATTCGTGGAATACGGGGAGTACAGCGTCTTATATCATTGTCTACCCTGACGAGACGACCACTTATGCGTTAACCATAACAGATGAACTTGGGACAACGCAAACTTCTTCGGTAACCGTAGCGGTAATCCCAACGCCTCAAGTTTCATGGGATACGGAAACGCTTCCTTCTTATTGCACAGGGCAAGAATATTTAATTTGTGTAGACCCAGTAGAGGAAAGCACCATATTTAATTGGAATATAAAAGATGCCAACGTGACACCTCAAGCGGTAAACAATTGCGTGATAGTAATGTGGGACGAAGTAGTTCTAAATCCTTTTATTTGTGTGCAATATACCAGTCCAGAAGGATGTGAAAGTAATGAACTTTGTCATGGTGGGTTTACTTTGTTGGAAACTAGTGAATGTTTAGTCGCCAATGAAGAAATAGATATAGCGCAAATTCACATTTATCCAAATCCATCGACAGAAGAGGTGATGGTCGAAGCAAATCATATTGATAAACTAAAAATAACAGATGGTTTTGGAAAAATAATATGGTCAAAAAAATTATCTGGGATATCCTCTTATCAGATGGATGTTAGTAATTTTTCAAATGGAATATATTATTTGATGATCAACGATTCAGCAATTAGAAAATTGGTCGTATTGCGCTAAACAAACAAAATAGTATATCCTACTTATCTAAAATTTTAGAATAAAGAGTCAACCAATTATGAATTTGGTTGACTCTTTTCATTTCCAATGAATCAAATAGTTAAACAATTTTTTAATAAAAATTGTCTAAGTTTATATGCTAAATAATTCTAAAAGTATTTTCTTCTCAAACTCGTCATTAATAATGAAATCTTATGGACCGCTTAAAAGCTTACTTAGATACAATCAACGTTGTCGATGCCGATGATTGGGATTTTCTTTGCTCTAAATTAGAGCCTTTTACCTTTGAAAAAAAAGAGATTATCTTAAAAATGGAGGAAATAGAAAACTATCTTTGTTTTCTTACTTCAGGAGTTATTCGTTATTATTTACCAAAAGACGACAATGATGTCACCTTTGGTTTTGCCTTTGAAGATGGACTAGCTAGTGGTTATAATTCATTTATTACCCGAAGTCCGAGTAATTTTCAAATGGAAACCCTGACCGCTACTACTGGTTGGCGCATCTCCCACGAAGGACTTGCTGAGGTCTATGCTAAAACAAAAGTAGGTTGTACCTTAGGGCGCTTGATTGCAGAAACGCTTATTGTAAATTCCATTAAACGAGAAATTTCCCTGCTAAATACCACCGCTGAAGAACGATACCAAAGTCTTTTTACCGACCGTCCTAAACTGCTACAAGAGATTCCCCTTAAGTATTTGGCCTCCTATGTAGGTGTTACTCCACAGGCACTCAGCAGAATTCGAAAACGCATTTCTTAACTCAGGTTCATTTTTTTATTGAAAAGGTTGCTGCATCTTTGTTATGTCTGATGATGTTCAGACTTAACTAATCTGCAAATATTTTTTCACTAAAAAAATATGATATGATTCCTATTATTATAGGTATTGGTTTGGGACTAATTGTATTAGAGCGTATTATTCCTGATCAAAAACTGCCGCACGTACCTGGATGGTGGACAAGAGTAATTCTGATCAATTTTCTACAATTAGGCGTAGTTATATTAGGACATTACACTTGGGATAAATGGTTTATGAAGATTTCTGTTTTTGAATTGTTAGAATTTGTAAACCCTTTCTTCGGGGGATTGATTGCCTATTTGGTCCTAACTTTTATTTTTTATTGGTGGCACCGTTGGAGACATACGGTTAATTTTCTTTGGTTGGCCTTCCATCAAGTGCATCATAGTCCACAACGGATCGAAACGATCACTTCTTTTTTTAAACACCCACTAGAAATTGTTTTGAATTCCATCATTGCTGGTTCAATAGTATTTCTATTGTTTGGACTGTCCATTGAATCAGCAGCTTGGTGTATGATGTTTGGAGCGGTAGGAGAATATATTTACCATATGAATATAAAAACACCACATATTATGGGCTATTTTTTCCAGCGTCCAGAGATGCATCGAATTCATCATCAACGTGGAAAACACTTTTATAATTTTTCTGATTTACCTATTTGGGATATGTTGTTTGGAACGTTTAAAAATCCTAAAAGAATGGATGATGCTTGTGGTTTTAAACCAGAGCGGGAGCAGAAATTAATGGAAATGTTGGCTTTTAAAAATGTTAATGATGAATATTAATTATCGATCAAACCAAGAAGATTCCATCATGGATGAAGAACCCATTTTTAATCGAAAAATAATTATGAGAAATCTAAGTTATTTTGGAGTAGTACTAATTGGGTTGTTGCAAATCATTGGCTATGTTACCAAAATAGACGCTATCAGGTCATTGGGGATTGTTAGTTCATCTGCCCCATTGCCTCTGGTGTTCACGGAGGTCAAAGGGGTAGAAACCTTTGTGAATGATTTTTATATCCATTATAAAGATGAAACAGGAGCTCCACAAGAACTGAAATTAACACCCCAAATTTACAAGCATCTCAAAGGCCCTTATAATCGCCGAAATATTTACGGTGCAGCGATCGGATACGGACCCGTAATACCTGAATCTTTGTGGAATTCTGTCTTGAGTTATGGACTATGCAATCATGTGTTGAACGAAGAATTTAATATTTCTAAGGAAGTCTCAGAGGTGTCGATTTTTATTAAAACAAGAACCGCACATAGATCGGATGCTTGGGTGTTAGAAACAAAATGTTTTTAATTTATGAAATCTTATTCACCATATCAGTTTTCTCTTTTTCGGATTATTCTAGGAATATATCTGACCATACATTTTATTTTGTTGATTCCTTACGGAACAGAAATATGGAGTAATTTAGGTATACTGCCGGAAGCAAGTCTAAATTTGACGCATGGTTATTTTCCTAATTTTTTGAATCATTTTGATGATCCGTGGATGGTTCAAGGATTTATTGGTTTAGCGGTAATGCTGTCAATTTTATTTACGTTTGGAATTAAACGGCAATTGGTGGCGATCGGACTTTGGTATGTTTGGGTATGTTTATTTGATCGGAATAATTTAATTAGTAATCCTGGAATTCCATTTATAGGTTGGTTGTTGCTATGCAGTGCTTGTATTTCTGCCGGAGAACCTTGGCCGATAAGAAGGCAACCTAAAAACCAAAAATGGGTGTTTCCCAAAATAATATTTATTGGTGCTTGGGTCATTATGGCGCTCAGTTATTCGATTAGTGGATTGGATAAACTGATGGCACCTAGTTGGCAGGATGGTACGGCACTTTTTCATTTATTAGAAAATCCGTTGGCGAGAGATTGGTGGTTTCGAGAAGGGCTTTTAATGTTGCCGATGCCTGTTTTAAAGATAATGACTTGGGGAATTCTTGCCTTAGAAATTCTATTTTTACCGCTTACGATTTTTAAAAAAACGCGGAAATGGGTTTGGATGACCATGATTGGAATGCACCTTGGAATTCTTTTAGTAATTGACTTTGCGGATTTGACTTTGGGCATGCTGATGATTCATTGGTTTACGTTTGATGGACGATGGTTTAAGGCCAAAACATCTGAAAAAGATGCATATCCGAACATCGTTTTTTTTGATGGTGTATGTGGAGTTTGTGATCGCTTTATTCGGTTTTTAATGCGAGAAGACCGATCCGACACCTTCGCTTTTGCCCCTTTACAAGGAAAGACAGCAGCAGCCATTTTGCCAATTCCACAAGAAGAACAACTTACTACGATGCGGTATCTGTCAGATGAAAAAATTTGGGAAAGATCGGATGCCGTATTAAAAATAATGTCTCATTTAGGAGGCATTTGGAAGGTAGCCGTTGTATTTCAAGCGGTACCGAAAACCTGGAGAGATGGGTTGTATGATTATGTGGCAGAGCGGCGGAATAGTAATTTTTGGATTATTAGAAGTTTGGGATTTAACAGGGCGGCCAACTGTGAATTATTAAGCGAAGGAGAGCGAAGGAAATTATTAGCTTAACGATCATTTTAATTCTTTCCAAATGCTCTATGCTGATCAATTAAATTTTCATAGTTTTACCATAGCATTACAACTGTAAGATATTTAAACATTTTACCAAAAATAAATGGTCTATGAATCTCCTGCCGGTTATAAAAATGGGGCACCCAAATCTCCGGAAATCTTCTTCACCAATTCCTATTCCTGAAATCCAAGACCTGCGGATTCAAGAACTCATCGATAGCCTCATCACCACGATGCGTGCTGAGGACGGTGCGGGAATTGCTGCCCCTCAAGTTAATGTACTAGAACGAGTCTTCGTTATGGAAGTCGATAATAATCCTCGTTATCCAGATAAAGCATCCTTTCCATTAATGGTAGCTGTTAACCCTGAAATTAAACCGCTAGGAACTGAACAAGTTGAAAGCTGGGAAGGTTGTTTATCAATTCCTAATATTCGTGGAAAACTCATGCGATGGGCTAATATTCAGTTAAATGCCTATGATCGAAAAGGTAAGTACTTTGAAAAAGAATTGTCTGGTTTTGCCGCTGTGGTAGCTCAGCACGAATTAGATCATTTGAATGGAATTCTTTTTATAGATAGAATGGATGATATGACCAGTTTGTGTTTTAGAGAAGAGTATCAACGATTCTATCAATAAAAGTCCGATTTAAAATTGAACAAATCAAGTTTACTGTTTGTCTATAACAAGGTTGACTAACTTTATCACAAAAACGATCGACATGAATAAAAAACTAAAAAAAGCACTCATCGGTATTTGCTCCATTTTTGGAATAAACGTAGTTATTTATCTATCTCTTGTTTTTTCTCCAGGGATGTTATATGCGAATGCAACTCAAGTAGATTTTGTTACGATTCATCACAATCAAGCTTTAGAAGAACAGACAGAGCAGGTTGTCCGAGATGCCATTGAAATTTTAAGGCAATCCGATCTTTATCACGCTGATATTTCGATAGATTTATGTTTAAATGATGGATCTATTTATCCTAAATTAGTGGGCAATATCGTGGGGGGAACTGCTTTTGCGCTATATAATATCACAACCATCAACCATAGTTCAGCCAAATTTAACGAGAATATAGCGGAGTTTCAATGGGAAATAAACAACTATGAACTACGAAAATTCAATCTTACTAAGTTATTAGCCCATGAATTCTCGCATAATTTGCAATATGATGCGCATGCCGGTTGGGTAGTAAAAAATGCGTTTGGAAAAATTAATTGGAAACTGGAAGGGCACGCTGACTATGTAGCAAGAGCGTATAAAAATGATGGACAACTTAAAGAAAAGATTGATTTTTTATTAGAAGAAAATGCGCGCGAACATATTGGAATACCCGTATTTAAGTTAGAAGATGGTACGATTCAAAACCTCGGTTATTATAAATATGCATTGGTCGTGCAATATCTTTTAGAGGAAGAAAAAATGGAATTTAAAGAATTGCTAGATGATCCTCGAAGTTTAAATGAGCAATTTAATAGCATGATCGAGTGGAGGAGCGAAAAAGAATAATATCTTGCTTAATCTATCTTATTGACTGAAAAACCGTTTAACAGAAACAATGAGACCTACCTTAAAATTCAGAGATAATGGTGCTATTGGTGCCCTGCTAGACGAATACGAGAAATCTATAGCTGAACTCAAAACTGTAATAACCCCATTATCAAAGGAGGAACTTATTATAATCATTGATCCTATTACAAAAGATGAAGATTGTCGATCTATTCAAACCATCTTAAGTCATGTAATTCAATCAGGATATACCTATGTAATTGAAATTAGAAAACATCTTGGAGAAGAAATTTCTTATAAAGAAATAGAGTTGTTATTCTCCGTGGAAGAATATATATTAGCGCTAGATAAGCTATTTGCCTATAATGAAAAATTGTTCCATGATTATCCTAATTTGAAATTGGAAGAATTTGAAACGGAAAAAAAGATGACGGTTAGATGGGGTCAAAAGTATGATCCTGAACAATTATTAGAACACGCCATTGTACATATCTTAAGACATCGGAGGCAGATTGAAAGGTTTAAAATAAAGCTGTAAAAATTTGAACAACATCGATAACTTAATTATAAGCATTAGCAGTTTTGGAATTATTTTTTATTGTTCAGCGTTTATAAAAATAAAAAGCCTGAATTAAATCATGAACAAGAAAATAAACACGACGCGTGTTAGTAAATTTTTAAGCTTTGTTTTGCGCCATCATCCTGAAAAAATAAATCTAACATTGGACCAACAGGGTTGGGCAGAAGTCACGGATTTAGTCGAAAAACTAAACAATCATGGTATGACGATTAATCGAGAAACTTTAGAACATGTCGTCGCCACTAATACTAAAAAACGTTTTACGTTCAACGAGGATCATTCAAAAATCAGAGCCAATCAAGGACATTCCATCAAAATTGATCATGGCTTTGTTCCTATCGAGCCACCTGAATTTTTATACCACGGTACCGCTAAAAGATTTTTATCAAGCATACTCGCCTCAGGCCTAGAAAAAAGAAACCGTCATCATGTCCACCTTTCTGCTGATTTAAAGACTGCCTCCGAGGTGGGACGCCGGCATGGAAAATTAGTCCTGCTCAGCATCCGATCTTTAGATATGCACAAGGCAGGCTTTGAATTTTTCTTATCCGAAAATAAGGTGTGGCTTACCGATCATGTTCCCGTTAAGTATATTCAAAAAAAAGGCTAACAGTATAATCAAATTTTACTTAGGATGAGTGGGTTTAATTATCTGATTATGAGTAAATTAGATTAGTTTGATTAATTAAGCTTATCTGTAAGTTTTTAAAATAATTGAAGTTTGTTTTGTTTACTCATCCTAATGAATTATCTTGATCTGACCATAGAATTTTG
>CALFWZ010000157.1 GCA_937928405.1 uncultured Saprospiraceae bacterium
TGCATTTTTTGTTGCTCCTTATCAAGAAGCTGCTATTCTAACAATTGACGGCGTAGGAGAGTGGGCTACTGCTTCTATTTCGATCGGAAAAGGAAATAGTATCAAGGTCCTAAAAGAACTTCATTTCCCTCATTCTTTAGGACTACTTTATTCTGCTTTCACCTACTTTCTGGGGTTTAAAGTTAATGGTGGAGAGTATAAATTGATGGGATTGGCTCCATACGGTAATCCTAATTCTAAAAGGCTAGAGGAATACAAAAAAATAATCTTAACGACCCTCATTGATCTTAAGGAAGATGGATCGATTTGGTTAAATCAAAAATATTTTGATTACGCAAAAGGCCTAAAGATGATCAAAGATCATCAATGGAAAAAACTCTTTGGTTTTGCAAAACGAGGAGCAGAGGATTCCATAGAATCTTATCATTGTGATTTGGCCTTAGCGATTCAACAAGTGACAGAGACGGTCGTTTTGAAATTAGCAAATGAAGCAAAAAAATGTACTAACGCTAAGTACCTTTGTATGGCTGGCGGTGTTGCCTTGAATTGTGTTGCGAATGGAAAATTATTGAATGCTGGTTATTTTGAAGATATTTTTATTCAACCTGCCGCTGGAGATGCTGGAGGTGCTTTAGGAGCAGCACTTTCGGTGCATTATATTTATTTTAATAATAGAAGAACGGTTGGAGAAATTATGTCTACTAACCCAGCAGTTTATTTAGGTCCTTCTTTTGATCAAAAACACATCCGGTCTTTTATCAAAGAAATGGATATTCCTTTTGAATATTTTGAAAATTTCGAACTTCTTTGTAACAAGGTAAGCCAAAAAATTGCCAAGGGAAATGTAGTCGGATGGTTTCAAGGGAAAATGGAATTTGGCCCTAGGGCACTTGGGAACAGAAGTATTCTTGGTGACCCTCGAAACAAAACAATGCAAAAGAAATTGAATTTAAAAATCAAAAACAGAGAAAGTTTCCGACCTTTTGCTCCGGCTATTTTAGAAGAAGATGCGCCTTTATATTTTGATTTAACGCAACCTTCTCCTTACATGCTTTTAGTAACTACTGTAAAGGAAAAACATAGAAAAGCACTTGATAAAACTGCCGATTCAAGGTCCTTGCTAGAAAAAATTTCAATCCCTCGATCCCATATCCCTGCCGTCACCCATGTAGACTTTTCTGCGAGAGTCCAAACCGTTAATAAAAAAGGTAATCCTCGTTTCTGGCAATTACTTCAAGCTTTTAAAAAAGAAACCGGATGTAGTGTGTTGATCAATACAAGTTTTAATGTCAAAGACGAACCAATTGTTTGTACACCCAAAGATGCCTATCATTGCTTTTTAAAAACAGAGATGGATCTTTTAGTGATAGAGAACTTTATGTTTTTCAAATAAGGATTTGTACTTTTGAGATCTGATGGCATTTATTATTTTTGATTTTTTATAGAAAACCAATGGAATCAATAAGGGATATATTTACTTTTTTACTCGCCAGAAAAAAATGGTGGTTGGCACCCGTTATAATAATCTTACTTTTAGTTGGCGTGTTGATGGTGGTTGGAGGTTCTTCCGCAGTTAGCCCATTTATTTATAGTATCTTCTAATAAACTTTGATGAAGTCTAAAAAAGAAATTCAAAACGTACTTATAATTATACTGGGTTTTATATTGCTCTTTATCATTTTTCGTTGGAAGGGCTTTTTATGGATTGGAGGGATTCTAGGAATCCCTGGATTAATCTCTTCCTTTTTAAGAAATTACATTCTAAAAACATGGAATAAATTAGCAGAAATTTTAGGCTTTATTAATTCTAGAATAATTTTAGCTCTGATCTTCTATCTAATTTTAACGCCATTGGCCTTATTAAGTCGAATCTTTTCAAAAGATAAAATGCAGTTAAAGAAAGGAGCTAAAAAAGACTCATATTTTACGATAAGAAACCATTCGTTTTCTGCAGAGGATTTTAAGAATCCTTGGTAGTTATTTTTTAGCTCAACACTTTTTTTAGTCAATCATATCTTCTAACTCCATTGCACACATCGCAGCACCCATAGCGGTGAAGTGTCCGTCATTTGGGATATAATATAGATGATAGTTTATTGGCTTCATTTTAGAAATTGATGTATAAAGTTCCTTATAGCGAACACCTTTCTGATCCATGAATGATTGCATACTAAAAATACTTCTTGGCTCTTTTTGGTCAAGGTCTATTTTTGTTGGAATTCTAATAAAGGCTGGTTTACGCCCTGCTGCTCTTTCATTCTCAATAATATCTTCCAAATAAAACGAACAGAGTTCTACCGCTTTACGTTGATAGTGTGCCAACAACAATCTATTTCCAATCTGGTTGTTCCAGCATAAATATTCCCAAAGTGCGGGAGGATCATTATTGGGTACTAGTTCATTTCCTTTGAGTTTTAAGCAAGGTTTCCGACCACAGCCATGAAATAAAATTTCTAACGATCGCATTAGATCATCATCGATAAAAGCCAAAACAACTTGATCAGGTTTTATTAAATCTACATATTTTTGGTATGCTAAATACATTTGATCTAACCCCCAAGCTGGAATTGCAATAGTATAAAAAACATATTCTTCCCCTTTAGCTTTTTTCAGTTGTGCAGAGATAGTTTCATCCTCTTTTAGATAAACACCGAAAATAAAGGAATCCCCCAATAGTAAAATTTTTTTCTTCCCTTTAGGAATGGTATCTTTCAAATTAAAAGGCATCCGAAATCCTTCTTCGTTAATTTGATAATTAATTCCTGTTACTGGAGGACTTGGGAATTGAAGTTGACTTTTTTGTTGACAAGTCCATCCAAGTTCATCATCTATTCTTAGCCAATCTGAATTGTTTTTTAAAAGGACCTCAGAAAGGTCTGGCTGTCCTTGGTGTGTCCGATAATAATATTGATAATTGGGATTGGTCAATTGAAAAATTAACTCGACTAGCGCAAAAAGAAGTAAAAATATAAAAAGATTAAAAAGGAGTATTTTGAGAATTTTCATTGTTTTTTCTAAAAGCTGTTTAAAATCAATAGTCCACGCTGTAGTTCGTTGCAAATTTATATAAAAAGCATATTGAAGAATTCCAAAAAATTCTACTTAATATTTAACGATCTTTTTTTCATTTCTAATCAGTTCTGAGTAAATCAAAAAGATAATAACTCTTTTGAAAGTTCTTGCAATATTATTCAAATAAAAAAAGCTTCTGAATAATCAGAAGCTCTTTTAGGAGCTACTAAGCTTAAAACCCCTACTCCACCTTCACCTTTAAGACCAACACCGAATCGCCAGGAATATTAATCCCCTTTTCTCGAATCGCTAGGCGTCCGTAGGCCATCTTACTTGGAATCAATAAAATACCTTTACTTCCTTTTTGAAAATTAACTAGCGCATCTTCCCAACCGTCGATTACTTT
>CALFWZ010000158.1 GCA_937928405.1 uncultured Saprospiraceae bacterium
ATTATTTAATTTAATTTAGAACTTGTCTTAAATTCTAATGCGCCACCAACTCCTCTTCCGTACTATCCTCCGCCCCATGCGTCAATCGTTTCAATGGCTTCAACATTGCTATTACAATCACTCCAAACAAGGTGCAGAAAACAGCAATACCCGTAAATATTTCAAACTCTCCCGCTGATTGCGCCAACACACCAAGAGAACCAGCCAATTTATTTCCAAATCCTGTCGCAGCAAAGTAGGTTCCCATCATCAGAGAAGCATATTTTACGGGAGCTAATTTAGTGATAAATGATAGCGCTACCGGAGAGGCACAAAGCTCACCAATGGTATGGAATAAATAAGCTAACACCAGCCAGATCATGGAAGCTTTTTGTAATACTTCTCCATTCACTTCTTCTACTTCCATAGTCGCCATCGTCATAAAGAAAAAGCCCCAACCCATAATAATTAATCCAACCGCCATCTTAAATAGCGAAGATCCTTCTTTTCCACTTTTTTTCCACCAATACCAAAATCCTCCTACTGAGGTTCCTAAGGTGATAATAAAGAAAGCATTGACCGATTGAAACCAAGCAGCAGGAACTTCAAATCCCATTAAATTTAAATCTGTCTTTTGATCAGTATATAAACTCATCAAGCCTCCTGCTTGCTCAAAGGCACCCCAGAAAACGATGATTAATAGAAAGGATAAAAACATGACCAACATTCGGTCTTTCTCTACTTTAGTAAGCGGACGACGCATCGCCTCTTGATCTTTCTCACTTCCCGTTCCTATAAACTCTCCAGTTCCTTCTAGATATTTTAGGCCAAACATATAGACGATTTGTCCGATAAACATCCCGATTCCCGCTAATCCAAATCCCCAGTGCCATCCGTAATATTTAGCGACAGCTCCTACCGCAATGGCTCCGAAAAAAGCGCCTAGATTGATTCCTATATAGAAAATATAAAATCCTTTATCTCTTCGGTCGTCTCCTTGCTTATACAAGCCTCCAACCATTGTAGATATATTGGGTTTTAGACATCCTACTCCCGCGATAATCAGCCCCAATCCTGCGTAAAAAGCGGTCAAACTAGGAAAAGCCAACGTGATATGACCTGCACAAAGCAATAATCCGCCAACCATCACGGCTTTTTTAGCACCCAAAAACTTATCTGCTAATAATCCTCCAGGAATGGAGGCAACATATACCAACATGGTATACCAGCCATAAAACGCCAATGTTTCCGCATTAGACCATCCCATCCCAGGATTCTCTCCTACCGCAGCAGTTGCTAAAAATAAGGTTAGAATGGCACGCATACCATAGTAACTGAAACGCTCCCAGAGTTCTACGAAAAATAATACATACAGTCCCGCCGGATGCCCTCCAATTTCGCGCTCATGCGCCTTTGTCATACTCATATCTGCTTGATTTTAGTGCGAACTTAAATTTTCGCTGAATAAAAATAGAGTTTTATCCCCAATTACTCGAATATTCGACCCTTTAATTTAGGGGAAAGCTATCCAATGGCAGTTTAGAACTCGGAATCATGGTAGGTGGGTTGGTAGCGATCTGCTCTATTTCCAGCGTCCACCCCATTTGCTCGGCCATAAAACGGATCATTTCTAATATTTGCACGCCCTGCTCTTCCGCCGTTTTCATCAAAACACTCTCTGCTGCCTTCTTACGAATCAGCTCTTTCGCATTCTCATTCATCTTATTATAATCTTTGGGTGTAAAGGCATTAAAACTCCCTTCTGTGATGTCGTAATAAGAAATTTCATGATCGATAGAAAGAATGGTCGGTGATGGCAAATTGCTGATCACGATGCGTTTTTCATTGGGAAAGGATTCGATTTTTATACTATTCAAATTATGCCCCACGGATACTTTTCCGTTAATTCTTAACAAGGCTTTTTTACGAAATGGACTCAGATCGTATTTCCAGAAATCTTTATAATCATAAATCTCAGAAAATTCTCCCTCCACCGTAATCAGCTTCGTCACCGTATTAATCCGTTCCAGCAAAATGTTTGATTCTTCCTGCGTCGTAAAACTATTTTTGGTATACCAATAACGAGTTCCTAAAAATACCAACAAAAGAATGGCAATAAAACCAATGATAGAAAATATTTTTTTCATAGTAGAAAGGGTTAGACTGGGAATATTTTTTTAAGCCTTAAACATTCTGAAGATAGAAAATTTCTGCTAATCAATCTGCGGAGCAGACACTTATCTTTTTTTAAATAGTAGGTAATTAAAATTATAGTGGTTTGGCTACGCTATTCCTGGGCGTATTCCAGATTTATCTTATCTCTATAACGCCCATACAAATCACTTTCGTGTTGTGATTTTAAGAATAAAAGATAGAATCTATATTCAAAAGAACAAACACAATAGATGGCATTATTAATTCTTCATTAACCCATTATTCATTACCATCCCCCAATCCCAAAGACTGCAATACATTCGTAGAGATAATAATAAACAAACCCAAAATGGCAGGAATAATTAGATTTAGTAAAAACAAACCAAAGGTCGCTGCCAGAATATCTGATTCCTGATCGGTATAGTGTTGCCAGACAAAAAGAGCAATCTTTCCACGCGTCAACAAGCCGATGATCGGCGGTAATGGAATACTCGTTTGTAATAAAAAGATCGTAGCGATACTCGCAAATCCCATCAACAACGGCACCTCAATCGCAAAAAATCGCAAAATTAAATAATACTGTAAACTGTAAATCAAATAGCGCAATAGTCCAAACGACAAAGCAGTGGTCAACTCTCTCGACGTATAATTTCTCAACATGACAACATGCTTGACAAATCTTTTGAGGCGATGCACAAATGGAAGTCGCTTAACAATCGGAACAATCAAATCAATATTGTAAAAACAAAACAATAGTATCCCAATTAAAAGAATTCCCAAAAACATAATACCTCGTAGCATCAACGGATCGAGGTTCAAAAATTTTCCAGCAAAAAACAAGAGTCCCACAAATCCCGTTGACAGCAACACCAACATTTGACAAAAACTACCGACCAAGGTAGCAATTACGGCTTTCCAATTATTTTCGGGCTTAACAATCAGGATTCTTCCACCATACTCTCCTACTCGATTTGGCGTAAATAAGGAAAAGGTAATCCCCGACAAAATACCGCGGTAGGCTCTAAAAAAACTAAGCTTTTCAAAATTGCGAACTAAGGTATTCCACTTCAAGGTTTCAAAAGCCCAGTTGACGGGCATCAATACAATGGCAGTGATTAACCAGTGCAAATTTCCACTACGGAAATGCACCAAAAAAGCCGCACGTAATTCTGCAATATCTTTCCGTGCAAATACCTCACTGTACAACACAAACCCCAATAGCACGACTACTAGGACTTTTATCCCTATCTCCAATATTTTTCGGCCAATCCGTGGCTTATCTTTAGTCGTCAAAAAGCTGTATTTTTATATGATTCTTTTTCGTTGCCAAAATTACAACCATCTAGTCAACTAAACTAATTACCGTTGAGCAAAAATAAATCTTATCGATTTCTAGGAGTAGACCCCGGAACCAACGTTCTTGGTTACGCGCTTATTGACACACACAACAATCGAGTTACGCTGATTGCTATGGGCGTCATCAAAATGGGAAAATTAGGAGAACATCAACTCAAGCTTAAAAAGATATTTGAACGGTTACAAGAAATCATTAAAGAATATCAACCCGCCCAAATGGCCATCGAAGCACCTTTCTTCGGCAAAAATGTCCAGTCCATGCTCAAGCTGGGTCGCGCTCAAGGCGTAGCCATCGCCGCTGCCATCACCAATGGAGTGCAAGTAACCGAGTATGCTCCAAAAAAAATTAAACAGTCCGTTACCGGAAACGGAAACGCCTCCAAAGAGCAAGTAGCTGCTATGCTGGCCACCATCGTTGGACAAAAATTAGACAAACAAACCCTCGATGCTACCGACGCGCTCGGCGCCGCCGTCTGCCACTTCTTTCAAGCTGGATCTCCTCTCGCTGGCAAGAAAAAATACAGCGACTGGTCCGCCTTCGCAAAAGATAATTCTAGTAGGATAAAAGGGAAGAAATAGGAACCGTTAAGATAACCCAAGTCATTTCTATGAAAAAATAATTTTTTAATGAATAATGCTCTTGGTGTATTTTTCTTTTTTCAATAAACAAACACGACAGGAGAGGCCTGCCTTTGCCAGTAGGCATTATTCCTTACCACATTAATCTTACATATTCGCCCGTATCTGTTCTGCCATCTCCGCCAGTTCAGGATGTGTTAAGGTCAACTTAGGTTGAGAAAAATCTATATCGCTAATCGCATTCATAGGGATCAAATGCACATGCGCGTGTGGCACCTCTAGGCCAGCCACCACCACAGAAATACGTTCACAAGGAAAAGTCTTCTCAATCGCGTTGGCTACGCTTTTAGAAAAAATCATCACCGCACTCATCGTTTCATTATCTAGATCATAAAAATAGTCTATCTCTTTTTTGGGAATCACCAAGGTGTGACCTTTCCGTAGGGGAGCAATGTCTAAGAAGGCAAAACACTTCTCTGTCTCACCAATCTTATGACAAGGAATCTCTCCATTGATAATTTTTGTAAAAATGCTGGCCATAAAGTTTTATAAACTAATTTCCATAATCTCAAATTCCAAATTACCACGAGGTGTTTCAACCACGGCAATCTCACCAACTTTTTTACCCAATAATCCTTCGCCCATTGGAGAGGTAACAGATATTTTTTTATTTGCCAAATCCGCCTCTGTTTCTGAAACTAGATGATAGGTAATTTCCTTGTTCATTTTCACGTTTTTAATCCGCACTTTTGAAAGAACCGTCACCTTGGAGCTATCCAATTGACTGGCATCAATCACTCTTGCAGTAGCCATCACCTTCTCTAATTCATTAATTTTCAGTTCCAGCATTCCCTGCGCATCTTTGGCCGCATCATATTCGGCATTCTCCGAAAGATCTCCTTTCGATCGAGCCTCAGCAATAGCTGCAGCAACTTTTTGCCGTCCTGGTCCTTTTAGTTCATCCAAGTCCGCTATGAGTTTGTCATAGCCTTCTTGTGTCATATAGCTATATTTTGACATGTTTTAAAATTTTAATGTTCTTTTTTAATATTTTTCCCATCCAAAAGAGGTATGGCAAGTCAAGTACCAATTGTTGATTGAACAACACTGACCCGACTACTGCTACCAGCTTATGTTTTGTGGGTGAAGCCACGCCGCTGAGCTTCTATTTTGACGATAAATCCAATTCAAGTATTGGGTGTAAATCAGTATTTAAAAGTGGGCGTGTAAAACCAAATAAAACAGGAACGCTTCTATCCAGCTGGTTAGAAGCGCTCCTTCGATAATTTAAATATACGATTATTTTATAAAATAACGGTTATTTTGTCTTAAATTTTATTTTGAATTAACCTTTTTTAAAGGTCAAATCTGATCGTAATATTATGCGTTCCACTCCACAGATTGGTGTGTCGATAGGCGTAATCAATTCCAAAATTGCTACCTTTTTCTTTATTAAATGGTACCTGAATTGAAGCACCAGCACTTACGCCGTTATACACAGATGCTTCCACTTCTGGGTCCGTATCAAATTCATATTTATAGCCACCACGTAGCATAAACATATCGTTGAATACATATTCTAATCCTCCACCAATTTGATCTTCGTAAAAGGTATTAGAAGTAAAGTTACCTACTATAGTGACTCGGTGCTGAGGATTGATAATAAAGTCATAAGAAGCTCCGATATTCAGTAAAGAAGGCATATCAAATTGATTGGCACGCGTAAAGAATGATAGTTCGGAATCCACATCAGGATTTGGACTTTGTAGAGACTGCGTCAAACCGTCTCCGGAATATTTCATTGGTGTACCAACGTTTCGTAGTGAAATTCCAAATTTAAATTCATCATTATCACCAGTTACATATTGCACACCAGCATCTATTCCAATACCATTAGCGTTTACATTTGCCAATCCTTCGGAGACAATCCGTACCGCTAGACCGACACTAACTTTATTTTCAAATTCATGTGCATAGGAAATCCCCATATTGAAAAATAATGGAGAAAAAGTTGCTCCAGTTCCATCCGGAAATTCTTCGGTAGTAACAGGAATATCTCCAAAGTCCATCGTCATAATGCTTACGCCAAAAGCACCACTTGACCCCACTTTTTGTGCAAGACCAATTGCATTCATAGAGATACTCGTACCTTCAAAATAGCGAGCGTGGGCTCCCATTATTTGAGTTCTAGAAGGAGACCGTACGAGTCCAGCAACGTTTAGACGTAATGCTTCCACTCCGGAAACATTCGCTGTAGTCATGGCACTTAATCCGGCACTTCTCGCCCAAGGATTTAGCAATAACTGTGTAGCACCTGCTTCCCCTTGACGGTCAGGATTTCCAGCAAAGGATACCTGTACGATGGTTAGCAATAAAATAATTAAGTAAAATTTCTGTTGCATCTTTTATGTTTTAGATAGAGGATGAAGTAAAATTACTTCATCCTCCGTAAATTCTTATTTAAAATTATAATCCTGTTGGGTCAAATTGTCTAGCAACGCCAAACCATTTTAAGACCGTCTGTCCAACTCCGGGTGCATCTACATGAATCAAATAAACCCCACTACTTACTGGAATATTATCAAAATTCTTTAAGTCCCATTCCAGTGCTGGAAGTATTTGTGATCGATCTACCAATCGCTCACTACCAGTCGGTACTACTCCGACTTCATCTCGATCATATCGACGGACAAATCTTCCATCCAATGTATAAATCGTGACCGTTGCTTTGGCCGGCAGGTTCGTTATCTTGATGATATTAGAGAATTTATCTGCCTCATAATCAGAGAATCCATAATAAGGATTAGGCACAACTCTCACTTCGCTCAAGATAGAATCTAATTCTTGCTTTCCTGAAAATTCGCTAGCCGTAACTCCTTCAAAATCTAATAAATAGGTAGGATCACCTTCGTTTGTACCCATGCCTTCTTTCACTGCATATGGGTTATCTACCCGAGCTTTTACGATAGCTTCATTAGGAATTAATCCATCCGCATAAGAAAGCATTTCAGTACCTCTAGTCATGGCAGGTATTCCAGTCCAAGTGATACTATTAAATGCCATGAATTGTGAAAAGTCATCTCCACCGTTAAGGGCAAGACCATCATAAAGAGCCTCACATCGATCGTATGGTTCGTTGGTAACGTAGATAAAATGCTGTCCACCAGCGTAGGCACTACGTATATCAAAATCTTGTGGATTATCAAATGCAACAAATTGCTCGAAAGTAGGATTAAACATCATATCTCGACCAGTAGGTGGCGTTGCAAAAACTCCTCGATCACAAAGTTCATCAATCCCTGCTACGGAACAATCATACACAGAGTTTTCGGCAAAGAAAATGTTCAATCGCTCTCCAGATTCTACATCAATCGCATAACCAGGAAACCATCCCATTCCAATTCTTGGATTACCAGCACTATCTGTATCTCCGTCTGGAAGTGGTTTGCCATCAGCTCCAGCTTCTTTACCCACTGAGGGAGCTTGTCTAAGATCAAGATTCCTCGCTCCGCCTTCTGTTTCTAAACCAAGCCCCAAACTAGGACTCAAATAATACTCTTCATTTGCTGCTTCCACAATTACACAACGACTCCACTTATCTTTGTCCGATGTAAATACAATATCTATGTTATTCAAACCAGATAATGGAGGTAGTTGTTCCCTAACTACATTTTGCAGAGGGTTTAAGGTCTGCCAGAAAGGACTAACCACAAAGTCAGCACCAAGACCATTATTAGAATCTGTCAAACGGAATGGTACCAAGCCTCCATCACTAAAGTTACTAAAAGCCTGATTTGGATCGGCGGTATTACCCGGTCTTCCACTTTCTGTTTTTACATAATCAAATGGCCCGCCAGGCTGATCGATAAAAGCAGTTAACCATTCTGGACCGTCAGGATCAGCATATTCTATCCCAAACCCAATCGTTCCATTACTATCATCTATATTATCTCCAGCATCATCGGTTTGAGCAATCGTTACAGAGAAACCGTAAATGCCTAACAATTGCTCGTTGAGATCACTGATTGATCTTTCAGAGTTCGTGACATTTCCTTGTTGATCAGTAACGGTCCAGCTATCCAATTGACCATCGTCATTGGAATCTGTAATACGCAATTCGTATTCTCCATCTACAATTTTAAATGGATTGATCACCTGAACATTCACTGGACTGCTATTTGGTTCATAGACTACTTTTCCATCATTCGTTTCATTAAATATCTCTTCTCGCGATTCGTCGGATACTTCTAGGAAAGTTTCTCCAGCACCCACTCCGTCTAATCGTGTAATGATCGGTCCATCTCCATAATTGGAATTGAGTTTATCAGTTACTACTCTACGTGGAATTACCGTATAAGTATTATTGTTTCTACGACCCAAAATATGTTGGAAACGTTGTCCAACTCCGGTCGATCCATCAAAGTCTAAATAATTATTATATCCGTAAGCAACCGCTCGATAATAATATTTTTTATGATTGATTAAAGGCTCGTTATTGAACGCATCTACCGTCAATTTGAATGATTTTCTCAGTCCTTCGTCGGTTCCACTTGCTTTTATCGTTTGTTCGTAAAGAATATTCGGTTCAAATCCTGGGGCATTTGCAAAACCTGTCCATTCATATAACTCAGTTATTCCATTTTTAAGGTCTGTCTTAAATACAATTCTTGCATTATCTACATCATCAATCTCAGATACAGGGCTTCTTAATTGATAGAGTTCATATCCTTCAAAAACGTAGGTAATTGAATCATCTGGTCCACGTAGATCTTTTTCTTCGTAGCTCTCTTGGTAATTGTTAGAGGTCGTCGGATCGTTAGAAAGAAATCCAACCAACTCCTGATCTAATTCCAACCAATCTACATCTGGAGCATCTGGTCCGTCAGGAATTTCAAAACAATTATCAAAGGCTGCTTGAGCAATATCGTCGGCAAATAATAAAGTGGTTAAATCAACTCTTGGGTGTGCAGCTACGTCTGGTACGAAGACTGCTCCGATGATCAACTCATTGGTTGCTCCCGGCGTTAGTCTAAATGGACCAGAAGCTTGAAGTGTACGACGATCTCCATTTGGCAACCCTTCTCCTTCTGCCATTGACCATTCAGTATCTACATTCGGTCTTCCAGGGAAAACATACTTAGTAGGAATGGTTCCCCCTCGTCCGTTGCCACCTTCCGTATACGCAGCACCATCTAGCCATGAACCAGAGAGATAATTGTAAAATTCTTGCGCTTGTGTTGGATCCGTAGTGCCAGGTGGAGGCGTAGGGGTACCACCACCATTATTATAGTAAACAAAAGAGGACATCCCAATTTCACTTCCAAACTCATCAAGTGGTCCACGGAAATAATCTATTCCCAATATCGGAATCTCTGTACAGTAGGTAGGAGTACCACTACAATCACAACTTCCGGCTACTTCTCCATCTACTAGGTCAGAATTATAAATATAAGCCAAATCACGTTCTACATCACAACCGACATAATCATCAAAAGCACAACCCAAATCTGCATCCACCCACATAGCAAAGAAAGTACTATCTAAAGGCTCAGTACCACGGTTAATTAACTTATAGCGCTGAAAGGTCATATTATTTAGTTCATCATTACTCTTGTAAGCAAAAGATTGCACCTGCACTTCCATACTCATTGGCTGAGAATTCTGAGATTGAGAATGTACATTCGCATCATCATTATAAATCCAAAAGAACATCTGATCTGCGTATTGTACATCTGGACAACCTCGTACTTCAATAACAGGATAGTCTCCTTCTTCTGGCTCATAAGTGCCATCTCCATCACGGTCAAAAAAACCAGCTAGGCCTGCGTCTGTAGGATCTACCGGCAATTCAAATCCATGGATACTTTCAAAGTAAGCATTTCCGGTAGCTGGCCATCCTAAAATAGCACCTGGAATATCTTCAATTTCGTAATCTACATCATTATTCAATGCTTCCTGATAATTACGCAAATGAGCATCTACATCACTTCCTAACACTTCAAAGTGCTTATCCCAACGAGAACAAAGAACATCGTCTTCAATAAGGGTATCTAAATTAATTGGACCAGGCCAAAAATCTGTATTTCCATTACTCGCTCCATAGGTCTTAGCCGCTAACTTTAGGTTCCCACCGTCATCAAACCCACCAATCCAAACCGCTCCAGCAAAAATAGCAGAAACACCCAACTCACCTACGACAGGCTTCGGTACAATATACTGCGCATTATCTCCATCCCACCAGACATCTCCATTAATTAATAACAAAGCTCTGACGTTATTAATGTCTTGAGTAGCCCGGGATATTCCTGGCTGACAAGGTTCTCGCAAAGAGGCGCGATCTTCGTTACGCGTTTGGTTTTGGCCATTCGGGTTTTCAGGTGGATTCTTTCCTTCCATCGGAGAAAAGGCCAGCAAAAACAATAGACCAGCAATTATATATCTTAACATTGTTCTACGATTTTATGTATGATTATTACTTTTGTTTTATTCTTAGAAATCAAAAATGGCACCCAGAAAAATTCTTCTTGGTAAACTAAAGAAATCAGGGTTTGTTTCTGCCCACTGATAAGAATCTAGATAAGCTTCCACATTTAGATTATTATCTCGCAATGCTCTGATGGCATCTTGACCATTTTTAGAAACTAAGAAACCATCTGTTTCAGCAGATCCACTAGCAGAGTAAAGGTTGATGACGTTACGTGTATTCAATAAATTACTTACTCGGAAATAAACGTTTAAGCCCAACCCTTTGGTAATTTGAAAATCTTTATCCAGTCTTAAATTAGCAGTAAAAGTCCAAGGTCTTCTCGCTCCGTTCAGTGCACCTACAAATTGGGTAGAACCAAATTCTTCTGGAGTCGTTCTAGCAGAATAAGGTCGCCCAGAAACGGTAATCACTTGAAGATTCGCACCAAAATTTTGTAAAAACTTATTTCCGAAAAGTTCTGGTCCCTCATTAGCACCATAACGGTAATCAATAGAAGCAGTCAAACGGTGACGTTCGTCAAAATTGAGTGGCAATAAGTTACGAACATTCGTTCGACGATTTAACGTTCGGTTTGATTCTGCATCTGATCCAGTTCCATCTGCAAATTGTAAGGTATAATTAATATTTGCGGATACATTACCTGTTCTTCTCATATCGTATTGAAAAGTGAATCCTTTTACGGTTCCAAAATCAATATTATCAAAAGATTCGTACTCATTTAATCCACTACCACTAATAAATCGATATCTTCGAGACTGTATCATATCTCTTAACTCCTTATAATAGATCGCAATTTTAATCGCAGAAGTTTTAGAAACTACCTGACGGAAACCTACTTCGTAATCTACCGTTTTCTCAGGTCTAAGATTTGGATTGTTTCTTGGAATGTCTGTAGCAAAATTGAAATAATCCAAGGCTGTTGCCAACGTATTGGACGGTGGTCGTTGTACTAAGACATCATAGTGAGCAAAGAAGTTAGCCTTATCTGAAATGGGGAAAGAGAAAGCCAAACGAGGCATCCAGTTGATTTGTGGCTTATAATCTTCAAAAGAAATACTTGGGTTAAAATCTTCAGATCGAATATTTGCATTATCATCTACTAAAGCAGGCGTGGCAAATCCTCCATCACCGAAAATCAACCTAGGATCATTTACTAAGGTTCCTCCTTTGTCGTACCAGTCGTCACCTGAACGGTAAGCTTTTACACCAACTCCATTATCATTAAGGTAGACTTTAAAGTCATCTCCAACTGTTCCTGGACGCTCATCTCCGGTATTGTTATTAAAATAATCGCTTGCTCCCTGAATTTCATATAGAGAATAAGGATCTTTTAGAACTTTAGTATTTGCATCATAACGATCTACTCGCAATCCAACTCTGAAAGTGATATCATTGAAGGTAAACTTATCTTGGATATAACCCGCAAAATAGTTTGGTTGGAAAGCAGCAACAGGGAAGGTTCTTCTTCCGTCCGCATCTCTTGTAGTGAAAAAATCATCAAAGGTAACGGTGTTTGCTAGTTTATTACCTAAATAATCATAACCATAATAATTAGTTAAGCCCGCATCAATTAAATCTAATGCCGTAAACATATCTAAAGAGAAAACACCTGGATCCAATTCATCAACATTAATATATTGATTTAATGGAACACCAGTAGCTTCCCGTATTTTTTGATAGAAGAAGCTTTGTGAGTTATTATCTAGTAATAAATCGTGTTGCACGATCGGGCCTAGTAGGGCATCAGGATCAAGAAAAGGATTAAATGTTGATGCATTACGAACTGAAGTGTCAAAATCTAAAGTTCCAATATTCGAATTTACATCAACTCCTAAGATATGGTCGTTTGCTAATGCTCGGGCAAGATTCCATAGTCCACGAGGAGCGATACTATATCGACTACTATACCGCTGCTCGTACCAGAATCCAACCTCAATCGAGTGACGAGAATTATCGGACTTACCAGGCACCAAATCAAAAGAACTGGTTGCGGTAAAAGTAATTACATCACTTACTCCTTTACGATTTAAGTTATATACTTGACCAACGTTAGCAAATCTATCTCCCCAAATATTCGTAGCTAATTCTGCAAATGTACCATTTTGAGCAGTAAACGCTAATAAGTCGTTACTCCCATCTGCTGCTGATATATTATTATAATTCGCCAGCACTGGATTAATCTCGGTATTGGCTTCGTAGCCGGTAAAAAATTCTAGGTAATCCACGTGTCCGTAGAGGTTAGGATTTCCTGGCGTTGCAACACCGGTTCCTCCTTCCCAATCGGTCCTACCTATCACAGGTACATAGTCCAGAAAGAATTTACCAATATATCCGTAGTTAAAATAGTTGTCGCCATGCCGAGTGTCTTCTCGGTTTTCTGTACCTCTTTCAAATCCTCCCTGTAAGGTATAAAAAGCATTTTGAATCAGGGATGATTTGGCTGCTTCTCCTCCTTCTTCTCCGGTACCTCCTTGACGACCTAATTTATGTCGAAACCGGAAATTACCACGAAGACGAGTAGTCTCATCAATTGGATTATTGTGAGAATTAAGAATCTGCCAACTAGGGTTATCTGTTTGGCCAAATACTCCCGGCGTAAATTTATCTCGGGTATCATTATAAGTACCTGTAAACGTAATGTCTATATTTTTGGATAAACGAGCGTCTACCTTAGCCGTCAAATCAATTACTTGATTTTCTTCATTTGGACGATAACCAAGTACATCAACATCATCATTTGTCAAATTAGCTCCTCCTGGAATAAGTGTTACTCCACCAAGTGGATTTTGAACTGCATTGTTGACTACAATAGGATTTGCCTGTAACTCTGCTAGTTTTTCATCTGTTACTCGATAAATCGGTGTCGCTGGTGGATCATCATCTTTTTGGTGACGGTATCGTCCCGAAAATCTAAATCCAATAATGGATTCTTCTGCACCAGTTTCACTTTTCTTCTTTAAGATGGGACCACTAACATTCGCATTCACCAGATTATAACCAAAATTATCTAAGTATTCAGAAGTTTCCAATTCTAGGCTTCCACCAAAAGTAGAAGAAGGTCCCTTTGTAGTGATAGAGATAATACCTCCTGTTACATCACCATATTTTGCACCGATACCTCCTGTAATTACTTGCAATTGTTCAATTTCTGATTCAGGGATCAAAGCTCCTCGAACTCGAATACCATCTATATAATAATCAACGGCATCTGCTCGCGATCCTCTCACTGTTACATCATCTCCTTCATCCACTTGAGAAAGTCCAGCTGCAGTAGAGGCCAAGGCAGAAATGTTTTTGGTAGGTAAATTTCTAATTTCTTTACTGGTAATTGTTTGACCTGAAGTGGTGTTATCTTTATCGATCAGTGGAACTTTGAATTCTCTTACAATAATTTCTCCTAGGACAATTCCTCCATCTCCTCCCATTTCTACAGGCAGGTCGGTGGTTTGTCCCGCTTTAGCAACCACTCCATTGATTTGAACTTCGTCCAATCCCAAATAACTAATCGTAACATCGTAGGTACCCGGATCGAGATTAACCTTATAGTTACCGTCAAAATCAGTAGAGACTCCAGTAATAAAATTACCGTTCTTCTTAAAGACAAGATTCGCTCCGATCAGCTCAGCATTGTTGTCATTCTTGTCTGTTACCTTTCCGGAAATGGCTGTTTGACCAATAGCGACAGAAGCAAAAAGAAGCAATGAAAAAATAAGTAGTAGATTACGCATCATAAACGTGTTTTTTATTGGGTGGGAAAAGCGAGCTTGATAGCGCTATTTTACACCTAAAATTGATGATATTATAAATTATATTTTTTTTCAGAAAATATTAGCATGCAATGTTAAGGAATTTAAGAGGCATTTTCAAAAGAATTTTAAACTCCTGTCTCAAAAATGTCACTTCATTTCTATTTTCTGCCGTTTTTGGTTGCTTTATATCTTTTGTTCTAAAACAATATTAAAGAGAATATTTAATATTATTTGAACTAATTCGGGTGATAAGTCAGGTTTCTGATTTGTCAAAAACAATGAATTATAGAAAAGATTAATTTATTGGTATTACTATAAAACGTTAGTATTCCTTTAACGCTGCTTTGATCTTTCTTAATAACGTCGCTGCTAGTTTTTCCTTTGATTCCACCGTCCAACCAGCAACATGTGGAGATAAGATGACTTGTGGATACTTATATAATTTTTGATACATTTTATCTTCCACGGAAGTAAAGGTTTTTGTTTTTTCATTTTCAAATACATCTAAACAAGCACCTGTTATTTTCCCATTTTCTAATCCTACCAGTAAAGCCTCGGTATCTACACAAGTTCCCCGCGAGGTATTGATGAGCACAAACGGACGAGCTACTCGTTTGATAAATTCGGAGTCTACAAAATGTTTGGTCTCCTCTGTTAGTGGTAAATGCAAACTGATTATGTCAGCATCCTGAATTATTTTTTCTAGCCCCGTTTCTTCTACATAAGACAAATGCGCGGCATAATCTTTCTTATATTTATCATATGCTAAAATTTTTACCCCCATTCCGCTCAATTTATGAGCGAAACTATTTCCAGTATGACCAAAGCCAATAATTCCAATGGTTTTATTCATTATTTCAAATCCGCGATTAGCTTCTCTACGCCAAACCTTTTGTTTTACTTCTTGATCACTGCGCACTAGATTATTGGCGTGTGCCAACAACATCCCCAACGCATGTTCGCCCACCGCATTGCAATTCCCTTCAGGTGCACTATGCACTGCTATGCCTTTTTCAGCAGCATACACTTGATCTACGATTTCCATTCCTGACCCCAATCGGGCCACAAATTCTAATAAAGGCGCTTGATCAAACATCTCCCGATCCATTAATATCTTACTATTGATAATGATTCCACTATAAGGTCCGATACGTTCCCTAACTTCAGATAAAGATATTTTAGGGTGATAATCACATTCAAAACCTATGGCTTCTAAACCTTCTTGCAATAATGGATGTACGCCATCCGTAATCAAAACCTTCTTCATTTTTATTAATCTTTTAGTCTTATCTCCTAATAAAGTAATTCTACAACCTCATCTTTGCAAAAATACGATCTAGTTTTAGGATTTAATGGTTTATCTCTAGTATCTTTGCCCGAAATATCGTCAAGTCAATTAAATTTCTCCATAATGCCAAGAAATACTTCCATCAATTCCGTCCTGATCATCGGGAGCGGACCTATTATTATTGGGCAAGCCTGTGAATTTGATTATTCTGGTTCTCAAGCCGCCCGATCACTTCGTGAAGAAGGAATCGAAGTTAGTCTGATTAATTCTAATCCGGCAACCATTATGACCGACCCTGTGATGGCGGATCATATCTATCTATTACCTCTTACGGTTGAAAGTATTATCAAAATACTAGAAGAACATAAGATTGATGCTGTACTTCCAACAATGGGCGGACAAACAGCACTGAACCTAGCCATTGAGGCTGGTAAGCAAGGTGTTTGGAAAAAGTATAACGTTCGTATGATCGGCGTAGATCTCGATGCCATCGAATTGGCTGAAAATAGAGAAGCTTTCAAAAATCATTGCACAAGCCTAAATCTTGGATCTGCTCCTTCCATGATCGCCAACTCCTTTTTGGAAGGTAAGGAAGCTGCTCAAGAAATAGGATTTCCACTAGTAATAAGACCTTCTTACACACTCGGTGGTACCGGAGGAGGTTTTGTGATGACACCAGAAGAATTTGACGAAGCACTTCGAAGAGGATTGAATGCTTCTCCAACCCATGAAGTATTGATTGACAAAGCCGTCTTGGGATGGAAAGAATTTGAGCTAGAATTACTGAGAGACAATAATGATAATGTAGTGATTGTTTGTACGGTAGAAAATCTAGACCCCATGGGAATCCATACAGGTGACAGTATTACCGTGGCACCGGCTATGACGCTTTCGGATACCGCTTACCAGGAAATGAGATCTCAGGCGATTACCTTAATGCGTTCTATGGGGAATTTTGCAGGAGGATGTAATGTTCAATTTGCACAAGATCCAGAAACGGAAAAGTTGATTGTGATCGAGATTAACCCTCGGGTATCACGTTCTTCGGCCTTGGCAAGTAAAGCCACCGGATATCCGATTGCAAAAGTTGCGGCCAAATTAGCGATTGGTTATAACCTTGATGAATTAAAAAATCAGATTACCAAAACAACTTCTGCCATGTTCGAGCCCACACTCGATTATGTAATTGTAAAAATGCCGCGTTGGAATTTTGCGAAGTTCCACGGTGCAGATCATACACTTGGTTTACAGATGAAGTCGGTGGGAGAAGTGATGGCCATTGGCCGTACCTTTTTGGAGGCTTTGCAAAAAGCTTGTCAATCACAAGAAAACAATCGCAACGGACTTGGTGCAGATAAAAAAGAATGGATTAGAACTTCTGAAATTTTAAAACGCCTAGAACAAGCCAGCGACGACCGCATCTACCGACTGAAGGATGCACTCCGATTAGGTGTTCCTAGCAAAACAGTACAAAAACTAACCCGTATCGATCCTTGGTTTATCAAGCAAATCAAGCGACTGGTCGTGATGGAAGAAAAACTAATTCGCTATAACGTAGCGGAAGATATTCCAAAAGATTTTTTCCGAGAGTTAAAAGAAGTAGGATACTCTGATGCGCAAATTGCGTGGGTCTTAAGAATCAAAGAAATCGAGGTTACCCGACAACGGAAAAAATTGGGGATCATGAGAAGCTACAAAATTGTGGATACTTGTGCCGCAGAATTTGAGGCCCAAACGCCTTACTTCTACTCTACTTTCGACGGAGAAAATGAAAGCATTCCTAGCGATAAGAAAAAAATAATTGTTCTCGGATCTGGTCCTAATAGAATCGGACAGGGTATCGAATTTGATTATTGTTGTGTTCATGGACTCATGGCCATCCGAGAGGCTGGTTACGAATCAATCATGATTAACTGTAATCCAGAAACGGTTTCTACCGACTTTGACATTGCAGATAAACTTTATTTTGAACCCGTTTTCTGGGAACACATTCAGGAGATCATCGAACTGGAAAAACCGGAAGGAGTGATCGTACAACTGGGTGGACAAACGGCTTTAAAGCTCGCTGAATTATTTCATAAAAATAATATTAAAATTTTCGGAACGGATTATAAATCCATGGACCTTGCGGAAGATCGTGGAGCCTTTTCTGATTTATTAAAAGAACTGAATATTCCGTATCCAAAATATGGTGCCGCAAAAGATACGGACGAAGCACTAGACATTGCACAACGGGTAACTTATCCCGTACTGGTTAGACCTAGTTATGTGCTCGGTGGTCAACGAATGCGTATTGTTATTAATGATGACGAACTAGAACGCCACGTTTTAAGCATTTTCAAACACCTTCCAGATAATAAAGTATTGATTGATCAGTTTCTCGAAAGAGCAAAAGAAGCGGAAATTGACGCAATCTGTGATGGCGATGATGTGCATATTATGGGCATCATGGAACATATCGAACCCGCAGGTATTCACTCAGGTGACAGTTCTGCGATGCTACCGACCTACAGTCTTTCTGATGAAGTGCTAGAGAAAATGAAAGAATACACGAAAAAATTGGCCATTGCCCTTAAGATCAAAGGATTGATTAATATTCAATTTGCGATCAAAGATGAAACGGTCTATGTAATTGAAGCAAACCCACGAGCTTCTCGTACAACTCCTTTTATTGCCAAAGCTTATCAAGTACCTTACTTAAATATTGCTACACAAGTAATGATTGGTTCGGCGAAACTGAAAGATTTTGAAATCATTAAAAAATTAAAAGGCTACGCTATTAAAGTACCGGTCTTTTCTTTTAATAAATTTCCGAATGTAGATAAAAATCTTGGCCCGGAAATGAAATCTACGGGAGAAGCTATTCGTTTTATTGATAATTTAGAAGATCCGTTTTTTAGAAAACTCGATCAGGAACGATCTATGTTCTTAACACGTTAAACGTAAATTATGAAAACAAAGAGTCAAATTGTTAAGGACTGGCTTCCTCGTTATACAGGAACTGAGTTAAAAGATTTTGGAAAATATATTATCCTCGTTAATTTTAGTCACTATGTAAAATTATTTGCCAAGTGGAATAAAGTACCGATCAAAGGAGAAGATCGATCCATGATCTCTGCTACTTCAGGAAATATTACCATTATCAATTTTGGAATGGGTAGTCCAAATGCTGGAACCATCATTGACCTACTCACCGCAATCAAACCGAAGGGTTGTATTTTCTTAGGAAAATGTGGTGGTCTAAAAACCAAGAAAAATAAAATTGGTGATTTAATTTTGCCTATTGCAGCCATCAGAGGAGAAGGAACTTCCAATGATTATTTACCGGCTGAAGTACCCGCACTACCTGCCTTCGCTATGCAGAAAGTTATTTCTGCGAGTATTCGAGATCAAGATCGTGATTACTGGACGGGTACGGTTTATACCACCAATAAAAGAGTTTGGGAACATCGCAAGGATTTTAAAAAATATCTAAAATCATTACGTCCTATCGCAATTGATATGGAAACGGCTACTTTGTTTATTGCCGCTTTTAAAAATTATATTCCGCTTGGTGCACTCTTATTGGTTTCAGATATGCCAATGGTTCCAGAAGGCGTAAAGACAGAAAAGAGTGATAAAGAAGTAACCAAAGATTTTGCGGAAACGCATCTTAAGATTGGTATCAATTCATTGAAAAAATTAAGCAATCACGATCAAACGGTCAAGCATCTTAAATTCTAAAAACTGAAGTATTTTAATCAAAACGGCCATACAGTGAAAACTATATGGCCGTTTTGATTTTTATATAATTTTCTTTTAACCCAACGCTCTCAAACGTTTGCGAATAGCAGGAACGGTACTAGATTTAAAATTTAGTTCTTCCTCTTGTTCGCCGCCTATGTTGACTTTCGTCGTTTTTCCAGCAAAGTAGTAGACTCCTTCTTTAATACCAATTCCGACAATATTAATTTCTTCATCAACTGGTAGTCCGGAAATAACAAATTGATTCTTTTCTCTAACGACAGGCATACAGGTGCCGTAGTTTTCTAAGATGACCATTACAAAAATATCTGCCTCCGTTTCTTCTCTGATCTTCAGTGTCGTTTTGGGGCTATTGATACTGATCGCCGGCAAACTTCTGGCGCAGTTGATCCAACCCAAGCGGGAGGTACTAATTTCTGAAGGAGGATGGGTAGTAGAAACAGCTGCTTTTTTTTCTTTTGAAAAGAAACCAAATCCTGAATTTGATTTTTCAGCTAGATCTGATCCATAAACAAACTTACTGTATTTGTCTTTAATCCAAGGTCGACCTTTTTGATCGGGATGGGTACCTCGATAAATCTGTCGTTCTTCCCATTGCTCTCGGAGATTAGCAGGTAGTTCGATTTTTATTGAGTAATTGGTTTGAATATCTACGTATTCATCATCACAGGTAGCGTTGATGTAGACAGCATAAACGATATCCAATAATTCTGTTCCAGACGCTGTGGTCAGGTTATCCAAAATGATATCTCGTTTATTGGTAATTTCTTTCAATTCCACCTCTACTTTTCCCGTAATCGGAATACCGTTCATAAAGGTTAGCGCATCTGCTGGTAAGGTAACGACTGTCCCTCGTTTGCCCCGTAGAACATTCCGCTCGAAAGGATAAATGGTAAACCGTTGGGTTGGTACAGCGAATTCTTCTGGTAGGATAGCAGTCATTATATAATATAGTGTTCAAAACAACTTCAATCAAGTCTAATTATTTTCTCTCAAAAAAATCAAGCAATCTTTGAAGTGTTATTTTTATTCGTTTCTTTTCTCTGGATCAATTGTAATTCCACTTGGGCTGCTTCAAAGCCTAGCTCTTTAAACAATTCGGCATCTGGATTTTGAAGTGGTAAATGTAGAGAGACATTTCCTTTCAATTTACTGATCGTATTCGCCAGTAATTTGCGACCAACACCTACATTTCGATGCGCTTTATGTGTCGCAAAATAACTGATAATGTGACCAGGTCCAAAACGTTCCATCCCCGTATGATTAACCACTACTACGGCAATGAGTTCATTGTCATCGCTCATTGTCATAATAAATCCACCAAAGGAAGGAATATCTTTGACCGCTGCTTCTAATGATGCAGCTATTTTTGTTTGTTGTAAATTTCCAACTTCTTGATTTTTAACCAAAAATCGGGAAATAATATTTTTCTCAAAAGGGGTGATCTTCGTAAAAGGATCATAGATAGTTTGCTTTACCATACTACTTTTTTTTAGTCTGTTTGTTGAATTAGCGTGTGTGCAGTCACTAATTATTAGGGTCGTAAACATGAATAATCGAACAAGAAAAAGTTCGATTAAGTAGATTGTAGGTAGGCTAGAAGCCGGAAAACGACACCATCTTAAGTATATTTATGACGAATGTCCGACTCCAAAGTATACAAAAATAATATATTTTTATGATTATAAAAATTTATCATTTGTTTTTATTTACTTCAACTCCATCATAATCAGCCTGTTATGCGTAAAATTACACTTATTTATTTTTTAATCTTTTATTCTTTTACTATCCTATCTGCACAAAATACAAGCGTTTCGGCAGAAAAAATTTCACCGATTTTAATAGAACAAGTCGCATCTGGCTCTAATTACCTTGATTTTATAGTCATTTTAAAGCATCAAGCGGACCTGAGTGCAGCTACTACCAAACCTAATAAACTAACCAAAGGGACATACGTGTTATCACAGCTACAAGCTACTGCTATTCAGACTCAGTCGAATTTAGTTGATTATCTAAATCAGCAAGTCATGCCCTATCGATCTTTTTATGTGGTCAATGCGATTCATACTTCCGGTAACGCAGATCAATTAATGACCATCGCTCAATTTCCAACAGTTGAAAAAATTATTGCCAATAGTCCCTACCAGATCGAAGCCCCCATCGAAGCAGCGGCTGCTCAACTGACCCCCACTGAAATAGAATGGGGAATTCAAATGATCAGAGCCGACCAAGTTTGGGAATTGGGGTACACAGGGCAAGGAGTTGTCATTGGTGGCCAAGATACTGGTTATGACTGGACCCATCCGGCACTACAAACAAAATACCGTGGTTACATCGACGCCGACTCGACAGACCATAATTATAATTGGCACGACGCCATTCACTCCATCAATCCGCTCAACGGTGATACCACTAGTAGTGCTTCTAACAATCCTTGTGGACTCGATGTCACCGAACCTTGTGACGATCGTAGACACGGGACGCACACCATGGGAACTATGGTCGGATCCGACGGCGAAAATGAAGTAGGCGTAGCCCCCGACGCAAAATGGGTCGGTTGTCGAAATATGGAACGTGGATGGGGATCTCCCGCTTCTTATATAGAATGTTTTGAGTGGCTAATGGCACCTACTGATCTAAATAATGAAAATCCAAACCCTGCCCTCGCACCACATGCTTTTGCCAACTCTTGGGGCTGTCCGCCGGTCGAAGGCTGTGATACCAGTAATTTTAGTGTCATGGAAACGGTGGTCAATAATGTAAAAGCTTCTGGTGTCGTGGTGGTGGTCTCTGCAGGTAATAGTGGTTCTGAATGTAGTACGATTACAAATCCGGCGGCAATTTTTGAAAATAGTTTTACCGTGGGTTCTACTCGTTCTAATGATACTATTTCTGGATTTAGTAGTCGCGGACCCGTCCTCGTAGATGGGAGTATGCGTATGAAACCAGATATTTCTGCCCCGGGTTCACAAGTACGCTCTACGACTCCTGGCAACAATTATGATACCTTTAGTGGTACCTCAATGGCCGGGCCACATGTCGTCGGTGTCGTAGCATTAATTATTTCTGCTAACCCATCCTTGGCTGGTCAGGTAGATCAAATTGAGGAGATCATCAAACAATCAGCCGTTGTAAGAACCACCGATCAAGATTGCGGCATAACACCTGGCAGTTCCGTTCCTAATAATACGTATGGACATGGAAGAATCGACGCGCTAGCAGCGGTAGAACTGGCTTTGTTGGCCACGCCAACAGAAGAATTATTTGCTGCCCCCATCAGCGTTTATCCCAATCCTTTTACGAATGAACTACATTTTGATTTGGGGGAGATAGCAGGTCGTAGCTCTGTAGAAATATTTAATGCAACGGGACAATTGGTCTTAAAAGCTAGGTTTGAAGGTACCGGTATTCATACCTTAAGTCTATCAGAATTAAGTAACGGTATTTATTTTTATCATTTAAAAAATGGGGATCAAGTGATGCGTGGAAAAGTGGTGAAGGAGTAGATCTAAATGTATTGTATTATTATTTGTAGAGACAAGGCGCATGCGCCTTGTCTCTACGGTAACAGCGTACTAAACTATCTAGCCGATTTGATAAGATACTGAACTCGACGTGGTGATTTTTTATCGCTATACATTATTTTTTTGGTATGCAAATCTAATTGAAGTTTTACACCTCTTGATTTATCAATTAGATATACACTCCATTCATCTCTTCCTTCTTCCTCGAATCTAAAACCAACGCTTCCTTTAGCATTTTTTTCTACCCATTTTTTATTGCCTTGATATTCAAAGTTGCCTAAGGAGCCTCCTCTTTTATGACCAAAAGTTACATTAGAGACCGTCCATCCATTGACCCCTGAATACCTTTCTGTAATCTTATATAACGAGCGGGGTTTACGATTTTTTTTATCACTGTACATTACTTTTTTGGTGTGCAAATCCAATTGAATATTCACTCCTCTAGAATCATCTATCAAATAAACAGACCAATCGTCTCGATGCGTTTCTCTATACTTGAATCGAGCAACACCTTGACGAGTTCCTTCTTCTTCCCATTTTTTGGCTCCACCTCTTTGAATAAAGGTACCTAGAAATGAAGTCTTGCTGTTTCCAAATTTCACAAAAGTTACATTTCGTCCAGTTACGGTAGTTTTTTGTCCTACTACATCCATAGTTGCCAGTAAAATAATTACGGCTGAAAAAATAATTGATTTCATTTTTAATTTTTTTGAGGTTAAAAAATAATAGTTTGAAAAGGAAATATTATTATTGATAGTTGTCAACTTTACTATTTCCGTTTTGCTTGATACAAAGATAGGGGAAGGGGAAAGAGAGGATAACTACATGTTGATGTGGGTAACGTTTTTTGAGACAAATTCTGTGGAAACTCAATTGCTTTAAGCTAAGCTACCTCGCGGAATTTGTCTAAGAACCATAATTAAAATAGCAGAATCATCAAAGTCAAAAACCTTAGCAAATTGGCAGCATGAAATTTCTAGTAGACGGTCATCTCCCTAGACAGCTTTCACATTTTTAAAAGTCATTAAAAAAATAGTCTGTTAGTTTTCAAGTTTAAATCACCTGATATTTTGGCTTTTTACCGGCCAGTACTGCCAATAAATTATCAACGGCAACCATCGCCATTTTTTCGCGAGTCGCTACGGATGCGCTGGCAATATGCGGGAGGATAACGGTATTTTTTAAGTTGAAAAAACGAGGATTGATATTCGGTTCATTTTCAAAAACATCCAAACCTGCTCCTGCAATTTTATTATTTTCCAAGGCATCTAATAAGGCTATTTCATCAATCGTGCCTCCCCGACTCGTGTTAATAAAAAAGGCTGACTGCTTCATTTTTTGTAAGGCTGCTTCGTCGATCAGGTGGTGGGTTTCTTGGTTATAGGCTACATTCAAAGACAAAAAATCTGACTGGAGGAGTACCTCATTAAATTTTACATAACGAAGGCCAAGTCGTTTTTCTTCCCGAACGGTCAACCGAGTACGATTCCAATAGATGACGTTCATATTAAAACCACGTGCCCGCTTGGTGAGCGCTTTACCGATCCGTCCCATGCCAATAATTCCCAAGGTACTGCCGTGAACATCCGTTCCCATAAACTGCATAGGACTCCAACCTTTCCAATTTCCGCTACGTAATAGATCGCCTGCTTCCAGCACTTTTCTAGCCGTCATTAACATTAGACCAAAAGTCATATCCGCCGTGGTTTCGGTGAGTACATCCGGGGTATTCGTAACCGTAATTTTACGAGCAGTAGCTGCGGCAACATCAATATTATTATACCCTACCGCATAATTACTCACGACTTTTAATTGGGGAGCTGCGTCCATTAATTCAGGAGAGATCGTATCTGTTAATAAACAAAGTAAGCCTTCTTTATCTTTTACACTTTCTTTTAATTCTTCTGGTGTCATGACTCGATCGTAGGGAAAAATTTCTAGATCAACTTTTTCTTCTAGTTTTTCAATGGCCACTTCGGGAAGTTGACGAGTCAATAAAACTTTAGGACGATTTGTAGCCATAGGTTATTTTAAATTTGAGGTATAACTGTATTATTTTTCGGTCTATTCCCGTAATACTTAATACTATCATCTGAACAATTTTATTTCTCTTTAGGTTCTAAGAATTTTTATCTTTTTATAAAGAAGTTGTTCAAAAAAAAGGATGACCTCAGCTAAATGAAGTCATCCTTTTTTATTAACCTAATTAAGTGCTAAATCGTTAGTTCACGGTTAGGTTTTGAGTAACTACTACTCCGTCTATTTTCAAACGAATCCAGTAAGTTCCTTTGGCCTGATTTGTTAAATCAATTTGATAGGTATGATTTGTGAAGTTCTGATCGTTAGTTCGATAAACTTCTTGCCCAATGGTATTGAATACACTTAGCTGAACCGTCGCATTTTGTTCCATCTCCAGTGCTACCTGAAAGAATCCAGCATTTGGATTAGGGCTTACGGTCAAAGCTGTCAAGCCTTCAATGTCTTCTACTCCAACCAAGTTGTCCACCATATAGGTAGCACTAAAAATACAGCCGTTGTCATCGGTGATTTCTACGGTATAATCTCCAGCAGGCAGACCGGTAATATCTTCTGTATCGGCACCATTGGACCAAACAAAAGTAAACGGAGCACTTCCGCCACTGACGGTTATATCAATAGCACCCATGCTGCTACCTTCTGTGTCATCTGTCACTTCAGCAGTTGCCGCGTAGCCCATACAAGCATTGATAATTTCGTAAGTTTCAGTGTAAGCACATCCATTGGTTCCAGTAACCGTCACGCTGTAAGTTCCGGGAATAAGATTTGTTAAGTCTTCGGTATCCGTACCGTTAGACCATTGGTAAGTATAGGTATCATTGCCTGTTACCGTCAAATCAATACTTCCTGGGGCACCGTTGAGCAAATTGGTTACAACACTTTCAATGGTCGGAGCTTGGCAATTTCTAACTACCACATTATCCAAGGCGATATCTGCATTAAAGCTAGGTGTTCCATTATTACTAATATCACCAGAAATCGATACTTCTACCGTAGATCCAATAAAATTATTAAGCGAAAGGGAACGAACTCCCCACGCTTGGGTTTCACTACTTTGCTGTTGTCCTGATAGAATATCAATGACCGATTCGTTACCTGCTTGATCCTTTACTCTTACGACCAAATTGCCAATAGCTGAACCAAACATGTGATAATCAAACCCAAATTGTACATCGTCTGCACCGGTCAGATCAATACATTCTGTACTAAGAATTCCAGCGTCAGTCGTGAGTGCCCCAGAAGCTTCCATATAAATATAATTATCACTTCCTCCCGATCCAGTAGCTGGACCTGTGCTAACGGAATTGGTAGGCCCTGTAGCTACTTGAAAAGGTAGAGAACCTTCATTGAATAAAAAAGGGAATTCAATCGCGCCGATGCCTAGTCCTTCAAAATCCATTGCGAAGTCAGGCCCGATGGTTTGTTTGTTAGCCACAATTTTAGAAGAGAGATCATTAGCATTATTAATATCTCCATTCAACGCGGTACGCACCCCTATCCGATAGGTTCCTTCTACAGAGAGATCTAAGGTTGTTGCAAAGGTGTGACCGATCGTACTTCCTCCGGGTAACGGACCAACAATCGTTTCCGTTGCCACTACCATTCCATTCACCAAAACTTCTACCGGTATGTTAGATACCGGATCACTACCTAGATTGGTCACATCGAAAGTAACGATTTCTGCGTTGGTCAAACCACAACCAGATACAGGGGAAGAAAATGCCTGTGTAGCTAAATCTGCCGCAGCATTCGGATCAAAAGCTAGTTCGTAACCAAATAAACGATCAGGAGTCGCTTGATTAATTCCTCCTAAAATCAGCGTTCCAGCGTCATCCCAATTATTAGTAATAAATAGACCACCAGCCAACGCTCCGTCGGTATTCAAGTCTTGGTTTACATCTCGTCCTACGCCCGTTGGCATTCCCGTGGTAAGGTTAATCTGAGAAATTAAGGAGTTGGAAGGATCACCCGCCTGATGAAAAACCCAGAGGTAAGGACCGCCAACACTAATATCATCAAAAGCAGCACCGTACATGCCACCAAGGTTGTGAGTAGTAGCAGGAATAGTTGATAAAACAGCTCCCGTAGTACTAATTGAATAAATAGGAGTATTAAAATTTCCGATCCAAAAACCGCCATTCCCACCAGCCAAACTGGCATCATAGGTAATAAACCGAATTGGATCAGGTGAACTGGTCAGAATAGAATTCGTCACAGTCTTCGTTACTGGATCAATCGTATGAATCGAGGTAGTATTATTGGCAGCCCAAATACTTGTCCCATCCCAAGTCATCGCACGAACAAAATTGGAGGTTTCGTCAAATAATTCAGGTAAGGCAAAGGTTTCTACAAAGCTACCATCATTGCCCAATACCACAATGGTATCTTCGTTCCAGTTGGCAACCCAGAAAAAAGAGTCAACGTGTACAACGCCCGCTAATGCTCCTTGTCCACTATCGGTAGTCGCATCAAAATCAAATAATAAATCCCATTGTGCCTCTGAAGTAAGATTGGACGTGGGCACTGGTCCAGTTGGTCCAGCAGGAGCTTGTTCAGATTGAGCAGTTAAGAGACTGACACTAAATATCATAGCCAGTATTAGCAAATAAAATTGGTGTGTAGCATTATTTTTCATGTAAACATTTTTTTGAAGTTTTTGAAATTAGAGTGCTCTAAAAAACTTCTGGTGAAGATTAGACGGGTAAGATAAGGAATGGTTTTTAATTTTAAATAATTTTTGCAGAAATAGTAAGGTGAGCGCTAATTCAAAAAAAATAAAAAAACCTCCTCCCGGCGGGGAGGAGGCAAATTCCAAGGAACTGATTTCAATAAATTAGTCCCAGAACAGCATCTTTGACAAAGTATAAACTTGGTTAGAATCTTTGCCTTATTTTGAAAAGTGGAAGTGACCAGATTCCTGATCACTTCCCTGATACACTTATCAAATTAAAATAATATCGTATGGGGTTATGACTTGTATGCCATTTGCAATACGGATTGTTCCGATTTAGTTTTATAACACGCCATCATTACTGATACTTTAAATAAAGCACAGAACAATTGACAAGTATCAATTATCTAAAAAGTAATTATTACCAAGTTGCGGTGAATACTACGCAATTGGCAAGGTCGGTTAGTGGGATGACAAGGCTTATCTTAAAGGAAATAGCATATAATATTTCCAATATCTTTAAGATTTTTCTTACATCGGTTGGGATGGAGAACATCCTGATAAAAGGATGCCTTCTTCGTTTATACCTATTAAAATTGATAAGGTTTCAGATTAATATTCAAAAACAACAGATATTAATAAAATTAACATTTGTTTGGCCCTGAGAGCGGCTTCTTTTCTAATTCAAGCATACTTCCTTTTCTTCATAAGTTTAAAAAATTTGTTTTAAATGAAACAAAAAGTTTCAAATTTACTTGAATTATAACATTTTTTGTTTTATGTTTGTGGCGCGCGCCTTGAAGATCTTCTATATTATTGGAATGCTTCAGCATTCTACAGAAACTGAATATTATGAGTAAAACAACAATTTTCGTCGGACCTTTAAAACATCGGATCATCATGAAATCTATGCTTACAAAAAAATGGATCAGCCAACACTGGTTTAAAATCATCTTACTAGCCATGTTCATTTTATTATTACAACAAAAAAATCTAAACCTAGAATTTAACCTGAGCAATCAGCAGCCCGTGGCAGCTATGCAAACACCCACCGAAACTACAACTGATAAAGCGTCTTGGTTTAGTAAATTAAATCCAAGTCATCTCGCATCCCACCTAGCTGGTGGGTTGACCGAGAAAACAGAATCGATCACCATTAAAGATTTAAAAGAACCTACAACGAATCAGATGGGATATCAAGATAACTTGGCCAATACTTACAGCAACATGACTTATCGAGAATCTGCTCCTAAAGCAGTTCCTACTCGAACTAAAGCCCAATTGAAAAAACTAAAAAAACAACGTGCCTACGTTGATCGTTTTGCCAATGTAGCACAAGTCGAAATGAAAAAATACGGTATTCCTGCCAGTATCAAATTAGCCCAAGGATTGATTGAAACCAACGCAGGAGAAAGTCGTCTATCCACTAAAAACAACAATCATTTTGGAATGAAATGCTTTTCTAAAAAATGCAAGAAAGGACATTGTAGTAATTTCACAGATGATAGTCACAAGGACTTTTTCAGAAAATATAAAAGTGCTTGGGCCAGTTATCGATCACATAGCAAAATGCTCGTTAGCAATAAACGCTATAGCCACTTATTTAAGCTAGCTCCTGTTGATTATCGAGCATGGGCAAAGGGTTTATATAAAGCAGGATATGCTACGGACAAACGCTATGCAGAAAAATTAATCAGTATTATCGAAGAATTGAATTTGCAAGAATACGATGAGTTAAACTAAAAGGCAGCCTACAGCTGTCATCAACAGAAGGGATGGAAGTTATACTTCGGTCTAAGTCTATCGGAGGTGGATTTCCGTAAATTGGGGTTGTAGTGCGTCGACTGCAGCCCCTTTTTTTGTTGAAGTGATTTAAATAATGGTTCGGTAATTTTTTAATTGATGTATGATAATCTAAAAGTGCTGTTATTTGGCCCTGCCTTTGCCTTTGTCGGCAGGCAGGCTGTTTGCTGGTTGGCTAGTTAGCTTCCCTTTACCGTAAATACGATAGAGGGAAGCTAACTAGCTAACAGGCAAACCAGCCAACAAGCCAACAAGCCAACAAGCAAAAAATGGGTACTAGATCTATTTTTCTAAAAGTTACCACACTATTATTAAACAGAAACCTAATTCAATTTTTCCGTTTTATCTTCAAAGTGTACGTTCTGATCTTTCTTTAAATGAAGCTGCATATTGATGACCAATTCTTCTCCTCCAGCTTCTAGTGCTGCATCTTTAGCTTGCATAGCGATCTCCATTACTTCAGGCAGTGGACCTTCTAACAAGGTAGCAAAAGGCTGGACTTGGTATTTTATACCCGATGCCTGTATGATGTGAATTGCTGCATCGATGATAGGATAAGCATCGGCAGTATTTACAGGGACAATTTGGAGGGAAAGATTTACGATCATTTATTTATTCAATTACTAAACGGATGGCCCTTACCAACTCTTCCGAACGAGGCGCCATAATCAATTCTACCCGACGGTTTTCATTTTTCCCTGAAGCAGTTTCATTGGAAGCGCGAGGTTTAAATTCTCCTTGAGCACCGAGCGTTACCTGCGAAGGACTCAAGTCGTATTCTTCGGTCAAAATACGGACAATAGTAGCAGCCTGTTGAGCACCAACGTTCCAGTTGTCTACACTCGATTTACGAGCAGGCGGTGCATTGTCGGTATGCCCAATGACGTGAAGATTCATGGTAGGATAACGGCTCAATACCTCACTTACTTTTTCGAGTACTGCCAAAGCCAAATCATTAACCTTGGTCACACTCTTGGCCTTAAAAATCAACTCATCCAATAAAATCAATCGAACTTCTTCCAGTCCAGTTTCAATAAAATATTGCGTTTGTAAAATCGCTCCCACTTCTTCTCGAAGTTCACCCGCTAGGGTTCCCACCAATTTAGTATGACGATCCAAGGTCGTATTAACCTCTCCGATCAACCCTTGTAATCGTCTAATCTCCGCGTCTTTTTGCTGAAGATTTTGATTTAAATTTTGTTGAGTAGAACTAGATCGTGAACTAACATTTTCGATGGTTCCCTCCAGTTGAGCAATCCGATCCTGTAATTCACCTCTCAACATCAGCAGTACATTATTTTCTCCTTTGGCTTCCGCCAATTGCAAATTCAGGTTGGCAATAGATTCTTCGGCCCGTCTGATTTTGCTGTCACGTAGAGACGTTTCTTGTTCCAACAAGGCAGCCTCTTTTTTAGCCTGCATATCCAGTGCCAACAAATGTTTTTTATTGCTAATACAACCTGTCAGTAAACAGATCGCAGCAACAAAAAGCATATTTTTTTTGAGTAGCATATACTTCATTTATTCTCCGTCTTTTTTATCCGTCACTTGCTCTCCCCCATCTTTTTTCTTAATCTCCTTAGCGGCTTTTTCTACATCCTTCGTTGCCTTCTTTAGGGCTTCCAAATCCTTCTCACGATTTTGCTTTTCTGCTGCCTTTGGCTTTTTTGGTGCTGTACGTCCAGGTTTTGATGCTGCTTTACCTGTTGATTTTTTTTCTGTTTTATCGAAGGATAATTTGTCTTTATCAGCATTCACATAGATCGTATCACCTGCTTTGAATTCACCACTTAACAAATGCTTAGAGAGCTGATTGGTGACTTCCCGTTGTAGCACCCGCTTTAATGGCCGTGCGCCAAACTGCGGATCGTAGCCCATTTCAGCCAATAAGTCTTGAGCCGATTCGGTCAGTTCGAGCTTCATGCCTTGTTGGGTAATCATCTTCTCTGTTTTCCGTAAAAGGATCTTCAAAATTTTCTTGATTTCTTCCCGCGATAATGGTAAGAACATGATCTGCTCATCGATTCTGTTTAGAAACTCAGGGCGTAGATTTTCTTTTAAAGCTTCAAAAACTTCGTTCTTTGTGGTATCAATAATATCTGCACGATGTTCATCTCCCAGTGCATCAAGATCTTCGAAATTTTCTAAAATCACCTCTGCTCCCATATTGGAAGTCATGATGATAATAGTATTTTTAAAATTCGCTACCCGACCTTTGTTATCCGTCAGACGACCATCGTCCAATACTTGTAATAGAATATTAAAAGTGTCCGGATGCGCTTTTTCAATTTCATCCAATAGAATAATGGAATAAGGCTTTTGTCGGACTGCTTGCGTAAGCTGTCCACCCTCATCGTATCCTACGTAACCCGGAGGCGCACCTACCAGTCGAGAAACAGAATGACGTTCCTGAAATTCACTCATATCAATTCTAGTGATGGCTCGCTCATCGTCAAATAGTACTTCCGCTAATGCCTTGGCAAGTTCGGTTTTTCCTACCCCAGTTGGTCCCACAAAAATGAAAGAACCGATCGGACGATTCGCATCCTGCAATCCGGCTCTACTACGACGAACCGCATCGGATACCGCGCGAACTGCCTCGTGCTGACCAATCAATCGTTTACCGATTTCTTCTTCTAGCTTAAGCAATTTATCTTTTTCACTCTGAATCATTTTTGATACCGGAATTCCAGTAGAGCGAGCCACAACTTCAGCAATATCATTAGCCGTAACTTCTTCATTGGTAAAGCGATTCTCTTCCGGTAGCTTGCTCAATTTTTCTTCTGCTACTTTTAGCATCGCTTCCTGTTCTTTAATTTTTCCGTAACGAATTTTTGCTACTTCTTCAAAGTCAGATTCTCGCTCTGCTTTTTCCGCATCGTGTTCTAATGTCTCGATGGTTTTCTTAATTCCTTGAATCGTATCAACTACTTCTTTTTCGTTTTTCCAACGAGCTGTGATGGATTCAAGTGACTCTCGTGCGTTAGCGATCTGTTCGTTGATCTTAGCAAGTTTTTTCTTATTGCCTTCTCGTTTGATCGCTTCCCGCTCGATTTCTAGTTGACGAAATTTACGATCCTGCTCATCTATTTCGTCGGGAACAGAGTCTAATTCCATTCGTAATTTTGCCGCAGCTTCATCAATAAGATCAATTGCTTTATCCGGCAAGGAACGATCTGCAATATAACGATGCGATAATTCCGCAGCAGCGATCAAAGCTTCATCTAGGATATCAATTTTATGATACACTTCGTAACGCTCTTGCAAACCACGTAAGATAGAAATAGTATCTTCTACAGAAGGCTCTTCGATCAGCACTGTTTGAAAACGTCGAACTAATGCTTTGTCTTTTTCAAAATATTTTTGATATTCATCTAAAGTCGTTGCTCCAACCGTACGCAGGGTTCCTCGTGCCAATACAGGTTTGAGAATATTGGCTGCATCGACTCCTCCTTGTCCGCCACCGGCACCGATCAGGGTATGAATTTCGTCAATAAATAATACAATCTCTCCATTAGAATTTTCTACCTCTTTAATAATTCCTTTCAAGCGTTCTTCAAACTCGCCTTTGAATTTTGCACCTGCGATCATCGCAGAAATATCTAGTGTGTAGATTTTTTTTGATTGTAAATTTTCAGGAACATCCTGCTTAACAATCCGCCAAGCAATACCTTCTACAATGGCCGTTTTACCCACCCCTGGTTCACCAATTAATAATGGATTATTTTTTCTACGACGACTTAAGATATGAAGAACACGGCGAATTTCTTCATCTCGCCCGATGATCGGATCTAGTTCACCTGATTCGGCACGATTGTTAAGATTGATGGCAAATTTTTCCAGTGCATTGTACTGTGTTTCGGAATGCTGACTTTCGACCTTACGTCCTTTTCGCAACTCTTCAATAGCTGCCCGCATACCTTTATCAGTTGCTCCAAGTTTACGAAGAATATCACCTCCTTTTTCCTTGCCTTGAATGATCGCTAGTAATATCAGCTCAACCGAAATAAATTCATCACCAAATTCCTTAAGCATTTTCTTCGCTCGGCTCATGGCCTTGTTCGCATTATCGGTGAGATATTGTTTATCTGTTCCTTGAACTTTTGGATATTTTTTTATTTCCGCATCCAACTGCTCGTCAAGTATAGCAAGATTAACGTTCATTCTCTTTAATAAGAAATTAGGAACATTTTCGTCCGTCAATATAATTCCCTTAATTAGGTGTACCGTATCTACGGATTGTTGGTCGTAACTACCTGCTAATTGCTGCGCTTTAAGGATTGAATCTTGAGATTTTATCGTAAAATTATCGTACGTCATGGCGTGTATTTTATTTTGGGTCGAAAATAAGCAATTTTAGGGTTTTTCAGTATTAAAATTTTTCTTTATTGGTTTAGCACGAGCTAGATTGAAAGTTTAGATACCGAAGTTGTTTAAAAATTCCCCAATTGGTTGTTTTTGGAAAAATAACAAGACAATCGAGTAGGAGAAACGAGCGATGCCTTTCATCGGTCGTTTCGTCCTCTCACACCACCGAGCGTACTCTCGTACTCGGCGGTTTCTTTAAGATCTGGACAAGAGATAGTTTTCTAGCAAACTAAAAAGACATTGTTCTTTGAACCAGTTATTATTCATACCTTCTTGACAG
>CALFWZ010000159.1 GCA_937928405.1 uncultured Saprospiraceae bacterium
CTGTTTTTGTCTTTGTTATTAACCTATCGCTCCTCTGGAGCTTTCTTTTGAAGCAATTTATAGTAACAGATTAAAAAACAAAGGCCAAAGGTGTATACAACTTTATGTCACTTTTTGGCTAGAACTCTAAGTCAGCCGACATCATTTAACTGTTTAATTGTTTAGGGATTGACGTTTTTAAACGATTAAACAAATCAACGATTAAACCTCTTAATTTTTTAATAGTCTAAGCAAGGTAGTCAGATCACGATCACACTCAGGCCGAGAACAAATAAATAAAAATGAAAAAATCACTTATACTTTTCTTATTTCTTTTCTTAGGTATTTCCTGCCTTTTTGCACAACAAAGTTCTAAGTCTAAAGCAGCTAAAAAGCTGTACGAAAAAGGTAATAAGATAAAACTCATCAACGCCGGATCGATCAACTCTCCACATCTAGAATTTTCTCCAACTTTTTACCAAGATGGAATTGTATTCGCTACTTCTCGAAAAGCAGAAGCACCCAATGGTAAGAACTATTTTGAATTATTCTATTCAGATCGAGATGAAAAAGGATTACCTATTAAATCAGAAGATTTCTTTTTAAGAATTGATGGGCAAGCACATGAAGGTCCCGTGACCTTTAGTCGAGACGGGCAAGAGATATTTTTTACCAGAAAAAAGCCAAAAGCAGAGACCAAAGGTAGTAGCTTGAAAATATACCAAGCTACGCGGACCCGTAACGACTGGAATTCGGTCAAAGAACTTTCTTTCAATTCGGATGCTTATTCCAATTGTCATCCAAGTATTTCTACAGATGGACAACGACTTTATTTTTCTTCAGACATGCCAGGTGGTATGGGCGGAACAGATATTTGGATGGTAGAAAAAAGAGGAATTACGTGGTCTAAACCCATTAATTTAGGACCGGAAGTAAATACACCTAAAAACGAAGTATATCCTTTTATTCATAATAGTGGAAATCTTTTCTTTTCGAGTAATGGTTTTAACGGTGCAGGAGGACTAGATATTTATATGGTAAATTTTGATGTGGGACCATCTGGTACAGTTGTCAATTTAGGAGAACCATTCAACACAGAAGCAGATGATTTGGGATTGATTTTAAATCCAGAAGGTATCAAAGGTTTCTTTACTTCCAAGCGCGCCTCGGGCAAAGGAAACGACGATATCTATATGTTTGAAGCACCGGAAGGGATCTGGGGTAAAACGGTTCCCGGTATGTTGCCAGCGGGTATTTCATTGACCGAAAAAGGAACAGGCGATCCCATCGAAGGGGCAGAAATTAGAATTTTTGAAAAAACGGCCGATGGTTATTTTGATAATCGAGCGGAATTATACGAAGGTGTTTTATCGCCTGACCAAAAAAAGAAAGGAACCTATACTTTTAAAATGGTTCCGAAAGCGGCCAGTGCGTTTGGACCAGCAGATGGACGTTCGGATGAAATGGGCGAAACCAGTTACCAATTTTTTGGGGAAAGAGAATACGTGCTTTTTATCAGCAAGCCAGGTTATGTTAATCAAGAAGTTGCTTATTCTACCATTGGATATAAAAAATCAGTTCCTATCAAAGTTCATCTCGAAAAGGTGGCTTGTTCGGTGATTAGTGGAACTATTCGCGATCAGGAAACCGGAGAGCCGATTCCCGATGCCATGATAAACATTTTAAATGAAAACGATGGTTCGGAAGCTGTTATTCAAGCGGATGGTGCCGGAAATTATAGCCATTGTTTAATGACGAATGCTAATTATACTTTCCGAGGTATTCATGCTAACTATAGCGGTGAAGCATTAAAATTAACACCCGCCGAAACAGCGACAGCTCCTACTGATCTTTTGCTAAATGCGGCCAAAGAAAATCATTATGGTGGTGTACCGATGGAAGTTGGTACGGTGATTAGAATTTCCAATATCAAGTATGATTTTAGCAAATCCGGCATCCGTCGAGGCGCGGTAGCAGAACTGGATGAACTGCTAAATATGTTGTCCGAAAATCCAACGATGAAAATTGAATTAAGTGCCCATACCGACGCGCGAGGTTCTAATCGCTATAACGAACGATTGTCGAATCAACGCGCAGCTTCTGCTAAACAATATTTGGTGGCAAGAGGCATCGCAGCTAAGCGAATTACCGCGGTCGGATACGGAGAAAATCAATTACTCAATGGCTGCCGTGATAAAGTAAAATGTAGCGATACGCAGCATGCCGAAAATAGAAGATTAGAAATAAAAGTAGTAGGGCAGTAGCAATAGAAAATTACCCCCTATTATTCCGTAAAACTCCTCTTTTATCTACCTGATTTATACCAAAAAAAAGGGTCAAACCCGAACAGAAGTACCTACTACTTTTGTTCGGGTTTTTATTTGTTATCATTTTTTTTCAAAAGAATGCAACCCTTTTAGTAATTTCAGGTCATTAAGACTGAACACCTTATACTAAACGGAATTGGAATACCAGGAAGTACATAGAGAAATTGTTGAAAACTGCATGCGAGGAGACCGTCAGGCTCAGTTCGAGCTATATCGGCTATACTCGAAGGCGATGTATAATATTTGCTTGCGAATGTTACGAAACGACATGGATGCGGAGGATTTACTACAAAATTCCTTTGTAGACATTTATGGAAAAATCAATACATTTCGCTTTCAATCGTCTATCGGAGCTTGGATAAAGCGGATAGTTATCAACAATTGTATCAACTTTTTGAAGAAAAGACGTTTAGAAATCGTAAGCTTGGAAAATCAGCATGATGATCGCTGGGAGGAGTCGGAATCAACAAATTCGGATTTATCCCTTCAGGTTAAAGATGTTAAATCAGCGATTAGTCAACTTCCGGACGGTTATCGAGTCGTTTTTAACTTGTATACTTTGGAAGGCTATGATCATAAAGAGATTGCTGAAATACTAGATGTCAGCGAAGCTACTTCTAAATCACAATATAGTCGAGCTAAAAAACGATTGAGAGAAATGTTACGAGAAGGAATGGTGAAGAACTGAGGGTGTTGAACTGTTGATTTGTTAAATTGATTCAATATTACAGCAGTGAGGTTGTTATAAAAGATGCATTCTTGATTTAGGCATTACTGAAATGATGAAATACTAAATGAAATATTATTAATGGATAAAAAATTTATTGGTGGGTGTAGTCCCATTTAAAAATTATAGAAACGTTGAAAGATTTTTCTTCTTATATAAATCAGTAGAGAAATTCAACAACTCAACGCTTCAACAAATCAATATTTTATGAAAGATCAATTAGAAGATTATATTTGGGACAACCGGGAAGCATTTGATGATGCCGTTCCTAGCCTGAAAGTATGGGCTGCTATTGATAAGGAATTGAGCGCCCAAACTACTTCGGATACGAAGACTACTGGCCGACGTTTCCCTCTTTGGCGCGTGATGACGATGGCCGCTTCTGTTGTGCTATTACTCGGGGTAGGAGTCCTCCTTGGGAGCCAACTCAATTTAGGAAATGGCTCAAAAGAAAGTATGGCTTCTGATAGTGAAGTATTTCGAGAAGTAGAAGACATGAAGTCTTATTATGAAACCGAAATAAAAAATAAAGAAGCTAAATTAGTTCACTATAATGAACGCAAAAACATAGCGCCCGATCTGGCACAGATAGATGAGCATTTAGAAGAACTTACCGAAGAACTGAAATCGGTGCCTGCTGGCAGTGAAGAACAAGTAATCAATGCCATGATCGACAGTTATCAAGCGAAAGCAGCTATTCTAGAAAAAGTATTAGAAAATTTAGAGAATAAAAAAGGTCAAACTATTAAAAATAATTCTAATGAAACAAACATATAAATCACTAATTCTGCTCGTTTGCCTAATCATGGCAAGTTGGACTAGTCAGGCAAATGGCATCGCAGTTCGCGATACGATAGACCGATGTCAGAAAACTTGTGCGAAAAGAGAGTTTTCCAAAACGATCAATAAACAGTTTCCTACCACGCCTGATGGAACAGTAAAAATCAGTAACCGTTACGGGAAAGTAGAGATAAAAACTTGGGACAATAACGAGGTAAAAGTCGAAGTAGTTATTAAGGTGGATGCACATAGTGAAGACCGAGCGAATGATGTTTTTGATCGAATCACCATAGACTTTAATAGCAGTCGTAATTTTGTCAGCGCAGCTACGGAGATTGCTTCAAAGAGCAGAGGGTGGAGCTCTTGGTTTGGTGGCGGATCAAATGATAATTACAAGATTCATTACCAGGTCTATATGCCAGCAACAAATAAATTGGATTTATTCAATAAATACGGTGATAGTTATGTTGCTGCCCTGAAAGGTCCCGTTAATCTAGAAATTAAATATGGGAATATTCAGGTGGATCAAATTGATAATGATGTCGATCTGATGCTCGGGTATGGTAATGCGAGTATTATTGGTGCCCACGAATTAGGCGTGGAAGTAAAATACAGTAAGGTGAAAGTTGGAACGGCCACGAATGTGGATATTGTCAGCAAGTATTCTACGATAACGATTGATGAAGCCCAAGACGTACGCTCAGAAACAAAATATGATCACTATCATTTAGGAAGGGTAAAGGATTATCATAATATTGGAAAATATGATGATGTGCATATCAAGGTAGCCGCTTCGGTTCGAGCGGCGGCCAAGTACAGTGACTATACCGTGATGCATCTGAAGGATTGGGCGGACTTTGATCTGGAGTATGGTAGTGCAAGTGTGGAAATGTTAGATCGCGCTTTTACAGCCCTCGAAATTCGGGGACGTTATACCAACTATAAAATTGAAGTGCAAGAAGGAGCTCATTATCAACTGGATGCCTCTAGTCGTTATGCAAATATTCGCTATCCTTCTGAATTTACAGTAGTCAAAGAGATTAAAGACGGGAATGACCGGGAAGTGCAGGGTTTTGTGGGAGATAAGAATCAAGCAAAAGTTATCAAAGCTCGTCTTGATTATGGCGGTATAAAAGTGAAGCAGTAGTGATTTAATACACTGTGTATTAAGTTGCTTTATTTTTTGAGTAGATTATTTTTG
>CALFWZ010000160.1 GCA_937928405.1 uncultured Saprospiraceae bacterium
ATTGGGATTTACCGTTACCATCACCGATGTTTCATCTGTACAAGTACCAGCCGTTCCTAAAATATAATACGTCGTGGTTGTCGTGGGACTTACTGTGGTACTTCCTAATTGATTTGTTATATCTGCTGGACTAGCGCTGTGATAAGTATACGTCGCTCCACTACTATTCGCATCAACTATATTTAACAAACTTAAATCATAACTCGTTCCAACACAGATGGACGGTGCATCCGTTGTACTAATCGAAGGATTGGGATTTACCGTTACCATCACCGATGTTTCATCTGTACAAGTACCAGCCGTTCCTAATATATAATACGTCGTGGTCGTCGTGGGACTTACTGTGGTACTAGCCAATTCGTTCGTTGCATCTGCTGGACTGGCACTGTGATAAGTATACGTTGGTCCTAAACCACTGGCATCAACTATCGAAATACTAGTCAAGTTAAAAGACTCACCGAAACATAGTTCAGGGGAATCGGTGGTACTTAAATCTGGTCCAGGAAGGACGATAAAATAAGACCAATCACAGGTAACTAAAGAACCAGGAGTAGAAGGAGTACTACAAATTTGATATTTAATAGAATCACGAATAGGGACACCTGATGGAGTATAAATCAATTGTCCTCCGGAGATTGAGGCAGAACCATGAAAAGGAGCCTCACCGGGATCAGTAACAATCGAAAAAGATGAATTATCAAGACTAATAAAACCATTAGTAATGTCGTTCGATATTAGAGTAGAAATATCTGCAACAGCCTGTCCATTATTTATACAAGCAGAATCAACATGAGCACAAATAACAGGAAAGGGAGGTGGAGTTCCTGGAGCAGCAGCCCCATCATGACCAGAAATGCTAGGACCATTAAGTACAAAATGTGCTTCACCTCTTTCTATATTGATACGATAAATTCCACCAGTGCTATTATTAACAACATATATAAAACCATCACCTCCAAAAAAAGCAGCTCCAAAAACACCTATATCACTAGGCATTATTCCAACTAATGGTTTAGATGAAATTGCACCAGGAGTACCAGGTGTATAACTCCAAAGAGTAGATCCTTCTACTCCATAAAATTTATTTCTACCCGTATGATACGCCCAATCTTTAGCAGGAAAGTTATTAGCTGGAGTTACGATCGTATAACTAGCAGTCCCAACATCAATTATGGCAATATCATTACTGGCATTATTTGAGGAGGTAACATAGAGCAATCCATTGGCAAAACCTCCCGAATTGATGTTTCCTGAAAGGTTGCTCGAAAGAGGACCAGATCCAGTATCGAGATCACCAAGATCCAGAGGTGGAGCAAAAGCAGCCTGGTGTTGCACCAAATGTTTATCACTTCCCCGAATAGAATACAATTCTCCAGCTAAATAGCCGGTTGCATTTACAGAATAACCGGAAGCCGTTAATAGATTATAAGCGGTAGAAAACGTAGTTAGGTTGTATTCTCCGACCGCACCAGTACCTGTTAATAAAGTATGACACCAAGTACAGCCAGTAGGTGGTGGTGGCGGAGCGTTAGAAAAGGTAGAGGCGGGAAAATAAATATCTTCCTGAGTTAGATCATACAAATCGGCCGAAGTATGATGGTTATTACGTTTATTTTGAGTTTCCTTGAGGTTGTTTTTCTCAAAAAATAGACAAAAGAGAATTGGTATAAAAATTAAGCTGAATAATTTGATTTTGGACATAATTGCAAGGATTTAAAATATTTAACCACTTTTCCCAAAACAATGCTTCGCGCTATTATTACAATTGTTCTCTTTGATGTTTTTGGTGTGAATATTTTACTTTTATTTCCCTCAAAGATAGGGTTAGATCAGGACAGAAGGGTTCACTAATCGTCTATAGGAGTTAAATTGCTGTCTAAGTCAAAGAAAATCAACCTTTTTCTATTTAATCTTGCACCACACATCTGAATCCAGTATGATTTAAACCAGTATCCGTACTCGACCCCATCCGTCTCGAATTTCGGTAACCAGAGCAGTAATCATCGTTACACAAGAAAGAACCTCCTCTAATAATCTTTTCTTGTTGATAAGGCATTTGAGGATTATAGCCTTTATTCGGTCCTTGCGTGTTTGGCTGTCTGGCAGTTTTATCTTTATAATAATTATAATCAAACCAATCATAACACCATTCCCAAACATTGCCCGCCATATCATACAGTCCATATCCATTAGGAGAATAAGATTTGACGGGTGAGGTGGTAAAATGCCCATCGTTCAACTTATTTTCGTAAGGAAACAAACCCTGCCAAAAATTAGCTTTGGGCTTACCAGTGTTAATATTTTCATTCCCCCAAGGATAAACTTCATTTTCTAATCCACCACGTGAAGCCCATTCCCATTCAGCTTCGGTAGGTAACCGCTTACCAGCCCAGTTGGCGTAAGCCATTGCATCTTCCCAAGCAACTTGTACCACTGGATGGTCCATTTTGGCCTCGATACCACTTGATGGCCCTTCTGGGTGACGCCAGTTTGCGCCGATTGTCCAATGCCACCAAACTGCAGGATTCTTTAAAGAAACAGGTTGGCTAGTTGGAACAAAAACCAATGCCCCAGGCTGCAAAAGACTATCAGGCGGCATAGGAGTACCTGGAGGAAGGTCCTTTTTTATTTCCTCCCACAAGATTGGTCGCTCGGCTACCGTGACATAGTTAGTTTCTTCGACAAAGGTCTTAAATTGCCGATTCGTCACCTCTGTTTGATCCATCCAAAATTCATCCACCATCACTTGATGTTTGGGATACTCATTTGAGTCGGCTTGTGCGTTATCTCCCCCCATATTGAGCGTCCCTGCCGGAATTAAGACCATACCTTCTTTAGTAAAGTCATTAAAAACTTCTTTTATTTTTGGTTTTTCGTCCAGACAACCAGATAACAACAAAAGACTTACCACCAAAAATGACATACTAAACTTCATATTGTAACATATTTAAAGTAAACGGAAAGCAATTGTAGATTTTTTAATCAAATATAAGGTTGGTAAATCGTCAAATAAGGTATAAGAATTGATTGTCGAATAAAAAACCATATTATTCAAGACATTAAGACAATATATTTAATACTAATACGAATCAAGGGTTGCAGTTTAACTAAAACCCTAACATACAAGAGAAAAGTACCTTAAGAAATGCTATTCGCTAGGGTGCTCAATTAAGGAAAAAAAAGTTGCCTATTTGAACCTGCTTTTAACATCATTTACAACCTCAAGAACAACTTCAACCGCAACCTCAAAATACTGTAACTTAAATTACTTAAAATTTTCTATTTGTCTCCCTCTATCGCCATAGAAGGGTATGATCCAAAAAACAACCAATTTATTTATAAAAATACCGAAGGAGAGATTCTCCGCTGAATACCACCTTTTAGAACAGACGAATATATAATAGCTACTGCTCTTTTACCAATCTAATCAATGGACATTCTGGTGAATGGCACCCACCATATCGAAATTGCTAATAATTTGATTCGTGATAGACGATACAGCAAGCAAAACTCAAATCAACTCATATTTAATTCGATTATCTTCTCTCTCCGCATATCCATCGTTTTGTCTAGGTAATGTGCCAATCGTGGATTTTGTTCTATCATGGTCATAACTTCAGAAGGACTGATCGCCAATACCTCCAAGTCGCTCAATGCTAAAACAGAAAAAGACCCAGTTTTATCAGTAAATAGGGTGATTTCACCAAAAAAGTCTCCATTTTCTAAGCTGCCTACTTTTATCTGTTTACCGTTTTTGTTCGTTGTTGAAAGTTGGGCTCTCCCCTCTATAAGGACGTAAAGTGTCCCCGTTAAATCTCCTTGCCGGATAACGTACTCCCCTTTTCCATAGTATTCCAATTCTGCTCCTCCAATTAAGTCTTTGACCTTATTATGTTCTATAGGTAATAGATTAGGTAAATTATCCAATACTTTAGTTATCCGATCAGATTTTTCCTGTATAATAGATTTAGGATCTCTACTTTGATGTATATCCAATTGAGGAAAAGGAATCGTCAAATCATAACGGCGGGAAGTATACCAAACCCGCGTCATAAAATCATCCATAATTTCTTCATGAGTCATATATCCCATTATAGCAAATTCAACCTCGTATACAATCTCAGATGCTGCATACTCAGAAGTTTTCACTTCAGGTAAGGGGTCATGCAAAATACCTGGAGTGGCAAGGCAGGTTTCCATCAGGGCATCTTTGACTCGATTGGGTGCTACATCGTAAGCAAAACCTAGATTTACTTTTAGGATATGGGCTCTTGTTGGTCGGCTATAATTTTCGATAATACCTTGCCCAATGACAAGGTGCGGTATTATTACCATTTCATTTTCTCGCGTTAGCAAACGAATAGCACGCCAATTCATCTCAATTACGGTACCAATATGGTCTTCTATTTTAATGACCTCCCCTTCTGAAAAAGGTTTTTCATAGAGTAATGCAATCCCCGAAAATAGATTGCCAAGTGTATCTTGTAATGCCAAACCTAAGACAAATGAACCTAACCCCAAAGCAGTCACCAGACCACCCAAATCTGCGCCCCAGACTGCTGACAAAACGATGGCACCACCAAGCATCACCATAAACACTCGAAAGATGTCTAGAAATAACTGTGGTACTTTGGCTTTGATTAAGCTTCTTTCTCCTCCTGTAAAAAACAAGACATTGATAATCGCAATCAAAGCATTGATTACCAAAATCCAGATGATAGTTTCAATTATTTTAACAAAATTGGTATCTCTGGTATATCCGACCACTTGTGTAAATACGATCGTAATGGCCGCCAAAGGTAAAATAACATTGCGGATAAGCCGTATCGGTGGAGAAAGTTTACGGACACCTTTGTCCAATCGGTAGATCAGTTCATTGGAGGCAATGACCAATACAGGTACTCCAATAATTAAGAGTAAACCATATAGATACCTATCTTGAGCAAAAAAATCACCGAATGAAAAATCAAACATATATTTTACCGTATTTTTTATTTATCATTTTTATAAACCCAGATCGAACCTATTTCTTGATTCACATTAGCCATTGCTATTTTTTCATACTCAAAGAAATCTTTGGTCCGTTCATAAACTGGCTTAGAAACCAATACCGCATTATTGATTCTTTCATCTTTAATGAGAAAAGTATTATTAACCGTCTGACCAAACAGGTCGTAATTAAATTTGCTCGTACCAATAATACCGGCCGTCACTTCTCCCGAATGAATACCAAATTCTAAAGACAAAGACAACTGATGATTGATATTAAATTGCCCAATGATGAGTTTTAATTCCTTGGCAAAATCTACCACTCTTTTGGCATGATCTAAACGAGGAGAAAACAATCCGCACGCTGCAAAATAAGTATCACCAATTGTCCGCAGCTTTTCTACATGGTGTTTTTTACCAGCAGTATCAAATGCATCAATAAGATGATTAAGTAAAGTAACCGCCTCTCGTGCTCCAATCTTAGATGTTAATTCCGAAAAGCCAACTACATCTACGGCTGTTAAGGTAACATTAGAATAGGTATTTGCAATATTCTTTTCCCCTTTTTGCAAACGAGTGACGATCGTTTCTGGAATAAAATTGAGCATTAGTCGTTCATTTTCTAAGCTTTGCTCTTGTATTTTGTGTTGTTGTTCATCAATATCTTCCACCATTTTATTAAATTGCTTACCCAATTCAGAAAACTCATCACTCCCTTCTACTTCAATGCGATTACTGAAATCACCTGCACTCAGATTACGAACTCCTTCTGTTAATTTCTCAATAGGTTTTACAAATATAGCAGACAAATACATGGCAAGAAAAGTCACCAACAAAGTAATTATACAGATCGCGATAAAGACCTTTTTTTTCAAACCTTCAATTGGAAGATTTGCTTCCGCTTCATCTATTTCTGATAAGATGGCCCATTTTAGTCCACTTAATTCTAAAGGCGCATAAGCACTTAATACAGGTTCACCTCGATAATCTTTTATTACCTTAATATCTTTCTTTCCAGACAAAGCTAATTCTACTCCTTCCGTTTTGACACGCTGCTGCAAAATGGTAGTACCAACCCGATACATAAGATCTGATTTTTCCTCATCGACCCCAATATCTTTTAGTACTTTTTTAAAACCTAACGTATCCTGTAAGTAAAAACGAGAAATAGAACGCATTAAATAATCTTCCCCAACAAGGTAAGTCTCTCCACTTTCTCCCAAGCCATCTTCTTTCCAATTTCCGTTACCCGTCATGATATTGTTTACCTCATCTATCGGCAATTGAAATATGAGCGCACCAACCGTTTCACTTCCTTCCGTTATGGTACGACCAATAAAAGAGGCAGGTGCACCATACGAAGGTCGATAAGATTTGAAATCAACGATTTGAGCTTTGCTAATATCTCGATTATCTCGCAATTGATTAGCGAGAGCAGCAAGATTACTTTGGCGATAGGGGCCCGTGTAAAGATTAGTGGCAAAATCAGTTTCCTTATAGACAGAATATACAATATCCCCTGTTTCCAAATCAACTAAAAAGAGGTCATAGAATCCAAATTTGTTAACAATGTTGGATAAAAAATCATGATATTTTATATGATACTGAGAATAATCAGACTTATCATTCGCATATCTAAGCAAGTGCTTTTCACCAATAGGATTTTTATTTTGTACAATGTAATGATATTGTAAATGACAAGCGGCTTGAGTGGTGGGATAATATAAATCTGTAGAAGATTTGATGTCCATATTCTGGGAGAGCTTCTCCACAAATTTATCATAATGTAAAGATAATTCTAATCGACAATCTGCGTGCAAGTCATTATTCGAAAGTTTTCGGAATCCTTTTTTGAAATCCTTAAGTGCATTAACCACCTCACCGTTGTCTGCCATAATTTCTACGATCCCTTCGGTCTGCTTAAAATAGCTCTCAATTTGATATTGTTTAGATGCTCGAATCCCCTTAAGCTGATTGAAGATACCTTCTGTAATAGCCTCCTTCCCATTTTGATAACCAATATATATCAAAACAAAAGCTGCAAATGTACTGACCGTCAATAACATCAATATTATGCGGGAGCGAATACTAAGGAAACGTGCATTTAATTTCATTGTTCTCGTTTCAATTTGATGAGTCCTCTATTATTTAAGAGATAAAATATGTGAATCAGGGCTTGACATGCGGCATACACACTGAAATCATATTTATTAGAACCCTAAAACTAAAAAAAAAAATGATTTGTTGGCTAAAGACAGCCAACAAATCATTTTTCTATCCTACCATTCTCTTAGTCCTTTAACTAACATTTTTTTTTCAAGGATAAATTATAGTCTTTCTAAAATGATAATAAAAAATAAATTCATTTCATATTGATTATGATTTTAGCAGTTAATAATAATTGAGGAGATCACCATTAATTTAAAGAGGATATTTAACAACCGGTTGAGGTATTATATTTTTTCACTACCGACCGATATTTATAATCCATCCGTTGCTATAAATTTCTGATATCTAGCGATACACCAAAAACCCTTGGCATAGGAAGGCCTACCAGCAACATCCAGATCACCTCTAAAATTATCAACTAGGTAGTTAAATTCTACTTCATTACCATATAATTTCTTTTCGTCAGTCGTTGGTAAAGAATAAACGGGCACGATCAATTCCTTTAGTTGTTTAATGGTCCAAATGTATTTTCCATTTAAATAACGTGCGATGGTAAAATGTTCTTCTGGAGTTTCATATCTGGTAAGCTCAATCACTCCCAATCGAATCAAAATGGCCTGCGCTACTCTATCTGTTCTCCATTGAGCATAAATTTTAGCCTGCGCTTCATTTACGCCCAATACCGAATATTGGTATTTCTTCGGGTTTTTAAGATCGTCAATTGTGTAATATCGATTCGTTTCATCTGCAAACATCCAAGTATTTTTCTTCGGTAAAGCATTTTTATAAGCCTTAGATTCAATCCCGTAAACTCTTTTCGTCCAATACAAATACTCAACATAATTAACATTGGTCACTTCAGTCTTATCGATGTAAATATTTTCTCCAACCATCTTGGTCCCAAATGGAGCTGAATTATTTAGTTTTCTAGCTTTAGAGGCAATCGAATTACTACAACTGAGGGCCAAAATTAGAAAGATGAATAAGGCAAAATTTCTTTTCACTGTTTAATATTTTATGGTGGAAATTATTTAAAAATGATTTGTTTGAATGCTCATTAAAAACTATAATAATGCTTGTTCAGAAAAACAACAGATATATCAAAAAATAATAATCGAGGACATCCAATTATAACTTTTACCTTGTTATTCCATTAGTAACTTGCCTTCCTCATTTTTTTTAGAATAAAATAAAAAATAAAAAAGTGATTATGTTTTTCACTTTGCTGGTATTAATAAGTAATGTAGTCATTCAGAATGGAGGTTCAAATTAATTGTAAGTGCCGGCCGACATACTTGCAAGCCTGCCTTTGCCGGCAGACAGGTAAATTATCGATCTATTTTTAAACAACTTCGTGATGTTATCTGATTTCAATTGGTAATTTTAGAACAACTTCATTAAAAAATAAAGAAATGAGGAATTTATAATACATTAGTTTTCTTAGCAAAAATAAACCTTATTCTTTTAATCCCTTAATTTAAGATAAGACCCTCAATGTTTCTAGCAGCAGCGATTTAATGATAGAATGACCAGAAGTAGAAATTGATAAAAGTCTATACTCAACAAATGCCCATGATGGTAACCTTATTACTAACGCATCAATTGACTTTTTAAAAAACAATAAATCTACTTAATTTATTTTAGAATAACTTAAACCAGAATACCAAAAGAGCATCATTGAGATTATTTATTATTTCGATAATATTTTTCAATAATATATTAAAATTGTTTTTCGTAATTATTCTACTTCGTATGTCATTTTGCAGCGTACGCCATAATCCAAAAGGATAACTAGCCCACTGATACAATATAACAGAACAGTCTCATTTATTTTTATAATTTTTTTGATAATGAAATGAAATCATTAGTTCTATGAATTTTATTCTGAACTGAGTAGATGGTGTATACATAAAAATCTTTAAACTGGATATGATTTTTTAACAACTTTATAAAATATATTGATATGATGAATTCTAAAAACGTTTACTCCTATAAGAGTATCCTACTATTTTTCTTATTGAATTTTTGCTCATGCATTACCTGGGGTCAGATAGGTCTACCTGGTCATGTTAGTAGCCGAATCTGTGAGGGCTTTACAGCAGAGGTCCATACTTTAACTTGTTCTCCAGATGATGGCAATCCAAATGGGAGTGTTGCTATTCAAGTGTCGGGAGGTACCCCCTTTGCGCCCCCCGCTGATCCATATGCAACCTTTGATGGTAATCATGTAGGAAACGGCCTCTATGAAGATGATGGATTAGCCCCAGGTACGTACACTTATACTTATTGGGATAGCAATCGTTGTGAAGCTGAAGTTACATTTACAATTGGTGGAGATGAATGTTGTGATTTTACAGCAGAGGTCCAAAATTCAGCTTGTTCTCCAGATGAGGGCAATCCAAATGGGAATGTTACTATTCAAGTGACGGGAGGTACCCCCTTCCCTCCTCCCGCTGATCCATATGCAACCTTTGATGGTAATTATGTAGGAAACGGCCTTTATGAAGATGATGGATTAGATCCAGGTACGTATACTTATACTTATTGGGATAGCAATGGTTGCGAAACTGAAGTTACATTTACAATTAGTGGAGATCCGTGTTGTGATTTTAAAGCGGAGGTATATGGTACTATACCTTGTTCTCAAGTAGGGAATCCAAATGCGAATATTTCTATTAAAGTGTCGGGAGGTACTCGCTTCTCTCCACCTTCAGATCCTTATCAAACCGTTAATGGCAATCATGTAGGAAACGGTATTTATGAAGAGTCCGATTTAGGTCCAGGTACGTACACTTATGTTTATCGGGACAGGAATGGTTGCGAAGCCGAGGTTACATTCACTATTTTTGAAGGTCCGGATGCAACTAGCAGTGTGGCTGGTTGTTCTCAAGTGGGCAATCCAAATGGGAATGTTTCTATTCAAGTGGTAGGAGGCACCCCCTTCCCACCTCCCGCTGATCCTTATGAAACATATGATGGTAATTATGTAGGAAACGGTGTTTATGAAGATGACGGATTAGCGCCAGGTACGTACACTTATACTTATTGGGATAGCAATGGTTGCAGTGATGACGTTACATTTACGATCCCTGAGCCATTAACTGCTGAAGCTACAAGTTCGTTTGGATGTGGAGAAATTCAGGTAGAATTGTCTGGGGGAACTCCGCCTTATACTAGTAATTATAATGGTCAGCAAAACAATAGCGGTATATTTGTATTTACATTTGCGCCGGATAGTTATGTACTCTCTTTTACGGATGCTAATGGATGCGGAGTGACCGTTGCTTTGGAGGAGCCCAATATAGCTTTGTGTGATGATTTCACATTCAGCGTAGATGAGAATGCAGCAAGCGGAGGATTTTGGAATAGTAATGTTTTTGTAAGCGGAGTACATGCAAAAATTGGAGTTCATCTTTATGCTCTAAATGTTCATGATGTCTTGAGAGTAGAAATAAATGATGTTGAAATTCTCTATTTAGAGGCTGGGGCAGCAAGATGTGACCAACAAAATAATTGTAATGGTGATAATCAATCTAACTGTGCTGAATTCTTTGTAAACTGTTGTGATAAGGTAACATTTCAGGTTGAAGGAGCTACCTGCGGTGGTAGAGGTACCATTTGGGATTTAGACGTTACTTGTCTCCGAACTTGGGGAGAATGCTTTGATAAACCTATAGACACGAGGAGCGATAGTGGAGTAATATTATCTATGGAAGACTTTGTAAGTAATACCCAAGCATCAATTGATAGAACTAGAGTTGAAGGTACAGATTCAGAGTCTGTTAGTATTTTCCCTAATCCTACCAGCGGTCTATTTCATATCAATAAATCAAAACATCAATATGAATTACAGACTGTAAAAATTATGGATGTTGCTGGCAATATTGTAAAGGTTGAAAATATTCAAGGATTAGAAAATCCACAAGTTGATTCCTCTACACTCCCAGTGGGACTTTACCTTTTAGAAATCACAGATAGTGAGGGTAATGTATTTGTGCAGAAATTAGTTAAAAACTAAATAATTCTTAATAATATGTCTAGGAACTAACTGGACCTATTTTAGAATGGTTAAACTATGATTATACTAGGACAGAAGAAATAAGGTACTATACACTTTTAAATTTAGTTTTCCAGAACAAAGATTTCCAAATTGGTATATCAGGTAGCTCTGCGCGAACAAAAGCGATTAATTCTTTGACAGAGTGTACTTCATTTTTCAGGTTATCATATCCCAATCT
>CALFWZ010000161.1 GCA_937928405.1 uncultured Saprospiraceae bacterium
AGGTTCGTCGTTTTTGGTTCCTTTACGTCCATTGTTTTATTTTTCCTTTAATTAATGATATGCTGAATATCACATAAAACAATACGTAAGCCGTATCCAAAATTGGTGTCCATAGTGTAAGGCGCCGATCTTGCAGTTTTCTCAAAATGGGCTTACATATTAGTGTTATAACTAATATTCTTATTACAATTATGATTGCTGCAAATATGGTACCAAAATTTAATATGAGCAGCAAAAAACCGAATAAATAGTGAAAAAAGTGACTGGCAGAAACGAGACCTAGTAAGAATTTATGCTTATTTTGGTAGTGTCTTCCGGTACTCAAGTGTCTGTTCTTTTGTCGATAGTATGCGGACCAAGTCTTTACTGGTGCCGAATATACATGCGTACTTTCATTTAGTAGAATGCAGGTATTATCTTTAGTCGCTACTTGATTGATAAAAAGATCGTCATCGCCCGACATCAAGTGCTCATGTGAAGCAAAACCACCCGCTCGATCAAACAATTCTTTTTTATAAATTAGGTTACGTCCTACTCCCATGTAAGGATGGCCGGCGAGGGCAAATGAAAAATACTGGAGTGCCGTAAAAAAAGCTTCGTACCGGATAAACACATTTAGAAAACCCGTCGTCTTTTCATAAGGTCCAAACCCAAGTCCAATTTCTATCGAACCTCGAATGGGTTTTTGCATTTCTCTCAACCATTCTTTACTGGTTGGACAACAATCTGCGTCAGTAAATAAAAGAACTTCGTTTTTTGCCGCCTTTATCCCTTGCGCTAGTGCTGGTTTTTTTCCACTACCAGGCGGCTTATCAACTACTGAAAGTATGCGCAAATTACGATAACTTATATTATATTGTGATAATATGTTTCGTGTTTCGTCTTCTGATTTATCGTCCACTACTACAACCTCAAAGGAACGGTAGTTTTGATTTAGGATATGGGGAAGATTTTTTTTTAAATTCTCTGCTTCGTTGCGTGCGCAGATAATAATAGAGACCGGAATTTCGGCTGGAGGAGCGGTTGGAAGTGGATTTTCTTTTTTTGAAAAAACGGCTAATCGACGAAAATAATACAACCAGATAAATAACTGCACGGCGGTCGCCAGCACAAAACCCGTAAAGATCAACCAGCACAAAATTTCCATGATTAGGTTAGTTTTCGGATGAAGCTACGGTGGGAAGGGGATGTTGGGATAGTTCTGCGAGTAATGCTAAAACGCTTTCTCTTTTTTCCAACAACGAAATTTTATTCTTTTTTAAAAAATTAATCGCCCGATTTATTTTAAGAATTTCTTTTACTCGCTCTTTGTATTTCCAGGCGAAAACACCTAGTGGGTATAAAGTGATAAGATACAATAAAGCGATCCACCATTCCCCAGTTAAATTATAAACTAGTTTTCCTTGCAGCCAATAGAGTATCGGCCAGAGGACCATCCCACTAACCGTTTTGATATTGGAATCATAACCTGGATAAAACTTAAAAATCTTTGGCAGAATAGCCGGAATGCCCGCTAGTAAAAGATGGTTAATGGCACCATATAAAAAGAAAGGAAATCCTAAGATTAACAATCCTATATTTTTTAAATTAAATCCTGCTTTCTTAATTGATAAAGATTTGACTACTGCGTCGTCGTCAATATTTTGAATAACTAAAGCATTTCGATAATCTTCCGTTGCTGTTTTTATCTTATCATAAAATCCAGTATCTGCATTGTGTAACCGCTGAATCATTTTTTTAGAACGTTGAAAAGCAGCTTCCATTTCGAGCGGTAGTTCCGTCTGACGAATCTCCTCTAATTGTTTAACAAATGCATCTTCTTCGTCATCCTTGGTATCGGGTAATAATAATTCCATGGCTGTTTGAAGGTCTTGCGTCAATATTTTAGCAGCTTGAAAAGCGTCTTCTTGATAAGCTTCTTGATAATCCGCTACCTTTATCGGGGTACCCGTATTGATCAATAAATTAGTGCGAAAAAAGCGTGGACTCTCGTAATTGAGTCCAAAAGGTAGGATCTCTAGTCCCAGTTTCCAATCACTGCTATTTTCGGCGCTGAGTGCGATCCGTGCTGTTCCCGTTTTGATCTTATCAATTCGCCGTTTGATTTGGCTATACCCTTGCGGTGCAATATAGAGGCATCCACCCTTGCTTAAATGTTCGTCACATTTAGCAAAGCTATCTGCATTACTCATTTTTCGTCCACCTCGATCTTTTGGCCGTTCAATTGGAATACAATAAAAAGTGGTAAAGAACCAATTACCAATCGCAGATTTGTATAAGGAGGCATTCGCCAGGAAAAAACTATGTTGAAAAATTCGAGAAGCCGTATTTAATGGATCAAGTAGCGTGTTGGGATGATTGGAAACGATAATGGTTGGATTTTTAAAATCCAAATACTGTTGATTGGTTATCCGAGTGTTCGGATAAAAAATGGCCAAAAATAATCGGACCACTCGACGCGAAAATTTGTAAAAATAATATCGCAAATTTGCTGAGTTTTTGAGGAAAGAAATAGCGTAAATTAAAATTTAGCCTTCTACTAACCCTTATATTCCAATAAAAAATTTTTCACGGCTTCATCAAACTGTTCCCCATCTGCCCCGTGAAATTTTACCACTACCGGTATAGCAAATATAGGTAATAAATTATCTACGATAAACTTTTGGTGAAGTTGTAATCGCATGGCATCTTTCTCGGTAGTAATAATCACCTTACGAGAGCCCTCCATTTGGGCAAAGCGCTTTTTTAAATTTGATAAATCAAAATTAGTGAAATAATGATGATCTTCATACTCCAGTATTTGTACCGATTTAACGAGTGGATTGAGATAATCGAGTAAGTACTCCGTCCGTGCGATGGCACAGATGACAAGAATATCCAGTTGATCATCTAGCATTAGTTGGCGTCGGTAATCAAAAATATAATTGGGACGTTGGTAATCATAATAAGAAAAAAAGATTTTTTGTCTGGGCAGAAGATGGAGCTCTTGCATCATTTTCTGACGATCTTCGGTAGTTAATACGGGAGGACATTTAGATACAATTACGTAATCGGCTCGCTGATAGGCGGATCGCCATTCCCGCAGACGGCCCGAAGGCAAGAGATAATCACGGGTAAAAGGATATTGGTATTCCGTGAGTAGAATATTTAAATCGGGATGGATGGCGCGGTGTTGAAAAGCATCGTCTAGTAAGATGGTTTGAATTCGGGCATCGTGTTTTAATAATTCGGGGATGGCAAAAGTTCTACTCTCTGAAATACTAACGGTGATATGGGGAAATTTTCTCTTGAATTGTAGTGGCTCATCTCCGACTTGCTCAGCCGTATTATTAGGTTGTACAAGGGAAAATCCCCTAGTTTTACGACCGTAGCCTCGACTGAGCGTCGCTACATAAATATAATCTTTGAGAAGTCGTACCAAGTATTCGATATGAGGAGATTTTCCGGCTCCACCAATAGAAAGATTTCCGACAGAGATGGTGGGTACACTGAACCTGACACCTCTTAGCAATCCCCATCGATATAATAAGTCGCGCACACTGATGATCAACCCATAAATCAGGGAAATAGGTGCCAATAATATTTTTACCAATTTGGATTGCATCATTTGAGAACGTATAAAAGTTAATATGGTTTATTTAATTTGAGTGATGTTTTTATTGACAGGTTAGCTATTGGCTTGTTAGCCAGTTGGCTTCCCTTTTTACTCAAGGCAAACGTAAAAATGCGTTTCAGGGAAGCTAACCAGCCAATAACTAACCAGCTAACCAGCTGATCACTTTGTCTACCACTCATTTAATTTTACCTTTGCCCTCAAAATATGTTTATCCGCTAATCAGAACAAACATTTTATGAAAGCCATGATTCTCGCTGCCGGTTTAGGTACGCGCTTGAGACCCCTTACTAACGACCGACCCAAGGCAATGGTTCGCATTCAAGGGATTCCTTTGTTGGAAATTGTCATCCGGCGGCTACAATACTTTGGTATTCGCGAATTTATCATTAATACGCATCATTTTGCCAATCAGATCACTGATTTCCTAAAAGAACAAGATAATTTTGGTGTTAAGATTCATATTTCGCACGAAGCGGAAGCGCCATTAGAGACAGGAGGTGCCTTAAAAAAGGCAGCATCGTTCTTTTCGGATGGAGATCCTTTCTTATTGTGCAATACGGATATCTTGACCACGCTGGATTTCTACCAATTTTTTCAATATCACAAAAAAAATAAGGCCATCGCTACCTTAGCTACTCGTCAACGCTCCACTTCTCGCTATCTTATTTTTGATGAAAAAAATACACTTAGTGGCTGGACGAATATCAAAACGGGGGAGTTAAAGATGGCGTGCCCTGTTGCTGGTCGCTTCCAACTCCGTGCCTTTAGTGGTTTGCACGTGATTGATCCAGCCTTGTTCCAATTTTTTAGTAAAGCAGACCGTTTTTCGATCATTGACACTTATCTATTAGCCGCCCAAAAATCTATCATAAAATGTTATCCAGACGAAGAGAGCGTGTGGCTAGACGTAGGAAAAACACCTGCTATTGAAGCGGCCGGAAAGCTGTTAGGGCAAGTATTAGAGAATAATGTTGTAGATATGTTTCGGGATTGACAGGATTATCCGTAAAATTGCAGTCAAAAGAACACTAAACTTATGAGTAAACTTCCCATTGGTACCTTTATTAATATGGCTACAATCGTAGTGGGTAGCTTGATTGGGCTGTTATTTCAACAGATTTTTCCTGAAAATATTAGAGATATTACCTTCTTGGCGGTAGGATTAGGAGTACTTGTAATTGGCTTACAAATGAGCTTGAAAGTTCCAGACGAATATCTACCGATTTTTATTATCAGTTTGGTATTGGGTGGAATTATTGGGGAACTAATAGGAATGGAAGACTTCTTGGATAACGCTGAATTATGGATGCGGGCCAATTTTAAATTTGGTCAACAACGATTTAGCGAAGGATTGATAACTGCGGTGGTGTTATTTTGTGCGAGCTCCATTACGATTATTGGTGCGATTGAAGAAGGTATTCAGGGCAAACGGGAATTGTTGATTGTCAAAGCAGCGTTGGACGGGGTTACTTCTATTGCACTCGCTTCTACTTACGGAATGAGTATTTTATTATCTATATTTCCTATGCTAATTATTCAAGGAGGACTTACCATCTTGGCCAGTCAAGTAAAAACGTTATTTACCAAAAATACCCTTGCAGTACTAAGTGGTGTAGGCGGATTATTGATTGTTGCCGTTTCAGTAAAAATGTTGGAATTAGGTAATTTTAGAGTTGCTAATTTATTGCCTTCTTTGGTCGTAGTCGTCTTTTTGACTTGGTTGCAACGGAAGTTTAAATTTAAATTTTAGTCGGGTTTTATTTAATCGTTTTACAACTAAAAAATCCACAAATCCGCATATCAAAAAATTCACACATGCTTCCCGCCCGCTTACGCGGTGCCTTCCCTTGCCGCATTGTCATGCGTCACCCTCGTTCCTCGGGATCGGTCAGTTATCCGCACATCCGCACATCAAACCTATTCATATCTTAACGACTCAATCGGATCTAATCGCGAAGCTTTCAGTGCTGGATATAATCCTGAAAACAAGCCGACGATCATACAGGTAGCTACGCCTACTCCGATCCATAGCCAGGGCATCAGAAAATTTCCACCCAAAAAGTAGGTAACAACATTTCCCATTAAGATTCCCAAGATAATTCCGATAATTCCGCCGATCTGACAAATGACGATCGCTTCGGTCAAAAACTGAATGAGGATATTACGGCGGGTAGCACCTAATGCTTTGGTGATACCAATCTCACGCGTTCGTTCGGTGACCGAAACCAACATGATATTCATCAAGCCAATAGCTGCTCCAATTAAAGTAATCAAACCAATAATAATCGCACCCATCCTTAAGGTAACGGTATTTTCTTTTAGAAAGCTTACCAGCCCATCGCTCATGCGCATTTCAAAATCATTTTCTTGAGAAAGCCGAAGATTTCTAATATTTCTAAATAATCCAATGGCCGCCGATTCGGCCCCCTCTAGGTCTTCTGCGCTATTAGCCGCTACGTTAATACTATAATTTGTTTTTCCTGTACCGTAATAATTTTTAACACTGAGTAATGGAACCAAGACGACCTTGTCTTCACTTTGATTCATACTAGAACCTTTGGAAACAAGTATACCGATGACTTTATATTTTAGGTTACCTACAGAGATTGACTGGCCAAGCGCTTTGTCTGGTTTTCCTTTAAAAAGCAGATCGACTAAATCTTTGCCAATAATGGCGCGATTGTTACCATTTTGAATTTCGGTGAGCGATAATGCTCGTCCGACTTCAAGTTCGAGACCCCGCATATTGAGGTAATTTTCGTCGATGCCAGTGAGTCGAATGTTCGGATTAGTTTTTTCGTTTCCGTACTTAACCGTTGCATTACGGGTACCAGTCATATAGATACTCACGGTACCAGGATAGTCAAAAACCTCTTTAAATTTAGTGGCTTGTTTGTATGTAATTGGATCGCCTCGCTTGGCACGTCGTCCGCGTCGGTTGCCCGAGGCCCGTCCTCCTGTTGGTCGGATGGAAAAAGAATTTGCGCCTAGACTGGAAAAATTATCATTAAAGGAATAGATCGCCGTATCAATCGCCGTCAAAATACCAATCAAGGCCATGATGCCGACTGCAATGATCATCACGGTCAAGATCGACCGCAATAGATTAGAGCGAACGGCGCCAAGCGCTACTTTGATATTTTCTAAGAATCCCATTATTTGCTATTTGTTGCTTTCTTCGATCGAACTTGAGATTTAGCTGTCAATGAATAGCAATTGACAAGACAAAGTTCGTTATGTTTTATTAAAATATTGACTAATCGTTTCCATCATTACTTGGTGCGTGGCGTTGCTTCCGACCACGATATTTTTTCCAAATAAATAATCAGGACCACCTTCAAAATCAGACACTTTACCACCCGCTTCTTCTACTAGAATAATGCCGGCGGCTACGTCCCATGCGTTTAAACTATATTCGAAATATCCATCAAACCGGCCACAGGCTACATACGCCAAATCTACCGCTGCGGAGCCTAACCGACGAATCCCTCGAGTACGTTCTACAAAATTGCGTAATACCCCAAAATAAGCATCCATATCTTTGAAATCATAATAAGGAAATCCAGTTGCGATGAGTGCATCCTCAAAGACTGGATTGGTACTAACGGATATTTTTTCGTTGTTGAGCCAAGCTCCTCCTCCACGATACGCATAGAAGCATTCTTCTTTATTCACTTCATAGACAATTCCCATGATGATTTGGTTCTCAAAACGTAGAGCAATACTGATAGAAAAGATAGGAAGTTCGTGCAGAAAGTTGGTGGTACCGTCTAGCGGATCAATGATCCATTGGTAGGTTCCTTCCGAAGCCACAATCGTTTCTTCTTCCGTCAGAAAAGCAGCGCCGTCGAGTCGTGCTTGTAATCCGGAAACGAGCCGCTGCTCTGCGGTTTTATCTACATAACTGACTAGGCTGTTTTTACTTTTGGTTTCAATTTTGTCGTCGTCGACTTTACCTACCTGTTTTTTGATGAAACTACCGACTTCGGCGACGAGCTGGCGGGTTGAATAACAAAGTTTTTCTAGTTGTGGTTTTTCCATTCGGTAATTTCTTGGATTTTATGGTAAGAAACGATTTCGTAGAATAAAACTACGTAAACTTTCAATAGAATTTTAGATCTAAGGTGTTTTTTAGTATTAAAGTTAATTGGGCAAGGCGTCTCTCAAAGCGTTCTTGTTGATGTTTCGAACAAATAACGAAGGATCAATCAGCCTTAGAGGGCCAAAATAGACAATTATTGACGTTAGACTCCAGAAATTCCCCCTAATTCGCTATTTGATGAAGTAGGTGAATGATGTACCTTGTAGATAGTTAGGTATAGGTTTTCGATCGGTGACTAAAATCCATTATCAAAATTATCAAGCTATAACAGCTATTCTTTATTTTCAGGAAAATTTTTGCTTAACATTAATACTATTACTATAGTATCACATTAAGTTCTTTAAAATTTAAAACTTTATGAAAAATTTGAAATTTTCTCTTTTAGGAATATTTTTCTTGGGTGTTTTTATCATGTCTTGTTCAAAAGAAGAACCAACATCTTTTGAAATTAAAAATGCCAAAGAAATTATAAGTCAGTTTAATGCTGGAAAGCTTGAATCTCAAAAAGGGGAGGTCATCTATGGAGAGGTTTATATGCGATCTACGGATGATCACCAATTATTAATCTTCGTTCAAAATGTAGACTTTAATCAAGAAACATTAGTCTATAAATTCCAAACTAAAAAATTACAAGACCCATTGTTCAAGGAAATAATTAATAAAGCGCAGATTTTTTATTTTTGTAATCAACTTATCGTTAATGATATAGACTCCTCCAGAAGATTTTCTCTGCGCCTCTCTGGTGTAGATGATAACTTAAAAGTAGAGGAAGAGGGATCAATTATAGGTGGATTTGGGTTGGCTCGAATGACGACCGATTTAAATATTGAAGATAATAGTGCTGTTTTACGAGACGATAATAATAATCTTCAAAGTGCCGCTGGTGAACCAGGAACATCTCAGCCACCTGGAACATTAGGGTGTATTTGTGTGAGTAATGGAACTGATGCTCCTTGTGATTCGGGAGGACCTAATGCAACTAGCTGCGGTGGTGCCTATGGACCAAACGGTGTTCATTGTGAGGTAAACTGTTCACCTGGTAGTTTTGCTTGCTGTGACGCATCCTTGTAAAAGCGGTTTTACCCTTTTGTCATTCATCAGAATAACAATTGAATAACAATTTTTTAGAATAATTTTGAGTGTATGAAGAAATAGTTCTTAGACAGAATAAGACAATTCTTCATACACTCAAACTTTTTTTATTCAAGTGTTTAAAGAATAGAACCTTTATGAAAAATTTGAAATTTTCTCTTTTAGGAATATTTTTCTTGGGTGTTTTTATGATGTCTTGTTCAAAAGAAGAACCAACATCTTTTGAAATTAAAAATGCCAAAGAAATTATAAGTCAGTTTAATGCTGGAAAGCTTGAATCTCAAAAAGGGGAAGTCATTTATGGACAGGTCTATATGCGATCTACGGATGATCATCAATTATTAGTCTTTGTCCAAAACGCAGATTTTGAAGAAGAAATATTGCTTTATAAATTCCAAACAAAAAAATTGCAAGACCCATTATTTAAGGAAATAATTAACAAAGCGCAAATCTTTTATTTTCAGAATCAACTTATTGTTAATGATATAGACTCCTCCAGAAGATTTTCCCTACGCCTTACAGATGCAAATGATAATTTAAAAGTAGATGAAGAGGGATCGCTCATTAGCGGATTTGGATTAAGTCGAATGACCGTCAATTTAAATAGCCAAAATGATGGCGGAGCCTCACGAAAAAATGAGCGCAATCTCCAACGTATTGCTGGCAAACCGGGAACGTCTCAACCAGTAGGAACATCAGCTTGTGTTTGTAGTCAAAATAGGGTTACGGTTCCTTGTAATTCAGGAAGACATGGTGCTATTAGTTGCTCTGGTGCTTATGGACCAAACCGTACTCCATGTGAGGTAACCTGCGTAGGCGGATATTATGCGTGTTGTAATGCTGAGTAACTTTACACTCGAAAAATTCTATTTAAATATTTATATGATAGAATAATTTACTTTTTCAACAAATCACTATAAGATCCATCAATCAGATCGGTTTCTTTAATCCCAAATAGATCCATATATTTTTGACACTGTTTTTCTAAAATAGCTATATCACCTGTTTCTTCTTTGTCCATGACCTCAATTTCCATAAAATCACCCAACCCCATCACTTGGTCGACGTGGAATTTTACATGCTCAAAAAAATAAATAGCTCGGTATTTATCAACTACCACCTTCTGTCCTAAGGCAGTGGTTAATAAGTTTTTCAATTGGTCGCTATTTTCCTGTTCTGGATGATAGAGTAAAAAATTAGACGCCTTGGGGCCTGCCTGATTAGGACGTTGATAGAAAATTAGACTATTTTCAATATTCCCTTGACGCAGTTTTAATCGTCCATCCGGAACGATAAAATACGTGTCAATCTGATGATCAATTCCTTGATAATCCGCTCCAAGGTTTTCTAAAATAGACTTGATATGATCAGGTTGATGAGTCCGAGCTTTGATTTCAATGTTGAGCATATTTTTTTGGTAAAGGTAGTATTATTTGGCTTTTATGGATTCAAAGATGGTGATAAAAGGACAGGAGTCCAGAACAAATTTTTGCAATTTGCTTCTGGTCGCTTGCTAGCTTCTATTACGCTTTCAAATGCACTAGAAGGAAAGCAAGCAGCAAATTATTGACAAATGATTATTTTTCGAAGCAGTCCAATAGACAAATGCTAACCGCCAATAGCGATTAAATAGTATCTTTGTATCGTGCAGAATCTGGAACGCTTAATTGCTTTATATCGCGAAGACAAACGCGTCGCAAAAATTGTCGCTCAACTTTCAACGTCTCCACCACCCCGAACACAACTTACCGGAGTAGTAGGCGCACAGGATAGCTTTGTCTTGGCGGGAACCTATTTATCCGCGCCGCAGTTTCATCTCGTCATCTGTAACGATAAAGAAGAGGCAGCTTATCTACAAAATAACCTCGCCAATATCCTTGGCAAAAAGCCCGTACACTTCTTTCCTGATTCGTTTAAAAGACCCGCAAATTTTGATCAACTCAATAATACCAACGTTCTACAGCGGACCGAAACAATCAATAAAATCACAGAGTCGTCCGCTCTCGGAGAATTAATCATTACATATCCCGAAGCACTTTTCGAACAAGTAGTCGCACCGTCTGTACTCGCGGAAAAAAAGATCAGAATGGTCAAAGGCGAAAAAATGGATGTGGATTTTATTATTGAAATTTTAGTGGAATATGGATTTGAACGTACGGATTTTGTCTACGAGCCTGGACAGTTTTCGATTCGTGGAGGTATTGTTGATATTTTTTCTTACGGAAATGAATGGCCGTATCGAATTGAATTATTTGATGATGAAGTAGAAAGTATTCGAGTCTTTGATCCTACCACCCAAGAGTCTTTGCGAAACATCGCAAGTATTTCTATTGTCCCAAATATTAATACTCGATTTTCAAGAGATCAGAAAGTATCGCTCTTTGGTGTCTTACCGAAAGAGACCGCCATTTGGATGAAAGACTATCAACTGCTGGTCGATAAATTGCAGATTTGTTTTGAAAAAGCGGAAGCCTTCGCTGATGGCATCTCGGCGACCAACGAATCAGAACTCGCAGAGCTTTTCCGCGAAAGAGCCTTTATTCGCCCCAACGAAGTATTGGACGATGTAGCGGATTTTCCATTATTTTTTCTAACCAATACCAAACAAACGGTTCCGGTAGAATCAACCATTGATTTTGGTAGTAAACCACAGCCTAGCTTTAATAAAAATTTCAAATTACTAATTGAAGATTTAGGTAAAAACCAAAAAGAAAAAATTGAGACGTATTTATTTACCGAAAATCCTCGACAATTTCAGCGCTTCGAAGCGATCTTTGAAGATCTAAAAGCCGACGTAAAATTTCATCCAATTACCAAAGCAGTACATCAGGGGTTTATTGATCGAGCATTGAATATTGCTTGCTATACCGATCATCAGATTTTTGAACGTTTTCATAAATATAAATTACGCCGTGGGTTTACCAAAGATCAGGCGATCAACTTGCGATTATTGCGTGAACTGCACGTAGGTGATTTTGTCACGCATATTGACCACGGGGTCGGTCGTTATTCTGGATTAGAAAAAATAGATATTAACGGACACGTACAAGAATCCGTTCGCTTGATTTATAAAAACAATGATGTACTTTATGTGAGTATTAATAGCTTACACAAAATTTCTAAATACGTTGGTAAAGAAGGAACGGCTCCGAAATTGCACAAACTCGGATCAGATGCCTGGACAAATCTCAAGCGTAAGACCAAGAAAAAAGTAAAGGATATTGCTGGTGAGCTCATCAAGCTTTATGCAAAACGTCGTGCTTCGGAAGGACATGCTTTTCCACCAGATAGTTATCTACAAACAGAATTAGAAGCTTCTTTTATTTACGAAGATACGCCCGATCAGGTGACGGCGACACAGGATGTGAAAAACGACATGGAAAAACCACATCCCATGGATCGCCTGATCTGTGGTGACGTAGGTTTTGGTAAAACAGAGATCGCAATTCGCGCTGCTTTTAAGTCCGTCTTGGATGGTAAACAGGTGGCGATCTTGGTACCGACTACTATTTTGGCGTTGCAACATGCCAAGACTTTTACCGACCGACTGGAACCTTACGGCGTTACCGTAGATTATATCAACCGCTTCCGTTCCACGAAAGAAAAAAATGCCATTTTTGAACAACTCAAAGTAGGAAAAATTGATATCATCATTGGGACTCATGGTATTCTAAATAAAAATATTGGATTTGAAGATTTAGGATTATTGGTCATTGACGAAGAACAGAAGTTTGGGGTTTCTGCCAAAGAAAAATTACGAAAATTAAAAGTAAATGTGGATACCCTGACCTTGACCGCCACGCCGATTCCAAGGACGTTGCAGTTTTCGTTAATGGCGGCAAGAGACCTTTCCGTGATTCGTACCGCGCCACCTAATCGACAACCCATTCACACTGAAGTACGAACCTTTAATCCAGAACTGATCAAAGATGCGATCTATTACGAAGTGAATCGAGGTGGTCAAGTTTTCTTTGTTCATAATCGAGTAAAATCTCTGCCAGATATTACGGCGATGATTAAGCGACTTTGTCCGGACGTAGATATAGCAGCGGCGCATGGACAGTTAGAAGCAAAGAATTTAGAAAAGACCTTATTGAATTTTATCAATCGAAAATACGATGTATTGGTTTGCACCAATATTATCGAAACCGGACTAGATATTGCCAATGCCAACACGATCATTATCAATAATGCCAATCAGTTTGGATTAAGTGATTTGCACCAATTGCGAGGGAGAGTTGGGCGTAGCAATAAAAAAGCGTATTGTTATCTCTTTAGTCCGCCGTTATCTGCTTTGACAGCCGATGCTCGTAAGCGACTCAAAACGATTGAAGAATTTTCTGATTTAGGGAGTGGTTTTAATATTGCGATGCGCGATATGGATATCCGAGGTGCGGGAAATTTATTGGGTGGAGAACAGAGCGGTTTTATTTCTGACATTGGTTATGAAACCTACCAAAAGATTTTAGAAGAAGCAATTCAAGAATTAAAAGAAACAGACTTTAAAGACTTATTCAAAGAAGATTTAGAAAAAGAGCGGAAGTACGTACGCGATGTGCAAGTAGATACGGATGTAGAAATGTTGATTCCCGACGATTATATTTCTAATATTCAAGAACGACTAAATCTCTATACGGAATTAGATAATTTAAAATCAGAGGAAGCATTGGCGAAGTTTACTAAAAAGATGGAAGACCGTTTTGGTCCAATTCCCGCTTCCGTACAGATGTTGTTTGAAGGCCTCCGCGTGCGTTGGCAATGTAAGCAACTCGGTTTTGAGCGCTTGATTTATAAAAACAGAAAACTCCGCTGCTACTTTATCAGTAATCCTCAATCTCCGTTTTTTGAGACGAGCCTATTTCAGGATTTAGTCCGTTACGTAACCATCAACGGATCAGAAAAAGGCTTGTCGTTTAAAAAGTCGGTGCAGAATTTTATTCTAGTGAAAGATGGGGTACGATCAATGAAAGTGGTGCAGCAGATTTTAGGAGATTTGCAGGATGCGGTGGGATTGGAGAAGAAAGTGGTGGAAGGGTAGCGTTTTGATGGTGTTTCGATTTTAAAAAATCCCAAACGATTTCAACCGTTTGGGATTTTTTTTATTTAGATTTTTTCAAAAGCCAACTACCACAGTTCACTCTGCCCTCTCAATATTTCTAAACGTATTCAGTTTACAATGTAAGAAATCAGCAGTATTATTGTTAAGCAATGGCATTTCTTTGTTTTTGTGGATGTTTAGTATTGTTGTTTTAAATTTTTACTATAGATTTAATCATTCGCAGGAACCTTTAAAATATAATAATATGAAAAACATTTTACTTTTTTTAGCAGGATTTTTTTTTGTGGGGTAATATACAGGCCGGAGAATACGGAGCTGAAACATATGATCCTTTTATTTATGAAAAAGATGAGCATATTAGCACGTTCGATTTCCATGATCTATCACCTAAGCAAGCGGATATACTAATGAACGACTCTTGCAAATGGCTAGTCGATGATGCTAAATGGTTTTTTACGCCGTGGTCTATTGCTGGTCCTTCTAGTGAATTAGTACGATTTGAGGTAGTGGGAGATACCTTGATCGGAGATAGGGTCTGCGCAATCCTTGGTGTGTACCGACAAAATGAATTCTTATCTGGTAGTGAAATAGCCGTATTTTACGAAAAGGAAAATGAAAAAGTATACTTGGTGGAAGCGGACGAATTTAAGCTGCTTTTTGATTTTTCGGATAGCTTTTCTCTGGGAGATACGATGTCATATTATCTACCCGATGATAAGTTAGAATTCTATGATATTTCTTCTGGCGGTGGTGAGTTTGCCCCAGCTGAAGGACCTTTAAGGCACCGCAATACGGGCCAAGAATGGATTGCATTACCTAATGGGGAGCAATTAAGAGTTGTTAACACCGAACATATAGAATCTTCGGTAGAAAATTGTTTTCCCATGGGAGAGATCATTGATGGAATTGGCTCCATAGATGGATTACTAGGTAAAAGTTGTTGGCAGTTGCCGAGTGGAACGGAAGGGTTTTTCCGCTGTTTTCAAAGTGCGACGCTAAATTATACCGCAGTGGGCGCAGACTGTTTGCCTAGTTTTGTCGATGAATTAATGGAGCATGAAGTCAGTGTTTTTCCCAATCCTACTACCGGACAGATAAAAATAGAGACAGACCAAGTTTTTTCGTCTATCAAGATTTATGATGTCGCTGGTAGGTTAGTATTAGATCAAAATTTTACCAACAAAATAGATATAGGAGAATATGTTGCTGGGATATATTTGCTAGAATTACATGAGAAAGAAGGGATGGTGTATCGTCAGAAAATAATAAATCAATAGCTTGTTTTGATGATTGTTTAAAATCCTAGAGAAGAAATTCGTAAAGTATTAGACAGCCCAGAAGTAGAAAATTTTGTTGTTTTTTATAAAAACTAAAAAATCCCAAACAGTCACAACCGTTTGGGATTTTGTTTATTTAAATTATTTCAAAAGTCAACTACCGCAGCTCACTCGTCCCTCCAATATTTCTAAACGTATTCAATCCACAATCTAAGAAGTCGGCATAGTCCTGAATACCTTCTTTAAATCCACGTGGTGCTGCCATTACCTTTTCGTCAGGACTCATCAGCACGTATAGTGGTTGTGAGTTTTGTTGGAAATTTACGATTTGAAAATCAGTCCATTTTTGACCGACGTTTCGCAGTTTTTTATTCGTGTATTTTGAAATAAAAATCTCATCTAATTTCTTTCGATCATCTACATAAAGAGAAATCAAAACATAGTCTTCATTAATTTTATCCCAGACCTGTTCGTCGATCCAGATATGCTCTTCTGTTTTACGACAGTTGACACAACCGTGTCCGGTAAAATCTAGTAGTACTGGTTTGTTTACTTCTTGTGAATAAGTCATCCCTTCGTAGTAATCTTTAAAACAATCTAAGTCATTGGCACATTTTGTAAAAGACTTAAAACGCTTTTTTAGATCTTGGCCTGAAGAAGAGAAGGACTCTTTTTCAAGAAAGAAATTATAATTGGCTGGAGGTGCAATCCCACTTAAAATAGCCAGGGAATTATACGCTTTAGTTTTTTCATTAATCATAAAGCCAGTGGCTAGATAAATCGTCAAGGCTAATGATGCGAGCGCCAGTCCTGTCCGAGTTGGAGACAATTTTTTGATCGGACTATCGTGCGGAAAACGGATATATCCAAAAAGATATAAGGTTAATCCAATCGCTAATAATACCCAAATCACCATGAATACTTCGTATCGTAAAAAGCCCCATCCTTCGGTCATATCCGCTACGGACAAAAATTTAAAGGCGAACGCCAGTTCTAAAAATCCTAAAACTACTTTGACCGAAGTCATCCATCCACCAGAGCTTGGTAATGAATTTAACCAAGCAGGGAAAGCAGCAAATAAACCAAATGGCAGGGCCAAGGCCATCGAAAATCCAAGCATCACAAAAAATGGTCCCACCGAACTAGTAGTAGCCGATTGTACCAAGGCCGTTCCGATAATGGGGCCAGTACAAGAGAAAGAAACCAAGGCTAAAGTAAAGGCCATAAAGAAGGTTCCTATGAGACCACCTTGGTCGGCCATGGAGTCTGTTTTGTTTGTCCATGAACTTGGTAAAGTGATTTCGAAATATCCGAAAAAACTAAGTGCAAAAAAGATAAAGATTAAAAAGAATAACGTATTTGGGAGCCAGTGAGTTGAGAGCCAATTAAGAACTTCTGGTCCAAACATCGCGGTAAAAATCAATCCGATACTTACATAAATAACGATGATGGAAGCACCGTAAATCAAACCGTTTTTAATACCTGTTTTACGATCTTTACTGCCCGCGGTAAAATAACTTACCGTCAGTGGAATCATCGGGAAAACACATGGTGTCAGTAAGGCAAGTAGTCCACCTGCAAATCCCATAATAAACATCCAGATCATACTTTGTCCGGTTGCGTCATCCTCTTCTCCACAATTGCCTAAAGGTTTTTTGTAAGTATCAGAAATCATGGCAACCTTTTGGTCAATTTTGTCACCTTCGATTTTTGCAGCAGCACCTTTTGAATTATTTAAACTAGACATCTTCTCATCTGCCGCCGCTCCAGCCAACGCCACCAAATTACCGGGCTCGGCATAAAAGCTCACATCGGTTGGAGGTAAGCACTGACCATCGTCACAAGTCATAAAAAGCAAATACCCTTTGATCGGTTTCGTAGCGTCTGTGACCTTAATACGTTGTTTGAAGTCAACTTGCTTTTTAAATTTAATAACCTCCATGTCAAAAAACTTGTCATAGCCAGCTATTCTGTATTCGCTGATTTCTTCATTTTTTCCTACGGGTGTAAAAGCATCGGAAGGATCATAGTTAAATTCTGTTTTTTGTGGACCATCATCGCTGGCCAAGTACTGAGAATAAACATACCAACCCTCGTCGATCTTCGCTTGATAGGTGAGGTCGTAAGTATCGTCAGAAATTTTGTCAATATTAAGACTCCATTTAACTGGATCAAGTAGTCCGCTTTCAATATTTGCTTGTGGTGCAATGGGTTCAGGAGTGGTGGCTGCTACAGCTGGCGTGGTGGTCTCTGCCTCTTTAGTTGGAGCTGGTGGTGCCTTTGCTGGCTTTTGCGCAGGTACTTTCTGCGCAACGACTGGTTTGATCGGCTTTTGCGCAGGTACGTTTTGTGGAGCGGATGGCGTTGCATTCGCTGCTGCCTGTTCAGCTACTTTTGGTGCAGTGGGTGTGGGTGTAGGTGTAGCTTCTACTATCTTGGTAGCGCCTCCGGTTTCGGTTCCACTGTTTGTAGCAGCTCCTGCTCCACCAGACATTTTATTTTCTAGTGTAAACTCAAAGTCTACCATATCTGGAGGTAGACATTTGGTGGCATCGCAGGTCATGAATTCGAAGTATCCTACGACGGGTTTGCTGTAATCTGTTACTTTTACTTTTTGGGTAAAGACCGCTTTTTTATAAAATTTGATGACATTCATACCGAATAGCTCATCGAAACCCTCTTTTTTGTCACCGGTTTCAAGGTTTTTTCCGACTAGACTGTATCCGGCTTGTTTTTCAAATTCAAAAGAAGTTCGAACAGGGCCATCATCACTTTCTAAGTATTGAGAATAAATAGACCAGCCGTCGTCAATGGTGGCGGTGAAGATGAGGTCAAATTCCCCGTCAGCAGTTTGCTCGTGAGAGGTAACCCACTTAACAGGACTATAAATCTGGGCCGATAGACTACCGGAAAGGAAGGTCAATAAAAGCACCCAAAAGATAGCAGATTTGCGCATGATAGATTGTTTTTCTGGTGTGTATAAAAATTGGCAACCAGAGCATCCCGGTTGCCAATTTGTATGATTCCACAATTTAATGGATAAATAGCTTAATCGAAAAAATTAAGATGAATTTAAATGTATTTTAACGCCATATTAAGATAAAATGGACAAAATCGAGATACAATTTTGTTCTAAAGGAGTTTTCTATCGTAATGAAATATTAAAATCCACGTCTGTAGGTGGCAAACAACTGGTCTCATCACAGGTCATATAAGTCAGAAACCCACTAATCGGTTCAGATGAATTGGCTACTTTGATCCGTTGGGTAAACTGTGCCTTCTTGCTGTATTTGATGAGGTTCATTCCGAATAATTCATCATAACTTTCTTTTTTATGGCCGGATTCTGCGGTTTTTCCGATCAATTGGAGATTTCCAGGTGACTGGAATTCAATCTTGGTTTTCACTGGCCCTTCGTCACTCTCTAAGTATTGAGAATAAACCGACCAACCTGTTTCAATATTGGCAGTAATCACCAAATTATACTCTTGTTCGCTGACCTTTTCAGCAGCGAAAGACCATTTTACAGGTGTTTCTTGAGCGGTAACCAAGTTGCCAAGTACCATAAAAACTAAGGAAAAAAGTAAATGCTTCATCTCTGTATTATATATTATAAATTAACTTAATTTAAACATTGACAAACTTCTTGCCAAAGCAAGAAAATGTCTGTTCTTCAGACTAAGGAAACATATGTTCAAGGATTACTAGCAGTAGGTAGGGTATTATGCGTCGAACTCGATTATGTGGTAACGTACAGTATTGACGTGCATCACAAGCGTTTCTAAACGGTTTGCAAGATAAACTTATTTTTCCGAAAGTAAATGGCTTGAAAATTATTGAAGCGTTAAATTCTGAAGAAGTCTCACTAAAAAATGCTTCAAATATGGCAGCATTATTACCAATAAAATGAAAATTGCAGTACGAGGAGACCAATCAGCAACAGCAGATGGGTACTCTCCGCCATTGGAGGACGGGCATTTTGAAAATTGAAAGAGAGGAGAATACCAGCAGTTGGGACTAAGATCAGCAGATGGTCGAGATGAATATTTGCTTGAAATAATAGGGGCAGCACCGAAAGCAGTAGTCCAGTGAATAGAACATTGATATACTTCTGTTGCTGGATGTTTTTCTTTTTCGTATACCCATTATAACTCAAAATAAGCGTTACGAGGAGCAATCCCAGTAATCCCATTTTAATATAAAAAATAAGGTCTGGAGTACCCTCTAAGTCTAAAAATCCAAAATTCGCTTGTATTTGTTTTTGCCAAAATTCAGCAAATTGATCGGTTAGAAAAAAATAAGTACCTGTCAGAATATAAGGTGCTAATAGGCCAGAGATAGCCATAAGTTGTTCCTTTATGTTAAAGGATCGCAGTATTCCTAAGCCAGCCATTCCTAAAATGAATAAAAATAAATGGGAGCCGTAAAATAGACTGCCTACCCCTGCCCACAGGCCAATATTAAAAATGGCCCCTGCTGCCGAATACTTACGGTAAGAAGAAAAGAGTTCCATCAGGACGATGATATAAAAGGTATTGGCCAAAATCAGAGGCGAGAGATACAAAAAATCATTAAAGGCTGAAGATAACAAGACATAAAACATCCCTGGTAATAGACTAATCTCTTTTGCTATCCGGTTTTTTCCCACAATAATATTGATGAGAATAGCCTGAATGAAGACTAAAATGGTGGCCAACACAAAGCCTTCTGTACTAAAAGGCGAAATCCATTGGTAGAGCAATTCAGTAAAAATTCCCGGCTGACTTAGCGTAACAGTCTCAGGTTGCATAAACACCGAACCCCGGATGACTACTGCATACAGAAGCAAAAAGATATTTGCCATAAATTGGTTGGTTCGGAAGAGTGCCAGCACCGGTTTAATGTTTGTTCAGCCGTAAAGTTAAAATTTTCTCGTTGTCGAATAAAAAAACATGGCAACAATCAGCTAAAATCTGGTGTTTAGAATAAAAACAATAAACAGAATAGAGTAAGAAGACAAAATTATACTTCAGGATGTCTTTGTACTTGTTCTAATGTTGTATTTTGCGACCAATTAAATAATCAACTAGGCGAATGGGGAAGTCTTTAGCAGATATCAAACAACCGATAGCGAAAGAACTTGATATCTTCGAGGATAAATTTCGGGATGCGCTACGAAGCCCAGTTCCGCTGTTGGATAAGATTACGTATTATATTGTTCAACGTAAAGGTAAGCAGGTCCGCCCGATCTTTGTCTTTCTAGTTGCCAAACTTTGTGGAGAACTAAAAGAAAGTACTTATACGGCCGCCTCTTTTATCGAAATTCTTCATACGGCCACCCTTGTACACGACGATGTGGTAGACGATTCCTTCGAACGTCGTGGTATGTTCTCTATTAATGCTTTATGGAAAAATAAAATTGCCGTCATTGTCGGTGATTATTTTCTGGCTCAAGGTATGTTGCTAGCGATTAAGGAAGAACAATATCAATTATTGGGTATCATTTCGAACGCGATTAAAGAAATGAGTGAAGGAGAACTGCTACAACTCGAAAAAGCCCGCCGACTCGATATCGACGAAGCAGTTTACTACGATATTATCCGTCAAAAAACGGCCTCCCTCATTGCTTGCACTTGTGCTTCTGGTGCCGCTTCTACCACCAATGATAAAGAAGTCATCGAAAAAATGAGATTATTTGGGGAGAAAATCGGAATCGCCTTTCAAATTCGGGACGACCTCTTTGATTATGGAACCGACGATGTTGGAAAACCACTAGGTATCGATATCAAAGAAAAGAAAATGACCCTGCCGCTTATCTACGCACTCAGTCACGCCAGCAAAGCGGATCGACGCCGTATTATTAATAATGTCAAACGCCATAACGAAAAGCCTGATAAAGTACGTGAGGTTATCGAATTTGTTCGAAAAAGTGGAGGCCTAGAATATGCCGAAGATGTAATGCACCGCTACCGTCAAGAAGCCTTCGATCTTTTACACACCTTTCCAAAGAATGAAATTCGTAACGCACTAGAAGATCTTGTCCTTTTTGTTACCGAACGGAAGAAGTAACTTCAAGTTTTATCTAAAAAGATACCACTCTGTGCAACTATTCGTCGAAATAGTTTGTCTGTTAATCTAAAATCAGCAACCATCTTTTTAATTGCTGAGTATCTTTGACCTTAGGTCTAAAACCCTTTCAAAAACAGCAACATAATTTTTACTTAACGTGATTAAGCGATAGCCTTTCTGTTGCCTACTTTCTAAATTAAAAACTAAAAATGAAAAATCTTTTTACACTCTTACTCTCTTGTTGCTTTCTCTTTTCGCAAGCACAAAATGCCTCCATTACTGGGACCTTACAAAATGATCAGCAAGAACCTGTTCAGTTTTCTAATATTATTCTCTACCAATCTGCAGATAGCAGTCTGGTCAAAGTAGAACCATCCGACGATGAAGGAAAATTTCGTTTTAGTGGAATACAAGCTGGGAATTATTATTTAGTGGCAACCTATGTTGGGTTAGCTGATTTGAAAAAAACAAACCTTACTCTAACCGACGGTCAAACCCTTGAGTTGGGGGTGCTCGCTTTTCAGCCTACGGCGATCGAATTAACTGGGGCTACGGTTACCGCTACTCGAGCGATGGTGGAGGTCAAGCCAGATCGTACCGTTTTTAATGTCCAAGGTACCATCAATAGTACTGGGTCGGATGCGATCGAACTTCTTCGTAAAGCACCAGGTGTTATGGTGGACAATAACGACAACATCAATGTGCTAGGTCGGGCGGGTGTACTGCTCTACGTGGATGGTAAGCGATTGCCATTGACGGGCGCCGATCTTACCGCATACCTACAAAATTTACCCGCTGATCAGATTGACCGCTTTGACATCATCACCAATCCAGGCGCAAAATATGAAGCAGAAGGAAACGCAGGGATCATCGATATTCGCCTCAAAAAAGATGAAAACCTAGGAGCTAATGGATCGGTCAATGCCACGGGAAGCAAGGGACGATTTTATCAATATAATTTAGGTGGTTCGGCAAACTATCGGAATAAAAAGATGAACACGTTTGCTTCAGCCGGCTACAGTGGCGGAGATCGGTACAATACCATGCTTTTTGAAAGTGAGCAGAATAATATCTTTCTGAATGAGAGCAACGATATGGAAAACGCCAACAGTAATATTAATTATCGAGTGGGAACGGATTTTTTTATTGGTAAAAACCAGACCATTGGATTTTTGGTGGGTGGTAATTATTCCAATAATAATCAGGATAGTGAAAACCGAATTGAGATTTCGCCATTATCTACACCTAATGCAGTAGATAGTATTTTGGTTGCTAACGTGATTGGTGAAAGCAATCGAAATCAAAACACCTTTAATCTAAATTATAGTTTTTCGAATAAATCTGGTCGTTCTTTAAATCTCGACGCAGACTACGGGAAATATACACTGACTAGCAGTCAGCAGCAGCCCAATCGTTATTTTGATGACAAAGAAGACGTATTATTGACAGAGGTAATTAATGCTTTTGAAACACCTTCTGAAATTGATATTTATACTTTTAAGGCAGACTACGAAGAAGAAGTGGCAAAAGGAAAATTGGGAGTAGGAACCAAATTTAGTAAAGTAGTATCCGATAATACCTTTTTGTTTTTTGATGAAATTGATGGACAACGTATCCGCAAGGATGATGCCTCTAACGAATTTGAATACGACGAAACTGTATATGCCGCTTACGTCAGTTACGCACGACCTATCAATCAGCAATGGAGCTTTTCGGCAGGATTACGAACAGAACTGACAGATGCTCGAGGTGTATTGACTCCTTATGCAGTAGAGAATCTTGAACCTCCGGTAGAACAAAATTATCTCAGTTGGTTTCCTAGTGCGGGACTTACCTATCAACTCAATCGGACCAATGTTTTTTCACTGAACTACGGTCGCCGAATCAATCGACCAGACTATAATGTTTTAAATCCTTTTGATAATAAATTGAGTGAATTAAGTTCTGAAAAAGGAAATCCAAACCTTCGTCCAGAAATCGTCAATAACTTAGAATTGGGATATACTTTGGCGTATCGGTATAATTTTAAAATTGCCTACAGTAAAACAGACGACCAGATTACTCGCTTGATAGCACCTGCGGAGGAAGACGATCGCGCAGGATTTATTACGTGGGACAATCTAGCATCTCAGACCGTTTTAAATTTTAGTGCTAGCGCTCCGATTCAGGTGAACAAATGGTGGAGCGTTTTTATCAATGCTAACGCCTCTTATATTGACAATCAAGCGGACTATGGAGACGGCGCAACGGTGGATGTTCAAGTCTTTAGTTATAATACTTTTCAACAGCATACCTTTTTGCTACCAAAAGGATTTAAAGGAGAAATCAGTGGTTGGTATGGAGGTCCTGGCGTGTGGGGCGGTGTTTTTAAATATGATTCTAGCTGGAGCTTAAATCTAGGAATACAGAAAAAATTCCTCAATGATCAACTCAATGTACGGGTCAGTGCCAACGATATTTTTTATCAGTCTGGTTGGTCCGGTGTCTCTAATTTCGATGGGTTGGTTTCTGCTGGACGTGGCAACTGGGATAGCCGCAGAGTAAGCCTTAGTCTAAGCTATAATTTTGGAAACCAAAAAGTGAAATCTCGAAAACGTAAAACTGGAATAGAGGAAGAATCAAAACGGGTAGGAAGCTAGAAACTGTTGATTTGTTGAATCGTTTAACTGTTGAATCGAAAATCAACAGTTCAACGATTAAAGTAGACTTGTTTAGTTGAATCATCACCGACGATAAAACCAGCCTAGTTTCCTTATTTCAAAGTATAAATTTTTTTTGAATAAAATTTTCCGTTTTTTTTGAAAAAATGTATTGGACCAGTATAGGTTGTCACCAAAATACGTAAAATTGTGACAAGACCAAAGAAGCGGACTCGGCAATACAACCGTTATCCGGTCCATTTAAAAAGAAAAATTGCTAAAGAATATTTATCAGGAGTTGCAAGT
>CALFWZ010000162.1 GCA_937928405.1 uncultured Saprospiraceae bacterium
CTTGAAACACGGTATTGTCGAAACACTATTTTTTTGAAACACTGGAATGGGCTTAGGCCCTTAGAAATTTGGAGTTACACTATCTCCTTATTTCTTACTCCTTACACTATGAAACTGGAAATATAGTAGCTCCAAACTGGAGCTACTATTTATTCCTAACAATGAACACTTTTGGCGCTTTTACAAGATATACTAAATAATATTTCCATAAAAAAAACAATTGGAACTACTGATCTTTCGGTCAATCATTTAGTATTTGATTCTCGTAAAGTAAAAACAGCAGATGTTTTTTTCGCAGTCAAAGGACATGTTCTAGATGGTCATCAATTCATTGAAAAAGCCATCCGCAATGGAGCGAGCGTAATTGTGTTAGAACAATTACCAGCCACTATTGCTAAAAAAATAACATACCTATTAGTTGAAGACAGTGCTGAAGCATTAGGACAAATGGCTTCCGCTTTTTATGGTTACCCCTCTCAACAATTAAAGCTGATTGGAATTACGGGTACCAATGGAAAGACGACTACGGCTACTTTACTATTTGACCTTTTTACGTCAATGGGGTATAAAGTAGGGTTATTGTCAACGGTGGCTAATCGAATTGGAGGAAAAATAATTCCTAGTACGCATACAACACCTGACGCAGTAGGTCTAAATGAATTATTGTCTGAAATGGTTGCCACTGGATGTGAGTACGCTTTTATGGAAGTAAGTTCGCACGCAATTCATCAAAGAAGAATTGCTGGAATCACTTTTATGGGAGGTGTTTTTACTAATTTGACCCATGACCATTTAGATTATCACGGAAGTTTTCGTGATTATATTTATGCAAAAAAACGATTCTTTGACGATCTGCCGAAAGCGGCGTTTGCGTTAACGAATATTGATGATAAGCAAGGGGATGTGATGGTGCAAAATACCAAAGCCAAAATCCTTCGATACAGTTTACGTCGTTTGACAGATTACAAAGCGAAGATCATTGACAATAGCTTGACTGGATTACATTTGAAATTAGACGAAGTAGATTTTTTCAGTCGGTTGATTGGCGGATTCAATGCCTATAACTTACTAGCAGTATACGCTACGGCGCAACTACTAGAAATGGATAAAGTGGAAACACTGACGCATATGAGTGGCTTGCAATCGGCAGAAGGACGATTTGAATATTTGATTCATCCAACAACTTTTGTTTATGCCATCGTTGATTATGCGCATACACCAGATGCACTCGAAAAAGTATTGTCAACGCTTAAAAAACTTCGGCGTTCTAAAGAACAAATTTTGACCGTCGTAGGATGTGGAGGTGATCGAGATAAACGGAAAAGACCGATGATGGCAAAAGTGGCGGTTCAGTATAGCGATCAAGTAATCCTTACTTCTGATAATCCAAGATCTGAAGATCCTGAAACGATTATTCAAGAGATGGAAGAAGGAATAGCGGCAGAAGATAAAAATAAAGTCTTGTCGATTACCAATCGAGAACAAGCCATCCGTACTGCTTGCAAATTGGCACGTCCGGGAGATTTTGTGCTCGTGGCAGGAAAAGGACACGAAAAATACCAGGAAATCAAAGGAGTAAAACATCCCTTTGATGACCAAGAAATAATAAAAGAAATATTCGCATTATGAGAGGTGTGAAATTTCAGAAGGGATAAGTTTAATAAGTATTTTATAAAATAGATTTATAAATGCTTATTGTTGAATCGTTGAACTGTTGAATTGTTGAGAAAACGATTCAACAGTTCAACAGTTCAACAAATCAACGATTCAACAAATATTAAAAGGAACCTTTATTCGATGAGAATAATTTATTCTCAGATTTAATTAACAGCAAGTGATGAATCAAAATTATTCGTCGCTGCTGTTAGATTTTTTAAACAGACTAAACGCCAGCTAGAATGCTGTATTATTTTTTACAGTGGTTGCAGAAAACTTACAACCTGGGGCTTCCTCCAGTATATCAATACCTTAGTTTTCGGGCCGGAGTTGCGTTAATCATATCGCTGATTATCAGCATCCTGTATGGTGAAAGAATCATACGTCTTTTGAATAAACGACAGGTTGGAGAAACCGTACGTGATCTTGGACTAGCTGGACAAAAAGAAAAAGAAGGAACCCCAACGATGGGTGGCCTCTTGATTATTCTGGCTATTCTATTACCATGTTTATTGATGGCTAAGATTGCGAATATTTATATTATCGTCATGATTGTCGCGACGCTTTGGATGGGCGCGATTGGATTTTTAGACGATTATATTAAAGTTTTTAAAAAGGATAAAAAAGGATTGAGTGGGAAATTTAAAATAATAGGACAGGTAGGACTTGGACTGATTGTAGGATTGACGATGCTTCATCACGATGGGATTACCGTTCGGATGGAATTAGCAACTGCAAAAGATGCGGGTTACGAAGTAATCGGTGAACCGTGGACACAAGAAGGAAGAGCAGGATCTGATGCGGTTGTAAAAATGGCCAAAGTAAAAACAACCTTGACCAATGTTCCCTTTTTAAAAAATAACAGCTTGGACTACGCACAATTACTTCCGTTTTTGGGAGACAATGCGCGTAATATGGTTTGGTTGATTTTTATTCCTATTATCATTTTAATAGTGACAGCAGTTAGTAATTCAGCCAACCTGACCGATGGAATTGATGGACTGGCGACAGGACTTAGTGGAATAATTGGTGCTACTTTGGGGGTACTAGCGTATCTCTCTGGAAACGTGATTACGGCTAATTATTTGAATATTTTATATCTGCCAGATACAGGGGAACTATTAATTTTTGCTGCCTGTTTTGTAGGTGCTTGTATTGGGTTTTTATGGTATAATTCTTTTCCAGCTAAAGTCTTTATGGGTGATACTGGAAGTTTAATGTTGGGTGGAGTGATTGCAGCTTTTGCCATCTTGATTCGAAAAGAACTACTGATTCCAATTTTGTGTGGAGTGTTTTTGGCAGAAACATTATCTGTCATGATTCAGGTAAGTTATTTTAAACACACCAAAAAGAAATATGGTGAAGGGCGTAGAATATTTTTGATGTCTCCATTACATCATCATTACCAAAAGAAAGGGATGCACGAAGCGAAGATTGTTACCCAGTTTTGGATTGTAGGAATATTGTTAGCGGCTTTGACGATCATAACACTTAAAATTAGATAAGTATTTTGAAAAAAATTGTGATACTAGGAGGAGGAGAGAGTGGAGTGGGTGCGGCTATTCTAGCAAAGGTGAAAGGCCATCCAGTATTTTTATCAGACAGTGGAACACTGAAAGCAGTGTACCGAGAAAAATTAGAAACAAATAATATTCCCTACGAGGAAAATAATCACGATCAGGAAGCCATTTTTTCGGCAGATGTGGTCGTGAAAAGTCCGGGCATTCCGGATAACACGCCGTTAATAAAAGCATTGACGGAAGCTGGAATTCCAGTAATTTCAGAAATTGAATTTGCGGGCAAACATACAAATGCGGTCATCATTGGTATCACTGGAAGTAACGGTAAAACTACTACTGCCAATCTTACCTATCATCTGCTAAAAGCAGGTGGTCTTGATGTTGGATTAGGTGGAAATATTGGCCATAGTTTTGCAGAAATGGTCGCCGTTGCACCACACGAATATTATGTGTTAGAACTGAGTAGTTTTCAACTAGACGGGATTGAATATTTTCAACCCGACGTTTCCATTTTACTAAATATCACGCCAGATCATTTAGATCGTTATGATTATAAAATGGAAAACTATATCGCTTCTAAATTTAGAATCATAAAAAATCAGGAAGAAGAAGATGTTTTTATTTTCAATACGGAGGATAAGAATATAGTAGATTTTTTAAAAAATAAAGAAATACTTCCTAGCGCCATAACGGTGAAAATGCACACAGATGACGCTAAGAAAATTAGGATAGATGGTGGAGTTGATTTTGATTTAACAAATACCACACTGAAAGGAATTCACAATCGGTTTAATGCCGAGTGTGCTATTCGCGCCGCACTTTCGCAAGGAGTAAGTGCAGAAGATATACAACGAGGATTGGAGGATTTTAAAAATTCTCCTCACCGTTTAGAAGTAATTGCGACTATTGATGGAGTAACCTATATCAATGATAGCAAAGCGACCAATGTAGATTCGGTGTATTACGCATTACAAGCAGTCGATGGTCCTATTGTTTTGATTATTGGAGGCATAGATAAAGGGAATGATTATGGTGCCATCCTCCCTTTGGTAAAAGAAAAAGTAAAAGGAATCGTTTGCCTAGGCATCGATAATGAAAAAATAATAGCCACGTTTTCTACCCTTGTAGAAAAAATGGCTGAGGCAGATAGTATGGAAATGGCGATTGAACAAAGTCGTAAAATGGCCCAAGCCGGAGATCAAGTTTTATTATCTCCTGCCTGTGCTAGTTTTGATTTATTTAAAAATTATGTAGACAGAGGAAATCAGTTTACAGCAATAGTAAGAAGTTAAGATAAATGACACTCGGATCTAAATTATATACAAAATTAAAAGGAGACCACGCCATTTGGATGATTGTGATCGTGTTGGCGCTATTCTCTGTTTTGATTGTTTATAGTTCTACCGGGCATATTGCTTTTAAAGAACGGGGTGGCAATACCGAGTTTTACCTAATCAAACACCTTATCTTTATTATAGGTGGATTGGTATTAACGATGGCTTGTTACCAAATGCATTATACGAGGTTTTTACGGATATCACCGTTGCTACTATTACTCTCGATTCCACTACTGGTTTATACCATTGCTTTCGGAACAGATGTAAATCAAGCGCGGCGATGGATCGAATTACCTTTTATTGAGATGACTTTTCAAACATCAGATTTTGCCAAACTGGCTTTAATCATATATGTTGCGAGAGCTATTTCGTCCAAACAAGAATATATCAAGGATTTCAAAAGTGGATTCCTACCGATCGTAATGCCGATTATAATTATCTGCGGACTCATTGCACCCGCTGATTTATCGACGGCTATGTTGCTGTTTACAACCTGTCTGTTGATGATGATCATGGGACGAGTCGCCATACGCGATATCAGTTGGCTCATATTAATGGGGGTAGCAACTTTTGGGTTTTTAATTGCATTAGGAACTTTTTATCCAGAGCTTATCAGGGTGCAAACCTGGATTAGTCGGATGAATGAATTTTTGGATAATACCGATGGAGGTTACCAGATTCAACAAGCCAAGATTGCTATTGCAGATGGTGGCCTTTTGGGATTGGGGCCAGGGAATAGCATACAGCGTAATTTTTTACCAGCGCCTTATTCGGATTTTATCTTTGCGATTATTATTGAAGAATATGGTTTGATTGGTGCCTTTACCGTCATTGCAATGTATGTGCTTTTATTCTTCCGAATTGTACGGATTATTACCAATAGCCCCAAAGCATTTGGTGCCATGCTCGTACTTGGACTCGGATTGATTATTTGTATTCAAGCGATGGCAAATATTGCGGTTTCGGTACATTTGGTGCCAGTTACTGGGTTGACGTTACCGATGATTAGTATGGGAGGAACCTCCATTATATTTTCGAGTATTGCCTTTGGAATGATCCTTAGTGTGAGCCGATACATTGAAAAAATATAAATCATGGAACAGGACCAGCTAAGAGTGATCATCAGTGGTGGTGGAAGTGGAGGCCATATTTATCCGGCGATTGCGATTGCCAATGAAATAAAAAAACAAGTACCCAACGCCGAGATACAATTTGTCGGCGCAAAAGGTAAGATGGAAATGGAAAAAGTCCCGAAAGCGGGATATCCCATAGAAGGCCTTTGGATTAGTGGATTTCAGCGTCGGCTGACTTTAGAAAATCTCGCTTTTCCATTTAAGTTGCTGCATAGTTGGTGGAAAGCTAGAGGAATTATCCGTCGCTTTAAACCGGATGTGGCTATTGGAGTAGGAGGATATGCGAGTTATCCGACTTTAGCGATGGCCAGTTGGATGGGAATTCCGACTATGATTCAGGAGCAGAATTCCTATGCAGGTGTCAGTAATAAAATGTTGAAGGGAAGTGTAGAGAAAGTTTGTGTAGCCTATGATGAGATGCAAAACTTCTTTCCATCTGAAAAAATAGTGTACACCGGTAATCCGGTCCGGAGCGATATCTGGAAGATGGATAACCAACGAACGGAAGCATTGGCCCATTTTGGGTTAAAAGATAAAAAGACCATTTTGGTTTTTGGAGGTAGCCTTGGGGCAAAAACCTTAAACGAAGGAATGGCTAATAATGTCGATCGGCTGAAATCAGCAGAAGACATCCAAGTGATTTGGCAGGCTGGTAAATTTTATCACGCCAAGTATCAACAATCGGATACCGCCCAACTTGACAACGTCCAACAGATGGAATTTATCGATCGGATGGACCTAGCATACGCAGCGGCGGATGTAGTGATTTGTCGAGCAGGGGCATTGACGATATCAGAGCTTTGTTTGGTTGGAAAAGCGGCGATTTTTATTCCTTCGCCTAACGTGACTGGAGATCATCAAACCAAAAATGCGATGGCACTGATCCGAAACGATGCTGCCAAAATGCTTAAAGATATAGACGGTAATCAGATGATTGAACTGGCCATAGATTTGCTGAAAGATGAAGCGGCCAGAACGAAGTTAGAGACCAATATTCGCCGGATGGCAAAGCCGAATGCCGCCAAAGAGATTGTCACAACTTTGCGATCAATTGTTAGAAAATAAATGAGTTTTTAGCTAAAAATTCATTTTTTAATAAAAAATAGTGCAAAAAGGTATAAAGAAGCACTACATATGTAAAATTTTTTAAATACGGCATGTCCTTTGTTTACCCAATTGATAAACAGTGGATTACGAATATAAAAAAGAACAATCGCTGTGAACGATATTCAAAAAGTGTATTTCATCGGGATCGGTGGTATTGGAATGAGTGCACTAGCTCGATATTTCAATGGCCGAAATGTAGCGGTTTTTGGATATGACAAAACAGCAACAACCTTAACCAAAAAGTTGGTAGAGGAAGGTATGATTATTCATTTTGAAGATGATGTCTCGCAGATACCCGCAGGAATTGATTTAGTGGTTTATACACCAGCTATTCCCGACAATCATCGGGAACTAAATTATTTTCGTAACCGAAATTTTCCATTGAAAAAGAGAGCAGAAGTTTTGGGGATGATCAGCCGTACGCAGCGAACAATTGCCGTAGCAGGAACGCATGGAAAAACGACAACGACTTCCATTCTTACGCATCTATTGCAGGAGGGTGGAGTGGACTGTACTGCTTTTTTAGGCGGCATCGCCCATAATTTTTCCTCTAATTATGTGGAAGGGAAATCAGATTGGGTAGTCGTGGAAGCAGATGAATATGATCGTTCTTTTTTACACCTGCATCCAGAAATAGCAGTCATCCTATCTATGGATGCAGATCATCTGGACATTTATGGTGCGGGGGAAGAAGTTAAAAAAAGCTTTCGGATCTTCGGATCTCAAGTAAAAGATAAAGGAAAATTAATCGTTAATCAAAAGTGGTTAACTGAATATTTGACAAAAAATGAAGACCAGGATAAGGTAAAAACTTATGGTTTAGAGAGCGGTGATTACTACGCTGATAATATACGAGTTACGAAAGGTTACTTTGTATTTGATTTTAAATCAAAATTGTTGGATATTGTAGGTCTCCAATTTACTTTACCTGGACACCATAATATCGAAAATGCCACCGCGGCAATTGCTGTCGCGTTGGAATTAGGCGTATCCGTCGATGCCATTCGTCGGTCGCTCGTTTCATTCAAAGGAATAAAACGAAGATTTGAAATTATTTATCGTGATGAAAAAGTAGTTTATATAGACGATTACGCTCATCATCCCTCGGAACTTAAAGCAGCTATTCACGCTGCTAGAACTTTGTTTCCAAATAAACGAATAACTGGTGTTTTTCAGCCACACCTTTTTAGTCGAACTAGGGATTTTTTACAAGGTTTTGCTGACGAACTCAGTACCCTGGATGAAGTAATCTTATTGGATATTTATCCGGCACGGGAATTACCCATAGCTGGCGTAACTTCCGAAGCGATCTATAAATTAATTACTAACGATTCGAAACTGTTAGCGACCAAGCAGCATTTGTTGGATGTGTTGGCCACTAGAGATTTAGAAGTTTTAATGACACTGGGTGCTGGGGATATTGATACCCTCGTTGCTCCCATCAAAAAACAACTGATCGATGGCTAAAAAACAACTGAAAGACAATATGCTAGGCCGGATCTTGGCTTATGCGACGATTTTTCTGGTGGCGGTAATTATCGTTACCATGGTACAGCGAAAAAAAGCCAACCGCGCAACAGATGTTGTTTTAGAAATAGAAGCGTTGCGTTCAGGTGATTTTCTGATTACATCAGAGGATATACTGGAAATAATTGAGCGTGCTTTTGGACATGAGATTATCGGTGAACCTTTAGGCGATCTAGATATGGAACGAATGGAACGAGTACTTGAAAGTGCTTCCTTCATTTTATCCGCAGATGCCTACGTAGATGCTAAGGAAGTGGTGCATTTAGATATCAAGCAGCGGGAACCGATTGTGCGGATTATGGATCGAGACGGACAGCAATATTATTTGGACCATACTGGTACTAAAATGAAATTGTCTGACCATTATACGGCGCGGGTTTTGGTGGCGACAGGAGATATTCCTCCGTACGATCCAAAATTTTCCGTAGCGGAGGGAAATAATCTACGCTCCGTTTTTGAACTGACACAAGAAATTCTAAAAGATGAATTTTTAGAAAATTTGGTTGGTCAAATCTATGTGAGTCGTAAAAATGAATTGCAGATGGTACCAATAGTGGGCGATCAACGCATCATTTTAGGTGATACAGAAGCGTTAAATGATAAAATATTTCGATTGAAAACTTTTTATCAAGAAGCCATGTCCCGGATGGGATGGAATAAATATAAAACAATCAATTTAAAATTTAAAAACCAGGTAGTGTGTAAAAAACGGTAACCAAAACTTAACCAAAACCGACTCCCTACCGACAAAAAAGTACTATGATGGAAAACAAAAATTTACACGACGCCCCTGTTGTCGTAGCCCTCGATATTGGGACTACAAAAGTCTGCGCTATTGCAGGCCGCAGGGATTCGAATGGTAAAGTCGAAATTCTTGCCATCGGCAAAGTAGAATCTGAAGGGGTTTCTCGCGGAGTAGTCTCCAACATTGAAAAAACTGTAAAAGCAATTAAGCAAGCGATTGCCATCGTTGAGCGCCAAACAGGAAAAGAAGTGAAGGTAGTACACGTGGGTATTGCGGGACAACACATCAAAAGTGTACAACACCGTGGTATTCTTACCCGTGAAAGCGATCTTACAGAAATTGATGCGGCCGATATTCAAAAATTAATCACCGATATGTACAAATTGGTGTTACCTCCTGGAGATAAAATTCTACATGTTATTCCTCAGGAATACACCGTAGATGGCGAACAGGGAATCACCGATCCAATCGGTATGTCTGGAGTACGTCTAGAAGCCAACTTTCACATCATTACTGGTCAAATTACCGCTTCTAACAATATCCACCGTTGCGTGGAAAGAGTAGGACTTAAGGTAGCTGATATGACTTTGGAACCCATTGCTTCTTCAGAGGCTATTTTAAGCAACGAAGAAAAAGAAGCTGGTGTCGCATTGGTTGATATTGGAGGAGGAACCACGGATATTACTATTTTCCACGAAGGGATTGTACGTCATACGGCTGTTATTCCTTTTGGTGGCAATGTAGTCACCCGCGATATCAAAGAAGGTTGTATGGTCTTACAAGATCAGGCAGAAAAACTAAAACGTAACTTCGGATCTGCTATGGCGGAAGAAGTTTATGATAATAGAATTATTACGATTCCTGGTTTAAAAGGACGGGAACCTAAAGAGATTTCTGAAAAAAATCTGGCCTTAATTATTCAGGCTCGGGTAGAGGAAATTTTAGATTATGTAATCTGGGAAATCAGAAAATCTGGTTTTGAACGTAATCTCATCGGCGGTATCGTACTCACCGGAGGAGGCGCATTATTAAATCACCTTGATAAGCTAACAGAGTTTCACACAGGAATGAGTTGTCGAATCGGTATCCCTGTTGAGCATCTAGCACATGGATATAAGCAAGAAATTTGCAGTCCAATTTTCGCAACGGGCCTTGGATTATTATTCAGAGGCATTAGTGATGTAGAGCGTGGAATCATTGATTACACAGATTATATCGAAGCACCAAAAGTCGAGGAAGCGCCTGTAATCGAAGCGGAAGCACCAAAAGAAGAGAAAGAGTTGGTTACCGAAACCTCTAAAACTTGGTACGATAAATTATTCCGTAAAACCAAAGAATTTTTTGAAACAGAAGAGGATAAAGAATTTTAAAACTGGACTCCTGATTTTAAATTGATTGTTTGTAGTTTTTGTTGAATCGTTGAAATGTTGAATCGTTTAGTTTTACTAAAATAATAATTTGTTAAATAAACCAATCAACAACCTGCCTGCAGGATAAACCAATCAACAGAAAGATTAAACCATTTGAAAATAAAAATATATGGCCGTTGGCCTGTTGGCTGGTTAGCCTGTTAGCGCTCTTCTATCGTAAACACGATAGAAGAAAAGCCAACAGCCAACTAGCTAACCAGCTAACTAGCCAAAAAATAATTAGAAACACTAAAAACATAATATTATGCATTTTGATTTGCCAAAAGAAGAAGCATCTATCATTAAAGTCATCGGCGTCGGTGGCGGTGGTAGCAATGCCGTAACCCACATGTACAACCTCGGAATTCACGGAGTGGATTTCGCTATTTGCAACACGGATAGCCAAGCCATGGATTTGAGCCCAGTTCCTAAGCGTATCTCGCTAGGACCAGAACTCACTGATGGTCGAGGTGCTGGATCTAAACCTATCATTGGTCGTCAGGCTTGTTTAGAATCCATCGAAGAAGTAAAAAGATTCTTAGCCGATAACACCAAGATGTTATTTGTGACCGCAGGAATGGGTGGTGGTACCGGAACCGGAGCTGCTCCCATCATTGCTAAGGCTGCACAAGAAATGGACATTTTAACGGTAGGTATTGTTACATTGCCTTTTACTTTTGAAGGTCGTCAACGTACCACTCAAGGAGTGGAAGGGTTAGATGAATTAAAGAAAAACGTAGATACCTTAATTGTTATTTCTAACGATAAACTTCGAGAGATTCACGGAAATCTTTCTTTGACACAAGCCTTTTCTAAAGCCGACAGTATTTTGTCTACTGCTGCTAAAGGTATTGCCGAGATTATTACCGTTGCCGGTTATGTAAACGTGGATTTTGAAGATGTAAATACCGTCATGCGAGATAGTGGGGTAGCCATCATGGGAACTGCCATGGCGGAAGGACAAGATCGTGCAAAAAATGCGATCGACGAAGCCTTAAATAGCCCGTTATTAGAAGATAATGATATCCGCGGTGCGAAGCATATTCTAGTAAATATTAGTTCTGGTTCTTCTGAAGTAACGATGGATGAAATTTTTGAAATTACTGAATTTGTACAAGAAGAAGCAGGATATGGTACCAACTTAATTTGGGGTAATTGTCACGACGATGATCTCGGAGAAAAAATTAGCGTAACCGTCATTGCTACTGGATTTGAGCACCGCAAAAACAATAAATTTGAGCCAGAAGTAGAAAAAATTGTGGTTCCATTAGATTCTGATCAACCGAAGAAAACTTCTTTGTACGATACCGGACACAATAATGGAGAAACAAGCAGAACCGTAGAGTTTAATGATGTTCGTCCAACGACAGATTACCGTCCTACTGGTACACCTTACTCTTACGAGGAGCCTTATGTAAAAGCGGTGGACAAAGAACGTATGCAAGAAGAAGATCGTCGTCGCCGAGAAATGGAAGCGTTACGTCGCGAACAAGAACGCAAACGAATTTCAAATTTAAAACTTAACAATCCGCAGACCGTGGTGGACATGGAAAACGAGCCAGCTTATCTTCGTCGTAAGGTAAATTTGGATGACGTACCTCATTCTTCTGATACGGACCGTAGTAAGTGGACCATCAGCGATGATGCAGAACCGGAGATTCGAGAAGACAATAGTTTTTTACACGATAATGTAGATTAAGAAGCTGTTGGCTGGTTAACTTGTTGGCCAGTTGGCTTTTCGTTAACGTGTTTTACGCGTTAGATGAACCCCAACTAGCTAAGAAGCCAATCCAGCTAACTGGCTTAAAAAATCCGTTTCCCGGTAAGAAAATAATAATGGCAAATCGTTGTTTACCTCCGGGTGAACGGTTGGCATAAGTTACACTGAGGTGTGCTTATGCCTTTTTTTTGTGGTGGGAGGGAAGAGAAGGATTGTTTTTTGTTGATGGTTATAAACCTATTTATTTATGAAAATATGGTTTAAGTCACTAAGGTTTTTTCCTACAGAAAAAACTAATTTTCTGGCAATGTTTTGATGAAGGTACCCACTATTAAACCACAACTTCGCATGCCTATAAAAAGGCTAAAACTATTTTTCAATAAAAAAAATAGTAAATTCGAGCTATGGAAAACGAAAAAAAATTTATCTCGCTATTGTCCGATTATGGTTTCAAAATCGCCTTTGCTGACGAATCAAATACCTTATTCCTAAGAAGAGCACTTCAAGCACTTATTCAAAGTGAAACTCCTATCAAAAAAGTACAATTCCTAAGAAATGAATTCGTTGGAATAACGGAAGAATCGAGAGGTGGTGTTTTTGATTTAGTCTGTGAAGACGAAAAGCAAAGAACTTTTATTGTCGAAATGCAGTTAGGATATTACAAACATTTTATACAAAGAGCAAAATTCTACGCCTTTCAAAAATTTAATACCTTAGTTGAAAAAGGAGAATATCGATTTGACAACCTCACTCCGATTTACTGCATAGGTTTTTTGGCCAAAGGAATCTTCCCAAAATCAAAGGAATACTACCACTTTGCAAGGTTGGCCAATCAAAAAGGGGAAGAATTAGATGACCAAATCACACATATTATCGTAGAAATTAATAAATTTGATAAGAAAGAACCTCAAATTCAATCAAATTTAGATAAACTCATTTTCATTATGAAGAATTTAGAAAACATCGAAGGTGTTGACGAATTACCAAAATTTTTAACGGAAGATTGGATCAAACAAGCAATGGACAAATTGGATAAGAGTCAAATGACTTCTGACCAAAGAATGAAATATGAAATGATGATGGCTAAAAATGCGACCATCATTGAAATGTTGAAAGAAGAAGAAAGACAACAAATTGCTAAAGAAGCTGCTAAGGAAAAAGCAATTGAAACAGCTAAAAACTTCAAAGAATTGGGAGTTGATTTTAAAATAATTGCTAAAGCAACAGGTCTTACTATCGAAGCAATCGAAAATCTTTAGAAAGAGAAATAAGCCAGGACGGAATAATGCATTTACGCTGATTTTCTTCCTTCCTCCGCTATAACACCACATCTTCCCATTTCTACAAAAGATTTTGTCGCTCGTTTACACGTCACGTGTAGAAACGAAAACTTAGACGAAATTCCTCCCTACGATACTACTAAAAAAATAAATAACATTTATTGATTTCGTAAATATTATTTCTTAAATGAGTAAATACGAAAAAATATATCAAAAGCTCCGTAAGACATTATCTGATGAAGAGATCGCTGACTCCATGTTAATTCCGGCAGATTTGACTGCTGAAGAAAAGAAAAAAGCGGATGCAGAATTGAGGGCATTCAGGTTTAAATTGTTAAACGAGCGGACGGAAGAACAAAGAATCTACGCTGACCTTCTTCGTTTAAGATATCAAATTGAAAGTTATTTAGAAGAAGACCTTTTTGATGAAGCAAAATCATTTGGAAAACATTTATCTGAATATGTTAGGATCTTAGATCGAACTAAGAAAAAAGTATCGGAAGATTTAAATGTTCACTATACAAGATTTAGTAGAATCATCAATGATAGAGAAGACCCCAATGTCGAATTCGTCTTTAGATTAGAAAAGCATTCAGGTGAATTAATTCCTGCCTTAGTTTGGTGGAAGTTAATTATTAGAAAACAAGAATTTGAGGTTAAAAAAGATACAAAAACTAAAAAAAAAGAAGCTGCTAAAGTGAAAAATGCGGTAAAATTTAGAGCATAAGGTAAAAGACTAAAATCTTTCCCCAACAAGAATATAATAATGGCAAATCGTTGTTTACCCTCCGGGTGAACGGTTGGCATAAGTTACACTGAGGTGTACTTATGCCTTTTTTTATGGCTATCTAATTTGTCCTCACCTCCTATCAATACGTTTAAACGGCTAGAACGTTAGAATTAGGTTTTTACAAAATTTTGCTCGTTCTTTTTCAGCGTCGGTTTCTAAAAAGCCAATATTATTTCTAATGAAATTCGCTGATTTTTTTTGAGAAGTATATGGAGAAATTGAATATATTTGTGGCTTGGTTTTAACCCAACAAAAGAAATCCATTCAGCTACTCTGAAAGCTTTGGCCCAACACTTTTATATTGAGGATCGGTCTCAGCGTGTCGGTATGGCGGGCCTCAACCGTTGACTTGTCCGGTTTTTGTTTTTCGGAACAGAACGAGGGGATTACAGAAAACACATTGGCTCCCTCAACCATGTTTTATTCGGGGTCCAAAAGCACCTTACGGTAGTCTGAATGGTCTTTTTTTTGTTCTTGACTTTCTCCAATTATTAATTAAACATAGTATGACGAACCCCACGAAGGTATTTAAATTCGGAGGAGCTTCTGTAAAAGATGCGGATGCCATCCGGAATGTTGCCAATATCCTGAAAAAATATCGGGAAGAGAAAATTCTAATTGTTGTTTCTGCCATGGGAAAAACAACCAATGCCTTAGAAAAAGTTGTCGCTGCCTACACGAAGAAAACAGACGATGCATTCGCTTTATTAGAAGCAGTAAAACAGACACATTATCAAGTGGCGCAGGAGCTATTCGGAACAGAGCATGCTATTTTTTCTTTACTCAATGATACTTTCGTAGAAATTGAATGGGTGATTGAAGAAGATCAACAGGATAGTTATGATTATGTATATGATCAGATTGTGTCGATTGGAGAAATGGCTTCCACGCGAATGCTAGCAGCTTTTTTAGCGCATGAAAATCAAGCTGCGGTTTGGTTGGATGCACGGGATGTCATTCGGACGGATGATACTTTTCGGGAAGGTAGAGTGGACTGGGAAACTACGGGTACGCTTTGTCAAAAAAAATTGCCAAGTCTTTTTGACAAAAATGATCTAGTAGTCACTCAGGGTTTTATTGGTGGTACGCAGGAGAACTTTACTACCACGTTAGGAAGAGAAGGCTCTGATTATTCCGCAGCTATTTTTGCTTATCAACTCAATGCGGAGAGCGTGAGTATTTGGAAAGATGTTCCAGGCATTCTTAACGCAGATCCTCGTCTCTTTGATAATGTTCATAAATTGGATCGGCTTTCTTACAAAGAAGCCATTGAGATGACTTATTATGGTGCTAAAGTGATCCACCCGAAAACAATTAAACCTTTAGAAAGTAAAAATATTCCTTTGCACGTAAAGTCCTTCATTGATCCAGCGGGAGCGGGAACACTGATTACGACCGACGATAATATTACCTACCCTCCAGTGGTGGTGGTACAACCAAATCAAGTCTTGCTACACATTTCTACCCGTGATTTTTCTTTCGTTACCGAACGCCATCTTGGATTTCTTTTTCAACAGTTTGATAAATACCGTATTAAAATCAACATGATGCAAAATATGGCCAATAGCTTTACCGTATCTGTGACGGAACGCACCGAACGATTGGCACAGTTGATACCAGAATTCGAAAAAGATTTTAAACTGATCGTTGATCGTAATCTAGAATTAATCACGGTACGACACTACACAGAGGATATAATCGCTTCCCTCTCACGCGGGAAAATCATCCTTTTTCAGGAATATATCGAAGAAACTATGAGTATGGTGGTCAAAGAAATACCGGAGATGATTCGCAAATAAGCCGTAAAATTAACGCAATTGTTGAAACAAATTCTAACTAATCCCGTTATCATGTGTATGAAACGACAATAGTTATGTTTTTAATCCATTGACCCCTTAATATATTATTTTGATTTGAGTAAGTTTTGCCTTCTTTTATATCAGGTATTGTTTATCTCGCAATTTTTTTGTATCTTATAGGAAATTAGCTATCCATAGGCAATTCTACTTCAAATATTTAACCATTTCTTACTACGATACTACTACCGAATATCAAAGGATACCTTTTGATAAATCGTTCAATATCCTTGTTAATCAATAATTTAAGCACAAGCTAATTATACCAAATTATTCACTCATTAATATTTTATTCATGGACACACAAGATTTTAATAAATTGATCGGCCTGCTCTCCAAATTAAACGCTGCTACCAATAAAGCAACTGTAGTAGATGGGAGTTTCAAAAAATATCATACCCAATCAATTGATGCCATCAAAGATTTTCCATTGCATCTAAAGCGCTTAGAACAAGGTCTCAAGACCGCAAAAATTTTAAAGTAGTCTTTTGCTTTATGCAATTTTTATAAAAATTAAGCCTAAAAGCCTCTTTTGAAGAGACTTTTAAATTTAATACATTAAAATATTGTATAATATTTGTTTTTTATCTTTATTCCCTGTATTTTTGAATAGAACCAATCCAGAAGATAGCGTAGGCAAGTAAAAACACTTCCTATTTAGCTATCAATCCACTAGGCGCTTTTCGCCTTTAGAACTAAACAACAGCAATAGTTTTACATTTATTTAATTTTTTACTGATACAAGAGATAACCAGTGTTGTTAGGTGACTAACAACATTGAAAGATTATAGGGTTTTACGGGAAGGCAGCGGAGGAATCCGACGTTGCCTTCTTTGTTTTTTCGTAACTATTCAGCATTAAAATATTATTGCTACTGAGACACAAAGAACACTAAGTTTTTCATCAGAGGCAATTATAAAGTTAGTTATTCTATGTGACCTTAGAGCCCTTGTGGCCTTATTTTTCGTTACAAAGGTTAATAAAATTAGTGGTAAATAGTTACGTTTTTTCTAAATTAATAACACGGGATGTTTTCTTTCTTAGGTTGTTCCAACTTTCTTTACTTTATAACGCCCAATTCTTTTCCGATTTTAGTAAAAGCTCGAACCGCATGCTCGAGATGCACTCTATCATGACCCGCAGAAATTTGTACCCTTATCCGAGCCTGCTCTTTTGGTACTACGGGATAAAAGAATCCAATTACATAAATTCCTTCGTCTAGTAATTTTGCAGCAAAAGTCTGCGACAATTTCGCATCGTATAACATAATCGGAACAATAGGGTGGTCTCCCGGAATGATATCAAATCCAGCCGCCGTCATTGCTGAGCGGAAATATACCGTATTCTCTTCCAGTTTATCTCGCAGCGCAGTAGAAGATCCAAGTAAATCGAGCACTTTAATGGCTGCTCCAACGATTGCAGGAGCTAGGGTATTTGAAAATAAATAAGGCCGTGATTTCTGACGCAGTATTTCTACAATTTCTTTGCGGGCAGCGGTAAATCCACCACTCGCACCACCCAAGGCTTTGCCGTAAGTACCCGTGATGATATCCACCCGACCCATCGCATTTCGATATTCGTGGGTGCCTCGTCCTGTTTTACCGACAAACCCAGTAGAATGGCATTCGTCTACCATAACCATCGCATCGTATTTTTCAGCTAGATCACAGATTTTATCAATTTGAGCAATGGTACCGTCCATACTAAAAACACCATCTGTCGCAATCATTCTTCGCCGGGCATCCTTGGCAGCGATCAGTTGTTTTTCTAGATCTTCCATATTATTGGTTAGATAACGATATCTTTTTGCTTTACAAAGTCGAATGCCATCAATGATCGAGGCGTGGTTAAGCGCATCAGAAATAATGGCATCTTCTGCGTTTAGCAACGGTTCAAATAATCCACCGTTGGCATCAAAAGCCGCAGCATATAGAATGGTGTCTTCCATCCCTAGAAAAGCCGATGTTTTTTGTTCCAACTCCTTGTGAATATCCTGGGTGCCACAAATAAAACGAACCGAAGACATTCCAAAACCATGAGAATCAATAGCTGCTTTGGCGGCCGAGATTACGTCTGGATGCGAAGAAAGACCGAGATAGTTATTCGCACAAAAATTTAATACCTCATTTCCTTTGGTGGTAGAAATTTCGGCAGACTGTGGCGTAGTAATGACTCTTTCTTCCTTGTATAGACCCGCTTCGCGTAGATCTTTTAGTTCGGATTGTAGGGTAGTACGGGGTGAAAACATAGTTTTGTTTTTTAGATATTTTACTATTAATGAATTTGGGAGTTGTATTTAAAAGTTTAAAAACCAGCTTAAGCCTTTTGATTGACACTGCTCTTTTTTAATTGCATGAGCATTTCACTGGTCATTTTTGCCAGATCAAATATTGGTCTCCAACCCCAGTCTTTTTGTGCCATCGAATCGTCGATACTAGCGGGCCAGGAATCTGCAATGGCTTGTCGGAAGTCTGGATGATACTCAATGGTGAAATTTGGAATATGTTTTTTGATTTCGTCTGCAATTTCTGCTGGCGTAAAACTTAATCCGGTAAGATTATAACTAGTTCTGATGGTTATTTGCTCGCTTGGAGCTTCCATTAAATCTATGGTCGCCCGCACCGCATCTTCCATGTAGATCATTGGAAGCTTGGTGTCAGACTTTAGAAAACAACTGAACCTTCCTTTCTCCAATGCGGCATGGAAAATATCAACGGCGTAATCAGTGGTACCACCACCCGCAGCTGATTGATAACTAATGATGCCCGGATAGCGCAAGGATCGGATATCTAGACCATATTTTAAAAAATAATAATTGCACCAATTTTCGGCAGCTACCTTACTGATTCCATAGACAGTGGTAGGATCGAGGTAGCTAAGCTGTGGCGTATTAAAGGCCGGTGCATTTGGACCAAAAGTAGCAATGGAACTGGGAAAAAATATTCGTTCTATCTTGTGGATTCTGGCTGCTTCAAGCACATGGAAGAGACTGTCCATATTAATCTGCCAAGTACGTAAAGGATTTTTTTCGCCGTTAGCAGAAAGAATGGCTACGAGATGATAAATTTGAGTGATATTATAGTCTTGGATCACCTGGGTTAGTCGATCCTTATCCATGATGTCAAGCTGTTCGAAGATGCCATCTGGTTCGTTGGTTGGACGAATATCTGTAGCAATGACTTGATCGCTACCGTATTTTTTACGTAAGGAATTAGTTAGCACAGTGCCAATCTGACCACCCGCCCCGGTGACGAGTATGGTAGGTTTGCTCATAAGTAAGTTGGTTGGCTCAGACCAAACTGCTAGCTTTTTTGAGCTTGTTTAAATTTTAAACAAGCGCTTAGTCGTTTAATCTTTATTTTATAATTTGGTATAAAAAATTAACATCAAAATACCACTTTTAACGGACTTTGACATGGTTTTTATTATTTGTTTCGTCACATTCTCTTACTTGTCCGAAAGTATCTAATTCGAGAATGATTACTGGTGTAAACTTAGTCATAGTATTGATATCCAGTCGAATTTTACTAGTGTGGCTTTCACCAGGCAAAAGTGGTGCTGGGGTTTTAGAACGATTTTTCACGACATCGCCACCCAATACCAATGCCCCTTTATTGAGTTTACTAGAACTCGTCATAAAAGCTTTGACAGCAATATTATCGTCGGTGCTTTTAGAGGTACCCTCGATATTAGCTGGACCTTTACCCGTATTTTTGATGGTATATTCGATGATTACAAAGTTCTTTTTTTGCTTTACGACCTTAATAGATTCAATCCGTAAATCAGGACAGGTTTCGGGATCGTAATAAAGGGATTCATCTTGAGTGTCATTTTCCGTCATTGATTCTGTTTCCGTATTTTCTTCCATGATTGGTATCGTGGTAGGTTCAGCAATCGGAGTAGTTGGTATTGGATTGGATACCTCTGGAATAGTTGCTGTGGTGGCAGGAGCTGCTCCGCTATTACCGGAGGTGAGCTGGACCTCCATTTCTCGACGAGATCCAATTTTTCCTGCGACTACGGCAAATTCCTGTCGTTTTAAAGAGGCGATAATATCGGTCAGATGTGCTTGCATTTTTCCTTTTTCAAAAACTGGATCAAAACGTACAATCATCTTTTGCATGCTCTCGGTATTTTCTTTACCAAATTCCAGATCTTGTCGTCCAGTATTGACGGTCCGAAAGGCTATTTTTAGCATATCATCTGTCTGTTGTAATACTTCTAGATTAGCCAGATAAACCCGATATCCCTGATATGGTGCGTTGGTCTGTCCTGTCGCAAAAAACGCAGAAAAGAGAAAAAAAGAAAAGAGGGTAAAGCGAGTACTAAAATTTATTTTCATAATGAAAAATATTCTGAGAAGATGTTTAAAAGCTTCTTAATCTGCGAATGTCCTAGAATCCCAAATACCTAAGATTTAAATACAACTATTGTGCTTCATTTTTAAACAAGATTCTGAGGGTAAAAATACGATTTCTACTTATTCTCTCCCATCTTCAGAAATATTTAATGGTCGGTTGATATTTTCTTCCAAAGATATAAAGGTCTCTGTTCGTTGTATTCCGCTGATTTTCTGTACTTTATTGTGTAATATTTCTAGTAAATGTTTAGTGTCTCGGCAGATGATTCTGGCAAAAATACTATAGTTACCAGTGGTATAGTGGGCACTGACCATTTCTGGAATAGCTTGCAAAGCTTTGATGACCTCTTCGTAATAAGAACTTTTTTCAAGATAAATTCCTAAATACGCCGTAATATCATACCCAAGCTTAGTTGGATCAATAACGAGTTGAAAGCCTTTGATAATACCCATGTCTTCCATTTTTTTCATTCGGACGTGCACCGTACCGCCAGAGACATGGACCTCTTTTGCAACTTCCGTGTAAGGCAATTTTGCATTATGCATCAAAACAGATAATATTTTTCGATCAATATCGTCGATTTCCATAAGAATGATTTTAGATAAAACTATTCACTTATTATTTGACCATTACTTAAACTTTAATAGCGTAATATCGGGATTTTTTTTAGAATCAACGGTAGGTCGTTATACTTAGTAATGGTCAAAAAATAACATTCCGATTTTTCTCTGATATTTTAAGGTCATAATTCGTTATTTTTTTCAGTCAGCCAATCAAGCTTGCCCGCCGTTCAGGCAGGGATTTCTTCAAAAAATGCCTCTTCTGACTTTAAAATATCAAGCTCAAATCGAAAACTTATTAATTGGCTATTACTTAGAAAAAATAAGATTATTTTTGTTACCATGATTAACGACCCTAATCCAACGACTTCTTCTGCTAATCCCCGTACCTTTAAAGTTTGGATACCGCTGCTGATGTCACTGATGGTGGTGGCCGGAATGGTCATTGGTATGAAAATGCAAAAAATACCTCTCATCCAAACGAGAGGAAGTTATGCGACGGATCGTACCATCTCGGTCCACGAAGGTAGCAAGATTGAAGAGCTGCTTCGTTATATTGAAAATCGCTACGTGGATGACGTGGATCGAGATCAGTTAGTAGACAAGGCCATTCGCACGATTTTGGGCGAGTTGGATCCTCACAGTAGTTATATTGATGCTGAAAACTTAAAAGAAGTTAACGAACAATTACAAGGGAATTTTGAAGGGGTTGGGATTGAATATTTAATGATCGATGATACTATTCTTGTAGTTTCGACGGTAAGTAAAGGACCATCAGATAAGGTTGGAATTTTAGCTGGTGATAAAATCATTTCTATCGAAGATAGTATCGTAGCTGGAGTTAATATTTCTTATTCAGAAATTGTTGCCAAGTTACGGGGAGAAAGAGGAACGACCGTAAACGTCGGCGTGCAGCGTAAGCACGAAAATAAATTGTTATACTTTGATATTGAAAGAGATGAAATTCCCATTAATAGTGTGGATATCGCCTACATGCTGGATGAACAGACTGGATACATAAAAGTAAATCGTTTTAGTGCTACCACTCATATCGAGTTTATGGATTCGCTGGGATATATGGTAGAAAAGGAAGGGCTGAAAGATCTCGTTATTGATCTACGACAAAACCCTGGTGGATATTTACAGGAAGCCACCAAAATGCTTAGTCAATTATTTGATGAAAAACAGCAATTGCTGGTTTATACAGAAGGACGAACGGTCAAGAGAAGCGATTATGAAACTACGGGGCGGGTTTTTTATGATATTGGAAATATTGCGTTGTTGATTGATGAAGGGTCTGCTTCTGCTAGCGAAATTATGGCTGGTGCCGTGCAAGACTGGGATCGTGGCGTCGTTGTTGGTCGACGTTCCTTTGGTAAGGGATTGGTACAAGAACAATACACGTTACGAGATGGTTCTGCCTTACGACTGACCGTCGCTCGCTATTTCACACCAACAGGACGTTCTATTCAAAAATCCTATAAATCTGGAAGTGATTATGATGGAGATCTTGCCAACCGAGTTATTTCTGGTGAGTTATTCAGTCAAGATAGTATTGCAATTTTAGATACACTCAAATTTTATACTAAAAAAGATAAACGAGTAGTGTATGGTGGTGGTGGCATTACCCCGGACCTTTTCGTTCCGGTAGACTCCTTGGAACTTAACCGAAATTTTTTAGCGTTAAAAGAACACATTCCTCATTTTGTTTACCGCCAACTCGAACATCAACCGACCAATTTTAAAGATTACTCGGTTGATACTTGGATCAAAGCTTATCGAGTAACCGATCAGATGTTTAATGATCTAGCCAACTATGCCAAAGATAAAGGGGTAGAAATATCTGCGGAAGAATTAAACGAGATTAAACCAATGGTTAAAAACAGAATGAAAGCCAGAGTTGCTCGTCAATACTACGGTGAAGAGGGAAGCTTTAAAGTCCTTAATCAAGCGGACGAAATTGTCAGAACAGCCATAAAAGCATTAAAAGAAAAAGAACCGGTCGCACTGGAAGAGTAATTCAAAAAGAACCTCAACATCCATCTCAGTGCCTAAAAATGATTGCTTTTAATCTAACGAATTTCACGATGCAAAGCATCATGGGTTAGCTTGCTTTCATACCCCGACGGCTTTGCCTCGGGGTAGTTGATTCACGTTAGAAGGAAAATTGAAGTTGCTTTTGAGGTTGAGGTTGAGATGGAAAAATGCAGAATTTGAAATAGTCTCAGGGTCCACCTTCTAAATGTCTTACCCGTTTTTCTTTTTTACTAAAACTAAAGTTTCACCACTCAATAATCTAACTCCTTCTACACTAACTTCTTTACTACCTAAGTTTATCAAGGCTTGGAAGGCTTTACCGTCGCTATGCTTAAATTCAATGATACCTGCATCTCCTTGAGAGAAAGTGATCTTTGTTATCTCTGCGCCTTTTAATTGATTAGCGAGTCGCCATTCACTCCATGCTTCCGGAGACAAGGTTTTTGATGCATCCGTAATAACAGAAATATTCGAAAATAAAGCATTGATCAATAGAATCGTATGTTGTTGAGCTTCGGTCAATATTTTTGAAGAAGCAAGCGATATTAGATTCCCGCCAGTTCCAAATTGGGAAAAGTTAAAACGGTGAATGATATTTTTTAATTGGATGTTAGCAGTGGCACCGTTTGGATTTGCATAGAGTAAGGGAAAACGGGTATCCCAACTTTCTAAAATATTACTTGCAGTCGAGGTATAGTTGGCGTATAAACATCCGATCGATAAGGGTAGATCCGTTGCCCAAATTAAGCAATCAGGACAACTACTACGTAGCATTTTTAAAAAGTCGTTGCTAGCCTGGGCACGGGTTTTCGTTTTACGAGCGATGGCAAAGGCTGTTGAAAGATGATCAAACTTAAGCAGATCAACTCCCCATTGAGTGGTAACGGTAAAGCAAAAGACCTGTAAATAATCTTGCACCCCAGCGTTATAAGCATCCAGTACATAATGATTTCCCAATTCAGTTTTAAAGGTTATGAGGTTGTTCCGTTCGTCTCGTAAAATCCAGTCAGGATGCTGTCGGTAAATATCTGAGGTTGTCGAACATAATAATGGTGCGAGGCTCATTCCTACTTTCAATCCGGCAGATTTAATTGCTGAGATGAGCGGTGGTAAGCCATCTGGGAATTGGTCGCTAGAGTATAGCCAATCTCCTACTTCTTTTGCGTAGCCGGGACCAATTAGTACCAAATCCACTGGTATGTTTTCTTTCACGCTCCGCTCCAAAAAATGGGTGATGGCTTCTGCAGAATTTCCATTGCTGTGCTTGCTAGCCATCCAACCGGTAAGCGGTGGCGCTATCTGTTGTTTACCTTCTATCGCTGAAAAGTAGGAAACAAAACAAGATGCTTTTTTACCACTTAAAATCATCAAATCGAGTAATGGAAAAGAATGTCCGAGTTGTAAGTCAGCGATATCTTTACGAATTATAATTTGCTGGTTTTTGGTGTCGTATTCAATTCGGGTAAAAGCGGTTGTTTCATTTAGTGATCCTAAAAACAATCCTTTTTCATCGGTGCCTACATATCCGAAATGCCAAGAATGGAACGATGCCATTGTTTCAAAAATAGGTGCTTTTTCTTGGAATGATGGTTTTGGAGCGAGCCAACCAGACCGAGCCAACTTATCTGATAAACGATAGGTGCCGCTACCATGATTCGATAAAAAACCATTACAGAATACCTGTGAATTTTGGGTGAGAGGCACTGAAAACCGCAGCTCTAAATTTTTTAAGATTACCGCTGTTTTAGGATGGATAAAAATTTGAAACCGTTCATAGTTTGAGACTTTGGTATTCGTAAAATCTACATAAAGGGCCTCACTGGAACTGGTTTTATTTGGCAATAGATCAAGTGATTCTTGATCAAAGATTAACTGAGCCGATTGAAAAGTACAAATCATATTGGAAAATTAATTGACCAAATTTAGTTAAATATTTTCAATCAACTCTACTATCTCATTGACAGTTACACTCAGTTCGTGGCCCATCCGTAGGATTTCATCGGTAGGGGCATTAATATCAGCTTTGTGCAAAGCATAATACAATGGTAACACTGCCGCTTTAATTTGGGGTTTAGTTTCGAAAAGTGTATGTAAAAAATCGTAGGCTTCATACTTAAAAAAAATCAGACCTAAAGAGATGGATAGTGTTTGAGTAGAAGGATGCATTAGGTATTCTTGAAAATAGTGTAGGGCAGAATTTTCGTCTTTTTCATCTTTTAAATAAATCAATCCCAATTGATAATTGGCGGTGGGATTTCCAGCGTCAGCGGCTTCCGATAAGGTGATTTTGGCTTGTTCAGTCTTTTTAAATTGGTGGTAGTAAAGTTGAGCAAGCGGAAGAAGCGCTTCTGCATTTCCGTGGGCAATTGCTTTTTCAAAATTATCCATCGCTGCTACAATATTTTGTTCTCGCTGCATATAATATAACCCGAGATTATAATGCGCCAAACTGCTTCCTTTTTTTGCAGCTTCTTTAAGCGTCTTGTAAGCCGCGGTGGGGTTATGTTGTTTTTGTAAATGAAGTAGTCCTAAATTATTGAGGGCATCTGCTTGTCCAGTACTTCCAGCTTTTTGATAATGAGTGACGGCCTGCTGATAATCATTGGTGCCTTGGTGGTAAGCAACTCCAAGTGCAAAGTGGTCTGTTTTTTTGGTTTTTTTTAGAAATTGAATGGCTGCGGTATACTGTTTCGTTTCAAGTGCTTGATAGGCACGTTGACGTAGCAGCTGATCTGAGGCAGGACTACTGGGACGCAAAGGAGCTCTACTCGGAATATAGCGTGGGTTTGAATTAGAAATAGTAAGACTTGGTTTGGCAAGCCGGGGAAAAGTATCAATGTCTAATAATGGAGTCTCCGAAAAATAATTATTTAAATACCGTTCTCTATTATGAATCCAATTTTCGGTGAAATCTAAAATGGCATTCAATTTTTCACGATCCTTATTGCGACCTAATCGTAATAAATACCAACAATTAAACAATCGATTTCTGAGATGGTAAAAATGATTTTTAGTGCTGGTTTTTATTTTTGAGACTAAATTATTTTTTACTAATTGAGCCAACTGAGCAGAAATCACTTTTGATTCTATCCTCAATTTATTGCTAAGTTCTTTTACGCTGATGGCCTCGTAATTTAAAGCAATGGCTTCCACAATTTGTTGCTGTTGGGCAGGCAAGTCATCCATGGTGAATTTATAGATGGGCGTTAATTTATCTAGTATATCAGAAAATAAATTATTGGCGGATACATTCGAATTTTCTCTTAAGATCTCTGATAGTAGTACTACACAGCGAGTATTCCCATTGGTTATTCGACGGATGACTTCGATGGCCGAAACGGTATTGGAAGTTAGGTTTTTTATTTGTTCAGCGAGTAATTCTGAAAGTAATTGTTGGGTACTTTCAACCGATAGCGAACGCAGATGTACTACTTTAAAAAATTCGTAAAATGGATGTTCGTACTGATAAAAAGGTGCCGGCACTTCAGCGGCAGCGGCGATGATTCTTAACCGTGGATTCGTTTGTAGAATTTTACGAAAGCGGTGAGATTCTGCTTTGGATAATTTTTGTAGGATAAGATCAAAATTGTCAATGAAAAGAATTAGATGAATTTCATTTGTCTCCAAAAAATCAAAAAGCGTATTGCTTATATTTTTTTCGTAATCCTGATTTTTATCAATTCCTTCTGACAGGTTTCGTATCTGTGTTGTGAGGATATTTCCCGTAAGGCCTTTTTCATTTAATAATTCAAAAACTCTTTCCCAAAATCGGTAGAGATTTCGAATGCTATACTCTTCTTCATTAAAAAAAATCGATTGTAGAGAGGGTAGAGGAGGTTGTCGAATCATGGATGTATGGAGCTGTGCCAGCAAGGTGGTTTTGCCTGATCCATGTTCGCCACTGACCAAGTAATGTTGCTCAGGAAACTCCATTTTACTATTGGTCAGATCCTGCCAGAGTCGACCGTAGATTTGGGGATGTACGATAAAATTCTCACTCACCGAATCGGGCCGGGGATTGTATAGCGAAACTTTTTTTTGATTACTCATACGATTAATTTGCGTGTTTGCGCCACCATAATTGTAAGATGGGCGAATTAAAAGTATAGGTGTTGTCGTGTGAATTTATATAACCGTCAAATTCAAGAATATCTAGTAAGGCCAAGGCTTCTTCGTCTTCTGCAAAACGACTGAGTGGTAACAGATCTTTTTTTGCAATTTCTGATAATATCTTTTTCGCAAGTTCTGCATCGTTTTTTGATAAAGATTTACTCAGGCGGCTGTAGTAATTTTCAAAATAAATATTGTTTCGGTGATTACTGGCTTTTTCAATTACTAGATCAACCAGTTTTTTAGTAACTGGTTTCTGATCGACTTCATATTCATCAATAATCATTTGAACGATTAGTTGAATAAAAAAAGGCATTAGCCACTTTAATCTTTCGAGCATATAATTGATTACCTCAACCTTAATCTTTACTTTATAATTTTTTAATAATTTAGTTGCAAATTCTTTTGCCTCTGCGGGATTGAGCGCAGGAACTTCAATGACACTTAAATCGTTGATAGTCGCAGTTGCATTAAGTTGGCGGGCGATATTAGGTAGACCAATAGATCCAGTGTAGACAAACTGAATTCCGCGCTTGGCTCTTTGACGAATAGTGCGATTGACATGCAAAAATTCTGTCGCTTCTTTAACTCCTAGATCTTTTTCAATTCGTTCCAATGCGATTGGAAACTCGTCAATCAGCATTACAATTTTGAAATCTGAAGTATCCAAATTTTTCATCAATTTTTCAAATTCATCGCTAAATAGATGAACTTCCCTAGCAGTGGTTTCCACTTCGATGTTCATCACTTTAACTTTTTTGACCCGATCTGCAAACCGACTGAAAATACTTTTTGCTGACTTGGAAGCTTTGACTAATTTGCTAACGGCAGTACTTTCAACAATTTCTTCAGAAAGAATTTCAAAGTATTCTTCCATATCATTAACATCTTCCACACTGATGTAGACAAACGCATATCCTTTACGCGGATTGTCTTCCATAAAACGCATGATGGCCGTTTTTCCTGCACGACGTGGAGCAGACATGAATATATGATTACCGGCGTCGAGTCGCCGATAAATTTTATTAATGACCATATCTCTGGGATAAAAATCGGCTCCTCTTGGCGTTTGTCCCACAACGTTTTTCATAGATAAAACTGTTTTTGACAATTATTTTATTGTTAATACAAATATAGTTAACAAAATTTATATTGTCAAGTGTGAAATTAGTTGTATTTTACCTCTTAGTTCACATAGAGCAGTTTATTCAAATTATTTAATTTTTTATGTTTAAAGTATTGTTTTGATTGTGTTTAGAGTATTTCATTGTTTCCTGAGACATAATATTGACTGTCACAAATTAGATGGTGTTTATTTTAATTTAGAATGAATTGGTACAGTTTTTACAAAATGAAAGGATATACATCAATTGTTTATTTTTCTTTCTGAAAGATTCTTTGATGTGAAATTCTGTTCTGAAATTATTACTGAAATTTTTTACTGGGTTCGAATAAAACGATAATCAATCTTTTATTAGAACATGATAACATAATACTACAAATAGTAACTGCTATTTTGTTAAATATATTATGAGATTAATTTTTCTGGATACACTGTTTAATGGCACTGTGGATCTGCAGCCTCCCTATTGCCGTACCTTTTAACTAATTTTAATTTATTCCTTCATTATTTACTTATTATCAACACAACATTAGAAATATGAAAAATAACATTACGAGAATGAATTTTGTGCAAAATGAACACTTACAAGTTCTAACATGTATGAAAAATTTTATAAGTGAAACTAGAATGATGATTGCGAAATATTTTTTCTGGATAATTCTTTTTTTATCATTTACTGTTGAGAGCAATGGACAGACAATGACATTTGCGGAAAATGATATTAATCAAACTCCAATGAATACCAATGTTGTAGGTAATATGTTAACAAACGATTGGGATCCAAGCAATGATGACCAATGGTTAAAATCTGTTACCGTTTATAATGGACTGAATAATCAGCATCTTGGCCATATAGGAGGAAGAGCTTTCCAAATCTGTGCTGAAAATGGAATTCCGGCCGGTACCATATCTATCTATATAGATGGTAAATATGAATTTACTCCTACTCCTGATTTTAAGGGTAAAGTACCAATAGAATACGTAGTTGAAAATACTAGTGGTGCAACCGATGTTGCTACTTTAGTTATTCAAGTAATTCCAGAAGATAATCCGATCAGAAATGATAAACCTATTGCCCACGATGATACCAATACGACTGCAAGAGATACAGATGTATATGGAAATGTGATAAGATTCAATGATTATGATTCAGACAATGATGCCTTAACTATCAGGGCAGGTTTCGCAGACGTAGATGGGGATGGTCTTAGAGAAGAGTTACTTGCCATTGGTACTGAAGTAGTAGTTTATGGTAAGAATATGGCTGGTGATCCAATGATGGCTGGAGGGATGACATTGAATAGTGATGGTAGTTATATCTTTGATCCTGCATCTGAATTTAGTGGAAAACTATCTATAAAGTATAAAATTACAGATGGTAATAATGGAATGGCGGATGCAGATTTAACTATTTTGGTTTTACCTGATAACAATAATCAGAGTTTTGCAAACGATGATATAATTATTGGAAAAATGAATATGCTACAATCCGGAACTATAAAAGCCAATGATCAAGGTCTCGACTACGGCTTCCCAACGGTAGTTTCAGCAAAAAATAATCGTGGTATTTCACTAATTATTGATGGAACAACCGAAAACGAATTACGAAGCAGCGGATCGCTGGTAATAGATATGGATGGTTCGTTTACATACTCCCCTAAATTTGGATTTATTGGAACAGAATCAGTTGCTTATGTAATCTGTAATAATGCCGGATTAGAGACTGGATGTGATACGGCTACTTTGTATCTTACAACAATTCCATTCAGTGGTGTCGGTATAGGTGGAAATATAGGTGGGAGTATCAGTGGCGTTGGAGTTAGCAGTATTAATAATTGGAATTCTGAGAGATCGCCAACAATAACTAAGGTTATGGAAGGAACAACTAGTAGAGTTGCAAAAGGATTTACTTTGTATCCTAATCCGGGAATTGTTGGGGATGATTTTATAACTATTTCCTTTAAATCAAGATCCAATAAAGCGCAGATTCAAATTACTGATATGAATGGACGAATAGTAAAACGATTTATGGTTAATACTAGTACTAGTCAAATGAATAATCTGCAGATTGGTGTAGCTGATTTAATAGAAGGGAAATATCATCTTCTGTTGATTGATAGTGTTAGTAGATATTCTCAGGCTTTTATTTTGATAGATAAAAATTAAGGGGATTATACTTGATGAGATAACAATTTAAATTTTTTATAAATGATACTTTCAATTTTTTATTTTAATACGTTTTCATATAGAACTAGTTGTTATTCCTAATAAAAAAGTTGCTTCGAACTTTGCTTTGAAGTAGCTTTTTTTATATATATTATAAAGTTTATTTTAAAATAACTGCTATTAACTCACCTACCTCAGCAGCCTATTTAAATACTAAAATATGGCTAATCATGTTATCTTATTTCAAACGATTATATCGCAATGCTTTTATTTATTAATTTGTAAGTTTATAATTGTGATGTCATTTATTAAAAAAAATAAGTGATTTTTGTATAGTGTGAAATTTTGGAATTTTATGAATTGCTTTTTAAGCATAATAATTACTTTATTTGAAATTGTAATTTTTTAAGGTGATTATTTGCTTGAAATGACTGTTTGTATTTTCTAAAAAAAAGACATGTCACAATTAAAAAAATAATTTTATTCTTTGTAGATAAGTTGGTATAGTTTTCCCAAAATAAAGTCTTATACATCAATGCTTCATTTTTCTTTATGGCAGATTATATCTTGATGTTTTTTGCTCTGTTCTGAAATTTTTACTGAAATTATATCTGGGTCAGATTTGAATAATATGTTATTATTTAAATTCGATAAAACAATTTATTGTCAACAGTAAATACTGTTATGCTATGTAAGTTGTACACTGCATGTACCTTCAAATGAGGGCACATCAGAGATCATTTTGTTGCCTTTTTCTTCCTAATGACTTGTAGTTAACAGCCTCCATACATGTTTTTAAAATTTCTTAATTAAACCTTTGATATAAATGAGAAATGCTATTGCGAAATTATTCGTTGGACAGATAAGAGATTTGAAATCACAAACAAAATTGGAGGCTTGGGTGAATGGACCCGGTTTGGTGGTTTCTAAAATTATTTTTTGGATAATTATTTTTATGTCCATTACACTAGAAATTAGATGTCAATGCACTGCACAAGGTATTGGTTCTTTTTCTTGGTTTGGTTCCTCAGAAGGTACAGCTACTACTTGGAATTTGAATGACCCAATAACGGGTTATGCTCCTATTAATTGTGGTGGAAATTTTCAAATAGATGCAATTTTTAGCGATCCCAATGGTATTAGATTAATTGGAAGTGATGGAACTTCGAACCAAGGAGGAGTTTATGGACCTGGTTTTCTAACACTAGCAAATGATGCTCTTTTCCCAGGTGATTTTACGACCCTAACGTATATTTTTTCAGAATCAATCCCACTGTCTAATTGGCGTGTGGATGATATAGATGGTAATGCTGGTTTTCAAGATAAAGTTGTTTTTCTAGCGTATGATGATAACAACAGCTCTGTTACGGTTACCTTGGTTCCTGTCATACCGAGTACATCTGAATTATTGGTAACCGGTAATACGGTAACGGCCAATTCAGATGAAGCTATTGTAGTGCCTGATGATGCAAATGGCCAAGTATATGTTTCTACTAGTCAACCTATAAAAAGATTGGTGATGCAATATACAGCTGGACCAGATATCTCTAATCCTAGTGCTCAATATATTCGTATGCCTGGTTTTACAGTCTCTGCTTGTTGTATAGATTCGGACGAAGATGGTATTGGAGATTTATTGGATATTGATGATGACAATGATGGAATTACTGATACGCAGGAATCTTGTGGTACTGATCCATTGGAGATTATAAATTCTCCTATTAACATTTCAATTAACTTAGATAATTATCCGAGTGAGACTACTTGGTGGGTAAGTGGTCCTTCTGGAATAGTAGGATCAGGAGGTCCTTACAATCTACCTAATACAACGGTTTTTGCTACCGTTGAAGTAGATGAAAACGGACCTTATGAATTTGTAATTACCGATTCATATGGTGATGGACTTTCTGGAAATACCTATTCAGTTAGTGGAAATGACTTTTCTTCAATATCGGCACCTTTTCATGACCAAGGAGCTGTTGGTCGTCCTGTTTCTTTATATACCAATTTTGATATTAGCTCTGCTTGCCAATCTGCCTTTACGTGTTTATCAGCTGATCCTATCTTGGACAATGACAAAGATGGCACTTTAAATTATCAAGATGCAGATTTTTGTACATTAAATGCCAATGGAGTTTGTGCTCATTTAGATACGGATGGAGATGGCATAATTGATATGTTGGATTTGGATAGTGATAATGATGGGTGTTTTGATGCCGAAGAAGCAGGACACAATGAATATATGGCTCCCGATAATTCTATTGTTATAGATCCTGCAGAAGTTGGAATGAATGGTTTAGCTGACAGAGTAGAAAATAGTGATCTAATCGTCACCAGCTTAAGTTATCCATTAAGTACTACAGATACTGGCGTATTTAATTTTCAAAATGATGCAGCTTTTTTCGCTTGTTCTGCTAGTGAAGAGTCAGATGCGGATGGAGATGGTATTGTAGATGCAGAAGATTTAGATGATGATAACGATGGTATTTTGGATGAGACAGAAAATGTTTGTCAACGTGCCCAGATAGAGTGGAGTCATAATGGCGATAATGGACAATCTCAATCAGCGACCTATACGCCAAATTCTGAAGTATATTTTACGAGTGCTCAAGATGCAATTTTTGGTTGGGGACTGGATGAAAATTCAGATAATTACGCGTACACATATTTGCTGAGAAACGCAGATGCTGCGACTTATTCAGAAGCAAAGACGAACAATGATTATGTAGAATTATCTTTTGTACCCTTAGAAGCAGTAAGATTGGAAGCGATTAATTTAGGCTTTTGGTCCAATAGCCAATGGGATCCTGAATTCAATATTGGCAATTTTAAGATGGCGATAGAATACAGTTACGAGAGAGGGTTTGTGAATCCGACACTTTTATTTCAAGATATTCAAGTAGGAGATATGATCGCAGGTGGATACGTATTCTTGCCACAGGATTTGTCGAGTGAGGATATTTTACTAGAAGGAGGAACGTCCTATGCGTTTAGATTTTATTTCTATGATGAACAAAACTCAGATTGGGCAAATCGAGTACGGTTTGATGATGTACAATTTCCAGTGACACCCCTCTCAACTTGTGATACAGATGGAGATGGTTTGGCTGATTATGTAGATACAGATAGTGATGGAGATGGATGTCCAGATGCCTTGGAAGGAACGGGAGCATTTATTTACGAAGATATAGCAAGCGATACGTTAACGGGAGGTGTTGATGAAAATGGAGTTCCATTAGTTGCTACAGCGACAGGACAGGGATTAGGTTCTGCTCAAGAAAGCGCAGCATTAGGATTGGCTTGTATTACCTTGGCTGAAAATGATATTAATCAAACTCCTTTTGATACGGATATTTCAGGTAATTTATTGACCAATGATACCGATCCTACAAAAGATAATCAATGGATACAATCCATTTATGCCTTAAATGATCATGGAATTATGATGCCCCTTCAAATCGGTGGTAGAAGTACAGATATTTACGATGAAGATGGCAGTTTTGCTGGAACGATTTCTATTTATTCAGATGGTTCTTATGACTTCAATCCGGCTTCCACCTATAGCGGGATGGTATCACTAAGTTATTTAGTCGAAGACACGAATGGAGCTACAGACGCAGCTACTTTGACCATTAAAGTAATCCCTATTAATAACCCAAGAACTAACCAAGCTCCAATTGCCAACGATGATACCAATACAACAGAAATGGATATCGACGTAGCTGGAAATGTTATCACATCGAATGATCATGATTTAGAAGGTGATGTTTTAACTATCACCACTGGGCTGGCAGATATCAACGGAGAAGGAATCGTAGATGAGCCACTTAGTATTGGCACCGCAGCAGTTATTAATGGTCTTAATTTTATCGGTGATCCTGTGATGGCAGGAACCATAATATTGCAGACAGACGGCAATTACAGTTTTGATCCAATCGCTGAGTTTTCTGGAAAAATTAGTATTGAATATACTATTACAGATGGAAATGGAGGAGAGGATGACGCCATTTTAACTATTTTAGTTTTACCAAATTTAAGCAATCAAAGTTTTGCACATGATGAAGTGAGTACTGGGAAAGTGGATAAAACACAAACGGGAAACATCATGACCAATGATCATGATCCAGAATTAGATCAGCAAATCGTTACCGCTGCCGCCGATAATAATGGTGTGGTATTAGTGATAGATGGAACGACAGAAAACGAATTGCGTAGCGGAACGGTCGTACTTGATTCGGAAGGTTCGTTTATCTACACGCCAGGTGCAGGATTCATTGGAACGGAAGCAGTAGTTTATGTGCTCTGCGATGATGTAAGACCTGAGTCTGCTTGTGATACCGCTACTTTATACTTTACCACACTACCTTTTAATAACCTAGTTGCTACAGATGATTTTAATAACACACCATTTGAAATACCACTGATAGCCAATGTTAGTACCAACGATATTGATGAAGAAAATGACCAATTGACCTTTAGTTTGACGAGTGTCAATGGTGGCATGCACCTCGATACTGGCGATGTAATTATGGAGGTAGATGGAAGTTATACGTATCATCCTGGTAGCAATTTTAGTGGTCCTACTCAATTTGAATATCAGGTATGTGATGATGGACAACCTGCAATGTGTGATACATCGATGGTTTATCTAAAAGTATTTCCAGCGATTAGTGCCGAAACGATACAGTTGGTGGCTAACCCAGATGCTCATACCATGGAAACTGGACAAACGGGTACGGGTAATGTAATGATCAATGACCTTGATCCCGATGATTTGGATCCAGCGGTAATTACTACCGTTGACGACACCCCAGTGGAAGGTATAGATGAAAATGGAAATACCTTTTTTCCTGCCGGTACCATTAGCTTAATCTCTGATGGGAGTTATGTTTTTATTCCTGCTGCTGGTTTTACAGGAATGGTTATTCAGCCTTACACAATTTGTAATGCTGTCGCACCCGCTGTTTGTGACAATACTGAATTGATGATTAAGGTAATTCCAGATATTGAAAATACCACCTTCGCCAATGATGATGCGGTGATTACAGATGCTGGGGTTGTTGTTACTGGAAATATTTTAGCCAACGATAATGATAGCGAAATGGATAATCAGTTGGTTTCTGAATTTTTAATTGACACAGATGGAGATGGTACGGGTGATACTTCCGGTGCTCTTGGACGTCCCAGTGTGGTAAGTGGGTTTGACGATGCTGGTGATTTTGTGGCGGATGCAGGTCAGTTTACCTTAAACTTAGATGGTTCCTTTTCGCTTACGCCAAATAGTAGGTTTATGGGTAATCTGAATATTCCATATACGATTTGTGATGATGTGGTGGATGATATGGCGTGTGCAGATGCTACCTTGGTCATTTCAGTATTGAATGTTCAACGGGATTATGGTGATGGCCCGACGGCCTATCCTACTTGTTGGCACCGAGCAGTAACAGATGCAGATGGTGACCATGAGCTAGATGGTGCCACAGATGTTTGGCTGGGAATGAAAACTAGTTTTGAATCCGCCTCTACTGATACAAATATTGGTGATCAATTTGATGATGCGATTAGTTTTGGATCTAATCCCGGACAGTTTCCTTTATTTGCCGAGCCTGGACAATCTTACGATGTAAATATTACCGTAAACTCCTCTCAAGTAGATTTAGTTTATTATGGAATGTGGATTGACTGGAACGAAGATGGTGTCTATGATGATTTCTACACGGGATCCCAACAGACTGCCAGTCCAGCAATCGCTACCACTACCATTACCGCTCCTGCTGCTACTACTGGAGTTATAAATGTAAGATTAAGAGCCGATGATAATCCATTTGTTGCGATTGATTTTGCAGGTGGGAAGACCAATGGTGAGGTAGAAGATTTTCAGGCGATGGTTGTTTTACCGGTAGAACTAACTCAATTTAATGGTCGCCCGAATGGTTGTCTAGTGGATCTACAATGGCACACTGAATCGGAAGAAAATTTCTCTCATTTTGAATTAGAAAGAAGCGATAACGGTCGTGACTTTGAAAAAATTGCGGAGATTACCGGAACGGGTGGAGCAGGAATTCCTTATAGCTATAATTACTTGGATAAAAATGCTATAGCTCAAAACTATTATCGATTAAAAATGATTGATTTGGATGGAACTTTTGATTTGTCTAAGGTAATTTCCGTAAAGACAGATTGTGAAAATATGGAGGCTATTATCTTATATCCAAACCCCAGAATTGTAGGAGATGGATTGCTAAACCTTCGTTTTAATGCTACTAGCGAGAAGGCACATATTCATATAGCTGATATATATGGTCGGGTTGTTCGACGTTTAATAATTGAAACAGCCATCAATCAAGAGAATACGCTACAGATGGAAGTATCAGATTTAATTGAAGGGAGTTATTATCTTCAGTTGATCGATGGAACTATTGAATATTCTAAGACTTTTATACTAATTAATGAAGACTAACTAGTACACAGTCTATCAGGTTATGGGTTTATAAATTGAGATAAAATAGCACCCACTCTTATTTTGAATAGTTAGAATTACTGTTTCATAAAAAACTGCTTCGGGCGATCGTTCGGAGTGGTTTTTTTTATGAAATTTTCTAACAACTTCACTAAAAAACACCTGCCTGTGCTTCCCATTTAATTACTAAAACTCGATCTGTAGTAAGATCTACTTTAAATCTTTCATCGATTCGATGATTAACAATCCAGCAAATCACACCATTACTGTCTAATAACCAAACACGTTCTTTTTCAAGAATAGACAGTTTTTTATCAGAAAAATAATCCTGCACTTTTTTATGTTGACCATTCATCCCCAGCGGCTGAAACTGATCGCCAGCTTGCCAACGTCGGAGCTTCAATGGAAAGACCAATTTGGCCAAATCTAGACAAGCAACGTTTGTAGTGGTAGGAAATTGATCTGGTCTTTTGTCAAGATGTGTTAGCTGTAATTTTCCTTTTGGTAAATGAATTTCTTCCTGATCGTAGTTGATCAAATACTCATTTTGACCATCAACTTGATTGTCTTTTAACGGTTGAATTAGGTATTGGTCATGGTCGATAATTAGCCGGTGCGAGCTACTGATAAATTGACTGCCAGATTTGCCGCCATTGAGCAATTGCATTACTTGACTTGAATTAAATCCGAAGGGACGTAGCAATTCGTAGAGAATGGTTTCTTTCGCTGGATAATAATCGAGTGTTTTAAAACTCAAACTAGTCACCTGCTCGTTGCGGCTCATGATTTGTTGTCGGATTCCATTGATGGCCCAAAGATAAATCGTCTCCACATCCCGCAGATGATTAAAGGTTTGTCGGGAAGTTTTTTCTAAGGATGGATTGATCTCTTTTAATACCGGAATTATCTGATGCCGGATTTTATTTCGCATATATTTATCGGTGGCGTTAGACGCATCTTCGCGATAAGCAATGTCATTTTTTTCTACGTATTCTACAATCATATCTTTATCCGCAAACAGTAAAGGATGAATAATAAAATCGTGCTTCGGTAGAATACCTCGTACTCCTCGAATACCACTGCCTTTGGCTAGATTATACAATGCTGTTTCAATACTATCATTGGTATGATGAGCGGTAGCAATCACGTCAAAATTCATGGCTTGGCGGATATCTTCCAACCAGTCGTAACGCAGTTCTCTCGCCATAATTTGAATACTGGTTGATTCTTCGTC
>CALFWZ010000163.1 GCA_937928405.1 uncultured Saprospiraceae bacterium
GGGAATATACCCCACTGATTATCTTCTCCTAGTTTAGAAGAACCTTCTCGACGGACAGAAGCATTCAAGAAGATAGCATTGTCGATCGTGGCATTCGCACGAGCAAAGAAGGCAATAATTTTATTGTTAGGAGAAGCATCACTAGATATATCAATAAATCCAGCATTTAATTGATCTTGATTCGTTTCTAAGATTTTACTATAATCATATTGGTCATCTGGAAAATCACCTACACTCAAGAAACGACTTGCAAATTGATCTTCTTGATAAGAGTATCCACCCGTAATCGTAAGATCTGTATTTCCAAAGTTAGTCAAGTAAGTTAAGTACCCTTCGTAAAGGTTAAAATCTCTATTCTCTTCGTAAAATTCTGCTAAGCCTTTTCGACTTAAACTAGTTGCATTTCCACGGAAGTAACTGGTTGTTGGATAATACTGCTCATTGGCAATATCAGTTCTTTGTTGAGATAGACGGAAATTAGCTGTCAGATTTTCTAAGATAGAATATCCAAAGTTAGCTCCGAAATTAAACTCACGACGAACTCCTTCATTACGATTTTGCTCAATTAAGGCAACAGGATTGAAGTTATCAAACAAACCTAAAGTCTGGAAGTAACCATCGAATGGTGCACCATCAAAAGCAAAACTTGCATCCTCTGCCAAGATTGGAGCAGTTGGATTAGAAGTAACGGCGTAACGAAGTGCTTCATTAAAACCAAATTGTTGGTCACGATTGGTATAAGATGCATTAAAATCAATCTTTAACTTGTCATCCAAAATTTTGGTAGATAAATTTAATCGAGTATTAAATTGTTCGAATCCAGAATTTTTTAAAATACCATCTGTTTCACGGAAGTTAGCAGAAATACGGTAAGTTGTATTGTTAGAACCACCAGAAGCAGATAAACCGTGTACTTGACGGAAACCTGTGCGAGTAATCTCGTCTAGGTAATCTACATCACTTCCCAAGTTGGTACCACCAGCAGCAATAAATTCTTGTGCGTTCAACGTGTTTACCGTATTTACTCGGTTAGAAACAGAAAACTGGCCGTTGTAAGTAACTTTCATGGCTCCATTTTTCTCACCAGACTTCGTTGTTACGATAATTACCCCAGAAGAACCTCGCGAACCATAAATTGCCGCAGCAGATCCATCTTTTAGTACACTCATGCTTTCGATATCGTTAGGATCTACGTTATCTAAAGATGCGCCAATGATTCCATCAACAACAATTAAAGGTTCTACGTTTGCTCCAATCGTAGAAATACCACGAAGACGGATCGTACCAGTTGAGTTTGGATCACCACCTCGGTTATAAACCTGAAGTCCTGCTACTTTACCCTGTAATAATTGAGAAGGATCAGAAATAACACCTTTGTTGAATTCCTCTTCTCCCAACTGAACTACCGCAGAAGTAATTTCCTTCTCGCTTTGAGAACCATAACCTACTACCACGATTTCATCAAGGACTGAACCAGCAGACATATTAACATTCATGGTGGCATCCGTTCCTACAGTCATTTCTTTAGAAGTATACCCTGTATAGGAAAAGACAAGAATATCACCGGTATTAGCCATGATGTTATAAACACCAGAGATATCCGTTACCGTTCCGGTAGTGGTACCTTTTACTAGTACACTAGCACCGATCAACGGTTCGTTATCATCTCCATCCATCACCGTACCAGTGACTTTCATCTGTGCCATACTGGTAGTTACCAGCACCACCACAAAGAAAGCGGAGAATAAAAATTTAGTTAAGCATTTTTTCATACGTCAATTTTTTTAAAAATTTTGTAAAATAATAGAATCCTACCTCTTTGTTCTGCCAAACAAGCAAAAAAAGAAATAATGTGTAAAAAAAATAGATAGTTATTCTGTGATCGTCAAAAATAAAAATTAATATTAAAGAAAAGAAACAAATATTAATGCAATCGTTTGCGGGAATGTTTGCGGTTAATAACTTTTATCTATATTTGTCTAAGAAAAATTGACTTTTAAGCAATAAAAATTTGATTTATGCGAAGGATAACGATCAAAGATCTGGCTGCTATGCTGAATCTTTCTACTTCTACGATTTCTAGAGCGTTGAGCGACCACCCAGACATCAGCGAAGCAACAAGAACCCGTGTCAAAGAGACGGCAAAACGGCTAAATTACCGGACAAATTTACAAGCCCGCTTTTTTCGTAAAAAACATTCTGGATTACTTGCCTTAATCTTACCCGAGATTAACATGTTTTATAATCCTTCTTTGATAGAAGGTGTCAATGCGGCCATTGCTGAAACGCCCTACTCTTTGGTAATGTTCCAAACCAATAATAATATACAACAAGAACGAGAGGCCATCGAACAATGCATTCGTTGGGCGGTGGAAGGCGTGATGATCTCGGTAACCATCAATACCAATAAACATAATATGGGGCATTTGGAAGAACTTAGACTGGCCAATATTGAATGTTTAATGTATGACCGTGTCATTCCTGACACTGATTTTCCTAGTTTGACGATTGATAGTCAATTAGCTGCAAAAAAAGGCGTAGATATTCTGCTCGAACACGGCCACAGAAAGATATTAGGCATTTTTGCCAATCCTTCCTTAGCCATTACAAGAGAACGAATAAAAGGATTTAAAAAAGCCTTCCAGGAGGCTGGGTTGCCCCTTAATCCAGATCACATTCTCAATGTTGCCCAAGCTAGTTTAATGGACAATATTTTGCCAGTACTTTTAAGCAATAATACGTTTAGTAGTATTTTCACCATGACAGATGAGTTGCTTTTTTTTACGACCAATAACTTAAGAAAACTTAACCTTTCGATTCCTGACGATCTTTCGGTGGTAGCGATCAGTGATGGGATTTTCACCAATCATTATTATCCCAGAATTACCTACATAGAAGATTCAGGTAAAAGAATGGGGAGAGCGGTGCTACATCAAATTATTGCAAACATTAATAATCCTAGTAAAGAAAAACCAAGTAGACTTTTACCAACAGAAATTGTTTGGTCGAATTCTGTGAAAAGCGTTAACGCTTAAATTTCTTTTCTATAACAGAAAAAAACAGCTTATTCCCAAGGGAATAAGCAACTTAATTTAAGCATCACATATCATTACAGCCTCTTTCAAAGCGGCTAATCGATCCGCCTGTGTGTTGCCAGAAGGAATAAATTCTTGTCCAATAAAACCAGTATACCCCGTCTTTTTTATTTCTTCCATAATGTAACGATAATTGAGCTCCTGTGTATCATTTATTTCATGACGGCCTGGTACTCCCGCGGTGTGATAGTGAGCAATATAATCGGCATATTTACAGATCGTAGCGACGACATCGCCTTCCATAATTTGGGCATGGTAAATATCGTAGAGCAATTTAAAATTAGGCGATCCTATCATTTCACAAAGGGCTACACCCCACTCCATATTGTCAAACTGGTGATCTGCATGATCCACTTTTGAATTAAGGTATTCCATGGAAATCGTAATATCATTGTCTTCTGCCATTTTCATAACCCGACTCAATCCTTTCTTACAATTGATAAGATTTTCATAATCCGTGCGTCCTTGTCGTTGCCCTGCAATAGCAATAAGATTTTTGACCCCTGCCTTCACCGCTTTGGGAATGAGATCACGGTAATATTGTTCCAACGCATCATGGTTATCAGGATTGGTATAAAAATTATCAAGTCCAACTCCTTCTGGGTATTTATCCCAGCCAATGGCGCAAGTTAATCCATATTTTTTCATTACCTCCCATTCTTCCGGACCTGTTAATTCGATAGAATGCATACCAAAATCTGATACCACCTGACAGAATTCTTCCAAAGGTATTTTATTATAACACCAACGAGAAACGGAATGCTTAAAGGTACCTTTCAAACTTGTTTTTGGATTTTCCATATCAGTGATGTTATTTGCTGCTTGACAATTTAAGTTTAGTAGTATTCCACCTGAAGTAATAGCAGTGGCTTTTAGGGCGTCTCTTCGTTTCATATAATAATAATTTGCTTACTAATGCGAATCAGGAGTTAAAATTCCATTTAAAATCAAAACTGGCCTTTAAAAATACAAAGTCAATTAGAAGGATAAAGCTAAATAAAATATGATTCCAATTAGTGTTTTAATCGCTGATTCGCATTAATAGTTAATTCATAAAGTGGAAATTAAGAATTATTATTAAACTATTCTTATTCTTACTAGTCAAACTGATCAAAACTACTATTCCATGCCAACGCTAAGAAAGAAAATAAGCCATTTATATTGGCGAGCCGGATTTGGTATTTCATTGGAAATGCTAGACCAAAAATCAAGTCTCCCCCTAAAAGAGACGATTAGTAAATTACTAACTGATGCAAAAAATCCAGACCTTTTAACCCTACAACTTCCCATCTACGAGCAACTTGCTAAAGGAGGAAAGGCCATGATGAAAAATGCCGATCTTAGAAAAAAACTACAAGAAGAAAATAGAGGGGTAAATAGTTTTTGGATCCGCAATATGGCGACTTCAAAGAATCCATTATTAGAACGGATGACTCTTTTTTGGCACGGTCATTTTGCCATGATCAGTCGTAATAATTCTAATGTCTCAAAAAATTATATCAATACCCTAAGAACGCACGCACTAGGCAATTTTGGAGAGTTGGTCTTGGCAATAGCCCGTGATCCAGGGATGATTAAATTCCTTAATAATCAACAAAACAAAAAAGGTCACCCCAATGAAAATTTTGCTCGTGAGCTCCTCGAATTGTTTACGATGGGTATTGGGCATTATTCGGAGCAAGATATTAAAGAGGCTGCTCGTGCGTTTACCGGTTGGCGAACCAATAAAAATGGTGTGTTTACTTTTAGTGAAAAACGACACGACTACGATCGTAAAACTTTTTTGGGGCAGGAAGGTGATTTTAATGGAGAGGATATTATTAGAATCATCTTAGAAAAAAAGCAAACGGCAAAATTTATTGCTACTAAAGTTTACCAATATTTCGTCAACCAAAAAATAAACCAAGAACATGTTCAAGAATTAGCATATGAATTTTACAACTCCAATTATAGCATTGAAAAATTAATGCGTACAATTTTTGAAAGTAACTGGTTTTACGCTGAAGAAAATATTGGAACAAAAATCAAATCTCCGATCGACTTATTAGTTGGAATGATGAAAACGCTGCAACTAGATCTGGGAAGTCAAAAATCATTTTTGTTTATTCAAAAAATGCTGGGACAAATACTTTTAAATCCTCCTAACGTAGCTGGATGGGCAGGTGGACCATCTTGGATTGATAACGCAACCCTAGTTTTTCGACTTAACTTAGCTGGTTATCTTTTTAAAACACAATCTGTAAATGTTTATGCCAAACCAGCATTTGAAGATAAAGCTCGAAAAAAAATTAAACAAAAATTATCCGCCACGATGGACCTATCTCCGATCATAAATCATTTTAAAAATACCGATGAAGCAGTGATTTATGCCAGTTTATCAGATTGGTTGATTCAAACAAAACTAAACATCAAAAAGTCTGAAATGGATCTGTTTACCAAAAATGATGTTACATCTGATTATGTCGCATCTCTAGTTTTACGGTTGATGACTTTGCCGGAGTATCAGGTTTGTTGATTTGTTGATTTGTTGATTTGTTGATTTGTTGATTTGTTGATTTGTTGATTTGTTGATTTGTTGATTTGTTGATTAATAAAATAAAAAAATGGATAGAAGGAATTTTTTGAAAAATAGTGGCTTGGCTTCGACGGCCCTTTTTGTACCACAATTCTTGAGTAGATTTAATAATAGTGGATTTAATCAAAATGGAAAAAACCTTGTGATCATTCAGTGGTCTGGAGGCAATGATGGGTTAAATACCCTCGTTCCATTTCATAATGATCTATATTATAAAAATCGACCTTCCTTGGCAATTCCCAAAAACAAGGTATTAAAATTAACGGACGAACTTGGATTCAATCCTATGTTAGCTGGAATGAAAGACTTATATGAAGAAGGTCTGTTAACTATAATCAATAATGTCGGTTACCCAAATCCGATTCGTTCTCATTTCAGATCGATGGATATTTGGCATACCGCAAGTGACAGTAACCAATATTGGCAAACTGGCTGGTTAGGACGATATTTAGATCAAACAAAAGCTGACTATTCACCACACAAAGCCCTTGAGATTGATGACGCCTTAGTCCTTGCCCTCAAGGGAAAACATAAAAGTGGATTTGCTGCTTCCAATCCTGCTAAACTGAAAAAAGCTGCTAACAATAATTTTTTACAAAAAGTGGCACATCATCATAATCATGACCATGAAGAAAATGTAGCTTATCTATATAAAACCCTTATTGAAACCCAATCCTCGGCGGATTATTTATTCAACCAAGCAAAAAATTCAACAAGAAAAGGAAGTTATCCGTCTACGTCCATCGGAAAAGACTTAGCAACTATTGCCAACTTGATCGTGAAAGATACAAACACCAAAATCTATTATATCAATATGGGAGGTTTCGACACACATGCTTCCCAGAAAAATCGGCAAGAAAGACTTCTAAAACAATACAATGACGCGATAAAAATTTTCGTAAAGGATTTACAAAAAAATCAGAAACTCGATGATACCCTGATCATGACCTTTAGTGAATTTGGACGACGCGTAAAGCAAAATGCTAGTCAGGGTACCGATCATGGGACAGCCAACAATGTTTATTTTATGGGTGGCAAATTAAAGAATCCAGGCATCTTTAACGAGGCGCCCAACCTTTCCAACCTCGACGAAGGAGACTTAATTTACTCTGTTGATTTCAGGAGGATCTATGCTTCGGTTTTAAAAAATTGGTTGGGCGTTGATCCGGAAAATGTTTTGTTGAGTACGTTTGAGCCGTTAGGGATTATTTAAGTTGGATAAACACTAGTAAAAATATTCAATATCCAATGTTGATTCTGTGAATATTGATTGGGTAATCCAAGGTGACGGACAATATTGATAAACCAGCCTTGTGCTTAAATAATTTTCACAATAAAAAACGCAATCATTATTGGTAATTGAAGATTCAAGATTAGGATTGTTCGAAAGCATCAAAAAAGAAAAAAATATCCAATGTTGAATATCCAATAAATTAATATTCAATAAAATTCTAAATCAATTTTCGTAAAAAAAGCGGTCAAATACTCAAATATGATAAATTTCTTTCAATTAAGCCTTTGTTCTTAGATTTTTAGTATTCCATTTTTATTCAGAATTAGATATTCGAGATTCTTAGTCTCCTCTTAAATCTTTCGAACAACCCTGATTCAAGATTGGGAATTCAAAAGTTTTGTTAAGTAAGTTTAAGCCGTTGAAGATAGTTTACAGTTTATTGGCCTTTCAATAAAACTCGCAAAAAGATTCTAATTGTTAAGTTTTATTGAAAGGTTATTCCGGTTTACCAAGTCCCTTCAAAGGATAGCACAATGTATAAATTTATGTATTTGAATGTTTGAATTGCTATTTATGAACAATAAATTTTTCTGTAGCAGAGATAGTATCTGAAACAACACGAATTAAATAAGTACCGTTGGCTAAATTAGATACATCAATGGAAGATACTTGTTCTAAATTAGTTTTTTGAAGAATTAATCTTCCAGTAATATCTATAATTTCAACTGTTAGTTGATTGTTCGAAATATTATCAAAGTAAAGTAAATCAGAACTAGGGTTCGGATAAAAAGATAGACCCATTTGCTGAATAGAAGTCGTTTCAATATTAGTAACTAAAGTAGATTGAACATAACCTCCACCAGGGCTTGCGACATAAATTTTTTCATTAAACAAGTTATGATGAATTTTATTAAGTGGTAGCAATCCAGGAAGACCTGTAGAATGCACTAGCTCCCAATTCTCACCTCCGTCCGTCGTTTTTAAGATCACTCCACCACCGAAAAAACTTCCATTATTACCTGAAACAATCCCGTTTATTCCATCAGAAAAATAAATATCTCGAAAAGAAACGACACTCGGAATATTCGTAACTTCTTGCCACGAATCCCCACCGTCTGTTGTTTTATACATTTTTCCACCATTTGGAAATGCTCCATTTCCAACTAAGAAGCCTTTGGTACTACTAATAAAATTGATGTCCCAAAAAGTAAAATCAACATCAGAAAACACTTGCATCCAAGAATCTCCACCATCTGTAGTTTTGTAAACAACTCCTTCTTCCAACAAGGCATTTCCTCCAGCGGCAAATCCAATATTATTATTGATAAAATCCATCCCATAAATAGCCTCTGGTGGGTTCATAGGAGTTACATTGACCCAAGAGTTGCCTCCATCTGTCGTTCTTATGATCACATCATCTCCAGGATTTACCCCTGGTCCAAAAATAAAACCATTATCATCATCTAAAAAATGCATCCTTTCACCAAGGCAACTAAATGGTAAAGATTCACAGCTCCAGCTCGCTCCGGCATTAGTAGTCCGACAGATATTAGTTCCTAACGAACCACCAGATATAATTCCATTATTGGGAGAAAAAAAATGTATATCCTTAGCAGTATTATCAAGTAAAATTGGTTGTCCCCAGCTGCCACCATTGGTCGTTTTATAAACTATTGTTTGTGGTGGATTAGATGAAAAACCGATCATATAACCAGTTAAACTAGAGGTAAAGTGCAAATCATTAACAAAATCTAAATTATCTGAAAGGTCAGTGTCGATCCAAGGCTGTCCATGTATATTTTGGTTAAAGAAAGAAAAGATAAAAAGAAAAGAAAAAAGCTGTATGAATTTAATAGTCATTATTTTTGTTTTGATATTTTTTTTATAGCAATCATAACTTTACCTGAATTGCAATTCAAAACTAAACTATTTTTACGATGTTGACAAGGCACTTACATGAATGCCAATACTATGGCTCCTAATATAAAAGTACCATAGAACTTATTGAGCAAAGAGGTCACTGATGTTTTTAACAAAAACTCATTAAAATATTCCTGATTGTAGCTAACATTCAAATCTACTCCTGATAGGGTAACCTTGCAAATCCATTAAGCATAACCTATTCATCCTCCGCATAAATAAAAATCTTCTTCTCTCCTGGTTTGGCATATCCACGATACATCCCTGGCGTATTAAATGGCATGGCAACGTTACCGTATTTATCAACGCCAATAATCCCGCCAGTGCCTCCTTTTTCCTTTAGTGTTTTCATGATTACCGTATTGGCGGCGTCTTGAAAACTTTCCTTGCCGTAGGCCATCCGTGCATGAATATCATAAGCAACAACGTATCGCATAAAATACTCGCCATGACCAGTAGAAGAGACGGCGCAGGTCGCATTGTCGGCATAAGTTCCAGCTCCGATAATCGGAGAATCACCGATTCGGTTATAACGCTTATTGGTCATCCCTCCAGTAGAAGTACCCGCTGCTAAATTTCCATGACGATCCAAAGCCGCACAGCCTACCGTTCCATATTTAAAATCTTCCCCTTGATCAAATTTAAATCCTGTTTTTGCCTCTTTATCTTTGGCTCTTTGTAAGGACTCCCAACGCGCTTCAGTACGGAAATATGCGGGGTCTACTTTTTCAATTCCAACTTCATCTGCAAAGGTTTCTGCTCCTTTTCCAGTGAGTAGAACATGGTTTGATTTTTCAAGTACAGCTCTCGCCAGCAGAATTGGATTTTTGATATTAGAAACACCACCAATCGCTCCTGCGTTTTGCGTTTTTCCATCCATAAAAGAAGCATCCAATTCATTCTTCCCTTCGTGATTAAAAACGGCCCCTTTGGCGGCATTAAAATATTCAGAGTTTTCCAAAACGATAATTGTCTGTTGAACGGCGTCCATACTTGTTCCACCCTCATCCAATATTTTACGCCCCGTTTCCAAAGCTTTATCTAGTACTGCTCGAATAGCTTTTTCTTTTTCTTCCGTGATATGCTCTTTTAAGATGGTCCCTGCTCCCCCATGAATCGCAATGGCATAAGGAGCAGCTTTTTGTGCGTCAGAATGATGGATCATGGTTTCATTTTTATCTCCAGTAGAAACACTACATGACAATGAAAAAATCAGCATAAATAAACAAAGGCCTTCGTATAATTTCATAATTAGATATTTTGCTAAAGTTAAAAATTGTTTTGGAGAAACCAATTACGTGGAAAAGCTTATTTTTGGCGCTGTTTCCCTTTCCATAGAGGAATTTATTCTACTCGACCAAATTGATTCAAGAACTTAACTAAAATTAATTTAATGAAAATACTCATTATCGGCGGCGGTAATATGGGAATGACTTATGCCCAAAGTTTCCTAAGATCGCATATTGCCCAAAAGGAAGACCTAATGATTCTCGAACGATCGGAAGAGAAAGCGAAGCTACTGGCAAAAAAAGATATCGGTACTATTTATGGTAGTCCAGATACCTGTTTGGAAAATGCTGATATCATTATTTTTGCGGTCAAACCACAAGATGCCATGGCACTTTTCACCACGCTGCGCCCACTTGTAGATCCGCAGCAAGTTTTTATGAGCATTATGGCTGGTGTAAAAATTGCCACCATTCAAGAAGCTTTAGGCATTAAAAAAGTAATCAGAGCTATGCCAAATTTACCCGCTCAAATTGGAATGGGCATGACGGCTTTTACTTCCACAGATGATGTCACTAGAATTGAATTGGTCATGGTTCAGAATCTGATTAACACCACTGGGAAAAGCTTGTACGTTAATGACGAGTCTTCTATTGATGCAGCTACAGCCATTTCAGGAAGTGGTCCAGCATACGTTTATTATTTTATGAACGCCATGATTTTAGCCGCCAAAAAAATGGGATTTTCTGAATCTGAGTCAGAGCTTTTGGTGCGTACCACTTTTCGAGGAGCAGCAGATTTATACAACAAAAATAATTTTAGTTGTGAAGAATGGATTGCTATGGTTTCATCCAAAGGAGGAACTACCGAGGCCGCCGTCGCATCCTTTAAATCGAACCTGGTCCACGAGGATATTATTGAGGGCGCAGAGGCAGCGTTAGCTCGGGCGATAAAATTAGGGGAGAAGGATTAGGGGATAACTAACCGATCCCGACTGAAAGGAGGGCGGCGTGCAACAGCGCGACGAGGGAAGGAACCGCGTAAGCGGACGGGCTGGCAGATGTGCGGATTTGTTGATTTGTTGATCTTGCCTGTAGGCCATTGGCATCAAGTATAATTTAACAAATATATTAATTCTACAGATGATTTTTGTTTTCGTTTCTGTTGACTGCAATATTTTTCTAGATAAATTGTGGTCTCCTCTTCGAATGCGATCTCACCTATTTTTTCAAAATTTACTTTCATGAATTCAGCGAATTTAAAGAGACTTAGAATCTTATTTTTCTTCTCAAAAATTCGCACCAAAAAGAAATTATACCATCTTACTAAAAATAAACTTAGCCAAGTTAATAGCAGATAAAAAGTAATAATAGCTCTAGGAGGACTAAATTTTTTCTTCTTATTAAAAAAGTA
>CALFWZ010000164.1 GCA_937928405.1 uncultured Saprospiraceae bacterium
TACCAATCCCTTAATCTTGCTGGGGCCAAAGCCTCTCCACCAAAAATGACATAACGCAATGAAGTCTCTGTTTTATTGGCAAAAAAGTAGTCCTGTAAACCATAAAAAGAACCAGGTGTCTGATTGAGCACCGTAACCCCATTTTTTAATATTAAGTCACAATACGCTGAAGGATCTTTTGTTGTTTCTTTAGGTACCACCACTAAGGTTCCTCCAAATAACAGCGCGCCATACATTTCCCAAACAGAAAAATCAAAACAGAAAGAATGGAATAGCGTCCAAACATCATCAGGTCCAAAATCAAATAATGATTCTTCATTCTTAAAAAGGCGCACAAGGTTTTTATGCTCTACCAGCACTCCTTTAGGTTGACCAGTTGAACCAGATGTATAGATGACATATAATCCGTTATTTGGTTTCAAATTAGTTAAAGGCGAAGTGATCGGCAGGGACTTGAGATCAACTTTTATTTCATCAATTAACAAAACAGGAGTATCCGAATCTTCGAAAGAATTTTGTAAAGATGTCGAAGTTAGGACAAGAGCAGCATTCGAATCATCTAACATAAAACTGATTCTATCTTTAGGATACATTGGATCTATAGGAACATAGACGGCACCTGCTTTCACAATAGCTAGCATCGCAACAATCATCTCGATAGATCGATCAAAACAAACCCCAACCATGATTTCTTCGGAAATACCTTGACTTTGTAGATAATGAGCCAGTTGATTTGATTGTTGATCTAATTCTTTATAACTCAATCTTTGGTCATTGAAAATAACGGCCGTCCGATCCGGGTATTGACAAAACTGTTTTGAAAGAATATCCACTATCGTCATTGATTCTGGGTAACGAATATTTCCACTTGTATTTAAATTAAGCAATGTTTGTTCTTCCTTGCTTGACAAGATATTCAAAGAAGCAATGTTCTTTTCTGGCTGAGCGGCAATGTCTTTGAGCAATTCCAGAAAATGATTTTTAAATTGTTGGATAGTATTTTCTTTGAAGAGCGCAATACAGTAGGTTAAATTAAACCTTAATCCTTCTCCATTAGTGGAAGCAACAAAATCAATATCAAACTTTGAAGGATGATAATCCGCAGTTTCACCTAATTGACTGGATAAGAATAAGTCTTTTTGCTGCTGATCAAATTTGTGTTCTTCTTTGCCATATAAATTCAATTCTTCGTGAAAGTCAAACCACACTTGGAACAATGGAGTTCGACTCATATCTCTTTCAATACCTAAGCTATCTACTACTTTTTCAAAAGAAATATTTTGATGACTATACCCATCTAAAATGGTTTTTTTGACTTTCTTTAACAATTTTGTAAAAGGAGGATTCCCACTCAGATCTGTTCTTAAAGCAAGAGCATTGAGGAAAAACCCAATCAGTCCTTCTGTCTCTTTTTGGGTTCGATTGGCAACTGGACTGCCAATACAAATATCAGTTTGTTCGGTATATCTGAATAGGGCTACCTTAAAAGCAGTCAACAAAAGCATATAGAAAGTAACATCTTCTGTTTGACAAAGCTTTTTAAGTTTTTGAACCAAGTTGGGATCGACTTCAAAGTGAATTTCTTTTCCTTTCTTTCCTTGAATGCGTGGTCTTGGAAAATCAGTTGGCAATCCAATAGGTTGAACTCCTTCTAATTTTGTTTTCCAATAGTTCAATTGTTTTTCTAAATATTTAGCCGTAAAATATTTTCGTTGCCAGAGCGCATAATCTGCGTATTGAATAGACATAGGAGACACCTGAGGAGGAACACCTTCCATTTTCGCTTGATAAACTTCCATGAATTCTCTGAGTAAAATATCTCTTGACCAGATATCAGAGGCAATATGGTGCATAACCAAAGTAAGCAGATAGGTTTTATCTGGCAATTGACATAGACAACATCGAAGCATATAATCGGCAGACAGATCAAAAGAACGATTCACAAACTCAGTCATATTCTCATTCAATTCAGTTTTCCATTCTGTATCGTTAATCGTCAAATAATCTAACGCCCAATTTTCTGCCTCCAAAATCTCTTGGGATGCCATTCCTTCTCTTTCCACTAGAATGGTTCTAAGAATTTCGTGTCGTTCTACTAAGGATTTAAGGGCAAATTCCAAAGTTGGAACATCCAATTTTTCGCTGAATCGTTGTGAATAATTGATATGATAATTTGCACTACCACTTAATTTATCGATGATCCAAAGTCGCTCCTGAGCGTACGACAAAGGAATTTTTTCAGGCCTTATCATGGTAGTTAACGGTGGCAGTAAAGTGGCTCTTCCTTTCTCTTCTATGAAAGAAGCCAAAGTAGCAATTGTTTTATGCTCAAAAATATCTTTAATTGCAATCTCCTTCTTTAGTTGTTTTCGAATCGCTAGCACAACCCGAATCGCGATTAGTGAATGGCCTCCAATTTCAAAAAAACTATCATGAATCCCTATCTGTTCTAGACTCAATAATTTTTTCCAAATTGCAGCAATACGCTCTTCCAAGTCATTGCGCGGAGCTACCTTTGCTTCCAACTTTACTTGTTTTCCAGAAGGATCTGGTAATGCTTTTTTATTAATTTTTCCATTTGATGTTAGTGGCAATTTATCCATTGGAACAAAAATGGAAGGAACCATATAATCTGGCAGTTGTCCCAAAAGAAAATCACGAATCTGATCTTCCGCTACTTTAGATTCAAAAACAACATATGCTATTAATCGAAGTAAGCCACTTTCCTCTTGCTGAGGCATCACAACCGATTGGCGAACCTCCGGATGGTTATTCAGTACTAATTCAATGCCGGAAGGTTCTACTCGATAGCCGCGAATTTTGACCTGATCATCTACTCGACCTAAAAAAGCAATATCCCCATTCGGTTGTCTCCGGACAAGGTCTCCCGTTCGGTAGAGTTTGGAAGTAGAATTCTCAGAAAAAGGATTTTCGATAAATTTTTCTGCCGTCAAACTTGGCTGATTTAAATAACCAGATGCTACACCATCTCCACCAATCAACAACTCACCAGCTACCCCAACTGGACAAGGTAAAAATTCATTATTAACTATATAGATTTGACTATTTGAAAATGGCTGACCAATAGGAACTACCTCATACGCTTTGTGAAGATCAACTATATGAAGTAGTTTTCCAATCGTAGTTTCCGTGGGGCCATAATGATTAACTACACGTAATTGATCATTGGCTTTTTTGATTTTTTGGAGCATCTCTGGAGATAGAACTTCTCCACCGAATACTATCATTTTCTTTGGTAATAAGCATTGTCCTTCAACAATTAATGCCCGCCAGTGGGAAGGAACAATTTTGATACAATCAATTGGATGTTTTTCAAAATATTGATGTAGTGCAGTCGGGTCTGTCAGCGTTTCTTTTTGGAATAAATGCAAAGTTCCACCATTTAACAAAGCTCCAAAAAGCACCGTATTTCCAAGGTCTGCCGTCATGGAAGACATCAGTCCCATTGAAGTAGCATTTGAAATTTGCGTGGCATCATCAAGACCAAAAATATAGTCCGTAATGTTTTGATGACTAACCATTACGCCCTTTGGCTGACCACTTGTCCCAGAAGTATAAATAATATATGCAATCTGTTGAGCATCTACTGAGATTGCAGGATTTTCGACACTGTATTTATTGGTATAATTTTGATGTTCGCTAATCAATAATGTTGGAACAATTGAAGAAATTCCTAGGACATCTTCCTTCGAAAATGTAATCAAAGCGTTCAATCCAGTATCCTTAACAATAAAAGATTTTCTTTCCTCGGGGTATTCCATATCGATTGGAACATAGGTAGCACCCGATTTTAAAATGGCCAGCATAGAGATCAATTGCCAATATGGATTTTCTAATAAAAATCCCACTCGCGCCGATTCCCCTAATTCACAAAGAGATTGAAGATGATTACTTAATTGATTCGCTTTCTCATTGAGTTCAAGATATGTTAAATCTTTCCCCTCAAAACTCAAGGCAATTTGATTAGGATATAGCGTTACCTGATCTTCAAAAAGAGTGATTAGGTTTTTTTCTTTTGGATAAGAAATATTTTTCTCCTGATGCTTATTCAGAATTTGGTCTAATTCTACTGTATTTAACATTTTGAATTCCGAAATAGTTTGTTCGGGGTTCTCAACGATTTCAAACAAGAGATTCACATAATGATTTAACATTCTAGTGATCGTTTCTGGAGTAAATAAATCCGTAAAATAACTGAGTGAAACCGACATGCCTGAGGGAGATTCCATGACATACATTCCAAGGTCAAAATGAGCCCTCACTTTACCAACTTTTTCTGAAGATAGTTCCAGACCTGGCAAATTCAGTGCTTTACTCTCAGGTGTATTATTAAGGACAAATAGGGTTTGAAAGATTGGGCTAGTCTGTGCATCTCGATCTTTATCCACTTTATTCACTACCAAATGAAATGGAATTTCTTTATTAGAAAAAGCGTCAAGGGTGGTCTCTTTTACCTGATTCAAAAAACTGGTGAATCTCAAATTCGTATCTAACTTACTTCGCAAAGCTAGGATATTGACAAAAAAGCCAATAAGGTATTCTACCTCTTTCTGATCACGATTGGCTAACGAAGTCCCAACACAAATATCCGTTTGGCCACTATAGCGATATAATAAAATTTTAAAAGCGGACAACAATAGCATATATAGCGTCACCTTTTCCTGCTTTGCTAATTTAACCAACTCTTGAGATAAGGTTTTATCTAACTGTCGATTAATGATATTTCCCGCCACGCTAGGTTTAGATTTTCGATTAAAATCAAGGGGTAAATTTAGCGGCTCAATACCTGTTAGTTGTTTTTCCCAATAGTCTAATTTATGGTTCAGTAATTTTCCTTCTAGATTACGACGTTCCCAAGCTGCGTAATCTGTATATTGAATTTTGAGTTGCGTTAATTGAGGTTGCCTGTTTTCAACTTTGGCGGTGTAGAGTTCAATAAACTCTTGCACGATAATAGCTTCCGACCAGGCATCAGAAGCGATGTGGTGAAAAACAATAGCACCAATAGCTTCATTTTCATTAAGGTGCATTAAGGCAACGCTCAATAGATAATCATTCGATAAATCAAAAGGTTGGTCAAGTAAATTTTTCACAGATAATAAGGCAGCCTGCTCTCCCCCATTTCCTTCAAAGTGCTTTTGGGTTATTGTCCACTCATTAGCTGATAATAATTTTTGTCTAGGCTCTTCATTTTCTTCTAAAACCACAGAACGAAAAACTTCATGTCGATGGACAATTTCGCGAAAACATTCTTCCAGCAAATCGACTTTCAAATCACCTTTAAATCTAACTACTGTCGAAAGGTTATAATTCGTACTTCCCCACATTTTATCTATTAACCACAAACGTTCCTGAGCATAAGACAATGGAAAACTATCGAGGCCTTCACGCTCGATAGGAATAATTTTATCTTTTCCAAGTTCAGTAGTCGCTTGTCTTTTTGCCTCATTCATCAAAAAGGATTTAATAGAATCTTTTTGAGTTTTAAGCTGGTTCATAAAATTTTGATCGAGCGCAACCTGCTTATTCTTCCTAATCTTAAGATTATCTCCTTCCAAAAAGATAGAAATTCCTTTTTCTCTTCCTTCTTTCAACAGTGCAACTATCTGATTATTTGAATTCATTTTTTTTAATTTAATCTTCAATCGATTTAATGCTTACTTTTAAAAATCTAATACTTCAAACTCGTCCTCATTCTTTTCTTCACTTGTCCCTCCTGTTACCAATAGGTAATCAGACAATTTGGCAATGGTGGAATATTGGAATAATACTTTAATAGGTATTTCTAAATTCAGCTGCTCCCGAATGGCAGAAGTTAACTGAACTAAAAGTAGCGAGTGACCACCTAATTCAAAAAAGTCATCATTAATACTTATTTGGTCAATACCTAGATATTCCTTCCATATTTCTTCAAGAATCTGCTCCGTTTTATTTCGAGTAGCTATAAAAGGAAGATCTGATTTTGTTGTGACGTCTATTTGCTTGATAGCATTGCGGTCCACCTTACCATTTGGAGTTAATGGAAAATCTTCCATAATCATAAACCTATCTGGAACCATGTAGTCCGGAAGAAGCCCTTCTATGCTTTTTTTCAACATGGCAGGGGTAAGTAATTTATTATTATTTGACTCCTGTAACTCTTCTTTTAAAATGATGGATCGCTTTGAAATAAACGCAACGAGGTGCTTGATTCCTATCTTATTTTCCTTAGCAATAACAATGGCATCCTTAACCAAGGGTTGTCCTTTCAATACCATTTCAATCTCTTCCAATTCTATTCGGAATCCGCGAATCTTAACCTGGTAATCTTTACGTCCAATAAATTGAATTGCTCCATTCTCTTTCCATTTTACAAGGTCTCCACTTTTATAAAGTCGGCCTTCCGAATATGGTGTTTGGATAAATTTCTCATTTGTTAAATCTTCTCTTTCTATATATCCTTTGGCAACTACCGGACCTCCGATTAGAAGTTCTCCTACAACTCCGATGGGCAACAAGTTTAAATAGTCATCAGTTATATAGGCTTGTGTAAAAGCAATTGGTTGGCCAATGATATTTTGGTCAAAATCATGAATATTTTCTAATACCACAGCATCAATACACGTTTCGGTCGGCCCGTAGTGATTATTGATTTGAACGTTTGGAAGTAGGTTTCGAATTTTTCTAACTAACTCACTACTCAATGAATCTCCTCCTAAACAAATTTGTCTAAGCTGGCTTGGAAAATAATTTTCTGTCAGTCCTTCAAGTATAGTCGCAACAAAGGCTGGGGTCCCTTGCAAATTTGTCACTCCCTGTTCTTCAAATAATTGAATTATTTTCGAAGGTTCATAAATGATTTCTTCATCAGGAATTACCAGTGTGCCACCTTCTAGTAATGGAAGGAAAATTTCAAGCAAGGATACATCAAAAACAAAATTGGTCAATAAGCAGCTCGTATAATTTTCATCTACCTCCAATATTTCCACTTCACTCTGCATCCGTAAGGAGAGGTTTTCATGCGTAACCATTACGCCCTTAGGTGCTCCTGTAGAACCTGATGTGTAAATGACATATGCCAGACTCGATTGATTCAATTCATTTGTAATATTAGTCAATGGTTGTCCTTCTATATTGGAAAGATGCTCTTCAAAAATAATCACCTGTTCTTTTTCTTTCGGCTGAAATTTTTCCACAAAAGCAGCTTGACTTAGGACATAGCTAGCATTTGCATTTTCTACCATAAATTGTATTCGCTTAGCTGGCAATGTTGGATCAATTGGTAAGTAAGCGGCTCCTGATTTTAAGATTCCTAAAATTCCGATAATCATTTCAAAAGAACGGTTAACGCAAATACCAATAATATCATTTTCACGAATTCCCTTCTTCTGTAGATAATGCCCTAATTGATTGCTTTTTTCATTTAGAATTTGGTAAGACATGGATTTATCACCAAAGGATAATGCAATATTATCTGGTCTCTTCAATATCTGTGATTCAAAAAGATCCATCACTGTTGGCAAATCAGAAGGAATAGGTTTCAAGGGCTGATTGAAATCAAGTAGTATTTGACTTGTTTCTTCTGTAGTAAGCATATTTAAATTACTGATCGCCTGCCTCGGATTGGCAATAATTGCCGACAAGAGCATATTAAAATGATGGGCCATTCTTTCAATGGTCGTTGACTTGAATAAGTCTTTACAATAAGTAAATTCAATGTTATAATAAGTGCCCTTATCCACTACACTTAAGGCCAATTCATATTGTGATTTCCCTTTATCAAAATCAATATTAGAAGCGATCAGATCACCAAAATCCATTTTATGGATAGTCGAAAACTTATTCATTGAAAACAAAACCTGAAAAATCGGGCTTCTACTGATGCTTCTTTGACCAGCAACTTTTTCCACTACCTTTTCAAATGGTGCATCCTGATGGTTGTAGCCTTCCAAAGTTGTCTGCTTCACTTTTGATAATAATTCCACAAAAGTAGGATTGCCGCTTAGGTCACTTCTTAAAGCAATTGAGTTGACAAAAAAGCCAAGCAAATTTTCTACCTCATATTGTCCTCTATTGGCTACTGGACTTCCAACACAAATATCTGTTTGGCCGGTATACCGATACAATAGGATTTTGAATACGGTAAGTAAAGCCATAAAAGGAGTTACATCCAAGTGGAGACATTCCTTTTTAAGTCCGGCTGTGAGTGCTGGGTTGATTTCAATAATAGTAGCAGCACCCTCTGTACTTAAAACTGATGGATAAGGAAAATCTGTCGGTAAATCAATCTGAGCAACATTCGACAACTGGTGTTCCCAATAAGCCAATTTATTATCCAGTACTGTATCCGACAGATAAGCTCTTTGCCAAATACTATAGTCAGCATATTGTATTTCTATTGAATTCAGGTTTGACTGTCGTTTTTCCTTTTTCGACAAATACAACTCCATTACTTCTTTCATAAAAAGATTTGCGGACCAACCATCAAAGGCTATATGATGAACGACTAGAATCAAGACAAAACTTTGATCTTTTTTCTTGTAAAGATTGGCTCTCAGCTTAAAATCTTCGGCTAGGTTGAAAGGCTGATTAATTTCCTCCTTAATAATGGATAACCATTTGTTAGCATCATATGCTTCTACAAGATTTATTCGGTTGATTTTCCAATCTAAAACGGGTATTACTTTTTGAAAAGGGCGGCCTTTATCTTCTAAGATTAGCGTCCGTAATACTTCATGACGTTCAAGTATTTTCTTTAAAGAAGCATCCAGTATCTCTACGTCTAGAGCAGCAGAAAAGGCCTGGACTATTGGCATATGATACTCTAAGCTGCCACTCATTCTATCAATAAACCAAAGACGTTCCTGAGCATATGACAAAGGCACCAATTCGGGCCGATCAATCTGAGGTTTAATCGCCGTCACCTCGGTTCCGCTATCCCTAGCTATTTTAATCAATTCCGTCATCTTGCTGATGGTAGGATTTAGAAAAACATCTTTTATCCTAAGCTTGACATTCAACTCCCGACGAATAGCAGATACCAACCGAGTTGCCAAAAGCGAATGTCCTCCCAATTCAAAAAAGTTATCTTCTATTCCAATTTTTTCAAGTTCTAAGATCGATTTCCAAATATCAACTTGTTGTAATTCAATATCGGTTTTGGCTTCGATGAAATTATTGTTGCGCAAGATAGATGTATCAGGGTCCGGTAATGCTTTTCTATCCAATTTTCCATTCGGGGTTAAGGGAAGCGCTTCCATCTCTATTAAAAAAGTGGGTATCATATAATCAGGTAAAACAGATTTCAAATCTTTGATAATTGCCGTTCTGTCAAAATTTCTTTCAGGAACTATGTAAGCAAGCAATTGCTTCTCTTCCTGAAGGTTTGTTTTCAAAACAACCACTCCTTGGCGAACCACTTCACTTTGCTGCAATGCTGCTTCTATTTCTCCTAACTCTATTCGATATCCTCTGATTTTTACCTGACGGTCTTTTCTACCTAAGCATTCCAATTCACCATTTGGTAACCAGCGAGCCAAATCACCTGTACGATATAACCGCTCCTCAGATTGGGCGTTAAATCGATGTACAATAAATTTTTCGTTATTTAAATCCGGACGATTTAAGTAGCCTCTTGCTAAACCAGCTCCGCCTATACACAATTCTCCTGTTACACCTACGGGACAAAGATTATTGAGGTTATCCAAAATATAAATCTGGGTATTAGCTATTGGTTGACCGATGGTTACCGGTTCTCCTGCCTGCAATTGTTTTTGGGTTGACCAGATAGTTGTTTCAGTGGGACCATATAAGTTCCAGACAGGTTGAGCACCTAAATTCGTCAAAAAGTCTTTTAATGTTGTTGAAATTGCTTCTCCACCTGTCATGATAACCATTCCTGTCTTATTCTTCCATCCACTCTCAATCAATAGTTGCCAAGTAGCAGGAGTGGCTTGCATGTGTGTTGGTTTGTAATTAATCATTAGTTCCTGCAATTTGTCAGCATCAGAAGCAGTAGAACTTTTTGACAATACAACACGCCCTCCTGCCAGAAGCGGTAGATATAATTCTAAGTAAGAAATGTCAAAACTATAGGTGGTAACCGCCAACATAATCGAATTTTCATCCAATCTAAAAGTATGCTGCATGGAAAAAAGAAAATTCACTAAGGAACGATGTTCAATCAATACTCCTTTAGGACGCCCTGTAGATCCAGATGTGTATATAACGTATGCTAGGTTGGTAGATTGAATAACTTTTTTAGACAGTTTGACATACTCTTGTTCTATCGTCAACCATTCTTCATCTAGTAAGAGTACGTCTAAATCATCTACTTCTTTGAAAATCAAATTCAAATGATTCAGGCTTACCATCAGCCGTATCCCAGAATCTTTAATGATGTAATCAATCCGATTCTGTGGGTAGGTCGGGTCTATAGGTACATAAGCGTGACCAGATTTCATGATCCCTAAAAGCCCTACCATCATTTCTGCGGAACGATTGACACATAAACCGATAAGTGAGGATTCTTTTGATCGATTATGTAAATAACTCGCAAGTATATTAGCCCGTTCATTCAACTCTTTATAGGTAATCGAACCTTCGCTTAAAACAAGCGCAGTATGGTTTGGTGTCTGAAGAACTTGTTCTTCCCACAGATCAACAAGACTTTTATCTAACGGAAAGTCAAACTGGGTATCATTAAATTGTTCTAATAATTGTTGTTTTTCAAAAAGCGTCGGTAATTCTATTGTTTTTAATAATTTATCTTCTCCAGCAATGAATTGTTGGAGAACATGCTCAAAGTGTCCTTTAAACAAGTCAGCATAATATTCCTCTAACAAAACACTATTAAATTTGAAATCAACTTTGATTTTATGTCCAGTGCTGACCTCAATGGAAAGCAGATAATTATTATTTTCTTCAACCTTAACATTCCCGATTTCTACACTATCTTGATTTTCTAGGCCAAAAGACTTTGGCAATGGAAAATTGCGGACAATCATAATGGAATCAAACAAGTCACCACGAACACCAATCCAGTTTTGAATCCTTTTAATGGAAGTGTATTGAAATGTTCTGGATTGAATGTGCTCCTGTTGAAGTGTCTTTAAAAAGGCTAAAACACCTTGCGTTGGATCAATTTTCACCCTTAGTGGAATCGCATTGATAAATAATCCGACCTTTTTTTCAAACTTTTCATCTGCAGGTCTACCTGAAACGGTTACGCCAAAAACAACATCTTCTTTTCCAGCATAGGTTGACAATAAAAATGACCAAACTGCTTGGACTAAGGTGTTTGGTGTTACTTGGGCTATTTGAACAAAGTCATAGATTTTTTGACTAATTAATTCATCAAATTCAAGGGTAATTTTTTTTGACTTTCCAACGCCTTTGTTTCTATCTCCTCCTGATTTTACAAAGGGAAATAGTGTAGGCTCTTCGAATCCATCCAGGTATCCAGACCAAAACTTTTTTTCTTCTTTTGGGTCAATAGCATTGATAAACTTAATATAATCCTCATATCGATCTTCCGCCACCGGTTCGGGATTTCGCCCCTTCAAGTAATGATGGTAGGCTTCTAAGACTTCAGAGATCACAATCTGATCTGACCAGCCATCCCATAGAATATGGTGTTTGGTATAAATCATTTTGTATCCTCCATTAGGCATTTTGATTAAAGTAATCCGAATCAATGGAGGTTTTTCAAAATCAAATCCCCTACGTCGATCTGCATCCACCAATTCATTAAATTGCTGTTCCGCAGCTTTTGTTGAATGTCCACTATAATCCAGTACTTCAAAAGGCAAAACTGCTTTTTTGTACACACATTGAATCGGAATACTAACTTGCTCATAAATAAATGCGGTCCTCAAGATGGTATGATTATTAATCACAAACTGCCAAGCTTTTTGAAAAGCCTCCACTTGTAAATTTTCGGAGAGATCAAATTGAAATTGAGTAATATAAACCGTTAGATGTTCCTCATATAAACAATGGAATAATACGCCCTCTTGCAACGGGCTCAATTTATAAACCGCAGCAATTTCCTCTAAATTCAAAGTGGCGTTTTTAAAGGCGACTTGCTGACGCTTTAGATATTCCACCAATTCCTCCCGATGCGTTTTTATATACAAAGGGATAAATTGATCTTTCTTGATTGCGGTGATTTGAGACTTAGTTAGTTTCCCGTTTTTAGACTTTAATAGTAAGTCGTCTCCCTTCAGTTTAAGTATTAAACCTCGCTCATCTAACTTTAATAAAAAGTTTTCCATTCTTTAATCTTTTAACCTTTAAAATTTGATACCATCTTCATCCGATCCTTCCTCAATACCAAAGAGATCATCGAACTCCTGAAAGCTTAGTTCTTTTTGTAAACCAAAATCCGATGGAGTTACTTCTTTATTTTCTTTATTCTGACAATATTCAATCAATCCAAGTAAATTTTCTTTAAAATTCTTTGCCAGCATTTCTGCTGTTACAGGATTATATTGTTTTTTAGAGTAGTTCCAGTTGAGCGTAAGTTTTTCGTTAAAAACGGATCCAATAATTTCAAATTTATTATCAAAAAGAAATTCAGGACTAACACTTTCTCCCGAAGATTCGGAAGCGATATTAAAGTGGGTATTGTTTCGGACGGTATTGTCTAATTGTCCCAAATAATTGAATACAACTTCCCAAGACTTTCCGCTTAACGACTGACGGACCTTGTCCGAAGCATGTAAGTAACGGAGACAATTATATCCCACTCCTTTTTCGGGGATGTTTCGCATTTGCTCTTTAACAGATTTTAGTAATGTATTTTCTGCTACGTTGGCATCTAATTCAATCTTGACTGGATACTTATTCGTAAACCAACCAATCGTATTGGTTAGATCAATTTGCTCGAATAATTCTTCTCGACCATGTCCTTCCAATCCTACCACCAATTGGTTTTGCCCTGACCATTGACAGATCGTTTGTGCCAAAGCACTCAACAAAACATCATCTATTTTAGTATTAAAAACTTGATTGACTTCTTGTAATAATGCTTTAGTTGATTTTTGATCAAAAACACAAGACACGGAACCCAAATCTTTTCGAGTATGCTGCTCATTTTGATGATCAACAGGAAGTGGTTGAAATGCCTCAACAACAGATTCCCAATAGGGCAATTGGTCTTCTACTTTTTCGGTGATGGCATACTCAGTCATGGCTTTAACCCAAGCGCGATAGGAACTTGTTTTATCTCCCGCCTCCATATGAAGTCCTGCATCTTTCAGCTTAAACATTGCCTCAATATCGTCAATCAAAATTCTCCAAGAAACGCCATCAACAGCTAGGTGATGAATCCCAATAAAAAAGCGGTTGGTGCTGGCCTTCTCTGGCATTTTCATCCAAACAAATTTTACAAGCGTACCATTCAACACATCAAGGCTTTGATGAAACTTTTGACAAACCTCCGTCACTTTTTCAGATAATCCATCCATACTTTCATTGGACAAATCCACTATCTCTAAATTACCTTTTGCGTCACTATAATGTTGATTCCATTCGATTGATCCAGTTTCAGAATTTGTTTGCCTATCATAAGAAAAACGCAAAGCATCATGTTTGTGAACAAGGATGGAGGCTATTTTCGTTAGTGCCTGTTCATCGACGGCCTTATTGACCTCGAGCAAAATAGCTTGATTAAAATGCGACAAATCCTTTGGATCTTTTTCTAAAAACCAAGATTGAATCGGAGAAAGTCCAACGGCTCCACTTAGGTATTCTTGTTCAGCAATTACCTGGATTCCACTAGCACCTTTTTCTTGAATGAACGAAGCAAGCTCTGCAATATTCGGATATTCAAAAAGGTCTTGTACTTGAATGTGATAATCCAATCGTTTGATTCTACTGACCAATTGGATGGCAATAATAGAGTCACCTCCTAGTTCAAAGAAATTATCATTAATCCCAATTTTATCTCGACTAAGTAAGTCTTTCCAAATATTCACTAGATCAGATTCCAATTCATTGCTGGCCGCAACGTAGCTTGTCGTTTTAGCGCTATCTTCTCCTGGCTTTGGCAATGCCTTTTTATTTACTTTACCATTGGAAGTCAATGGGAGCTTATCAAGTGATATCATTTGGGCAGGAATCATATAATCTGGCACGTGAAGTTTTAAGTAAGCTAGAATCTGCTCCTTATCAAACATTCCCTCTGAAACAATATAGGCGATCAGTCTATTCTTCCCATGCTCGTCCATTAACGACCGTACGAAACTTTGCTTAACGTTTTCACAATTTGATAAAATAGATTGAATACCTGCTATTTCTACCCTGTGGCCTCTTATTTTTACTTGCTCATCCGTTCGTCCAAGGTAGACTATATTTCCGTCCTCCTTCAAACGAACAAGATCACCTGTACGATAAAGTCTGGAAGCATATGTTTCTTCAAAACAATTTTTAATAAATTTTTCCGCCGTTAATTTTTCAAGACCTAAATATCCATTAGATACTCCTGCTCCTCCAATTAAAAGCTCACCAGGAATACCTTCAGGGCAAAGCGCTAAATCTTGATTAACGATATACAAATTGGTATTTGAAAATTTTTGACCAATGGGGACGGGGTTTTCTTTAGCATTGAGATTAACAGGATGTAACAATTTTCCAATAGTGGTTTCCGTCGGGCCATAGTGATTGATGATCTTCAAATGCCCAGCCTGTTCCTTTATTTTTTCTATGGCAGTTGGAGGAAGCGTTTCACCCCCAAAAACGATCATCTTTTTTGTTTGAAGAATATGATCATTCATTTCCAATGCTGCCCAATGAGAAGGAACAATCTTAATGCAATCAATTAAATGTTCATTAAAATAAGTATGTAATTCACCTGCATTCATCAGCATTGGTCTAGTAAATAAATGGAGGGTACCACCACTGAATAGAGAAGCAAACAAAACAGTATTTCCCAAATCAGCAGAAAGCGCCGACATCAAGCCAAATGTTTTATTATTAGTAATATTGATTTTTCTCTCAAGCCCGAAATAATAATCGACTAAGTTGCGATGACTCACCATCACTCCTTTAGGATTTCCAGTTGTCCCCGAAGTATAAATAACATATGCCAACCCATCTGCCTGATGCGTGTTCTCTATTTTATAATCGGGTTTTAAAGGCGCTAGATCATCGTATTGTAAGTCGATCGCAAAAACTGGAACTTGAAATTCGGTTACTTCAAACAACAAATCAGATTCAATGATTAGCGCTTTGACATTGGTGTCATTTACAATAAATTTCTTTCTATTTTCTGGGAGGGTTGGATCTATGGGAACATAAGCAGCTCCAGCCTTTAATACACCCAATAGAACCGGTAAATACCAAGCAGAAGTATCCATAATAATGCCCACTAAATCATTTTTCTGCAAAGCATAAGTTTCTTTGAGATGTTGGCCAATCCGGTTAGCTTTTTCTTGTAATTCAAGGTAAGTCATGGTTGCCTCACCGAAAATAAACGCAGGCATATCTGGCGTTTTCAATACCTGCTCATCAAATAAATCGATCAGTGAAACTTCAGGTAACGTAAGGGTTTGTCCTTGATTTAATTTTTTCAAAAGCCGTTGACGTTCTTGTCCTTCGAATATATTAAAGGAACTAATTGGCTGATCTAAATTACGGGCTATCGAAGACAATAAATTCACAAAATGATCTTTCATCCGCCAGATGGTCTTTTCAGAAAAAAGATCCGTACAATAATTGATGGTAAAGGAGATCCCTTCATCCGTATGTTCGACAAAAAAGGTTAAATCAAATTTGGCAATTTCAAAATTGTAAGCATCTGTTTGAGCCGTCAAGTGACCTAGCCCTTCATTAAAAACATTGGGATTATTATTTAGGACAAAAAGTACCTGAAAAAGGGAACTTCTACTTTGATCTCTTTCTTTATCTGCCACCGCTACCACTTTTTCGAATGGAACTGAAATTCGTTCGTATGCTTCAAGTGTTGTTTGCTTAACTGCGCTTAATAAGGAATCAAAACCTGGATTACCTTGCAGGTCGGTACGAAGCGCCAAGGTATTTACAAAGTATCCGATCATGGACTCCAATTCTTTTTGAGGACGATTAGCAACGGTTGTTCCAACACAAATATCCGTTTGACCACTATAGCGATACAGGAGTACTTTGTAAGCAGAAAGCAAGAACATAAATAAACTTACCTCTTTCTTTTTTGCTAAATCAATCAACTGATTGCTCAATTTAGCATCGAGCATAAAATTTAAATTGTCTCCTTTTGTACTATGGACGAGGGGACGTTCAAAGTCCGTTGGCAAATTCAAGAATTCCACCCCTTCTAGTTTTTCCTCCCAATATCGAAGTTTGCTTTCCAAATTAGGCCCAGTCAGATGTGTCTTTTGCCAGATACTATAATCAGAATATTGCAAAGGCAATTCCTGTAATAATGGCGTTCTTCCTTCTGTTTTAGCTCGATAGAATTCCAAAAATTCACGAAGTAAAATACCAGAGGACCATCCATCTGAAGCGATATGATGCATTACTACAATCAACAGAAAAGTCCCATCGGTTCGTTCAAACAAAGTTGCCCGTAACATATGATCTAACGCTAAATCAAATGGCTTATTGATTATTTTTGAAGCAAGCGCCTGCAGATCATCTTCTAATTTCATTTTCTCATGATGCAAACGCCAATTACCTTTACTTAAAATTTCTTGATAAGCAACTCCTCCTTCTTCCCGTATAACAGTTCGTAAAGCTTCATGACGGTTAACAACGGAAACCAATCCAAATTCCAAAGCTTCTACATCTAATTTTGAGGTAAATGCTTGGATGGTTGGTAAATGATAATGACTACTTCCTCTTAGTTGATCAATAAACCAGAGACGCTCTTGGGAATACGAAAGTGGTATCCGTTCTTCTTTATTGTCAATTGGAACAACTGGTGGAAACCCAAGACCAGCTTCTTTGCTAGCCACTAAAATGGCTAGCGCTTTGACAGTCGGTTTATTAAATAAATCATTGATTGAAATCTCAATATTCATTTGTTTCTTAATTCTGGAAATTACCCGAGTTGCTAGCAATGAATGTCCACCTAATTCAAAAAAATCATCACTTATTCCAACTTGTTCAACACCTAATAATTCTTTCCAGATAGCCGCCAACTTTTCTTCCACCTCATTTTCTGGAGCAATATATTCATGAGCCACAATTTCGGAAGCATCAGGATCAGGCAGCGCCTTCTTATCAATTTTCCCATTTTTTGTTAAAGGAAAATCTCCCATTTCCAACATCATGGACGGCACCATATACTCTGGCAATTCGACTACTAAATCTGTTCTTATTTTTTCACGGATATCCGCAATTGTCGAAAATTCGAGATTTAGTGGATCAATCGGATCAGATTTTTCTAAATCAAAGGACCTAGCATAAAGGTCATATAGTTTAGTATGCTGAGCATCATCACTTTGATTCACTACAACATTGAATCCCTTTGCAGTCAAGAGGTTTTTTATATAATCTAAACGACCATCAACATCATGTACTTCAATACCAATCTGACTAATTTTTGACCAATCTTCAGCCTTGATTCCATTCAAAACCGCGAGTTCTGCTTCTTCTACATCAATTTTTAAATAGTCAATTTTGGCAATTGTATTTTCTAGAATAATCTGAGAGATTGTTTTAAGACGACATTTAAAACTTTCGGTAATCAACTTTTCTTCCAGCAACCCATTCATCTCTTCCTCAGACAATTGGTTTTCATTGAATTCATCAGAATTATGTATAAATTGTTTTACCGTTTCTCGAACATCAGCAATCGCGCCAGAGCGGGTTGATAAGACGGTGGCATTGGGGTAATATAAAAAATCAGCTTCCTCTTCTTTATCTGACACTCCCATATTAAAGAGATTGAAATTGCCCGGATGAATAGAGGTATTCAATTTTAATATTTCATAGGTCGGTGGTAGGGGCTCAAAAGCATATATCGTTACATCTTTAGCGACCATACCTGCCAACACAGAAAACATTCCGGAGTTGGCCCCGATATCTAACACAACTCCACCATCCGGTAAACTCATTCCATTTTTAAAGTATACGTTATGAGAAAAAATTTCATCGTACACAAATTCTATTTCAAATTTATTATAAGAATACATTTTCAACCCATTAGGTAAGGTGTATAAACTCGCCCTTTCAGGAAGATTAATTTCCCCCTGTTCTAAAATTTTCCGAATATTGTAACAGTTATTTGCCGACGGTTGATAATAGGCAATTAAGTCTTTTCCTGTTTCATCTCGCTCTCGACAAGTAACTACTGCATTATCTACTAATTTATGAGCTCTCAGCTTATTTTCAATCTCTCCCAATTCAATCCGATGTCCTCTAATTTTCACTTGATCATCTACTCTACCAGCTAATTCAATTTGCCCATTCGGTAGCCACCGGCCCACATCACCCGTCTTGTATAACAAGTTATTTTTTTCATCCGAAAAAGGATTAATGATGAATTTCGAAGTTGTTAATTTAGGCTTGTTTAAATAGCCTTTTGACAATGCTTTCCCACCAATATATAGTTCTCCTGTCACTCCAATGGGTACAAGAGCTTGTTGCTCATCTAAGATAAATATTTGAGTATTTGATATAGGCACACCAATGGAGATTGGTTGATCATCTGGTAATGCTTTAGGAACTTCCAAAACCGTACATCCAATGGTTGCTTCCGTTGGACCATATTCATTATAAATTTTAGCAGATGGATTTATCCTTCGCAATAATTTTACTTGATCTACTTGCAATTGTTCACCACCTAAAATGAACACGCCAATATTTGTTTCATCTTCTGCATTTAATAAACCAATATGAGAAGGCGTCAGTTTTATGGCATTTAATTTTTTGTCAGCTAGTATTTTTTTGAGGGTAGTTCGTGCATCTCCTTTGCTCATAATTCGTAACAATCCACCGGATATCAAGGTCAAAAACAAACTTGTTAAGGTAAGATCAAATGACAGTGGGGTGAAAAAAGGAAAGTTATAGGCAGTCTCATTGTTTCGATAATTCTCAAGAGCGAATTGGAGATAATTCGCTAAAGATACATGGGAAATTTCTACTCCTTTGGGTGTACCTGTAGATCCAGAAGTATAAATAAGATAAGCAGAATTATTATTGTTAGGTTGAGGTAGGATGTTTTTGTCTGGTAAGTTGACATCATCCAATTGAATATCAACAGAAATAATACCTACCTGCATTTCAAGGACATCAAACAAACTATCTGATTCAATGATAAGTGCCTTTGATTGCGTATCCTCAAGTATAAACTGTCGGCGGGCTTCTGGATAATCTTTTTCTATTGGAACAAATGCTGCTCCTGCTTTTAGGATACCTAAAACAGCAACCATCATCCAAGAAGAGGCTTCCATCATGATCCCAACTTTATCATTGGGTTCAATCTGATGATTTTCCAATAAAAAGTGAGCTAGCTTATCTGAAAGATTATCCAGTTCGCTGTAGGTCATCTCTTCCGTTCCAGCAAGCAATGCTGGTTTTTCCGGATGCTTTTTGACTTGTTCCGAGAATAATTGAACAACTGTTTTTTCTGATGGGAAGGTCTTAGCGGTTGCGTTAAACTCCTCAAGCAATTTGATCTTTTCAAGTCCAGTGATTAAATTCAAATCAGCTATCTTAAGTCGATCATCTGCTATGATTTGCCTTAAAATCTGTTCAAAATGAGACTTCATGGACTCCACATATTCTACTGGCATTAAATCATCATTATAGCGAAAAGTTACTTCTAAACTTCCTCTCTCTTCGACAGAAATATTTAGTAAAAAATTAGACTGTTCTTGCGACTCAACATTTCCAATTTTCAAAAACTGTTCTTTTTTATTAACAGCCTCTGCTATGGGATAATTTTCAAAAACAAAAATGTTATCAAAAAGATCAGTTTGAGAAATGCCCATCCAACGTTTAATATCATTGAGAGAAGTATATTGATATTCTCTGGATTGCGTATGTATTTTCTGAATGGACTTTAGTAAATCCACCACCAGTTGTTCCTTCTCTATTTTGACAGCTAAGGGAAGTGTATTAATGTAAAGGCCTACTCTTTTCTCGGCATTTTCCAGATCAGCTGGACGACCAGAAACAGTCACCCCAAAAACGATTTCAGACTGCTTTGTATAACAACTCAGCAAGTAAGACCAAACACCTTGTAAAAGGGTATTTGTTGTTAGTTGGGCACGTTTGACATATTCTTTAACCTCCGCTAATACATTTTCGTCAATAGATAGCGTACTTTTTACCATGCTTGCCCCTGTATTATGGGCGCTTGTATTTTTTGCAAACGGTAAGAGACAATTTCCCGAAAAATCATTTAGATAAGATTTCCAAAAACGTTCTTCCTCATAAACATCTTGCTTAGCGATATATCGAATATATTCTTCATACAGGTCTTCTTCAACTGCCTGTGGCTCACGCTGTTGGCTATAAGCTTGGTATGCATCAAGAATTTCAGAAAACAATATAGACATCGACCATCCATCCAATATAATGTGATGAGAAGTCAATACCATTTTACAAAATTCTCCTCCCATCTGAATAATGTGAATCCTTATTAAAGGTGCTTTCCGTAAATCAAATCCTTTTGCAAGATCCTTTCTTAAAAAATCATTAAACTTTTCCGCTTTCTCTTTTTCATTCAGTTTACTAAAATCCAAAATTTTAATAGGGAGCTCTACCTGATTAAAGCCATACTGAACAGGCACACTAACCTTATCATAAACAAAGCCACTTCTTAAAACACTGTGCTTTGAGATGACAAAGTTCATAGATCGTTTCAACAATTCAATATCAATCCCTTCTGGAAAATCAACCTTTAACTGATTGGTATAAGCTAGATTATCCTTGTCATAAAGATGGTGAAATAAGATACCTTCTTGTAAAGCACTCAATTTATAGAATCGGGATTCTTGTTGATGCTTTGCTAAAAAATTAATTAAGTCCTTTTTATGTTCTCTAATAAATAAAATAATAGAGTTATCTTCCTTAATTTGTGCAACTTGCTCATCTGACAAGTCTCCATTCCTACTTCTCAGTATGAGATCTCCATCCTGAACAATTAAGAATAATCCTTGAGATTCTAATTTTTGAATAAAATGTTCCATGTAAATTTTAATTTCTTTTTGATTCTAGAAAATAGGCCTTCTTAAATTGGTTCAGTTACCTTTAGTTTTGTTTTTGCTTTCTCTCCTACTCCGATAAGTGCGATCCTAGGAACTTCCGCAAAGTACTTTCCTATATCTTTTGAATATATAGTTGTTTTTTTTACAGCCAGGATGTCTTCAATTTCTTTACCTTGATCTTCTTTTGTAAAGTCAAAACACTGATCAACCAGCCCTTCCACTCGCTTATAAAAGTCCTCTTGTTCAGTAAACTCTTCTTTCTTTAACTTCCGCATTCCAAATAGATTTACCAGATGATTAAGCATATTTTTTCTTGCGTCTTCTTGGGTACTTCCTTCAATAATAAAAGGGTCATAAATATTGGCAACATTGATTTTAGAATAGCCAATTTCTGATAAGGTGGTATTCAATTCCTGCTTTGTAAAATGGACATACTTGTGGCCGGTATAAGTGTATTTATCCAAAATATCGCTATACCATTCGCTTGTTTTACTTCCCTCTTCATAATCATGAATTAATAACTTACCTCCTTCTTTTAATACCCGATATGCTTCCTTGAAAGAAGTATGCCTTTCTTCCGCCGGAATGTGATGGGTGCCATATGCAAAAACCACTGCGTCAACAGAATTATCTTTCAATAATAAATTTTGTGCAGGCTGTCTTATACATGGGATGTTTTGATCAAATGCGCTTTTTATCATAGCAGAAGAAATATCACTAATGATAATTTTTAGATGATTATACCCCAATAGTTCGGACGCTTTATGGAGTGTCCCATTACCGCCCATGGCATCAAGTACTATCAACTCTTTCTTATCATCATTATCTCCGATAATAAGGTCGAACAATTGACGGAAACCAACATACCTGTTAAGCGGATGTTTTATTTGTTCACTAAGGTAATCTCCTCCTCTTCCTCCTTTAGGATTTTCTTCAAAATCGAAGGAGTCAATCTGAGATAACAACCATTCAATTTTTTCTGTAGTGAAATGTTCTTTTTTTAGAATTTGATATAAAAATGGAAATTTTTTTTCGGTAAAATCAAGAAATTGATCTACTGATACCTCTTTAAAATATTGCATAAAACATATGGATTTATTAGAATTTATTAGGATTGGTTTCAATTAGTACTTCCATAATTCACAAGTGGGATAATTATATTGTTGGTATTCAATTCTAAGGAGTCAGACAAAACTGTTTTCCAGGGATTATACACCACACCTATTAATTCTTTTCTTATTAAAAAAAACAGTTTGTTATATTTGACGGTGGTTTTTATGAAATCGGATGGAAGCCAACTTTTTAGAATTTAAGAATGTCTTTACCTTTTGTTTCAATACCCTTTAGATAGGAACTGAGTTCTGTGAATTCTTGTGTTGATAATTCTCCATTCAGGCCAAAATCGTCTGGAGTAAACTCTGTCGTTGATTGCGTTATACAGTGGTCAATTAATTTGCTGAGATGTTTGATAAATTGATTAGCAAGGTTAGTTATCGTATCAGCTTGATAATAATTTTGACTATAGCTCCATTTAAGGTTCAATTTTCCATCAATAATCATACTATTGATTTCTATTTTATGGACATATGGATAAGTCATGCCGATTTCTTCTCCACGATCTTCTTCGGCGGATTGAATCACCAACTCTTCCCCTTGAACATTATCTGCCTGTCCCAGATAGTTAAAAACTAAATCCCAACGTGTTTTCTTTAATTCATTTCGAACATCCGTTGAAGGATGCAAATAACTTAACAAACCAAAACCAAGTCCTTTAGTAGGAATTTTTCGAATTTGCTCTTTAATAGATTTGATAAGATTGCCTTCACTAAGCCCTTTATCTATTTTCAGATGGACGGGATAGATACTAGTAAACCAACCCACCGTATCACTGACATCAATAGAGCGAGTGATGTACTCACGTCCATGTCCTTCAAATCCGAGAACAAAACCATCAAGTTCGCTCCAATCACAAATAGTCTCTGTCAGTGCAGCTAATAAAATATCATTAATCGAGGTATTGTAAGCCTGATTAACTTCTTGCAATAATTTTCGGGTGGCATCTATCCCTAATTCTACTCCAATTGTTTTTCTAGGGGTGATTCCGCTGGTCTGATTTGCTGAATGATCTGTTGGTAAAGGCTGGAATACTTTCCCAATTGATTTCCAATAAGCCAATTGATTCAATACTACATCACTTTGACTAAAATCAATTAAGGTCTGAGCCCATTGTCGATAAGAACTGGTTTTATTTCCTAATGTTATTGGTTCTCCTGAACGAAGCATTTTCAAAACTTCGTTAAATTGGCTAATCAATATCCTCCAAGAAACTCCATCTACGGCAAGATGATGAACTACAAAGAATATCCGATTGTCCTTTCCTTTTGGTAATTCAAAGAAAACTACTTTCATTAATTCTCCCTTTGATATATCAAGGGATCTCTGGTAGTTATTACAAGTGGTTGAGATAAATTCACTCATTTCTATTTCTTCCGCTGCTTCTACTTTTTCTGTCTGAAATACAGTTGTAGGCGCTGTATAATTTTGTTTCCATCTTCCATTCTCAAAGGTAAATTTTAACCGCAAGGCATCGTGTTGAGCAAGTAGAATATCAACGACCTGAGATAAGTCTTTTTGCTCAATTTGCTCATTAATGCAGAACAAGTGAGACTGGTTAAAGTGAGATTTATTTTCATATTTTGATTCTAAATACCACTGTTGAATGGGTAATAAAGGAATCTCGCCAGAAAGCATTCCCTGTTCTGCATCAATCGTAAGACCTCCTTTTTTACTCCATTCAGCCAGTTCACTGATTGTCTGATAATCAAAGATATCTTTGGGTTGCAATTCAATACCTTCTCTTTTTGCACGACTCACCAATTGAATACTTAGAATTGAATCCCCACCCAGATTGAAAAAATTATCGTGAATGCCTACCTGTTCAATTCCTAGTAATTTTTTCCAAATATCCACCAGAATTTGCTCGGTTGGGTTAGTTGCTGCGACATAAGTGTCTGAAATCCCAATGGAAAAATCAGGTAAAGACAAAGATTGTTTATCTATTTTCCCATTCGCAGTCATAGGAAAAATCTCCACCTCAACAATAATTACGGGAATCATGTAAGCAGGCAGTCGAGCACCCAAAAATTCTCTTAAAAGATTTTCTTGATTTTCTTCCTTGAAAAGTACATATGCGGTAAGATGCTTCCGCTGTATCTTGTCTTCTTGCAATAGGACGATGGCCTGTTCCAATAATTCACTTTGCATTAAAACCATTTCTATTTCGCCCAATTCTATTCGGTACCCTCTGATTTTTACCTGATCATCTTTCCTTCCTAAAAACTCAATACGTCCATCTGGCAACCAACGTGCCTCATCTCCCGTTTTATAAATCAAGGCATTTTCATCCTCCGAATATGGATGAGCGATAAACTTTGAATTCGTTAAGTTAGGTTTGTTCAAATATCCCTCTCCCAATCCATTTCCCCCAATGCACAGTTCACCAGGAACACCAACTGGCAACAAAGATTGTTGCTGATCTAGAATATATATCTGAGCATTTGATATAGGTCGACCAATGGAAATGGGCTTATCAGGAGCTAAGTCATCAGGTACTTCCAAAACCGTACATCCAATAGTGGCTTCTGTCGGCCCATATTCATTAAAAATTCTTGCGGACGGATTTATTTTTCGAAGCAATTCCACCTGATCAACCTGCAATTGTTCCCCACCAAGTATGAAGACTCCGATAGCGGTCTTATCTTCTTCGCCTATTAATCCAACATGAGAAGGTGTTAGCTTGATAGCGTTCAACTCCTTATCAGCAAGTATATCTTTGAAAATTGTACCGGTATCTCCTTTTCTCATAATCCTTAACTTTCCTCCAGACAACAAAGTCATAAACAAACTGGTCAAAGTGAGATCAAAAGACAAGGGAGTGAAAAAAGGAAAATTATAAGGAGTCTCATCGTTTCGATAATGAGCCAAAGCAAAATGTAGATAATTTGCCAGAGCAGCATGACGAACTACAACTCCTTTGGGTTGGCCTGTAGAACCTGAGGTGTAGATTACATAAGCCCTCCCAGTAGACTTAACCTGAATTGAACGAACATTTTCTTGTTGATGCAATTGTTCTTCCCAATCTTTATCTAATAAAATAATTTCTGCACTCGTCATCTTCTCTAATTCCAGACTATAAAATTTATTACTTAAGACAAAAGCAGCAGCAGTATCTTTCAAAATAAATCGAACTCTTTCTGTGGGGTAGGTTGGATCTATGGGAACGTAGGCCGCCCCAACTTTAAGAACAGCTAATACCGCCACAATCAAATCTATTGAGCGCTCAAGATATAGGCAGATCAATTCATTTTCTTTGACTCCTTTTTGCCTCAAGTAATAAGCTAATAAGTCAGAACGTGTTGCTAATTCTGCGTAAGTCATTTTCACTTCTTCCTGAACCAATGCAACATGATCCGGCTGACTTAATAGTTGTTTCTCAAACAAATCCAAAACCGTTAATTCCTCTGGATAATCAGTTTTTGTTTGATTAAATCCGACCAATAGTTGTTGGCGTTCTGCTGGTGATAGGATAGGTAAAGCATCTACTTTTTCACTTGGAGAAGCTAATACTGACGTTATCAATTGGCTAAAGTGACCAACCATTCGTTTAATCGTCTCTTTTTTGAAAAGAGATGTGCAGTATTCAAACTCTAATTTTATACTATCTTTTTTCTCTACCACATTCACGGTGAGATCAAATTTAGTTTTTCGATAATCTTCCTCTAATTTAGAAAGGTCAATATGAGATTCAGTAGGAGGCATTTTTTCTTCTGCTCCCTTTGGTGGATCAAGATTAATCTTTCCCGGTATATTTTGTAATACAAACATTACTTGAAACAAAGGGGTCCTACTTCGATCACGTTCAGGTGACAAACGGTCAACTATTTTTTCGAAGGGAACATCTTGATAATTATAAGCGTTGAGACTTGTTGCCTTTAAGGCTTTTAGAAATTGAAGAAATACCGGATTATTTTCTAGATTGGAACGAAGTGCGATGGTTTTAACGAAAAAACCAATCAATTGCTCCAAACTTTGTTGTTGTCGATTAGCGGTAACTGTACCAACACAAATATCTGTCTGCCCTGAATATTTATAAAGTAGGACTTTAAAAATAGCTAGTAACAGCATAAAAAGACTCACTTCTTCTTGTTGACACAAAGCATGCAGCGCTTCTTTTTCTGACCTTTCAATTTCAATACGGCATACGCCACCATCCGTTTGTTGAATGGCTGGCCTAATAAAATCCAATGGTAAATTAAGCGGCGTAACTCCTTGTAACTGATCTTGCCAAAAAACCAATTTTTCATCTAAAACTTGTTGACTTAAGTGTTTACGCTGCCAAATAGCATAATCAGCATATTGTATTTCTAGCAAATCTGCTTTAATAGATGCTCCTTGAATAATAGCCTTATAATAGGTCATTATTTCTTCCAGCAACAACCTGGAAGACCAAGCATCAAATGCGATATGATGGATGACTAAGACGAGTACATAAGTATCTCCATTCAATTGGATTAGAGTGGCTCTTAAAGGATAATCCTTTGATAGATCAAAAACCTTATTGACTTTTTCAGTGATTAATGCTGTTAATTCATTTGAAGTTTTACTTCCAATAAATTCAACTTTCTCTAACTTCCAATTCTGGGCAGATTCTATGAACTGATAGGCCTTCCCCTCTGATTCTCGAATGACTGTTCGTAGTACTTCATGCCGTTCAACCAGCTTTTTAAAAGCTTGAGTCAAGGCTTCTTCATTCAATTCATTGCCGAACTCCTGAACAAAGGGCATGTGATATTCTGAGCTCCCACTCAATTTGTCGATGAACCAAAGACGCTGTTGTGCGTAGGACAAAGGAATAAATTCAGGTCTAGTAGGTGCTGCTTTAATAACAGGCAATTCAGTGATATCAGTTGATTGTTTGATTAGAGATGATAAACCTCTGATGGTGGGCGTATTAAAAATTGTTCTCACATTTAACGCAACTCCCAATTGAGTACGTATAGCAGCCATCACTCTGGTTGCCAATAAAGAATGGCCACCCAGTTCAAAAAAATGGTCATCAATACCAACTTGTTCAATTGAAAATATTTTCTGCCAAATCTCAGCAATTTGACTTTCTTTTTCGTTTCGCGGTGCAACATATATAGTTTCTTTCCAGTCACTAATTTCTGGATCTGGCAAAGCCCTTCTATCGAGTTTACCATTCGGAGTTAAAGGAAAAACAGACATTTCTATCCAAACAACAGGTACCATATATCCTGGCAATTTTTGACTTACAAAAGTCCGAATAGTCTCTTTATCAAATTCTTCAATAGCAATTACATAAGCTATTAATTGCTTGACTCCTTGTCGATCTAAACCAACTTTTACTACACCCTGTCGAACAAAAGGACAATCATTCAAGACGGCCTCCACTTCTCCTGGCTCTATTCGGTAACCTCTAATTTTGATTTGATTGTCCAACCTTCCCAAACATTCAATTTCTCCATTTGGCAACCAACAAGCCATGTCTCCAGTACGATATAATCGAAGAGATTGAGATTCGCTAAAAGAGATTCTAATAAATTGTTCAGCCGTAAGTTTTGGTTTTCCCAAATACCCTTTAGCCAATCCAAATCCACCGATGCACAATTCTCCGGTTACACCAATGGGGCAGCTTTTATTTTGTGTATCGAGAATAAAAATCTGAGTATTAGAAATAGGACGACCAATCGTCACTTTCTCATTCGTTTTTAATCTTTTGCAGCTAGACCAGATGGTTGTTTCTGTTGGCCCGTATAAATTCCAAACCCCATTGGACGAGATGGTTGTTAACGCGTTTTTCAATTGTTCTTTGATGGCCTCTCCCCCACACATAACGACAATTTCTTCTTCATTTTGCCAACCTGCATCTAGAAGCATTTCCCAAGTAGCAGGTGTAGCCTGCATATGTGAAGGTTTGAATTTCGCTAACATCTTTTTCAGAAAATAACCATCAGAAGCCGCCTCTTGACTTGCTAACACTACGGTACCTCCACTCAAAAGCGGAAGAAATAATTCAAGATAGGAAATGTCAAAACTATAAGTCGTAACAGCCAAAATGCTTGAGGTATCCGAAAACTGAAAAGTCTCTTGCATCGCCAAAAGGAAGTTTAGTAATGCACTTTGCCCAATCATTACTCCCTTTGGATTTCCAGTGGAACCAGATGTATAAATAACATAAGCAAGGTCATCTGAATGTTGAGAAATCGTATTAATTAAATCGGCACTAGATGAAATATAAGAGATCTCATCGTCCATTAAAATCAAATTAAGATGTGCATATTTCCCACGGGGATTTACCAAGTCTTGGTTACTAATTAAATATCGAATACCTGAATTTTGAATAATATAGTTAATTCTACCTTCAGGATACTCCGGGTCGATTGGAACAAATGCATTACCTGATTTTAATATTGCTAGTAATCCGATGAGCATTTCAGGAGAACGATTTAGACAGATGCCTATTAATTCGTTTTTATTTGATTTTTTTTCTAGAATATAAGCAGCCAGATGATCCGACCTTTCATCCAATTCACGGTAGGTTAATTTTTCTTCTTTCCAGACCAGAGCAATTTGATTTGCTTGCTCACTCGCTTTGGTTGTAAATAGTTCAATAAATGTTTTTTCTAAAGGAAAATCAATTGCCGTATCATTGAACTGAGTTTGTATTTGATTAACTTCAATTGCTGTCAATAAGTTAATTGAACCAATTTCTTGGTTGATATTTGTCACAATTTCATGCAAGAGCTGAATATAGTGATTCTTCATTCGAAGAATGGTTTCTTCTCTGAATAAATCGGTGCAATATTCGATGGAAAAAGACAATATTTCCTCCTCTTCAAAAGTATTCAAAGTAAGATCATACTTTGAAATATTGTATTCATGTGGGAATTCGCAAATGTCTAATTCATTTTTGAGGAATACTGCTGGATCATCATTTGACAACTCCCCGACACTAGATTTAAATCTTGTATTCTGCAAAGAGTACAAAACATTGAATAAAGGGTTTCTACTCATGTCCCTTACTTTCACTACTCGATCAATAACTTTCTCAAAAGGAGCATCTTGATGACTGAAAGCTTCTAGACTTATGGTCTTCACCTTTTCTAGTAAAGTTGCAAAAGTAGGATTGCCACTAAGGTCGCTACGCATGGCCACCGTGTTTAGGAAAAAACCAATTAAATTTTCTACATCTTTTTGACCTCTGTTAGCCATTGGTGAACCAACGCAAATATCTGTTTGGCCACTATATCGAGATAAAAGCACTTTAAATGCCGTCAGTAAGAATATATACAATGTAACATTCTCCTTACGAGCCAGTGCATAAATTTGCTCAGTTAGTGTTTTATCAAGATCAAAATAAATGGTTTTACCTTTCGAACTTTGAATGGCAGGGCGTGTAAAATCGATGGGTAGTTCTAATGGCGTAACATTATTCAGTTGTTTTTCCCAATAGGCCAATTTGGCTTCAAGTAGACTGTCTCTCAAATGTTCTCGTTGCCAGATTGCATAATCAGCATATTGAATCGGTAGAGAGGACAATGTATTAGAATAATCGTATTTTGAAACTGCGTATAGCTCAAACAACTCTTTAATTAAAATATTTCCAGACCAAGCATCAGAAGCAATGTGATGCACAACCAAAACCAAAACATACCTTTTTTCATCAACTAGATCAAACATCTGAGCTCTCAACATTTGGTCTTTCCTGAGATCAATCGGTCGACTGACTTCTTTTTCAATTTTTGATGACAACTCATTAGAAGTAATCGGTTGTTCTATAACCGTGACTCCCATGGTCCAACGATCTTTTGGCAAGACTTTTTGATAAGCCACTCCTGACGCTTCTTCTAAAATTACTGTTCGTAGAATTTCATGACGGTTAACAAGAATTTTCAAAGACTTTTCAAATTGTTCAATATCCAATTGGTCATTGAATTGAAAAATGAATGGGATATGATAATGCGTACTTCCCATTAATTTATGAATAAACCAAATCCGTTCCTGCGCAAATGACAATGGGATTTTAAGAGGGCGTTCTTCTTTCCTATAAATTGGAGGCAATAGTAAAGTCGAATCGCCTTCTTTCAATCTGGTGGCAAGTTCTTTTATTGTTGGTGAAAGGAAAAAATCCTTAATATCTAAGTCATATGACCATTCTTTTTGGATAGTTGAGATCACTCTCATTGCTAAAAGAGAGTGGCCACCAATCTCGAAAAAATCATCCAATATACTAATCTTTTCCAGTCCTAATAAGCTCATCCAAATTTCACTTAAATGAGACTCTAGTTCGGTCCTAGGCGCTACATAATCCTTTGCAACACCAACCATTTTATCCACTTCAGGCAAGGCTTTTCTGTCAATTTTCCCATTGGAGCTTAGTGGCATTTCTTCCAACTGAAGGATGAATATAGGAACCATATATTCAGGAAGTTTAGACTTCAAATATATTTTAATATCATTTTGTATAAATTCTCCTGAGGTTACAACATAAGCGATTAATCTCAAGGCACCACTAGTATCGGGGCGAGCAACTACAACACTCTGTTCAATAGTTCGAAAGGTACTCAATACAAATTCAATTTCACCTAATTCAATTCGGAATCCTCGGATTTTCACCTGATGATCTATTCTGCCTAAATATTCTAAGTTGCCATTGGGAAGCCAACGAACTAAATCACCTGTTTTGTACAACTGATCATTTTTTGTTTTAGTAAATTTATTGTTAATAAATCGTTCAGATGTAAGATTTTTCTCGTGTATATATCCTCTAGCAACCTGAATACCGCCAATGTGCAATTCACCAGCAACACCCAATGGAACTAGCTGTTCCTGTTTATCCATTACATAGAGACTTGTATTAGCTACGGCCTGACCTATTGGAATAGAACGAAGAGCTGAAACATCTTTTGGTACGTCCCAATGAGTCACATCAATAGCAGCTTCAGTGGGTCCATACAAATTATACAAAGCCACATGTTCCAGCTTTTGTTGAAAATCATTAACTTGTTTTATTTTCAATTCCTCTCCACTACAAAGAACTCGTCTTAGAGAAGGACAATTTCCTTTTTCTACTCCCAAGACAAAAACCTCTAACATAGATGGAACAAAATGAATGGTAGTGACTTTTTCTTTTTCGATAATACTTTTAAGGTAAGCAGTATCTTTGTGTCCGCCTGGCCGAGCAAGGACGAGACGAACGCCAGTAATTAGTGGCCAAAACAATTCCCAAACAGAAACGTCAAAACAGAAGGTAGTTTTTTGTAAAATGACATCTTCTTCGGGCAATAGGTGATAATTATCCTGTGCCCATAACAAACGATTGACTAACGCTCCATGTTGATTCATCGCGCCTTTCGGACGCCCCGTTGAACCTGAAGTATAAATGACATAAAATAAATTTTCAGGATTTAGAACAACATCAACTGGTTCATTCGAATAGCTAGCTATAAGCCTCCAATCTTTGTCAATAGCTAATTTTTCAATAGACGTTATAGAAACAAGGCTCTTTTCTGTTCCAACAACCAATTGAATATTTGCATTTTTAACTATGAATTCAATTCTGTTTTGAGGATATTCTGGATCGATTGGAACATATGCTCCTCCAGCTTTGATGATTCCCAATAATCCAACCATCATCTCCATGCTTCGATAAATACAGATACCAACTAAGGTCTCCGCCTTAATTCCTTTTTGCTGAAGATAGCGAGCCAATTGATTAGACTGTTCATCCAGTTCTTGATAAGTCAATGATTTATTCTCAAAAGTAATGGCTACTTTACTAGAAGTCAAAATAACTTGCTCTTTCCAAAGGTCCACAATTGTTTTATCAGGTGGTATATCTAATTTAGGTCCATTAAAACCTTCAAGGAGGAGTTGTTTCTCATCAATGCTCAAAAAATCAATCTCGGCAACGGAGCATTCAGGTTGTTCGATTAATGCATCAAGCAATTGAATAAAGTGCTGCCCGATTTGGTCAATTGTTACCTCTTTAAATAGATCTGTACAATATTCTAGATCAAAGGTCCACAGTCCACCCGATTCCGTAAGATGAATAGCGAGGTCATATTTTGAAGTTCCGAAATGAGTTACTTCGTTTGATAAGCCGAAATCGGTTCGAGGCGATTCAATATTTCCAAGTAAGCTGTTTTTCAGTTTTACATTCTGATAATCATCTTTTTGCAAAACAAAGAGCACCTGAAAGATGGCCCCTCTACTCATATCTCGTTTCTTAACCAGCCGTTCTACTACTTTTTCAAAAGGAGCATCCTGTTGACTATAAGCCTCCAAGGTAGTTTGCTTCACCTGGGCCAATAAGTCCTGAAAGGAAGGTTGGCCACTCAGATCGCTGCGCAGGGCAATGGTATTGATAAAAAAGCCAATGGCCTTTTCTATTTCTTTTTGTTGTCGATTGGCAATCGGGCTTCCAACACATATACCAGTTTGACCGCTGTATCGAAACAAAAGTACTTTGAAGGCTGTCAGCAAAGTCATAAAATCTGTTACAGATTCCTGTTGACTCAATTGTCGGACTTTTGCTGAAAGTTCTTTTCCTAACTCAAAAGATACCCGATCTCCTTGGTAAGATTGAACAGGAGGACGAGCAAAATCAAAGGGTAATTCCAGTGGCTGAATACCCATTAATTGGGTTTCCCAATATGTAAGTTTTTCTTCGAGTAAGTCTCCAACTAAATATTTTTGTTGCCAAATAGCATAATCTGCATATTGGATGATTGGCTTCTCTTGATTAATATTCAGCCTTGAAGATTTAGCTGTGTAGAGTTCAAACAACTCTTTTTGAAAAATCGTATTTGACCATCCATCAGAGGCAATATGATGTAAAATCAGGATCAATACATATCCTTTTTTAGGAAAGTACAAAAGTTCTGCTCTGATTGGGTAATCATTAGCCAGATCAAACGGATGTTTAATTTTTTGATCGATCAAATCGACTAAATTATAGGCTACTTCCGTTTCACGAACTTCTGTCTGGATAAGTTTCCAATTATTTTCAGGCATGATTACTTGCCCCGGCCTACCATCTTTTTCTTTGATAACCGTTCGTAATATTTCATGTCGATTTATTAAAGATTGAACGGCCCATTCGAAGGCATTGGCATCAAAACTTTCATTGTAAGTTTGAACAAATGGGATATGATAAGCAATGCTTCCTGATAATCGATCTAGAAACCAAAGTCTTTCTTGGGCAAAAGAAAGTGGAATAAAGTCACCCCGTTCAGAATGGTGAGAGATTGTTGGAAGACGTCTGCCCGTTGTAGTTTTTTTCAATTGGTGGGCAATTCCAGCAATAGTAGGCGTTTTGAAAAATTCTTTAATTTCAAATGTACAGACGAACTTTTTTTCAATAGCAGAAACAACCCGCATCGCCAGTAAAGAATGTCCACCTAATTCGAAAAAATTATCATTTACTCCTATTTTTTCTACTCCTAGTAGATCGTTCCATATCTCTGTTAATTGTTGTTCTTCTTTATTTCTGGGAGCCAAATATGCTTTACTAGTATTCCAAGAATTTCCTGGCTGTGGTAAGGCTTTTTTATCAATCTTTCCATTTACAGTTAATGGAAATTCATCCGTTTCTATGAGTACAGCTGGAATCATATATTCTGGCAATTCCATTCTCAGATAGTCAAACATCGCTTCCTGAGAATACTTACCTGCTATAATTAAGTAGGCTACCAAAAAATGACTTCCAGTCCGATCTTTTTGAGCCATTACAAAGGCCTTGTTTACCAGTCCACTGGATGTTAATACCGATTCAATTTCTCCAGGTTCAATACGATAAGACCGAATTTTCAATTGCTCATCCTTTCGGCCAATATATTCAAGACGTCCATCCGGCAACCATTTAACTAAGTCACCAGTACGATACATCCGTTGATTTTTCTCAAAAGGATTTACAATGAATTGTTGCTCTGTCAATACTTTATTCTGCCAGTAACCTCTTGCCAATCCAACACCACTTACAAAAAGTTCTCCTTCTACCCCAATCGGGCAAAGTGCTTTGTGCTCGTTTAGAATATAGACCCGCATATTTGCAATCGGAGTTCCAATCGAAATTCCCGTTCTTTCGCTTTCTAATTCTGGATCTACTAAACAAGAAGAAACACATACTGCACATTCCGTAGGACCGTAAGCATTATGGTACTGCAAATGTTTTGAAAAATAAAGAGCATCTTGTGGATCAGCCGCCTCTCCTGCCGTAATAATTACTCGGAGGGAATGAACCGCTTTCCGATCTAATGCCTTTAAATAAACAGGAGGAAAAGTAACCACACTGACCCCTTTGGATTTCGCGTAATTTAGCAGTCCTCCAGCATTTGTCAATAATTCTTTATCAATCATGACCAATGCTGCACCGCTGTAAAAGGCCATAAATATTTCAGAGACAGATGCATCAAATGATAAAGAAGCAAATTGCAATACCCGATCACTAGACTGAATATCAAATCTTTTAATCTGATCCAAAGACATATTGACATTACTGCGATGTTCAACCATTACTCCCTTTGGCTTTCCTGTTGAACCTGAAGTATAAATTACATACATCAAATCGGTAGAAGTAATCTTTAGATCCAAGGCCGTTGTCGACTTGGCTTCAATAGCTGATTTATCTTTGTCGAGGCAAATTAGATCAGTGCCTTTGTTCATAAGTTTAGCTTCATGCTCCGTTGAACTAATTACTAAAGCTAAACGACTATCTCCTAAAATATACTGAATACGATTGGCAGGATAGGCAGGGTCGATTGGAACATATGCCGCGCCGGTTTTTAAAATAGCTAAAACAGCAATGATCATATCAACAGATCGGTCCAGACAAATACCAATTAATTGATTTTTATCCGAGCATTTAGTTATCAGGTAATGTGCCAATTGATTGGAACGTTGATTAAGCTGAGCATAACTTATTTCGTGATCGTTATGCACCAAGGCAATCGCATTTGGCGATTCTATTACTTTTGCTGTAAACAAATCAACCGCTGTTTTCTTGGTGGGAAAAATTCTTTTGGTGGAATTGAATTGATTAAGCAATAATTGCTTTTCTTCTTTTGCCATCAAACTCAAAGTATTGACTGAGGTATCGGGCGATTGAAGTATAGATGCCAAAAGTATTTTAAAATGCCTACCCATTCGTTGAATGGTTTCCTCTTTAAACAAATCAGAACAATAGGTCAGCTCAAAATGTAATTGCTCGCCAGACTGATGCACATTCAATACTAAATCGAATCGTGCCATTTCTTGAATTGCTTGGATACTAAATTTTTCCAAAGACTTTTCCCCTTTTGAAAGGAGGACTTCTGCCTCTCCGATCGTTAACTCTCCCGGCGTATTTTGAAGTACAAACATAGCCTGAAAAACAGGACTCCGACTTCTGTCTCTTTTTTCAACTAAACGTTCAACCACCTTTTCGAATGGTGCTGATTGATGCTTATAAGCCTCCAGGGTTGTTGCCTTTACTTTTGCAAGTAATTCTAAAAAAGAAGGATTATGGTCCAAATTGCTTCGAAGTGCAATGGTATTTGCAAAAAAACCAAATGAGTTTTCTAACTCTTTTAACGCTCTATTGGCTACTGGACTTCCAACACATATATCTTTTTGTCCGGAATATCTATAAAGCAGTAATTTAAAGGCGCTTAGTAAAAGCATGAACAATGTTACCTCCTTCTTGATAGAAAGGTTTGTCAATTGCTGGGTCAAATCAGTATCTAATTCAAATGCCAATGATTGTCCTTTCGTACTTTGCACCGCAGGTCTTGGAAAATCCAAAGGAAGTTCAAGGGGCGTTATACCATTCAATTGACTTTCCCAAAAACTCAAATGTTCTTCCAGACGTTTTCCACTTAAATGCTCGCGTTGCCAAATTGAAAAATCAGCATACTGTAAAATCGGATCACTCATTTGAGCTGCTTTACCCAATTTTTTTGCCTGATAAAAATTTATCAATTCTTTGATCATCAAATTTTGAGACCAAGCATCACTTACAATATGATGCATAGATAATGCGAGCACAGCATGACCATTTTTCAATTGATAAACCTTGGCTCGCAATGGAAGATCACTCGCTAAATTGAATGGTTGGTAGATATATGATTCAATGGCTTTTGTAAATTCAGGGGAAGCAAGAGCATCTAACCAATCTTCCCTTTCAAGCATCCATTCCTTCCCAGAGACTACCAATTGAAATGGAACACCTTCTTCTTTTTGAATCAAGGTCCGAAGGATTTCATGACGATGGATGATTTGTTGAAAGGCATATTCCAACGATTCGATGTTGATCTCATTATCGAAATACTTTACATAAGGAATATGATATTCCGTACTTCCACTGAGTTGGTCAATAAACCACAAACGTTCTTGAGAATAAGAAAGCGGAATTTTTTCGGGACGTTGCTTTGGTATAATCGTCGAAAAATTATCTTCACTGGGAAAATCATCTACCAATCGAGCCAAAGACTCTATCGTGGGATTGGCAAAAATATCATTAATGCTAATATTCGCCTTCAGTTTTTTCCGCACTCTTGATACGATACGAATAGCCATCAATGAATGTCCTCCAATTTCAAAAAAATTATCTCTGACACTGACTTGCTCAACTTTAAGGAGACTTTTCCAGATATCTGAAAGTTGTTGCTCAATTGGATTACTGGCCGCTATGAATTCCTTTTTATTAACCTTAATCCATGCTTGCATTTCTTGATTCAATAGCTTTCGATCTGTTTTTCCATTGCTATTTAGAGGGAAATCTTTTTTGAATAAGTAATAGGTGGGATGCATATAAACCGGCAGCAGATCCGTAAGATATTCTTTCAAGAATCGTTCTTCTATTTCCCTTTTTGATTTAAGACAAGCCGTCAAAATTTCCTTTTCCTGATCATAAGCAACAACTGCATTTTCAATCTCTGGGTACTTTCTGAGATGGGTTTCAATCGCTCCAAGTTCAACTCTTACTCCTTTTATTTTTACTTGAAAATCTTTTCTTCCCTTAAAATGAAAATTACCATCGGCATCCATGATCGCAAGATCACCTGTTTTGTAAAGAAGATCATCAGCTGACTTGGCCATTGGATGAAGAATAAAAACCTCTTTAGTCAGTGATTCATTTTTGTAATATCCCAAAGATCTAAAGGCAGTTTTGATATACAACTCTCCAATCACTCCCTGTCGACAAGGCATGAGTTGCTCATCCAGCAAAATAGCCTTACTTCCCTTCATAGGTTTCCCAATGGGAATAGCTTCTGGCAAATCTTTTGACCAGTCCACCTGAAAAACCAATTTCACCATTGTTGTCTCGGACGGTCCATAAAGGTTGACAATTTGAGCGTTGGCACCAAACTTTTGACTCCAATTATGGAGGTCTTCTCTATAGAGACTTTCACCAGATAGTAAAACATGTTTCAAATCAGGAAGGTCAAAAGGCTCGTTGCTAATATTAATTATTTCTCGAGCCAGGGTGGGCACACAATGTATCAGATTGATTCGTTCTCTTTTTAACCACTGAAGCAATCCGTCCAATACCAACAAACCATTTTCACGGGAAGGAATGCAAATTGTTCCACCACTACAAAGTGGAACAAACACATCTCTTAGAAAAGCATCAAATGATGGTGCAGTAAATTGACTGACATTCAAGGCAGTATTTGTTTTCAGGAAATTAAGTTCCCAATCGATAAAATGATTGATCCCTCTAAATGCTCCATAGATGGCTTTTGGTTTACCACTTGTCCCAGAAGTAAAATAAATATAACAAGGATCATCTGCTTCCAAAGATACTTTCTCCAACTGCAAGTTACCAGGATCATCTCCAATAGAAATTAGTTGATTTTCATTACCAAAACTGTTTCCATCAATTGGTGCTGATAGATCGTAAAAACAAAGTCTTCTTTTTGAAGGCTTCATTGTCTTGTGAATAAGTTGAAAACGCGAGGCTGTTTTATGATCCAAAATGATCCAGGCAGGATTGTAGGACTCAATCAATTCTTTTATTAAATCATCTGGAAAATCAGGACTTAGTGGTACATAAATTTTACCTGATTTAAAAACACTCAATAGAGATTCAATACTTGCCAGCGCGCTAGAGACAAATACAAAGCATAGCTCTGCCCGTTGCGTACCAAAATACTGAAGGTAGGAAGCAAAAGTATTTGCTTTCGTAAGGAGTTCTTCATAAGATACTACTTGACCATTGTCACGAATGGCAGAAGCATCAGGAACCACGAGAGCTGTTTGATCAAAAAGTTCTACAACATTTTGAAAGGGCATAAATTACTAAGATTAAATTGGAAAAAATTATGGGTAGGAGAAGGAATTGTTCTAGGAAGACATGGAGACCAAAATTTTTCTTGGACCTTTAAAAGGAGTACGACCATGTGCAGTCAACATGTTATCGACAAGCATGATATCTCCTGATTCCCAAGTAAATAGTACGGTATTTTTTTCTGAAACTTCTCTGACTTCTTTTAACATACTCAGCGGAATTTCACTACCATCATTAAAGCAGGCGTATTGAGGCATAGCGTGCAAATTATCTTCATACAACTCCATCAAAGCTTCAAAAATATCTTCGGCATTTGTGGAAGGGTGAAATTGATCAGCTTGATTGAACCAAACTTCTTCACCAGTTTCCGGATGAGAGATGACTGCTGCTCTTTTTTGAATCAGCTTCAAATTATTACTTCCATCCCATTCAAAAAGAATGTCATTGGCTTTACAATGATCTTCAACCGCTTGACGGTCATTCGTTTCAAAAGTATCTTGCCACGAAGGACCTGGACCTGCCCCACTATGCAGGTTTCGAATATATTGAACCCCTTTGGTTTTGAAAGCCTCAATTGTATGTGGAGAAAGATCTTGAAGAATTTTCCGACTATCAGCAATGGCGGTGCTGCCTCCTTCAAGTGCCGCAATTTCGCAACAGAAGAAAATATGCTGTGGCCAAATACTGGAATAAGATAATTCATTGTGTAAAGAAATAAAGGCTTCTGCTGGATGTTCCGTTGATGTATAAACCTTGCCTTGCAATTTGGTTCGAGGCGAGTTGCCGTCTATATAGTCAAGCGGCTCACCGGGAAAAGCTGTTACACATTCTTCGAGTCTATCCATGTTGTTTATACCAAAAGACTTGAATAAAACTGCCCCGTGTGTCAACAGTTGTTTTTTAATTTCTTCATAATTGGTTTGCAAAAATTCAGGTAGAGAATTAGCAGTGGTATCCTCTTTTCGCCATACATAAGGAAAATTAGTTGCAGTATTCATTTTTATTAAATTTAATTTCATAAGAACCTATGATAAATTATTATTGAGTGATTATTGTTTTGTAGTAATTTTAGCAGAAAGGTATTTTGGTAATTTTCTTGCAATGAGATCCAATGGATCTATTATTTTAAAAGATTGAAAAACATTTTGGTCTTCTTTGGTCAGCAAATGAATTTCAGTGCAGCCAGCGATAATTCCTTGAACATTATATTTGTTTACAATGGCGACTAACTCATCTGCTATTATAGATGGACAAACACCTACTTTCAAATGTTCGTAGATAAACTGATGAACGCGATTTTGATCGGCATCGGATAGAAAATAAATTTGGTCAGTCACTTGATGCCATTGTGGATGCCGTTCCAAGATTTTCATTTTTCTTGTTCCTATGGTAGACAAAAACAAGAATTTTTCATCACTTGTAAGAGCCACTTCATTTAAAGCAACTTCAACCAAAGAGATAATCCGGTCATTAAAATATTTTGGCAAGCGAGGAACTATATAATGAATCGTAAAGCAACAAATGATAAAAACATTGGCTCCTACTTGATCCAAGTCGTTGAGAATTTCGACCAATCGTTTGTAAACCGGTTCGAAATCTTTTTTTAAAAAGCTAGTGGTCCGATCAGGAACAGAAGGATCTGAATATTGAATTATAAAAGGAGCAGATTGCTCAGAAAGTCCAAAAGAATAATTATGATAGACTCTCCGTACAAATTCGGCACTAGCCAATGGTCCCATTCCTCCTACTACTCCAATTATTTGTTTCTCATCCATTCCTCTAACTATTTAGAATATCTTAGTCCATGAAAAAATTCTTCATTATTTCGGATTGCTCTTGATCATCCTTGTTTAAGGAAATATTTATATCCGTGATTTTCGTTTTTGGTTGCTCAATGATCGCTGTTATTATTTCGATAAAGTGATTAGAAAAATTTTGCATTCTCTCCTCAGTAAATAGTGCAGGATCATAAATCATGTGAAATTCTAGATCAGATTTTTCCTCGGATATATAAATAGATAAGTCAAATTTAGATCCTTTCTCTTTTAATTCTAGTAATTCAATTTCTAATTCTTCAAATAAAATTTCCCCTTTAGGCTGATTAAGCATATTGAAAAATATTTGAAAGAATGGGGTTTTATTGTTGTGACGCTTTGGATTTACAAGTTCAATTACTTTTTCAAAAGGAACTTCCTGATTAGCATAGGCCTGCAAAGTAGTTGATTTAACTCTGGACAATACCTCATTAAATGTTGGATTGCCGCTAAGGTCCGTCCGTAGAGCTAGTGTATTGAGGAAATAGCCAATTAGGGGTTCTAATTCTTTCTGGGTCCGGTTTGCGATAGGGCTACCAACGCAAATATCCTCCTTAGCAGAATATTTGAATAGTTGAACTTTCAAGACCCCTAACAACACCATAAAGAGTGTAATTCCTTGCTTTCGAGCAATTTGTCTCAAACCACTTGTCATTGACTCTCCTAATTTCGAGATAATTATCTTTCCTTCAATAGTTCGAGCAGACGTCCGTGGAAAGTCCGTTTCAATTTCTGGTACGGATAACCCCTCGAGTTTATCTTTCCAATAGTCCCATTTCTTTGTCATAGCCACATCTTCCATTGATCGGTGTTGCCATAAGACATAATCAATGTACTGCAAAGGCAATTCGCTCAATTCAACTGGACGTTTTTTGATTTTTGCATGATAAAATTCTTTCAATTCATTAATCAGAATGGACATGGACCAACCATCTGCTGCCATATGATGCATGGTAATTACTAACAAATAATCTTCTGAAGCATATTCTACTAAATGTGCTCGCAACATATAATCGTTAGAGAGATCAAATTTTGTGTTAATTTCTTGTTCAATAAACGAACGGACTTCTACTGTATCTATCGCGACCATTTTAGACTGCCTCATTTTCCATGTACTGATATCTTTAACCTCTTGGTACAAATCGCCATCAATATCTATTACTACTGTACGGAGTACTTCATGGCGTTGAATAAGTGCTTCAAAAGCATATTCTAACGCATCCTTATCTAGCGCACCTTTAAATCTAACTGCTCCTGGAATATGATGATGCGTACTTCCATCTCTTTGATCAATAAACCAAATGAATTCTTGCGTATAAGACAAAGGAATTTTCTCTGGACGGGAATCAACTTTAATTATTGGGGGCAATTTCAATTGCAAAACGTTTTCGCTACCCAATACACACAATTCTCTTACGGTTGGGTTGTTAAAAACATCTTCAATTCTGACATTAAGTCTCATTTCTTTTTGAATAGAAGAAATCAATCTTGTAGCCAATAAGGAATGGCCACCCAATTCAAAGAAATCATCCGTTACCCCAATCTGATCTATGCCCAAAATACTCTGCCAAAGGATAGTCATTTGCGTTTCAAGTTCACTAGCTGGTTCTACAAATTCATTAGTAATTAATTTTGTAATATCAGGATCAGGTAGTGCTTTCTTATCAATTTTATCATTTGATGTCAACGGAAAACTATCCATTTCTATCATAATTGTAGGTACCATATAGGGAGGCAAGTGATGTTTTAAAAAACGCTGAATACCTTTCTTATCAAATTTATTATTAGGAATAATATAGGCCACCAACATTTTCAAGTCATTTGCACCATTTTTTGCAAGAACAACTCCTCTTTTGACCAAGTCACATTCTCTCATCACCGATTCAATTTCTCCCAATTCTATCCGATAGCCTCTAATTTTTACTTGATCATCGATTCTTCCCAGGAGTTCCACATTTCCATCTATTAACCATCTGGCTATATCACCGGTACGATACATTTTTTCTCCACTTCTAAATGGATTATCAACGAATTTTTTGGCATTCAATTCAGGAAGATTCAAATAGCCTTTTGCCACACCGATACCACCGATACACAGTTCTCCAATTACGCCAATCGGTAGCAATTGATTAGCCTCAGATAGCACATATAATTCTACATTTGGTAAAGGCTTACCGATTGGGAGTGATAATGAACTAATATGTTCTTCTAAATGATTAATTTCAAAATAGCTAGACTCAACTGTAGTTTCTGTTGTACCGTACCCGTTGATAATTCTCATTTGGTCCCCAAATCGATCAAGCAGATTATTAAAGTCTTGAACTGGACAAACATCCGCCCCTAATATGAATAACTCTAAATGAGGAAGTGTATATTTTTTTTCATACACAAATTCCATGAGTGGAATCAACAAGGAAGGAGTATTATCTACTATCGAAATCTGGTGTTTAAACATTAGGTTGAAAAGCTTTTCTACGTCCAAACGAGTATCAAATGGACAGATCACCAGTTGGCCGCCAAAAAGAATACTTTTAGCCAAATCGCCACAGAATATGTCAAAAGCAATACTAGAAATCTGCAATAAACGGGTATCAGATCCTAATTGATAATCAGCTTTCCAAGCATAGGCCGTATCTATCCAGTTGCCATGTTCCACCATGACTCCTTTCGGCTTACCTGTCGAACCGGAAGTAAAGATAATATAAGCAAGATCATTTCTAGCAATCGGAATATTTAGGTTAAAGGGAGCATATTCATTCCGTTCGGTTAAGAAATTCAATAATAATTTCTCATCTACCAACAAGCTACATTCACTGGCTTCGACAATATAGTCAATCCGTGCCGTTAGGAAATCTTGATCCTTAGGTATATTTAATGGAAGGAAGGAAGCTCCAACTTTGAGTATTCCCATAACAGCATAGATCATGCGCTCGCTACGGTCTAACATAACAGCTACTTTGTCA
>CALFWZ010000165.1 GCA_937928405.1 uncultured Saprospiraceae bacterium
CTCATAAATCAAGGCTATCGCCTGCACTACCGCTTGGCTTTCTGCTGGCAACGTTTTGATTAAATCTTGTATTTCTTTTGGAAGCATGCGAAAAAATAAATATTATTTTTTAATTCTCAGCCCTTCGGACTGAATAGTTACAAAAAAACTATTTTATATTTGGTTAATGCGTGTAAGTATGTCAAATTCGTACATTAAAAGTAAAATTATACCCTAGACCTGATTTACGGGTATTTGGTTGACGAGCATTTCAATGAAATGATAAACGTTGGAGACTAACAAGGAGTTAAAAAGAACAGGGAATATAAAATGCTAGGCATACAATTTTTTAAAAAAAAATAGTATTGGTCAATGATTGCCCTATTTTAGAGGGGAGGGTATAGAATTTTTATAATTTATTGGCCAAGAAAAAATTCCTTCCTTTTCCCATTTCCTTGATTCTTCCCTAGCCAACTCTATGGTTTTGAAGTTAGGAATAATGGTTTTAAATTTAAATTTAGTTGGTTCTTCCGGAAAATATCTTACCTCAGAACCTTTATATTTTTTTTGATAGAAATGTGCTTTCTCATTAGTGTCACAAGATTTTAAGGCCGCGCCAAAAATATCTGGAATTCCTTTTTCTGTTAGGTCGCCGCTATCTTCATAGGCGATAGGTAAATCTTCCAATTCGAATGGAGGCTTGGTGGGTTTTTCTTCTATATTAATTTCTGGTGTATGCTTTGGGGTGGAATCAATAGGTGGTATAATCTTTTCTAGTTCTTCATCTGTTATCTCAGCGAAGACCGATGGTTTTACTGAATTTTCTGTTTGAGGTAGAATGTTTTTTTTGTGATATTCCTGATAGAAATAACCAATACCTCCTAGGATAATAAATATTGGAATAAGAGGAGTTAATAACCACAAGAGGTACTTTCTATAAATCTGACCAGATAATTCAATAACTTGACTTTTAAGCATAAGATCGTTAGCTGCGGGCCCCTCCATTTCTTCTAAACGAACTAATTCGTTCAAATAAAACTTTTTTGAATTAGCATTTATTTCTTCAATAAAAATAGGATGATGAGCAAGATTGGATCGTAATAATGTGAGTGCACCATGTAAATCATTATTATTGATATGATGCTTAATATCTCGATGGGTGAGAAAGTATCCTAAAGGGAATTTCATGTGTGCGTAAAATTTTGAGGTTAAGAATTTTACAAATTAAAACATAAACTTTATGGGAAAAGATGTTTAACTATGAATTGATTAAATACACTGTAACCTCTATTTAATAAAATAAGAGCGGAGGCAAAGAAATAGTAAAATAATAATTCAGTTATCTAAGAAATTTTCTACTCATTAAGTCTATAACAGTTTCTCATTAGCACACCCCAAATATATAAAATTATTTACACATGATCTTACCCTAATTACAGAGCATGACACCCCAAATAAAAAAAGCGTAGCAAGTTAGATAACTTACTACGCAATTTTTTCGTGATCCGGCCGGGGTTCGAACCCGGGACCCTTTGATTAAAAGTCAAATGCTCTACCAGCTGAGCTACCGGATCAACGGTTTGCCTTTTTTTTTTCAAAGGCAGCGCAAATATACTATGTATTTTCCTATAATTCCAAACCAGAAAGGTTTTTTTACAGAATTAAAACCTTTTTTTTAGGAAAAGGTATTTTCAGAAAAACAGTTACTCAAAAGATATAGTTCCCTACTATCTTAAATAATCCATTTTATTTTTATAAGTATTTGATTTACAGGATTGAGCACATTATTATTTTTTATAAATAAAATTTTCGCTATAATTTACTAGAATCCTTCCTAATAATTCAACTGACCACTTTTTCTAACTAAATTGACCTCTTTAAAAATTAAAAAGCCCGTTTGTATAGATACAAACGGGCTTTCCAGCAAATGATAGATTGAATATTAGCTTATTTTGCTTTTGATTTATATTGCTGTAGTGGCATTTTTCCGTATTGTTCCTCAACAATATAGCTCAACTCTTTTTTAAAATCTGGTGCCTTTTTAAAGCCGGCAGAGATCATAATCCGTTCCATTTTTTCATTTAGAAAAACGACCGAAGGATAAGACATTTTACCATCAAGCAACGAGTAAGCCAAGGTATGGACACCACGTCTCCCTGCTTTTTTATATTCGAATTTATTGCCTGCCCATAAAATATCTGCTTTTTGTTCTGCATCTAATTTGATGGGATAAAAATGAGTATTTAAATAGTCAGCAATCTCCTTTTTTTCAAAGGTCTTCTTATCCATCACTTTACACCAGTGACACCAATCAGTGTAGATATCCACCATAAGTTTACGAGGTTCCGTCTTTTGCAGTTCCATCGCTTCTTCCCAAGAATACCATTTTACCTTCTTCTCTAATTCTTGAGGAGCTGGTGTTGGATGCGTAAAAGCCATCGTCAATAAAATAAAAGTGAATAGTCCGAATATATTTTTCATTAGAATTATTTTTAGTTGAAATTGTTTAAAAACAAAAGACTAAGTCCAAATTAATTTTGTGCTAGTTGACCTGCTACTTTTTCTAATACGGGCATGAATTGTTCTGGCGTTTTATAGCCTTTAGAAACTTCGATTACCTCACCTGCTCCATTCATAAAGGCAAAAGAAGGATAAGACATTCTACCAGCAAGCATCATTCTAGCTAAATCATGTGTTCCTTTTCTACCAACATTAGGGTTGAATTTATACTGTTTGTCCAAAAACTGAACAGCCGCTTTCTGCTCTGCATTAAATTTTACGGGAATAAAATTTTTCTTTAAAAAATCCTGAATTTCTGGTTGAGCAAAAGTTGCTTTGTCCATTCGTTTGCACCAGCCACACCAATCCGTATAAACATCTACAAAATAAACTTTAGATTTGTCCTTATTTAGGGCCGCCGCTTCTTCTACGGTATACCATTTAAATGGGGCATCTGCGACTGGGTCAGCAGAAGAACAGCTAAAAAGCACCGTAATCATTAAAACAGAAGACAAGAGGTAAAAAAACTTTTTCATAAGAAGAATGTTTACAAAATTAATTAAGATGTAGAATTATCAGTACGTCTAGTCAACGGCAATAAGTTCGCCATTGTTTTAAATATTTAAAGTAAATTTACTAAAAATGAGACAAATTGTCGTCGGGATTGGAGGTAGTAGCGGTTCGATTTACGCCAAAGTACTGTTGGATCGATTATCAGCTTTATCAGATCAGCTGGATAAAGTAGGAGTAGTAATGAGCGATAATGCTCGTTTTAACTGGAAATATGAACTTGGAAACGAGGATTACCAGCACTATGATTTTGATTTTTATGAAAAAATGAACTTCATGGCTCCATTTGCTTCGGGTTCAGCTCGTTACGACACCATGATTGTCTGTCCTTGTTCTATGGGTGTTCTAGGCAGAATTGCCACTGGAATTTCAAATGATCTTATGACCCGTGCAGCAGACGTAATCCTAAAGGAACGACGACGGTTAATTCTAGTCCCACGTGATACACCCTATAGTTTGATTCACCTCAATAATATGAAAACGGTTACCGAAGCGGGAGGAATCATCTGTCCTGCTTGTCCCAGCTTTTACAGCAAACCGAAAGATTTTGAAGCACTGGCCGCTACGGTGATTGATCGGGTGATTGATTTGGCGGGGTTAAAATCGGATAGTTATCGATGGGGTGAGTGACCGATCCCGAGTGCAACAAGGGTGACGTGCGACCGCACTGCAAGGCAGGCACAGCAAAATCGACGAAGGAGATTCATGAGCGAAGCGAACTAAAGCGGACGGGATGGCCGTTTGATTTTTTGATCTGCAGATTTTTGGATGCATGGATTGGTGAACGTGCGGATTATTTTGAAGGGTGGGAATTTAGAAATAAAACAATAGAAAACTCTAATTTAAGTTTTACTCAACTATCAAATGAGTTTTTGAAAATGGGTATTACCGCGTGGAGTTTAGAGGGAGATAATCATTTCGAGATAAATGATAAAATGATCAACTATAAAAGTATTATAATAATCTAAGTTGCGAACAATAAAATAAGAACAAATAAAAAGAAGTCTTACCAAATTGCTAAGTTTAAAGTGACCAAACCAAAACTTATCACTATGGAAGACTTCACCGTAGCAATTTACTGTTTTCTTGACGATTACTT
>CALFWZ010000166.1 GCA_937928405.1 uncultured Saprospiraceae bacterium
GTGGTATAAGTAAAAGTATAAGTATTGGGAGCAATCCCATCAAAAGAAACGTTAGTCGGATCGGTAATAATACCTACCCCTGCACCATCGGTATCGGTCCAAGTTCCGTTGGTAGCTCCTGCGGTAATTAGATTATTAAAATTAAGAATAGGGTTGTTACTGCTATTACTATTGTTACATATATTATCTGAACCAGTAACCGTAGCAGTAAGTGGTGCATCAACAGTTACCATTACTTCCGTAAAATCATCGGGACAACCCAGTGCGCTAATGGTATAACGAAAAGTGTAAACTCCAGTGTTTTGTCCATTTCCATCAAATTGATTACCTGAAAATCCAGTAGAGGGAGGAGTGGTGGTTTCGGTCCATATTCCTCCCGCATCAGCGCCAGATAATAAGGTATTTAAATCAATAATACTTCCACTTTCATTACAAGTATTTGCAGGAGTATTAGCAATACCCGCATTTGGATTATTGATGATGGTAATTGTTTCGGTAGCTGTGCCAGGACACGTTCCGTCACTAGTAAAAGTAATATTATAACTCTGTCCGGCAGTAGTCGTAGTTAGATTTAGTACACCAGTGGTAGCGTTGATGGAGGCACCGTTATCTACACTGTAAGTACCCGTTGGTGTCGGATTGGTGGAAGGCTGTGGATTATTACCTCCTAAGCAAGCGTTGGCAGGATAGACAAACGAAGCATCTTGGGGAGACAGCATATTGACAATAACATTATCCGTTACTTCATTACAAAACATACCAACATCTCTGGTTCTTCCGCTAAAAGTTACTGATCCGTTGATCATATCATTCGTGCCTGGAGTATAGGTAGGAGAAAGACTAGTTATATCATCAAAAGATCCATCTCCTCCTACCGTAGACCAAGTGATGCCATTGGCGGAACCACCAATCATAGCGGTGAGGTTTATATCGTCTCCTTCACAGATAATGAAATTATCTCCAACATTGATCGTAGGAGTAGGAATCACGGTCAAGACAATAACATCCGAAGAGTCACAACCAGAAACTGCTGCGTCAGGATAAGTCTGCAGATAAGTATCCGCAATAGTATATGGAATACCATTCCAAATAAAAGGTATTCCTTCACAAGTCGAAGCAGTAATCGTATTTGTTACCGTTGGACAATCACAGGAAACAACTTCAACCTCCGTTGTATAGGTCGGTGCTTGAGGACAATTGACTGTTGCCGGAAGCGCATAAGTAAAGGTATAAAATCCAGGAGCTATTCCATTAAAATCTACGTTGCTAGGGTCAGATAAATCTACGGTCGTTCCATCCGTATCATTCCACATGCCAGGAACACTAGTAGATAGTATTAAACTGTTTAAATCCACAGTGCTGATGTTGGATCCGTTGTCATCATTACAAGGCATCAACATTATCTGATCTAGAATAGCAGTCTCTTGAGCTTCCACTATAATTTCTACCTCAGAAAAATCTTCTGGACAACCAGCATTGGCAGCCATCGTATATCTGAAAGTATAGGTATCTCCTGCTTGATTATTTGGATCGAACATATCTACGTTGAATCCGTCAGTTGGATTCGTTGATACATCCGTCCAAGTACCTCCCGTTTGTGCATCGGTCAGTAATGTATTTAAATCAATAACCGCACTACCCATATTACAAGTCGTGACAGGTCCCATTGGAGTTCCAGCATCAGGAGGAGCGAGGATTGAAATCGTACTAGCACTAGTTGCAGGACAATTACCGGTTGTCAAAAAACTAATGATATAGGTATTTCCTGCTGTAACTGTGGATAGATCCAATTCACCGGTAGTTGGATTGATTGAAGCACCTCCGTCTACTGTGAAATTTCCAGGATCTCCAGAGATACTAGTAGGTGCAGGATTAGTCCCTACACTACAGGCTATGGTAGGATAATCAAAACTGGGATCATCAGGACCTACAATCATAATGTCCTGCGTGAAAGCACCAGGACAATTCCCAGTACTCGTAAAAGTAATCGTATAAGTTTGACCCATTACCGCCGAGGTAATTAAAAACTCTCCAGTTTGAGCATTAATATCTCCACTATTATCTACACTAAAACTTCCTGAGCTGGTGGGAGAAACATCCGGCATAGGATTACCGCCATTCGTACAGCCGATCGTCGGATAGCTAAAACTGGCATCTCCAGTTGTAGAAAATGTAATGGTAACTTCATCTGAAACAGGATTACAAGCTCCTCCACCATTGTCTGTTACCGCAGTTAGGATCACTGAACCGTTAACTAAATCATCGGTACCAGGACTATAAACTGGATTGGTGATTATATTACTATCAAAAATACCATCTCCATTGGAGGTCCAGAAGATGGTAGTGGCCGAGCCTCCTAAAACAGCGGTCAAATTTATATCGTCATCTCCACAAGAGGTAAGATCGTTACCTAAATTTACAGATGGTGCTTCATCGAGCATGACGGAGAGTGTTGCCGTACCAGCCGTACAAGTCCCATTCACGTCGTCAGTCGTAGCGGTTAGAATAATTGCAGTGGTGATATTCGCCAAATCATTAACACCGGGAGTATAAGTTGCATTAGGATCGTTGGCAGGTGCAAAGGTACCATCGCCACTAGTATTCCAGGTAAGTGAAGTCGCCGAACCTTGTAACATGGCGTTTAAATTCACTACATCGTTTTCACAAATGGTAACATCATTACCAAGGGTTACTTCTGGGCCATCAGAGATGGTGATGAGTATCATATCTGTCGCGGGAATACAGTTTGGATTTGGATTATTGGTGGTAGCCGTAATCGTAACAGATTGATTGGTCAGGTCATTAGGACCTGGGTTATAGGTTGCGTTGGGATCAGTGAGACTAGAAAAATCTCCGTCTCCGCTGGTTGTCCAGCTAAAAGCAGTTGCACTACCCCCAATGGTGGCGTCCAAATTGGCTATACTGCCGGCACAGATCGTTAGGTCATTACTTACCATTACGGTAGGAGCAGGAGTGATGGTGACATCTACCTCATCTGTTCCATCCGTTGTACAATTAGGGTTGCCACTTTGTGTGGTGGCGGTCAGAAGAACAGAGCCGTTTGCAATATCTGCGGTACCTGGTGTATAGATTGGATTACTAACATTAATTAAATTGAAACTTCCATCTCCGTCACTAGTCCATGTAATCGTGTTGTTAGTTGGATCATTTAATATTGCGTTAAGCATTACCGTATTCCCCTCACAAATAACCTGATCTCCACCAGCCATTACTGTTGCACCTTCCTCAATAACGGTTGTGTGCATATCTGTCACGTCCATACAATTTCCAGAGGGGTCACTAGTCAAAACAGTAAAATCAACGGAACCATTGGCAATGTCTATAGGACCAGGAGTATACGTAGGATTTTGAGCATTAGGATCAGAGAACATACCATCTCCAGGAATAGCCGACCAGGTAGCACCAGTAGCTGAACCACCAAAAAAGCAAAATAAACTAATATCCGTTCCTCCACAAACCGTTAAGCTACCATCTGCAAAAATTTCTGGTGCAGGAATGACTGTAATATCTGCAAAGTCGGTAGCGGGTAGGCAATTGTTATTACTAGCAACTGTTATGGCCAATCTTACGGTACCATTATCTCCATCCACCGTGCCTGGGGTGTAAAAAGTACTGGCACTAAAGTTATCATCAAAAACACCATCACCATTGGTATTCCACGAAACACCATTGCTAGCGCTGGGAGAATTTACGGTGATAAATATTTGCTCTCCTTCACAAACTACGGGATTTGGAATATCTATCATAGCGGTAGGAGAGGGAAGTATATTGAAGGTAAACATATCCGTACTTGCGGTACACAAACCAGAAGGATCACTTACGATTACCATTACGGTGGCTGAGCCATTGGCAATATCTCCAGGACCCGGAGTGTATATCGTATTGTTATTATTATCAGGTGAAAAAGTTCCATCGCTTGGAAGCACTGCCGTCCATAAAATTATATCAGTAGGATTCGTCGAACCGGCATTTAGTGTAGCTGAACCATTACTGCAGATCTCACTCTGTCCACTAATCATGGCGGTAGGACCTGCCGAAACGGTGATGACTACGTTGTCAGACGCGTTGGGGCAATTGCTGTTATTGGTCGTATTCACGGTGAGCGTGAAACTTCCATTCAGAATATCGAGTGGACCAGGAGTGTAAGATGTATTGGTAGCGTTGGCATTTCCAAAACTTCCGTCGCCGCCGTTATTATCCCAAATGACACCTGAAATATCTGTAGCTATAGCCATGAGATTAACAGTTCCTCCAGCACAAATACTGGTTACATCACTGGACGCAGTAACCGTAGGTGGATCATTAAACATCAAAGGAACCATGACCGGATCAGAAATACATCCGTTTAGGGTAACTCTCACCCAGAGATTATTTAAATCTGATGGCGTGGCAAAATTAGGTAAACTGATGATAGCGCCACCTGCGTTGGGATTGCCATTGTACCACTGAATGATCGCTGCCGGATCTGAGTTGATAATACTATTAAACAGCGTTAGGTTGAAAAAAGGAATATTGCTGCAAAGCGGTGGTAGGGGGGGTATCACGACGGTCGGGCCCGCCAATTCATTAACAGTAATTGGAAAAGTGGAAGAACAACTCCCATCACTAATAGTAACAAATAATTGTGGAGCAGGATCTACACTAAAATCAACACATGGAGGAGGAGAAGCTGGAATGACTGTTCCTCCTGCGGCAGGATCGCCGTTATACCATGTAAAACTAACACCTCCTCCTGAATAAATAGTATTGTTATCATTGTAAGGATTATAACAGCCGTCATCTTCACAAATATCAACGGTTGTTGCATCGGGTGTAAATGAAGTAATATTGACAGGATAAGTATAAGTAGTGGTAGAAGGAGCTGGACAACCTCCACCAAGATTGGTATTGTTTAAAGTAATCGTCACCGTAATATTGGTCATACCTCCAGGTCCATTAGGGGTTGGAATAACCGTCACGGACGAGCCATTGGTAGGACCGGAAAAACTAGCAATAGAGGGATCATCGGAAACCCAACTGAAATTGTCAGAAAGACAGCCCGTTAACGTTATATTAGTAGGACCACAAAGCGATAAGGTGGTAGGTTCTATATTATTACAAATTCCACCACCTTGAATCTGATCTTCTTGCGGTGCCCGCATGCTGGCAATCCATTCAGCATTACTACAATTATTGGCTTGTCCAGGGGTGGCTGGTAAACCGGTCCAATTGGCAACGTTGCGATAATCGTCATTAATAGCGTTGAAAAAGCTAAACTGCGCACCTACCGGTAATAATAAACCATCAGGACCTCCTGTGATTTGTGCCACAGAAGGACAACCATTATTATCTGCGGTACCATATCCAAGGCCATGCAAATAAGCTCCACTAGGAGTACGAAGTTGACAAGCGTCACCTTGATTTCTTAATCGAATGGCTCCACCGAAGGCATCTCCGGTAATAAACCCATAAGGATTGCCAACACTATAATTTGGATTACCATTATTTAAAACACAATCGCGACTATCGCATGGATTGCCTGGTGTACTAGAACCAACAGGCGTAAGTGCCATTCCGCCTCCTGCCGTGGCTTGTTCAAAATAACCAACAGTACTCGTAGCGGGAATGTTGATAGAATAATCACAAACATCCGTATCGAGTCCTCCCGGACCTCCAAGAACAATGATAGTTCCGGCAGGAACCGCAGCCCATAAAGCATCGAAGGTAAATCGGATAAAACCCGTCGCAATTCCTACCCCAGATAAAGCTTGCGGAGTAGGGCAGTTTACAAAGTCTCCATTGTTGTCATCGATAATGACTCCTTGAATATTGACAAGCTCACAAGGTGCCCCAACCACTACCATTTCAAGAAACTCACTTCCACCGGGAGCAAATTCATTAATCATGATCTGACCAAAGGAAGTAGCGGGAATAGCTAAACCTAAAATCAAAGTAAGTAGTATTAATTTTTGGGCACGGACAAAACGGCTAAATAATAACGAATAGGTTCGTTTCATTTTAGTGTAAATTTTGTTGAGGGTAAATATTGTAAAACCCCTTGCGATTCGGACAAGAAGTAGAGGCTTTTTTTGCAAAAATAACGTGTCTGGAAGGGAGAATGGGGCTTGTGTATGTTATGAATATATTAATTCCTAAAAGATGGAATTTTCTTCGAATGATTCTTCATTAATAAGTATTCTAACTTTACTCCCCAACCCACTCCCAAATTTACGGAAATTATCTGGTAATTGTAAGTGCTAATCATGCCTATCTTCCCTAGGAAAAGGCTATTTTTGTTCTTTACTAAAAAAAACGTACTATATTATGCAACGTAGTGAACAGGAAATAGTCCGTAGAGAGGCTATGCAAGCTCTTCGAGATCTTGGAGTTGAACCTTATCCCGCCGCCGGATTTACGGTAAACTTTTCTACCAATGACTTTAAAACAGCCGATTTTGATCAATTATTAATCAAAGATTTAGCTAGTATAGCCAAGGTTGGTGAGGTCGGTGGAAAAAAGCTGATGGAATTATTTAAATCGAAAAAATTTCGGACTGGCTCTATCAAAGAAGAGGAAGGATTTATAGCATTTGGTATTAAGGATACGGTCGAATTTGATGCTTCGGCGAATCGAGCACCAATGGACCTAGAAACTTATATCAGCGGATTAAGAACGAATAATTTGGGGGACTATGGTCCAGATAAATTACCTGAGCTTAGAATCGCTGGACGGTTCATGGGACAACGTGGTCCTTTTGCGAAACTACAAGATGCAGATGGTATTATTCAGTTGTATATGCAGAAGGGAAAAATGGGGGCCACTGAAGCAGCACAAGAACTGACAGATAAGGTGGTCAAGCTTTTACACATCGGTGATTATATCGGTTTAGTTGGAGAACTTTTCGTAACACAAACAGGAGAAGTAACCATCAAAGTAAAAGAATTACATTTTCTGAGTAAAGCGTTACGTAATTTACCCATCGTAAAACGTGACAAGGAAGGGAATGTGTACGATGCGTTTACAGATCCGGAACTAAGATACCGACAGCGCTATGTGGACCTGGTGGTTAATCCACATGTAAGAGAGGCGTTTGTTAAGCGAACTAAAATGTATAATTCTATTCGAAATTTTTTAAATGAAAAAGATTATCTAGAAGTAGAAACACCGATTCTCCAACCCCTTTACGGTGGTGCGGCAGCTCGACCTTTTAAGACACATCATAACACGTTGGATATGACGCTGTACTTGCGGATTGCTAATGAGTTATATTTAAAAAGATTGATCGTAGGAGGCTTTGATGGCGTTTATGAATTTTCCAAAGATTTTAGGAATGAGGGTATGAGTCGGTTCCATAATCCAGAGTTTACTCAGATTGAATTATACGTCGCCTATAAAGACTACGAATGGATGATGAACCTTGTAGAAGAGATGGTCGAAAAAGTAGCGTTGGATGTCAATGGAACCACAAAAATTCAGGTAGGTGATAATCTGATAGACTTTAAACGTCCTTGGAAACGGTATACTATGTACGAAGCCATTGAGCATTTTACAGGTATCGATATTTCAGAAATGAGTGAATCAGAAATTTTTGCAACAGCAAAAAAATTGCATGTTCCTGTGGATGAAACGATGGGTAAAGGAAAATTGATTGATGAGATTTTTGGTGAAAAATGTGAAGGAGAATTAATTCAACCAACCTTTATTACGGACTATCCAGTAGAGATGTCACCACTTGCTAAAAAACACCGCACTAAACCAGGATTAGTAGAACGTTTTGAAGCGATTTGTAACAAAAAAGAAATCTGTAACGCCTTCTCTGAATTAAATGATCCGATTGATCAGCGCGAACGGTTTGAGGCACAATTGGAACTTGGGAAGCGAGGAGATGACGAAGCAATGGTACTGGATGAAGATTTCCTCCGCGCCCTCGAATACGGAATGCCGCCTACTGCTGGACTAGGCATCGGGATGGATCGTTTGGCGATGATTATGACGAATTCCAACTCTATTCAAGATGTACTCTTTTTCCCTCAAATGAAGCCGGAAGATCAGGGGGAGGAAGCTCAAGAAGCAGAGACTGAATAAAAATAAAGCGGTGCAAACATTTTTAGATCATCAATTGTCTATGGGGTGATAGTTTGTTTTAATGGTTCGAATTTGGATAACTATCTGAATAGGATCATTAATATATTTTTACACATTTTCGCGTTCATTTAAAATAAAAATGATGAAAAAACAATTAATTCAACTTTTCTTAATTGCCTTAATCTTAATTGGTTTTACAGCTTGTACCACCCAAAGTCCTGAAGAAAAGCGGAAAGAAGCCCTTAAGGAGAGTGCAGGAAAATTGGCTGAATCCACGCAAGATTTTGTGGATCAAATCGGTTCCAACGCCGAAGGAACCGTGACGGAGGCGCTTCAGGGAATAGAAGATGCTGTCAATAAAATCAAGACAGATAAAGATCTAAAAGAACCAGTAAATTTTCGTAATCTAAAGGAATTGTTGCCCGAAAATCTCGCCGGAATGTCTCGAAAAAAGCACAGTGGAAAAACCTCGGGAGCGATGGGTTTTAAAATTTCTATGGCAGAAGCAACATATCAAGACGGCGACCAAAAATTGGAAGTTGATATTGTAGATGCTGGAGGAATTGGAACGGCTTTAATGGGCAATGCCGCTTGGGCTAAATTGGAAATCGACGAAGAATCGGATGATGGGTTTAAACGAACGATCGAAATTGATGGTAATAAATCCTACCAAGAGTGTAGCAACAATAATAAGCGTTGTCAATTGGCGATGATGGTGGCTGAACGGTTTGTGGTTTCCCTCGAAGGCCGGAATGTTAATATGGATCAACTAATGAAAATTGCAAAAAACATGGATTTAGATAAACTTGCACGGCTGTAAAGATTACTTGTTTTTTTGAGGTAATCGATCGTGAAAATATAGCAACGATTGGTTAATATTTTGATTGTAAATATAAAGGATGAGGGTATGTTCTTTACTCAGATGTGGATGAAAAAAAATCTTAATCGGGTAATGAACATAGCCATATTCTTCAAATAATTTCATCGCTTTCTTTCCTGGAGGATGCCGAAATAATTTCAACTCCGCCGCATCAGTCGGTAATGGCAAATCTTCGTACCCCTCTTCTAATAAAAATTGTCGCAGCATTCCGTAGCTTTGTTCCAAACTGTTACCACCAAAAACAGTACGGTAACGTCGACCGTCGCTAATTCCACCCAAATGTGTAGAATTTTCTGGAGGAAAGGATGCCCTAATTTTCTTTATCTCGATAAGCTCGTCTGTTGGTATCATAATTTTTAGCCATTTTGGATTAGAACTTAAAAATAAATATAAAATATTTGTTTTAAAATTAAAAATAATGTCAACTATTTTTTTTAAAATTTCTTTAGGATTAGTTTTTCTAATTGTCTTGACACAGTTTACCTTGGATCTTTCATATCAAGCAGTAGCCATTCCGATTACTGGACAGAGCTTAGCAGTTTTGGTAGTAGCGGCGTTATTAGGCCCCAGATTAGGGGGTATGACGATTGCTATATATCTGATTTTAGGTGGCATTGGATTACCCGTATTTGCTAACGGGGCATCGGGGTGGGAGACTTTTAGCAAGGGAAGTGGTGGATTCCTTTATGGATTTTTGATCGCTGGATGCTTGCTTGGTTGGTTAGCAGAACGTTGGGGAATCGCAAATTTTTTAAAAAATATCGGAATGATGGCGCTTGGTACCGTTGTGATCTTGCTAATTGGCGTCGGCCATTTAACAGCTAAATATGGATTAGGAAAAGCGTTAGAATATGGTTTTTATCCTTTTTTGCCAGGAGCAATTATTAAGGTAATAGCTGGCGCGCTGATACTCACGGTTTGGTATCAATTTTCTAATAAACTATCTAGGAATAAGTGATTTACGAATCTGTCTGCCACTAAATAAATTATCTTATAAAAAGTTGATTATCAGGTTAGTAAACCTATTTTTTTGTGTCTTGATTTACTTAATCTTACTTTGTTTATAATCCTGCTGGCCGGCTCAAGAGCAATTTCAATTTTCTCTTTAACAGAAAGAATAGACTTAGTTGCTTAAATAGCAGCTAGTTATTATGAATTTGTAGTCGCCAAATTTGAGGTTGAGGTTTTTATTACAAATTCACTTAGCCTAGTGTTTTAGACCGATTCATTATAATTTTATAATCGTGCAATAACAGAAAGATTACCTTTTACCTTATCTCCTTTTTTGACTTCAATCTTAGCATCCAAAGGTAAAAACAAATCAACTCTCGAACCGAATTTGATAAAACCCATATCAGCTCCTTGTGTTACTTTATCGCCGATTTCTAAATAATTGACGATTCGTTTGGCGAGTGCACCTGCAACTTGTCTCATCAAAATTTCAGAATCTCCATTACTAATAACCGTTGTGGTTCGTTCGTTTTCATCAGAAGATTTTGGATGCCAAGCTACGAGGTATTTTCCAGGATGATATTTAAAATAATTAACCGTTCCGCTGATTGGGTTACGGTTGACATGCACATTGGTTGGACTCATAAATATAGAGACCTGTAAGCGCTTGTCTTGAAAGTATTCGTTCTCATTGGTTTCTTCGATTACCACAATTTTACCATCTGCCGGTGCGTAAACCATGTTATCATCGGCGACTAAAATTTCTCTACGTGGATTGCGGAAAAATTGTAGGACTAAAAAGAAAAGCACTAACGAAACAACACCTGTTAGTGTCAGTAGGCTCGGGAAAAAATAAAAGACACCTATATTAAGTAATGCAAGCAATACAATACTAATAAAGATAATCTTGTAGCCTTCTCGGTGTATTTTTTGAAATAAATTCATTTTCTGTTTTGTGTTATACTACGTCAAAATCAGCACAAAGTTAAGCAATTTTCGGAGTTCAATAGCATTTCTTACCTTCGAAAAGCCTATTTTAATAGAAACAGCGTTTCCTGACTATTTGTTTTAATCAAGAACAGTAAAAATAAATTCTTTATAAATAAATTATAAGATAATCAACCTCTTATATATAGAAGAAAGGCTGCTACGAAGGGTACTACGAAAATAAATGCATCAAATCGATCCAAAAATCCACCGTGTCCTGGTAAAAAACTTCCAGAGTCTTTTACGCCTTTGCTGCGTTTAAGCATAGATTCTATTAGGTCGCCTATCGAACCAAATATAGCAGTAAGTCCAGCTATTATTAGCCAATTGAATAAAGATTGTTCTGAAAATACGAGACTGAGCAAAAATCCCGCTGCGATGGTGGTAATAGCGCCGCCGATACTGCCTTCCCAAGTTTTATTAGGAGAAATACGAGGAAATAAGGGCGTTTTACCGATTTTAGAACCGATGAGATATGCACCTGAATCGTTTGCCCAAGTAAGAAGGAGTATACCAAAGACGGTATTAGGTAAATAGGTATCGCCCTCGATTCCCACAAGGATTAACATGGACATAGGGAGTCCGATATAAAAAATTCCCAAGAATAAATGGGCCAAATTAGTAAAGGGTTCTTTGGTATTGGCGAATAATTCTCGAATAAATATGAGAAAAACCAAGGGAATAGATAGAATGGTCGCTTTTTTAAGAAAAATAAAAGGATCAGCTGGAATTCCAAGCTTATAAATTCCAGTAATGATGACAGGTAAAACACCCATGATGGTGCCCAAAACCTTATAATGGCGAATATTAGCAGGATTTTGGGTTACGAGGGTCATTCCAATAAACTCCCACAGACAAAGGGCTGTAATAAGCACAAAAAGTCCAACAAAAGGGTAGAGGCCGCCATACAAACCGCCCAGCATCACGGCTACAAATACAATTGCGGTAAGAATTCTGGTAGTCATAAGTTAAATTTTCTCAGGGTATAAATATTTTAAACGATCACTATGATGATTTAGGTGGATGATCTATGAAGAATATTCGATTTTTTATTAAAAAATAACCAATAAAGAGTGCTCCGGCGGCGGCGAAAATCATTCCCATACTCATTGGTTGCTCAGGGGAAATCATCACATCCGAAGATCCTAAGTAAGGAGCTGAAACGATCATTGCATTGTTAAAAAAGTGAAGAATAATTGGAATCCACAAATTTATCGACCAATAATATAAATAACCCAATACCGCACCCAGCAAAATACGCGGAAAAAATCCTTCAAACTGAAAGTGAAAAGCACTAAAAAAGAAAGCTCCTAGCCAAATAGCTACCTGTGGATTTTTGAAATAATCTATTAATTTCGTCTGCACAATTCCACGAAAAAATAATTCTTCTCCCACCGCAGGAATAGCCGCAATCACCAATAAATTAAGTAACCACTCAACTGGCGAATTGACAGACAAAATCGCTGAAATCATTTTGGCAGTATCTGCCTCCATATTAGAAGCCCAGCTAGGTAGCGGTATTTGTTGGTTGAGCCAAGCACTTAGACCAACCAGCGGAAAACTAATGATTAAGAATAAAAAGCTGAAAATTAAGACTTTTAGTAATGGACTCCGCCGGATATGAAAATAATCAGCTACCACATTTCTTTTAATAATAAACCAAAATAAAAAGCAAGGTATGATAAAAGTGAAGATTTGGTGAATAGCGGCCGTTGTTCGAAAAAACTGGCGGCCTACTTCTTCCGAGTGCTCCGTGAAAATCTTACTAATATTTGTCAGATCGACGTCATTTACGTACGCATAAGCAAAATTTATTACGGTCCCTGTCAAGCCAGACAAAATAACAAGCAGCATAATGACTATTAATTCCGTTTTATTGTTGCTGCCTGCCGATTTCTTTATAGTCGAAAATTGTATTCCCATAAATATTTAGAGCCGAAAAAATTATTATTTACCAGTAAAAGTAGAAGATTTATAAGGTTTTTTATTTTTATTGATAATAATTATGTTACAGATACTTTTTTTTAGGTATTAAAATATAAAGTCCAGTCTCAAGAAATTAAAACAATAAATACATTTTTAACCCATTTTTTAACTTAAAATAAATTAGAATGAAAAAACATTTATGGATCTTCTTCTTGTTATTCTTTTGTGCCTCTTTTGTGACGGCACAAAGGACGGTAACGGGAATGATTGTCGATGGAGATAATGAGCCATTGATTGGTGCCACGGTGTTGGCCGAAGGTACAACCGTAGGAACAGTTACGGATATTGAAGGAAAATATTCACTGAACCTTCCAGAGGGGGTTACTCAACTAGTGATTAGTTATACTGGTTTTGCGACGCAGGAAGTTGCCGTAGGGGCGTCGAATGTAATTGACATTACCATGAGCATTGATGCTGTTGGATTAAATGATGTGATCGTGATTGGTTACGGAACGCAAAAACGAAAAGATGTAACCGGTGCGGTCTCTTCTGTGAAAGCTTCAGATATTGAGAATGTACAATTACCTAGTTTTGAAACGGCTTTACAAGGACGTGCAGCAGGGGTAACCGTTACGAAAAACTCTGGTAAGCCAGGAGGAGGAATTGATGTAAATATCAGAGGTAGAACTTCTATCACTGCTTCTAATCAGCCACTTTATGTAATTGATGGTGTTCCATTGATTTCAGGTGATAATGTAGATTTTTCTCAAGAAGCAATTGGAGGAAGTAGTATTAGTGTCCTCTCTGATCTAAATCCTGAAGAAATCGAGTCGATCGAAGTATTAAAAGATGCTGCCTCGGCGGCTATTTATGGATCACGAGCAGCGAATGGAGTGGTTTTAATAACAACTAAGAAAGGAAGCAAAGATGGTCAAGCTAGGATTGGCTTAAATGCTTCGTACGGTAATCAGTGGTTACCTAAAAAGATCAATACTATTTCGGGGCAAGAATACCAAGATTACTCAGTTGAGTTATGGGGACCATTATTGGACGCTCTTGGATTAGAAAGATCTTGGCAGAGCATTCAGGATAACCTATTAGGCCCAGTTGGAGATGCCAGTACAGATTGGCAGGACGAAATTTTCACCAATGGTGCCTTAAGAAAAGTAAGTGCCAATGTTTCTGGTGGAAATCAAAATACCCAATATTTTGGATCTATTGGATATAGTGGAGAAGAAGGAATTATGAAAAACTCTGGATTCGAGCGGTACTCTGGAAGACTTAACCTGACACAGAAGGCAAGCGAACGCTTAAACCTTGGAATGAACATGAGTTATTCAGTATCTAAGACAGATCAAATCCAAAATGATAATAATATTTTTGGTGCTTTGGGTGCTTCCATTTTAATTCCTCCCGTAGTGCCTATTTTTAACGAAGATGGATCTTACGGTAGTGCCTTTGGTATCGAAAATGCCGTCGCTGCTGTCACAGAATATGACAACACGATTACACGTGGTCGATTGATAGGTTCTGTAAACGCAGGCTTTGAGTTATTTGATGGTCTTTCAGCTAATGCTCGATTAGGAGTAGATCTATTGGATCAAACAGAAGATATTTACGAACCAAGAGTGCTACAGTCGTCTAATACAGGACGAGCAGTTTATGCTACATTAGTAAACAGAAGATTTATTCATGAATACTTTTTAAAATACGATAAAGTAGTTGGTGGAGGAGATTTGCAAGTAGTTGGAGGAACCAGTTTTCAGCAAGATGATCTTAAATTATCCTTTACTGAGGCGGTAGATTTTCCTACCGATGAATTTACTGGGTTGACTTCTGGAGCATCACCTTTAACAACGAATGGTCGTACTACTGCTGATAACTTAAAATCTTTCTTCGGAAGTGTAAATTATAACTATAAAGGAAAGTACTATTTTACGGGAACTTTCCGTGCAGATGGATCGTCTAGATTTGTAAACAACCAATGGGGATATTTTCCTGGATTATCTGCTGCTTGGAATGTATCAGATGATCTGTTTCCTGCTAATAACACCATTTCTCAACTCAAACTACGTGTTGGTTGGGGACAAACTGGTAATAATAATATCAATAATTTTCTATCTCGGCAATTATTTGGTGGTGGGTTCAACTACTTGGATGCACCAGGTATTACACCTACACAGTTAGGTAACCCTGATCTAAAATGGGAAACAACTACTCAAACCAATATTGGACTTGATTTTGGTATTATCAATGACCGAATTACTGCTTCTGTTGATTTTTATATCAAAAATACGGAAGACTTATTATTGAATCGACCTATTCCTACTACATCAGGATTTACAACAGTTATCCAAAACGTTGGTGAAGTAAAAAATACTGGGTTAGATGTTTCTTTAACAACGCTTAATTTCTCTAAACCTGACTTTAGCTGGTCTACTACTTTTACAGTGGGTTATTTGAAAAATGAAGTAGTTAAACTAGTAGATGGAATCCCATTTGATTCCGGATTTGCCAATCGGACAGCAGAAGGTCAACCATTAGGTTCTTTCTTTGGACGACAAGTAGTTGGTATTTTCCAAAATCAAGCAGAAATTGATAATTCTCCTACGCAGCCTAGTGCTGCTCCTGGAGACCTAAAATTTGCGGATATCAGTGGTGGTGCAGGTCCAGACAATATTCTAGGAACTGCCGATGATTTACCTCCAGATGGTGTTATCAATGATAATGACCGTACGTATATTGGAAGTGCTTTACCTGATTTTACAGGAGGTATGATGAATACGCTTTCCTACAAAGGTATTGAGTTAAACTTCTTCTTCCAATTTGCCGTAGGCAACGATGTTTACAATAATAATTTAGCCTTTGCGGAAGGGATGAACAGTGTATTTGCGCCAACTAAAAGAGCTTGGGACAACCGCTGGCAACAAGAAGGCGATCAGACAGATATTCCTCGCTTGGTTAGAAATGATCCAAACGGAAACCGTCAAGATTCTGACCGTTTTGTAGAAGATGGAAGTTATATTCGTCTTAAGACCCTAACCTTAGGATATCAGGTGCCTAGTAGCTTATTAAGTGATATTGGCATTGCTAGCTTAAAAGTATATGTTTCTGGATATAATTTATGGACCTTAACGGACTATAGTTGGTATGATCCTGAGGTAAATATTTTTGATGGCGGTTCTGCTCAAGACAACAATACTTCTTTAGGTACAGATTTTCTGACTTTTCCACAGGCCAGATCAGTGACCTTTGGTATTAATCTAGGATTCTAAAATTATTGTAATTATTAAAATTAAGAAATATGAAATCAATATATAAATTTTTGTTTCTTCTAACTGTCAGTTGCTCCATAGTTGCCTGTGCAGATTTAGATGATCCAACTCCAATTAATTCTTTGCCTTCTGATATAGCTATCTTAAATGAAGCATCAGCCAAGGCTGCCTTGAATGGTGTTTATGATGAAGTGCAGGATGATGATTTAGTTTTTGATGGCTGGCTAGCACTGGCTCAGTTTTTCTCTGATGAAGCCAATGCAACTGGAACTTTCCCTACTCGTTTGGAATTTGGAAACTTAAACGTGTTACCAGCTAATGGAACGATGGCAACTGTTTTTACTGATTTATACGATGCAATTAACGTGGCTAATGGTGTGATTGAAAAAATACCTTTAGTAGAGCAAGAATCATTTTCAGCCGAATCTCGTGCTGACATTATTGGTCAGGCTAAATTTATTCGTGCCCACTGTTATTTACATCTTACTACTTTATGGAAAGATGTACCCTTGATTCTGACACCTACTTCTGAAGTAGGAGAAGTATTAAATGTTTCAACTTCGCCTCAAGCTGATATCTACACCCAAATTATCGCAGATTTAGTGGAAGCGAGTCGTGATGTTCTAGCAGCTACTGGACCACAGCAAGCTAGCAAGTTGGCCGCGGATGCATTATTAGCAAGAGTTGATTTGTATAATAACAATTGGAGTGGTGCTTACAGCAAAGCTGTAGATGTCTTAGGTGGAGAAACTTTTGACTTAACCACCTTTGCTTACCTGTCGGATCAAATTTATTCTCTTGGTTTTACTGCTACAGATGGTAATACGCTGAATTTTTTCTACGGACCTGAGGAATTTGGTGGCCGTTATTCTATTGGACCAACGGATGATCTTATTGCTGCTTTTGAACCAGGTGATGCTCGATTTGCTGTTTCTATTGATACCATGACCTCGCCAACTGCTTTTGGATTGAAATATCCCACTTTTTCTGCTGGTATTTCTGGGACTGCGACAGATCCAATCTTTTTTGTTCGTCACGCTGAAATGGTGTTAATCGCTGCTGAGGCTGCTGCGGAGCAAGGAGATTTTGTATCAGCCAATAAATGGTTTAACCAAGTTCGTTCCAGAGCCGGTTTAGCTAGTATTGATTTGGATGCTAGTAATTTTGTAGACGCCATCTTGAAAGAGCGTTTTACTGAATTTGCTTTCGAAGGTCCTTTCCGTTTAATCGACTTACGTCGAAAAGGCAAAGCATTGGATGTTTTGGGACCATATGGGTACCAGGCGTGTGATGACGTATGGCCTTTACCACAACGAGATGTTGACAGAAATATTAATCTTTCTCAGAATGATTGTTGTAATTGCTAGTTCTATATGGAAGTTTTGATATAATATAGTAGAATTAATATAAATAAGTTAACCCAAATCTCAGAAATCCTGAGATTTGGGTTTTCTTTTAAAATTAGGCAGCACATTCCTATAATTAAACGTTCTGCCTACTATACCAACTTTAATTTTACAATTTGAAACCTCCAATCACTCATTTAAGCGTAAATGTCAATAAGATAGCCCTCCTACGAAATGCTCGCGGAGGAAACTTGCCCAACTTATTGCAGGTGGCTAAAGATTGTGAAGCTTATGGTGCACAAGGAATTACGGTGCATCCTCGTCCCGACGAACGACACATTCGCTACGCAGACGTTCCTCAACTCAAACAAATCGTTACCACAGAATTTAACATCGAAGGTAATCCCAACCCTAAATTTATGGAGCTGGTCTTAGCCAATCGACCCCATCAGTGCACCTTGGTACCCGACGCTCCTGATGTCTTAACGTCAGATCGTGGTTGGGATACGGTACAACACGCTGATTTTCTGCGAGATATAACTGCCCAGTTACAAGAAAAAGGCATTCGCGTTTCTATTTTTGTAAATGCGGACGAAAAAATGGTGGCAGGCGCTAAGGCTGTTAATGCCGACCGAATTGAATTATATACAGGCGATTATGCGAATGCTTATACTGAAAATCCAGCTGCCGCAGTGAAAGCACATCGTTTAGCAGCTATAGAAGCCAATAACATAGGAATTGGTATCAATGCTGGTCATGATTTAAATCTTGATAATTTAGCATATTACCGAAAAAATGTTCCTGGACTAGTAGAAGTTTCCATTGGACAAGCTTTGGTAGCCGATGCCTTATACTACGGATTGCACAATACAATACAAATGTATCGCAAATGTCTAATGGTGATGGAAATGGTTTAATTTTTTTATTTGCACCTTTTTTTTTAAAAAGAAGATGCCAAATACTATCTTTGCATTTTATTATAACTTTCTATAAGCGAAATTTTATTACTTAACTAAAAATGAATTAGTATGAAAAAATGTTCACTAATCTTAATGATGGTGTTCTGTGTGGTAGGCATGGCCTTCTCGCAAAGAACCATCTCTGGTATGGTGAGTGATGATCAGGGAGAAGCTCTGATTGGCGCTAACGTACTTGTTAAAGGTACCACAATTGGTACCGTTACTGATATTGAAGGAAAATATTCTTTGAATGTTCCTTCTGATGCTGGTAATATCTTGGTCTTCAGTTACACTGGATACGCTACCCGTGAAATGGAAATAGGGGCGTCCAATGTAATGGATTTAACTATGTCCGAAGGTGCGGTATTGGGTGAGGTAGTTGTAACGGCCGTAGGTCTGGAAGCAAATCGTGCCAACCTTGGATACTCCGTACAAAATGTAGATGCCGAAGAATTACTGGCTTCTAAAGAAGTAAACTTGGTTGATGCCCTTAACTCAAAGGTTGCGGGTGTTCAAGTAACTAGTTCTGCAGGTTCTCCTGGAGCATCTTCTAGTATCCGTATTCGTGGTTCTGTTTCAATTGAGAAGTCCAATCAGCCATTATTTGTGGTGGATGGAGTGCCGATTGATAACTCGGAATTTGGTAACGGAACAGATGGTGTAGATAACTCTAATCGAGTAGTGGATATTAATCCTAACGATATTGAGTCTATGACGGTACTAAAAGGACCTTCTGCTACTTCTCTTTTTGGTGTACGTGCGGCCAATGGTGCCATCGTTATTACTACCAAAAAAGGAAAAGCAGGTAAGCCAAGAGTAAGTATCTCTGCTTCTTACAGTGTAGATCAGGTAAACAAATTTCCTGACTTACAATCTACCTACGCACAAGGTCGTTACTCAAATGGTACAGCAACGTATCTAGGACCTGAAACTGGTAACGGTTTTAGCTGGGGACCACTCATCTCTGATTTAGAATATGATGGAGCTACTGACTATTTCTTTTCCAAAAGAGGAAGGTTAGTTCCTACAGGAGAAGGAAACGGTCAAGCAGCAGAAGCTTTTGATCAGCAAGATTTCTTTGTGAATGGACAGACTCTTGATTTAAATGCCAGTGTATCTGGTGGAACTGAGACAACCAATTATTTTATCTCTGCTTCCCGTTTGAATGCGACGGGAGTTGTTCCTAATGCTGATTTTACGCGTAATTCATTTCGAGTAAATACGAGTACTAAAATAACAGATAAATTGACAACTGGAATTTCTATGGCTTACATTAATTCTGGTGGAAATCGAATTCAAAGAGGTTCTAACTTGCAGGGTGTAATGCTTGGTTTATTACGTACGGCTCCTACTTTTGATAACGGAAATGGAAAAGTAGGACAAGCGGCCGCTGATGATCCGACTACTTACCTAAACCCAGATGGTACACAGCGATCTTACCGTAATGGTATCTATGACAGTCCTTATTGGACAGCGAATAAAAACCCAGGAACTGATAACGTAAATCGGGTAATTGGTAATGTCAATCTAAATTATGATATTTCTGATGCCTTTTTTCTAACCTACCGACTAGGATTAGACACTTATACGGATGAAAGACTTAATGCTTTTGATATCAATCAAGGACCAAGCAGTTTTGGATCTAATCCTGGATCTGTATCTAACCGTAATATCAACTTACGTGATATAAATATGGATTTGATTTTAGGTTATAACAAAAACTTAGCGGATAACCTAAAGTTATCAGGAGTTATAGGTTATAACGTATATGATAACCAATCAACAGATCGTATTACTACAGGAACGACCTTATCTGCTCCTGATTTCTATCATATCAGTAATACGACAGATGTGATTACCTCTGAGTTTATTAATCGAAAAAGAGTTCATGGAGCCTATGCTACTGCGGATGTAGCTTTTGATGAATTTTTATTCGCCAATTTCTCTTTCCGTAATGACTGGTCTTCTTCTTTACCGACTGACAACAATACTTATCAGTCTTATTCCGCTTCTTTAGGTTTAGAGCTAATGGAAGCGTTGAATATTGGACGTAACGATTTTCTTTCTTACGGTAAATTAAGACTTTCCTACGGTGTAGTTGGAAACGATGCCTTCAATTACGCTACTCAAAATGTATTTGTGCAAGCGGAATCTGCTGGTGATGGCTTCCTTGCGGATGGTGTTCTCTTCCCAGCTTTTGGAACGAATTCCTTCGAACGATCCACTTTGCTAGCAAACCCTGTTTTGACTCCTGAAAAGTCTACTACCTACGAAATTGGTGGTGAATTTAAATTCCTCAAAGGAAGAGTAGGAGTAGATTTAACCTATTATAACACTAAATCTGAAGATGTAATTATTAGAGTTCAGGTTCCTGCTTCTACTGGATTTGCAAATTCTGTCCAGAATTCAGCCGTAATCCTAAATAAAGGATGGGAAGTTGTTGGTGATGTAGATATTTTAAAGAGAGGTGGAGTTACTTGGAATGTTGCTGCTAACTTTAATACGTTTACGAATACCGTTGAATCTTTAGCTGAGGGAATCGAAGATGTTTTCCTTGCAGGATTTGTTTCTACTTCTGTTGATTTGGTTCCTGGTGAGCCTTATAGTAGTATTTTTGGAACAGGCTGGCAACGAACAGATGATGGAGATGTAATTGTTGGAGCAGACGGATGGCCTTTGGCAGATCCTACTAAACAAGCGTTAGGTGATCCTAACCCAGATTGGACTTTAGGTCTACGGAATACTGTTACTTATAAAGGAATTACCTTATCTGCTTTATTGGACATCCGTCAAGGCGGTGACGTTTGGTGTGGTACCTGTGGTATTATTAACTATTTTGGAACCTCTCAGTTGTCAGCTGATGAGCGAAATGACGTAGTGGTTTTCCCAGGAGTTAGAAACACTGGAACTGCAGAAAGCCCAGTATATGTTCAGAACGATACTCCAGTAGCTTTAGCTCAAGCCGATGAAAATACTAGTTTTGCTAGCGCTTACCGTGTACGATACGGATTTGGTGGAATTTCAGAAATGAATATTTATGATGCATCTTGGGTACGTCTACGTGATCTAAGTATCGGATATAACATTCCTAATGATATCCTAAGTAAACTTAACATTGCAGATGTAAGAGTTACATTGACTGGAAGAAACTTATGGTTAAAAACAGATTATCCTGGTATTGATCCTGAAACAAACCTAACGGGTGTTACTAACGGATACGGACTAGATTATTTCAACCAACCAAACGCAAAAAGTTATAACGTTACCGTAAACCTTACTTTCTAAGAAGTAGGATTTATTAAAACGAAATTATTAATTTAAAATATATCATAAAATGAAATATAAAATATTTATGGCGTTGGCTATTCTCTGCCTTGGATTTAGTTCCTGCGAGAAGAAGTTAGACGAACTTAATATAGATCCAAATAATCCAACAGCAGTTGATCTTCAATTGATGTTGCCAGAAGTACTTGTGCAGGCAGTTTTTAATGCCGGGACCAATCAGAATCGAATTGCAGGTATGATCGTTCAACAATTTCGAGGAATTGATGCGCAGCAGCTGCAATATTATAACTATGTTATTGGAGAGGATGTGATAAACGCGTATTGGGGTACTGGTTTATATACTGGTGCGCTACGTTCTTGTCAGGTGATCATTGACCAAGCTACCGAAGAAGGAGCTCCTTTTTATAGTGGTGTAGCCAAAATTATCATGGCAAATCAATTAGGTATTGCTACTTCTATTTTTGGAGATATGCCTTTTAATGAGGCCCTCAAAGGAAATGATAACTTGAAGCCTGCTTATGATTCTCAAGAATCCGTTTATGCTTCTGTACAACGATTATTAGACGAAGGAATTGCTGAAATTGCTGAGACTGGATATGTTGGAGGAGATTTAATTTACGATGGTGATATTGAAAAATGGAGAGCTACTGCTAGAGCATTGAAAGCTAGATACCTTATGCATACCATTAACCGTAACTCGGGAGCTGCTACCGCTGCCCTTACGCAGTTGAATGGAGCTTTTGCTGAAGCGGATCAGCCTAATTTTACTTTTGATGTTTCTGTAACTGCAAACTGGTCACTGGCCAAGTTTGGAATTGATAGACCATCTACTCTGATGTTCCACGAAGAGTTTGCTGCTAGATTGTCAGGTGATCCAAGATTAGCTGCATATGCTACCTTCGATGGCACTTTCTGGCAATTCTTCGGTGATGGCTTAAGATGGGCGCAAAGTAATGCAACAGTTCCATTAATTTCTTACGTAGAAGTAAAGTTTTTGGAAGCGGAAGCGTTGGCTCGCACAGGTGGAGATGCATCTAGTGCGCTCGCTGAGGCGATTCAGGCTAGCTTTGACTTGGTAGGTGTTGAGGAAGCTGGATATGTAGCGAGTGCTAGTGATTTATCTGGACTTGATGCAGAAGGTGTTATCGAGCAAATCATGACGGAAGCATACAAATCTTACTACGGATTTAACTTCCATGAATCGTGGACTAATTGGAGAAGAACTGGATATCCAGCGCTAAGCCCTGTTCCAGGTAATACCAATGGTTTTAATCCTTCTGGTGCAATTCCACAAAGATTATTATACCCTGAGTCTGAAGGTTCCACCAACTCTGCTAATGTAGAAGCTGCTAAAGCTCGACAGGGTGGTGCATTACTGGATGCTACTTTATGGGCATTTGAATAATAATTTAATTCTATCAATAAAGTAAGAATCGGAAGGATTCCGATTCCTACTTCATTGCTTTAAAGTTTTCACGATGTTAAATATTAAGTTATTTCTTCTTTTTCTCGTTTTACCTTTTGTAGGTTTTTCGCAATCTTCCAACTTGAACCCCTCGATTTCTTGGGAGTATGGCAGAGGATACGTAAAAACTTTCGATTTGAGAGAAAAAGGGATTACACATGAGCATTTTCTTCTGAATACTTGGTTGCCAGCTACATTTATTAATGAAGAGGGTACCATAGGGAAAGATCAATATTTTACTAAGTTTGATATACTTAACAACGAAGTAAATATTAACATTGACCGTAAAGTAATGGTTGCTCCTATGGGAATAGTGAAAGGATTCACAATTCATACGGTGGAAGAAGACCGTAATTTCCTTGCATTAAAACCGGATAATTGGGACAAACCAGCTACGTATTTTGAAGTAATCGCAGACGGTGAAATTCAGTTGCTAGTTTATTATACAGCCAAAAACGTAGGCAATACGTATAATCCTGCAGTTGACGCTGGATCTAAGGCGGCTAAGTTGGTAACAAAAGAGGAGTGTTATATTTTAGTAGATAATAAAATCTCTAAGGTACCTAATAAGCGAAAAGCTGGAGAACGATTATTCTCAAAATTCAGTAAGGCTAGAAAGTATTTTTCTAAGAACAAAGTGAAATTTAAAAACAAGACTGATCTTATTAAATTAGTTAATTTTCTAAATAAAAAATAAAAAATTCAAGATGAATATTAATTTAAAATTTATACTGTTTCTCTTAACACTCGGGTTATTTATAACCTCTTGTAGTAAAGAAGAAACAACATTTGATGATCTGGGTTCGGATGCCAATAAGCGAGGTGCTATTATGAATGTTGCAGGATCTACTCCTGGGTTTTATAATTTTGTTGACCCTTCTGCTGCAACGAACCTATTCTCGTACTCAACAGCAGGTGAAGCTGTTAGCTCCTCTACCTTAACACTTTCTTTGAACGGTGCTGCTCCTGTGGATCTAGAAACATTTACTAGTTTCCCTGGATCTTATACCATGAGTTTGGAACAAGCTGCTGTAGCGGTTGGAAGTACGCTAGCTGATATGCAGCTAGGAGATGTATTTACTTTTGGTTTCAAAGATGTCGTCACTTCTAGTGGAACATATAGAAGTACTAAGACTTTAAATGTTGCGGTAAGTTGTCCTTCTACTTTAGCTGGAGATTACGACGTAACAGCAGTAGGAACTTCTACAGACGTTTGTTGTCCTGATGAAACCACGGTAACTGGTGTCGTTACATTAACTTCTAACGGTGGTGGGAAATATGGTATCTCAGATTGGAGTGGTGGCCTTTACCTAGAATGGTATGACATATATGGTATCACTGCGACTTCTAACGAAGGTGAAATTGAAGATATTTGTGATGTAATTACATTACTAGATGACACGGAACCTTTTGGTGAGACTTTAGAAGCAAGTGGTTCTGTTGATCCTGCCACTGGGATTATTACTTATTCTTGGTCAAATGGATATGGTGACCAAGGTACGGTTACGATGACTCCACAGTAATATTTTCTATTAAAGTAGAATTTAAAATATTTAAAGCCTAGCCTGATTTTCGGGTTAGGCTTTATTTTTTCGTAAATTTATTTTTTCTGATCAGATCAATTTTTTTTAAAGAATAGTAAGATGAAAGTTAATAATATTTGGTTATTGGTTTTTATTGGATGCTACCTCACCGCGTCCACTCAAAACACCGTTGGAACACTATTTTACGACTTTTCCCAAACCCAACCCGGTTATAATCTTATCTATCCACACAACCAATCCACTACCTACTTATTGGATAACTGTGGTCAAATTATACACACGTGGGAAGATGAAGGTATTGTCAGACCCGGGAACTCAGTCTACCTTACCAATAGCGGTGACCTAATTAGAGCAAAAAAAGACACCCAGACTCCTACCGATCCGATTTTTGCGGGAGGAGCAGGAGGAGTGGTGGAAAGAGTCAGCTGGGAAAATGAACTTATTTGGTCTTTTTCATTGAATACGAACCTAGAGCGACTTCATCACGATATTGCCGTGCTCCCAAACGGAAACGTATTGATGATCGCTTGGGAATTAAAATCTGAGGAAGAAGCCATCCAAGCAGGTAGAGACCCAGAGAAGATGGCACAAGATAAACTTTGGCCAGATCAAATATTAGAATATGATCCTAGCTTAAATGCGATCGTTTGGGAATGGCACGCCTGGGATCATCTTATCCAAGATTTTGATCCCAATAAAGATAATTTTGGTAGCGTACAAGACCACTCAGAATTAATTGATCTCAATTGGGATACCCATGATGGACATCCAGACTGGATGCATGCGAATGCCATAGATTATAATCCAGTGCTGGACCAAATTCTGCTTAGTGTTCCTTATTTTAATGAAATCTGGATCATCGATCATAGCACGACGATCGAAGAAGCGGCTGGACATACAGGAGGTCAGTGGGGTAGAGGAGGCGACTTATTATTTCGTTGGGGAAATCCGATGGCTTACCAAAACGGAGATGCGCTAGATCAACAATTATTCTTTCAACACGATGCTGAATGGGTGAAACCAACAGCACCAATTGGAGATCCTGATTTTGGTAAAATTAGTTTATTTAATAATCGAGTAACCGAAGATCAGTCTACCGTTAACTTCATCGCAAGCACTCCTGATCTTCTAAATTTTGCTTATCCTAAAACGAATATATCACAATATCTTCCCGAATCTTTTTCAAGAACGATTAGTCATCCTGAGAATAACCCCTATGCATTTTCTTCTGGACTTTCTAGTGCACAGGAACTAGAGAATGGGAATGTATTGATTTTGTCCGGACGGTTTGGCTATGCCTATGAAGTCAATAATAATGAGGAAATTGTTTGGGAATACCGGGTGCCTATCAGAGGAGGTGATCCTATTGAACAGGAAACTGAGTTAACTGCCAACGAGAATCTTACCTTCCGTATGGATCGTTATAGTTTGTCTCATCCTGCTTTTGAAGGAAAAGACCTAATACCACAAAATTTTTTAGAGTTAAATCCAGATCCTATGATTTGTGATTTGGCCACCTCTATTTTTGATTTATCAACAGAAGAAATATTGATTTTTCCCAATCCAGTGATGGACTATCTCAATTTGTCGGGCATATCAGAAAATTCTACGACTATTTCAATTTATAATGCTATGGGAATCCAGGTGATTCAAACTAAATGGTCTGGACAACCGTTTTCTATTGAGTCATTGCCATCCGGGATATATTTTTTGAGTATTAAAAAAGGGGAAGCTTTTAGTAAATTTATCAAATTATAATTGATAAGTATGTATTAGAAAAATAGCTTAGTAGTGGCTAATTATTAAGTTTTTGATTTGAGATGAGTATTCTAATGTTAGAAAAGGCGTTTTTGAAGAAATTCCTGCCTATCGGACCGTCAGGCGTCCTTGGCTTATTGAAAAAATAACGAATTATGACATGAAAGGATCAGCGACAAATCGGAATGTTATTTTTTGACTATTACTAATTGGAGGCAATAACTTATAATTAAAGAAAGTTGTATGTTTTAATAGAAAAAAAAGCTACATCTTTGGTTTTTATCATTTTTCATGCTACATTTAATCGTAATTAAAGCGTATCTTGATATTATATAAGGATCAAATACTATCTCACAGAACATTCTGATGCTATATGAATATACCTGCCCTAAATAATTTTCTAAAATTTTTGGAGCACCAGAAACGCTATGCTATACCCACCCTTACTGCTTATCGTAGTGATCTAAATCAGTTTTTTCAGTATCTCAATACAATATATGGTGCTATTCCCTTACAGGAAATTAAAGCCCTACACGTTCGATCTTGGATCGTAGAGCTGTCTCAGGAACATACTGCTAAAACGGTAAGCCGGAAACTCTCTGCGCTAAAGACATTTTTCAAGTACTTATTGAAAAGAGATCTTATTATCCATAATCCTATGCTGAAGATTACTACGCCTAAAGTTAATAGCAGGGTACCGGTAGTGGTCAGAAAAGCAGAATTAGCGCAGCTATTCGAGCAAATTCCATTTACTGATGATTTTGCAGGACAACGTGACAGATTGGTATTAGAAATATTCTATGCCACCGGAATGCGGCGCGCTGAATTAATTGGCTTGAAAATCTCAGATATAGATTTTAACAATCGACAAATGCGGGTTTTAGGAAAAGGAAATAAAGAACGGATGTTGCCATTTAGTAAGAATTTAGCCAAGATAATAGCACAATATATTGAATTACGGAATAATGTGTTCCCTGAAAGCACCGCTAAAACACTTTTTTTAACTAACAAAGGTGAACCGCTTTATCCCAAGATGGTATATAATTTGGTTAAAAGATACTTAGGGATGGTTACTACCGTCGAGAAAAAGAGCCCTCACGTGTTGCGACACTCTTTTGCCACCCATCTTTCAGATAACGGAGCAGACCTCAACGCGATAAAAGAACTTTTGGGACATGCCAATTTATCGGCCACCCAGATTTATACACATTCGTCCATAGAAAAGCTAAAAAAAATCTACCAACAGGCCCATCCAAAGGCCGGACGGTCAGATCAATAAACGAAAAATAGTTCATTAAATAAATCCGTGTTTAATACTACACGTACAAAACCCAAAAAAAAGTATTCTGATATTAAAATTTTATAACCTGGATTTAACACACAGAATAAATCCACAAATATTAAAAACAATGAGAGTACAAACTCAAGCCCTGCACTTCTCCGCAGACCAGAAGCTCATCCAGTTTATCGAAAGTAAACTGAGTAAACTCGAACAGTTTTTTGACCGTATCATCTCTGCCGATGTAATCCTCAAATTAGAAAACACAGGGCAGATCAAAGATAAAATTGCCGAAGTAAGGCTGAAAATTCCCGGAGGAGTCCTTTTTGTGAAAGGAACTCAAAAATCTTTTGAGGCTTCTATTGATATAGCCGTAGAAGCACTAAGACGCCAATTAATCCGACATAAGGAGCGTCGTGGTAGAACAAAGTCGTAAGACTTGTATTTATTTAAGCCACCAAAAAAGAAGCGTTCGATACAAGATCAGGCGCTTCTTTTTTGTTTTTAATCCCTTCCTTTTTCTCTTCTTCCAATCCTGACAAGAAATTTCCAGACATCTACTAACATAAATCAGAAGAACTCTCTCTCCTTATAGGAAACTTTTACACAGAAAATAGCGTTAAACCCCACAGACCACACAAAAAAACTGGTCTAAGCATCCCCTTGGAATATTCCTTAATAAAAGATGGCTGAAAATTTTACTTTTTTATTAAAAATAGTATCTTTGCAGTCGCATTTGAGAAAATGATCTCGAATCGTTTTAGAAGCAGATAATATTCTATTTGTTACTTTAACATTAAGCCAATGTAGCTCAGCTGGTAGAGCCGCTGATTTGTAATCAGCTGGTCGGGGGTTCGAGTCCCTCCATTGGCTCCTCTTTTTTCTTTGATCACTTGATTCATTAGGTGTCAATTAAATTAAGGATAGATATTTTCTCAGGGGGTGCGCCGCAGTTGGAGAGGCGGGATGGACTGTAAATCCATTGTTTCGGCTGAGTAGGTTCGAATCCTACCACCCCCACCCAAGATTTTTGAAGCAATAAAGATTGCTATAAGTGCCAATACCATTTTAAGATTAAAGGCACCATAAATATTGAAATCTCAAAAAAGTTAAATTAACGTAAGTTAATTCTTTT
>CALFWZ010000167.1 GCA_937928405.1 uncultured Saprospiraceae bacterium
ATGGTTGAATGGTTGAATGGTTGAATGGTTGAATAACAAAAAAGATAAACTGATTACATGCGTCAAAACTTTAAAAATAAAGTAGTCATCATTACCGGCTCTAGTATGGGGATTGGCAATCAGATGGCGTGGCAGATGGCCAAAAAAGGAGGACGCATTGTGTTGAATGGTAGAAATCCGGACCGTTTAAAGAAAGCAGGAATAAAATTAGCAGAAGCAGGACACGAAGTTTTAACCGTAGCGGGAGATGTTTCCAAAGTGGAAGATTGTAAAAAACTAGTAGAAGAAACCATTAAGAAATTTGGACAAATTGATGTCCTTATCAATAATGCGGGCGTTTCTACCGAAGGGACGGTAGAAGAATTAGATGGTAGTGTGATCAAAAAAATCATGGAGGTAAATTACCTTGGTTCGGTATATCCTACGCAATCTGCGCTTCCATATCTAAAAAATAGCCAAGGAAGTGTTATCTTTATTTCCAGTGTTGCTGGAATTCGAGGTATACCCAACTATTCCGTCTATAGTTCGTCCAAAATGGCCTTGACGGCATTGGCTGAATCTTTAAGAATAGAATTGTCAAAAGACCAAATTCACATTGGGATTGCCTATGTAGGCTTTACAGAAAACGATCCACAAAAAACCATTTATGATGCCAACGGATCAATTGTTCCACAACCAAAAAGAGATTTTATCAAGGCGGAGCCAGTTGAAAAAGTTGCCGGACGAATTATCGGAATGATAGAAAATAAAAAATTTAAAGAAGTATTTACCCCCTTAGGAAAACTAAATGCTATATTAAATAAACTAACCCCCGGCATTGTACACCGGGTTTTAAAAAGAAATTTTTATAAACAACATTAGTCTTGGAGATGAGATAATAATATTTTTTTGGCTTGTTTGCCCGTTGGCCTGTTGGCTTCCTTCTTTCGTAATAATACGATAAATGGAAGCTAACTGGCTAACCAGCTAACTAGCCAATAGGCACAAAAAACAATTTTACTTTCATTCACCAATGCTACTAAATTCAATCAATTATGGATTTATTTGAAAAGTTTAAAAATAACCGAGGCCATTTAGGAAAATGGGCTGATATCGCAGAAGGGTATTGGATTTTTCCACGGTTAGAAGGAGAACTAGGTAACCGAATGACTTTTAACGGTCAAGAGGTTATTTGTTGGAGTATCAACAATTATTTGGGTCTTGGTAATCACCCTGAAGTTCGAGCCGTAGATGCACAGGCTTCTAAAGATTGGGGACTCGCCTATCCAATGGGTTCGCGGATGATGTCCGGAAACACTGCCATGCACGACAAGCTAGAAGAAGAACTAGCTTCTTTTGTAAAAAAAGAAAGTGCTGTACTCGTTAATTTCGGCTACCAAGGAATCTTGTCTTCTATCGACGCTTTACTAGGAAGAAAAGATGTAGTCGTGTACGATGCAGAGAGTCACGCTTGTATTGTGGACGGTCTACGGATGCACATCGGAAAACGTTTTGCTTTCCAGCATAACGATATGGAAAGCTTAGAAAAGCACCTCATCAGTGCAGAAAAAATTGTCGCAAAAACAGGCGGTGGTATTCTAGTTATTTCCGAAGGGGTCTTTGGAATGCGTGGAGACCAAGGTAAACTGACAGAGATTGTTGCCCTCAAGAAAAAATATAATTTCAGATTGATGGTCGATGATGCCCACGGTTTTGGAACACTAGGAGCTACGGGTGCAGGGGCAGGTGAGGAGCAAGGCGTACAAGACGATATCGATGTCTACTTCGCTACTTTCGCTAAATCAATGGCCAGTGTCGGTGCCTTTCTCGCAGGTGATGCAGATATGATTGAGTTTTTAAAATATAATATGCGTTCTCAGATTTTTGCAAAGTCTTTAGCCATGCCTGTTGTGGTCGGAGCGATGAAAAGGCTAGAAATGCTACGCGACGATCCCTCACACAAAGCAACACTATGGCGCAACGTAACCGCGCTACAAAAAGGACTTAAAGATCGTGGCTTTGATATCGGTGATACGAATAGTTGTGTAACACCAGTTTACATGCACGGCTCGGTAGAAGAAGCCATGACCCTCGTACACGATATGCGTGAGACCCACCGTATTTTCTGTTCAATTGTCGTATATCCAGTGATTCCACAGGGTATGATTCTATTGAGATTGATTCCGACGGCTTCGCATACCATGCAGGATATTGAAGAAACGCTCGACGCTTTCTCTGCTGTTTCAGAAAAACTCAAAGCGGGCGCTTATAAGAATCAAGAAGTGGCTACGCTTAGATGATGTTGATGTGTTGAAATGTTGAATAGTTGAGCTGCTAATGCGTATCTCAACCATTCAACCATTCAACCATTCAACCATTCAACAACTTAAAACCTCCCTACCTTGTCTCAACTCCCCATCATCAGCGGTATCCAACAAATAGGTATTGGCAATCCTAGTGTTTACGAAGCATTTAAATGGTATCGACAGACCTTTGGTGCCGACGTTCCAGTTTTTGATGAAGCGGCCGAAGCAGCGCTGATGCTTCCTTATACGGGCGGTAAACCTCGACAACGTCACGCCATCCTTGCCCTCAATATGCAGGGCGGCGGTGGACTAGAAATTTGGCAATATACCTCTCGTACTCCCGAGCCACCGGCACAACCATTACTCATTGGTGACCTAGGTATCAACATCGCAAAATTTAAATCACATAACGTAGCCAAGGCATACGAAGATTTTAAAACTAGAAATATTTCTATCATCGGTGACCTTTCTAAACGTCCCGACGGATCGGAGCACTTTTTTGTCTTGGATCCTTACGGGAATATTTGTGAGGTAGTGCCTGCGACGGATTGGTTTAATAAAAATAATAAGGTCTTGACCGGTGGTGCGTATGGCTGTACGATTGGTGTCTCAGATATTGAGCGAGCACGAACACTTTATTCAGACGTCTTGGGATACGACCAAGTGATCTATGATGAGACGGGAAATTTTTCCGATCTCGAAATTTTAAATGGTGGAGATCATAATTTCCGGCGAGTACTTTTGACCCATAAAAAAGAACGTCAAGGTGCTTTTAGTAAATTATTAGGACGCAGTGAAATAGAGTTGATTCAGGTCATGAACCGAACGCCCGTAAAGGTTTTTGCAGACAGGTTCTGGGGAGATATTGGTTTTATCCATTTATGTTTTGATGTAAATGGAATGGCAGAATTAGAGGCCTTGTGCACCAATAAAGGATTTCCTTTCACGGTCAATAGTGGAGATTTTGATATGGGAGAGGCCGCTGGACATTTTGCCTATATCGAAGATCCCGACGGTACGTTGATTGAGTTTGTGGAAACACATAAAGTTCCTATTCTAAAAAAATTAAACTGGTATTTTAATTTAAAAAACCGAGACCCCCTCAAGCCTTTACCTAGTTGGATGATTAAGAGTATGGGATTGGGGAGAGTGAAGGAGTGATGGTATGATCATAGCTAAGACTACATACGTATAATTGATTGAACCACGGTTTTATCTTTGGTACCAACTGAGATAAAATACATCCCTTTTGCCAAATCCGAAAGATCAATTTGGTTGCCTCCAAAATTAGTTTTCACAATTTGACCTAAAGAATTTATTACGCTGATAATTTGAACATCTGCCAGATCACCTTCGATAAAAACTAAGCCAGTAGTAGGATTTGGATAAACTTTGATTGAATTATTAGAATCACTTTCTTCGGTTGATGTAGGCAGAAAATCATAGATTAATACCTGACCATTATTTTCAAGGCCATCCGTGTCTTTACCGGGCACACCAATGGCTATTCGATTGCCATCAGCAGACATCGAAACGGCTTCCCCGAATGCGTCATGATCCATAATCCCTTCAAATTCAATGTCCAAGAATTCATAGACATTGCCAGTACGCTCAAAAATATAAACATTACCTTCCCCAGATGTTTCATTTGGTGATCCAGATATAATCCTATTCCCATCAATTGATCCACTTATGGAATTGCCGAATTCACTCCAATTTTCATAAAAATTGCCTTCAATGAGCGGATTAGGTGCAGGAAAACTATTGTAAATGTTGGATACCCATCCGTCATCAAAATAGTACATACTTTTATAACTACCTCCTAAGGCTACGGGTGTCCCAACTACAACTAGATCACCTCCTTGCACCAAAAACACTTCATTTCCATTTCTTCCGGACACTGATACTGGTCCAATTGTACTTCTTTTTTGTGACCATACATCTTCTGAAAACTCGAAAATCCGCGTAGCACCATTGCTACCTGCGGGAGCGGGTCGATGATTTGGAGATCCAACTGCAATATGATTACCACTCGGTGATAAGGAAACCGCTAGCCCCATACTTTCTCCCTCTATTTCTCCAGTAAGCGTATTACCCACCTGAATCCAGGATTCTTCTACTAAATCAAAAACTTTAACCTGACCAACATCTTCTGCCAACTCGTCCTTTCCACCAATACCAAAAGCAATTCGGTTACCATCTGCAGAAATATCAACAGAACTTCCTAAAAAATCTTCTACATTTTCTCCATAAAAGGTTTCTCCAATCGGTGTCCATTCCTCATTTTCATATTCAAAAACAGTCACTTCACCAGCAAGATTAGCAATCTCGCTTGTCATTACTCCAACAATTAGCTTATTTCCATCTTCGGATAAGGCGATATCCAAGTCCCTTTCCCCAAACAATTGGACATTCTCAAATTCCAGTGGACTTCCAATTTGTGTCCAAGCACTTCCGGTATTTTCATAAACAGAAACCATATTGGGTACTTGTTGATTAGAACCAATATGAGTAAAAGCAACTCGATTTCCATCACCCGAAATTTCGACTTTCAATCCTAACATACTATTGATAGCATCTCCGTTAATTTGATAATTGAGGTTTAGTTGCCCCTTTAAAGGCGAGTACAAAAAAAGAAATAACAAGATGTAGGTAAGCTGGTAAAGGATTGTTATTTTTTCATTTTGAAAGTTTTTTTATAGCTTTGAAATTTTTCCTTAAACAAAATATGGAGTCGTTAAGACATTCTAAAGATACCTTTTATTGAAAATAAAAAAAGGAAATAATTAATTTATGCTAATTTTTATACAAAAATACATTAGCTTATTTCCTAGAATAAACAAAAAAATTAGTGATCTATTTTTATTAACCAATCGCTAATTAAATATTATTTATATAGCTGGAAACTAACACCAAAATTGAGATAACTAAAATCGAAAACAAAATACGTTTGAAAACTATTGTAATGACAACTAGTCAAAATTCAATCAATAAATAATAAAAATGAAAAAATATATAGTGTTGCTTTTATCAATTTTTATGTTGTGTTTTTCTTGCAAACCAAAAGAGATAGCAACTGCCAGCTCCAAAATGACGTCAAAAAAGAATTTGACGAAAGCGGAAAAAATTTTATCCAAAGCTTATCAGGCACATGGCGGCAACAAATACGCTATAGCTCATTATGAATTTACTTTTAGAAAAAAGAAATATACTTTTCATAATGACAACTCAAATTATACCTACACCGTTACTTACGAAAAAAATGGGATTATCCATACCAATGAATTAAATAACCAGGGATTGACTAGAAAGGTAGGTGGAAAAAAAATGGAGCTTACTAAAAAAGAATATGCCAGTCATTTTGGTTCTCTAAATTCGGTCATCTATTTTGCGACCTTACCGCACAAGCTCTACGATCCCGCCGTAAAAAAATCTTACAAAGGAGCAACCACCATCAAAGAAAAAGATTATGAGGTGCTTGAGATTACTTTTAATGAAGAAGGCGGCGGACAAGACCACGATGATGAATTTTATTATTGGATAAATAAGCAAACAAATCAGATTGATTATTTGGCGTATAATTATCAAGTAAATAATGGTGGCGTTCGATTTAGAAGTGCTTATAATCAAAGAATGGTAGATGGTATTTTATTTCAAGACTATGTAAATTATAAGGCCAAAGTTGGAACACCTTTGGCAGATTTACCAAGACTATTTGAGAAGGGAGAATTAAAAGAATTATCTGTTATAGAAACAGAAAACATAGCAAAGCTTAAGAAATAGTTTTTTAATAGCGATCGCTATTGCTCTCGGATTTCCTTCGTCGTTTTTGCGGTCCCCTCTTTTAAGACATTGTCATGCTTTATCCTTCGGGGATCATTCGGTCCTCCTTTCAGTCGGAATCAGTCAGTCATCAGGCATCCTCTAATGCCTTAATAATCGCTTCGTCCACCTTCAGTTCTTTTGCTAATTCCAGTGGCGTTTTGCCCGCTTTATTAGCTACCTTTTTTTCTACTCCTTCAGATAATAGACCAATGACCCAAGTTAGTTTGTTATGACGAACCGCCCATTCCAGTGGTGTTTTGTCATCCACCGCTTTATTTAGATCCACTTTGTTTTTTACCAAAACGGGTAAAATACCAATACTCGCTTTTTCTATCGCTCGACTGATAGGAGAAGGTAATCCTTGTCCACCAAAGAAAGGATCGGCTCCTGCTTCTAATAATAGATTTAACATTTTAGCATCCTTGTAGGCAAAGTATTGCAAGCTCATAATTTGCGCTGGATTATTTAGAACTTCTGCGACCTCATGTTCATTTTTTTCCAAAATTAATTGAACTAATTTATAAGCTTTCTTTTTAACAGCCATACTCAGCGGACTATGCTCGGTACCCGCTACGGGGTGAATCATATCTGCATCTTTTTCAATCAAGTAACGAATGATTTCCGAATCTTCCTCTCGAATGGCTTCCAATAAGGGCGTTGTTTTTAGTTCGGGATGAACAGCGTTGAGGTCGATCATTTTTTCCAGAAAAATCTTGGCAGCTTTGCTATCTTTTTGTCGAATAGAACGAACAAAAGCCGTAAAATAATCGTCTTTCTCATCTTTATAATTGCGATAGGCACTGCGTTCGGCTTCGGCTTTGGCCTTTGCTTCGGACGCCGCTTTCCTTTTAGCTTCAGTTTCTGCCGCCAGTTTTTCTTCTGCTTCTCTTTGCGCACGAGCTACCTTTGCCCGCTTCTTTAGTTCTTCGTGACGAGCTTTATCTCGTTCAACCTGATTGGCTCTACGGTTTTTACGCTGTGTCTCCATCAAGGCCATAAACTTTAGTAATCCAGCTTCATTAGCCGTTTCCATTGGTGTCTTTCCATCAGAACCTACCAGGTTGGGGTCAGCTCCTGCTTCGATCAGCATTTTAGTAATCGTGGCACTTTCCCAAAAAATAGCTTTTTGCAATGGAGTCTGCCCATCTCGTCCTGGCAGATTTGGATTCGCTCCAGCTTGCAAAATTAAATCTACGACCTCCGCATTATTATTGTCTACCGCCATCGTCAGTGCTCGACGACTCAAGGCATCTTTGGTGTCCGGATCAATGCCTGCCGCAAGCGCCCGCTCTACATCATCTTTATTATTTTTATCCACCGCCCGAATCAAATCGGTAACATCCATTGTAAATCGGTCCCGTAATGACCGAGCTCCTTTTCCTAGTCGGTTTCCAAATCTTTCAAATAAATCGTCTTTCGCCATTTTTTTATTTTTTGCTTCTACTTCTTGCTATTTAATAAATATTAGTAATCAATACAAAAAATTACTACTACTTCCTATTAGCTTAACAAAAATAACCAATTACCAGTTCATAAATTTTAAAGTCCGTTAAAGCCAGTTTTGGGTCATTTTTCTAAAAACGTGATGCCTATCTTGTAGGACTCCACCTATTTTTATAACTTGTCAGCGTTCAAAAAAATAAAACCATGACAAATACCCAGACCTTTCAAGATCTTATCAGAGCCGGAATTCCTGCGCAGCTTCCAACTCCTCGTCCCTACGAAGTGTCCACCAGCCACGCACCCGACCGAAATATAGAAAACCTCACGGTAAAAGAGAAAAAACTAGCACTTAAAAACGCGCTGCGATATTTTCCATCAGCACAACACGCGATCCTCTTGCCAGAATTCTTAGAAGAATTAAATAGTTACGGTCGTATTTATATGCATCGCTTACGTCCACATTATGCCATGCACGCAAGACCTATCAGTGATTATCCTTGCCAAACCAAGCAAGCCGCAGCCATTATGCTGATGATCCAAAATAATCTAGACCCAAAGGTAGCCAAGCACCCAGACGAATTAATCACCTATGGTGGTAACGGAGCCGTTTTCCAAAATTGGGCACAGTATCTCCTAGTCATGCAGTATTTAAGTGCAATGACAGAAAATCAAACCCTCGTTTTATATTCGGGCCATCCGTTGGGATTATTCCCTTCGCATAAGGATGCTCCTAGAGTGGTCGTTACCAACGGAATGATGATTCCCAATTATTCAAAAAAAGACGATTGGAATAAATTTAATGCACTCGGAGTTACTCAATATGGACAGATGACCGCCGGCTCTTTTATGTACATTGGACCACAGGGTATCGTTCATGGTACTACCATTACTTTATTAAATGCTGGTCGTAAACTTGGTCTCGGAACAGATGATCTGGCAGGAAAAGTATACGTTACGTCTGGTCTTGGTGGAATGTCTGGTGCACAAGCTTTGGCTGCCGTCATTACCGGAGCCATTGGAGTGATTGGAGAGATTGATCCACAAACCGTGGAACAACGAGTCGTCGACGGATATGTCTCTGCTGATAATATTTATACAGATGTCGATCAACTCATTGATAGAATTGAAATTTGCCGAACTGCAAAAAAAGGAATCGCACTCGTCTTTCAGGGAAATATTGTGACGCTCTGGGAACGAATGGTAGAAAGAAAAACAAAAATTGAATTAGGCTCCGATCAAACTTCCTTACATAATATAGATGATCTAGGTTACGCACCACTAGGCTATACTTTTGAGGAAGCAAAAAAATTACTGATTGACGATAAAGAAAAATTTATGGCCGAGGTTCAAAACACCTTACGTCGTCATGTGGTAGCCATCAATACTATGGCAGATCAAGGTATGTATTTTTGGGATTATGGTAATGCTTTTTTAAAGGAAGCTGGAGAAGCCAACGCAGATATCTGGAAAAACGAAGAAGAAGGAATTTTTAAATATGCTTCTTACGTAGAAGATATTATGGGACCCATGTGTTTTGACTATGGTTTTGGTCCTTTCCGTTGGGTTTGTACTTCGGGAGATAAAAAGGATTTGGATACCACGGATCGTATTGCCGGTGAAGTCATCAAAAGACTGATGAAATCGGCACCAGCTGAAATTATGCCACAGCTTCGGGACAACCTGATTTGGATCGAATCAGCAGACGAAAATATTCCTGTGGTCGGTTCTATGTCGCGAATTTTATACGCCGACGCAGAAGGTCGAATCGAAATAGCTAAAGCGTTTAATAAGGCGATCGCAGCGGGAGAAATTTCTGCACCGGTGGTCTTAGGTCGTGATCACCACGATGTTTCAGGAACAGATTCTCCCTACCGAGAAACGGCTAATATTTACGATGGTTCTCGTTTTACTGCCGATATGGCGATTCAAAATGTGATTGGCGATAGTTTCCGAGGAGCTACTTGGGTGAGTATTCACAATGGTGGCGGTGTGGGTTGGGGAGAGGTCATTAATGGTGGTTTTGGCATGATGATCGACGGAAGTGCCGACGCAGAAAGAAGGTTGACTTCGATGCTCCATTGGGATGTAAACAATGGGATTGCAAGGCGAAGTTGGGCAAGAAATAAGGAGGCGATTTTTACCGCAAAACGAGCGATGGAATTACATCCTGAATTAAAAATTACATTGCCGGAAATCGTAGATGAGGGATTATTTTCGGATGTGGAGATTGAATAGATGTGCGGATTGGTGGGTGTGCAAATTTATTACTCTGCGGATGTGAGGATGTGTGTTTTTGTGTTTTTTTTAGAACGCTCCTTGATAATCTTTTCGATAAAACAATTGCGACTGCAAAATCAATTGCAGTCGCTATCTTGTTGTTATCCTATTTTAAATAAATTCAATAGAAGAAAATATTTAACAGACGGGGTTGCAGTTTAAAGTAATATCCTGTGAAGTAGAGGTATTAGATGCTGAGAAAATAACACAAGGCCCACTATTAGTCCATTCAGCAGTTGTTGTCACTCCACCAGTTCCTCTAAATGCTAAATTGGCCGTAAAGTTTGTTCCAACTGGAATTACAACAACTTGACAAACTTGATTGCCTGGAATAAATGCAGATGCAGGACCACCGTTTACGGAAACTGTGTAGCCAAGCGGATTAAACACATAAAACAATACCGTTCCATTGGGCAATTCCACACGGTATCTTCCAGTCCCGCTGAAGTTAGCACAGAATTCTATTTTACACTCATCAACAGGAGGACAGGTAAGGGTCACATCTTGTGAAGTAGAGATCGGCCCAACTGCAGAGAAAATAGTGTTTACTGGACCACCGGGCAATAGCTGAGCAGTTGTCGTTACCGTACCAAATCCTCTATAGGCTAAGTTAGCAGTAGCACTCATATTTACATTGATAGTGGAACAAAATTGATTACCTGGGAAAGGTACAAATGGACCACCATTAAAACTAACGGAGTTTCCAAATGTAGCATCTAATCTAAAAAATAATACGGTACCATTAGGAAGGATTACACGGTATCGTCCATTCCCAGTAAAATTGGCACAAATCTCATATTGACAAGAATTTCTAGTAGCTGCTACTTCAACCTCTCCAGTTTCTACTAGCTCTCCAGCTTCTGTTTCGACCTGAGCGAAAAAGGCAATGTCTTCATCTGAGAATCCGTTCTCAGATAATAATGCTTCGAGTGATTGTTCTTCCGTCGGTGTCGTGTCGTCAATTAAAGCGTCTTTCGTACAAGCGTTAAAAATAGTCGAAGTGACCAATAAAAAGGCAAATAGCCTAAATAAGTGTAAGTTTTTCATAACAAGTAAAATTAAGGTTTAGATAATAAAATATTAGGGCTTCTCCCTTACGGCAGAAGCAGAATAATCATTTTGTGGGCTTTAAATTTTAATTGATTCTTTTACAAGGCGGAACTATAATAACAAAGAAACAAACAAAGACGTGACGAATGTTAAAAGGGAAACACAACCTCTTAAAAAAGGTTTATTTTTTTGAAAAAAAATACATATTTTTTATTACATAAATTGACAATTCGAATTTTATGATTCCAAATTCAATGTTTAGAATACAATAAACAACAAGCATCTGTCCCTTAAAAATCTGAGCTTACACAAAAAACAATGATATAAAAAATAAAACAATAGCGACTACAAAATCAATTGTAGTCGCTATATTAGACTTTATTCTATTTTAAGTAAATTCTATGAAAGAAAATACTTAGCAAGGAGGGGTACAGCTTAAACCAACATCTTCTTTTTGATCTGTATTCGATGCTGAGAAAATTGTACAAATCGGACCATTAATCCATTCAGCAGTTGTTAACACTGAACCAGTTCCGCTGAATGCTAAATTGGCGACAAAGCTTGCTACAGCTGGAATAGTAATCGTTTCACAAACTTGATTTCCAGGAATAAAGCCAGATGGAGGACCACCGTTTATCGAAACTGTGTAACCAAACGGATTAAATGTATAACGCAGTACGGTTCCGTTAGGCAATATTACACGATATAGTCCAGATCCTTGGAAATTAGCGCAAATCTCTATATCACAAGTCAAAGAAACAGGGGGACAGGTGAGGGTTACATCTTCTTTTTGATCTGTATTCGATGCTGAAAAAATAGTATTCACTGGGCCACCTGGCAACAGCTGTGCCGTTGTCATTACCGAACCAGTTCCGCTGAATGCTAAATTGGCAGTAGCACTCATATTCACATTAATTGTGGTACAAAATTGATTACCGGGGAAAGGTACAAATGGCCCTCCATTAAAGCTGACGGAATTTCCTAATGGAGATAAATTAAAAAATATTACCGTACCATTCGGTAGAATTACTCTGTATCGTCCAGTGCCTGTAAAGTTTGCACAAATTTCGTAATCACAAAAGCTTCTAGTAGCGGCAACTTCAACATCTCCAGTTTCTACCATTTCTCCAGCCTCTGTTTCGATCTGGGCAAAAAAGGCGATTTCTTCATCTGAGAATCCGTTCTCCGCTAATAATGCTTCTAGTGATTGTTCTTCGGTTAGTTCCGTTGGTGGCGTGTCTTCAATTAAGCTGTCTTTCGTACAAGCATTGAAAATAGTCGAGATGACTAATAGGAAGGCAAATAGCCTAAACAAATGTAAGTTTTTCATAATTAGTAAAATTTAGGGGTAGTTAATAAAATATTAGAGCTTCTTCCATACGGTAGAAGCAGAATAAAAAAGTTGGCAGGTTTAAATTTCAATCGAATTTCTTACAAGGCGGAGCTCTAATAACAAAGAAACAAAGGCGTAAGTAATGTTGAACAACAAAGGTAAGGTTTCAAAAAACACCTATCTGTTTCTATCAGTGCTTTAATTTACAATTTATATTTTACAATTCCAAAATTATTGTTAATAATAATTTACTTAACAACAAAATACTTGACCTATTAAAATAATTAAATACCGTTTTGCCCATTTTCTAATAAAACAATAGCGACTGCAAAACCAATTACAGCCGCCATATTATTTCATTCTATTTTAAATAAATTCCATGAAAGAAAATATTTAACAAACAGGGTTACAGCTTAAAGTAATATCTTGTGAAGTAGAAGTATTAGATGCTGAGAAAATTGTACAAGGTGGGCTATTACTCCAATCAGCAGTTGTTAATACTGAACCCGTTCCTTTAAATGCTAAATTGGCAACAACGTTTGTTCCAACTGGAATGGTAATCGTTTCACAAATTTGATTGCCTGGGATAAATGGAGACGCAGGACCACCATTCACAGAAACAGTGTAACTAAACGGATTAAACACATAAAGCAGTATTGTTCCATTAGGTAACTCTACACGGTACTTTCCAGACCCTTGGAAATTAGCACAGATTTCTATATCACAAGTTAAAGAAACAGGTGGACAAGTAAGGGTCACATCTTGTGAAGTAGAGATCGGTCCAACTGCGGAGAAAATAGTGTTTACTGGACCACCAGGTAATAGCTGAGCAGTGGTTGTTACCGTACCAAATCCTTTGTAAGCTAAGTTCGCAGTAGCACTCATATTTACATTAATAGTGGAACAAAATTGATTACCTGGGAAAGGTACAAATGGACCACCATTAAAACTAACGGAATTTCCAAATGTAGCATTTAATCTAAAAAATAATACGGTACCATTAGGTAGGATTACACGGTATCGTCCATTCCCAGTAAAATTGGCACAAATCTCATATTGACAAGCATTTCTAGTAGCAGCAACTTCAACATCTCCAGCTTCTGCACCAGCCTCTGTTTCGATTTGAGCGAAAAAAGCAATGTCTTCATCTGAGAATCCGTTCTCAGATAATAATGCTTCGAGTGATTGTTCTTCAGTCGGTGTCGTGTCGTCAATTAAAGCGTCTTTCGTACAAGCGTTAA
>CALFWZ010000168.1 GCA_937928405.1 uncultured Saprospiraceae bacterium
ATTTTGAGTAGATTATTTTTGGGGAGTACGAGTCTAATATTTTTGAAAATAGCCGTAGCTATTTGATGAAATTTAGACGAAGTAATCGCCAAAAAGAAGCATTCTAAAATTTAAATGAATTTATTACACAGTGTATTAAATTATCTGAATATTAATATTTTTAATCAACACATCAATTAGCCACCCGTCTGCTTTCGCAGTGCCTTCCCTTGACATATTGTCATACGTCACCCTCCTTTCAGTCTGGATCGGTCAGTTATCCGCAAATCCAAAACATTCCTTATCTTTACCCTCCAAAACAAACATCTAAAAGACTTGACTACCTATAATATCCCCGTTAATATTCAGGACCTTCAATATTACGACCACGAAAAGTCCGTCCAACTAGAATCTGGTATTATATTGCCTCAGCTTACCATTGGCTATCATACCTTCGGTACGCTGAATAAAACGCGTGATAATGTCATTTGGGTTTGTCACGCCCTTACGGCCAATTCAGATGTACGCGAGTGGTGGGGCGATCTCCTGGGGCCAGGTAAACTTTTTGATACGGATAAATATTTTGTCGTTTGTGCCAATATTCTAGGTTCTTGTTATGGTACGACTGGACCTCGCAGCCGCAACCCCAAGGATCATATTGCTTATGGATTACAATTTCCGACCTTTACGATGCGGGATATTGCTAAGGTGAATCTCTTGTTAAAGGATCATCTCAATATCGAGGAAATTGCCCTTTTGATCGGTGGTTCCTGTGGTGGACATCAATGTCTTGAAATGGCTCTAAAAATGCCAGAACGGGTTCAGAATATGGTGCTCCTAGCAACTTCCGCTCGTGAATCTGCTTGGGCTATCGCACTCCATGAGGCTGGCCGATTGGCCCTCACTGCTGATCCAACCTTCCGTGAAAATCAGGACCGGGCTGGTGCCACTGGACTCAAAGCTGCCAGAGCGCAAGCGCTTCTTGGCTATCGAACAATCCAGTCCTACATTAAACAACAAACCGATACCGACGATCAAAAAATAGACGAATTTAAAGCGGCCAGCTATGTTCAATATCAAGGAATCAAACTGGAACGCCGTTTCTATGCTCAATGCTATTATTATTTGCTCAAAGCCCTCGATACCCACAATATTGGCCGTAATCGAAACAGTATCGAAGCAGCCCTTAACCAGCTAAATATGCCGACAGTCGTCATTGGCATTGACTCTGATATGCTGATTCCAATTCCCTTTCAGCAAATGCTAGCCGACCATCTCCCCAATGGACACTTCAGATCTATTCCCTCAGAATTTGGTCACGATGGATTTCTTATCGAAATCGATGCAATTACCAAGGCCGTTCAATCAATTCTACCACAGTTTTAAGGATGATGCTCAAAACGTTCACGCATCGTCGCCAGTAAGCCGTTCGACCCCCTTTTATTCCCCCCATCAAATAAACCACCAATCCGCACATTTAAAAATCCGCAAATCCACCAATCAAAAATCCTTCAAAAAAATTACTACCTTTGATATACAAACCTAAAAACGTCCTCAACACCAGTCCCTACTGAATTATCAACATCAGTCAGATTAAGTAAAACCTTATCAGAGAAAATTATAAACCATGAAAAAAATTATTTTCGGTTCGACTATTATTTTATTAAGCATCTTCGCTTGCGATACCCTGAAAAAAACATCACAACCTGTTCAAACTCGAGTAGACATCGAAACGCCCCGTCTCGCCGTTCTAATCTCGATCGACCAAATGCAACGGGAATATCTAGATCGTTTTGGAGAGCAGTTTGATGCTGGATTTCGACGCCTACTTGACGAGGGAGCCGTTTTCAACAATGCCCATTATCAGCACGCCATTACCGGCACTGCGCCTGGACATGCCACGCTTTCTACTGGATGTCATCCTGCCAAACATGGGATTATGGGGAATAATTTTTTCACGCCAGGCTCCTCAGAATATAAAATGGCGTATGCTGTGACAGATACCTCTACCGTCTTGGTGGGTATTGATGATACTGATAAAAAAATCTATGGTTCTTCTCCTTTTAATTTGGAAGTACCGGCACTCGGAGATTGGCTCAAAGCTGCTCATCCGGACGCTAAAGTTTATGCTGTTGCCTTCAAAGATCGTTCGGCCACTTTGATGGGTGGAAAAAATGCGGATCGTGCTTTTTGGTTTAATCAGCCCACCACTCGCATGGTTTCATCTTCTTATTATACCTCTAAATTTCCGGATTGGACAAAGTATTATGTCGGGAAAGAAATTATGAAAGCCCCACTTGAAAAAGGATGGCAAAAACTACGTCCAGAAGAAGAATATAGCGCTTCCCGCGAAGATGATTTTCCTTATGAACTAGGGACACAACGAACTACTTTTCCGCATACCTTGTTCAGTTTTATGCCGCCAGCTTCTACGGCCTCTTACGAAGCTCGGAAAGGAATGCTTCTTTGGAATAGCCCCTTGGGTGACGCCTATACCCTCGAATTTGCGAAAGCGATTATTGAAAATGAAAAATTGGGAATGGACGAAATTCCTGATATGCTTTTTGTGGGTTGTTCTGTTGCTGATAAAATTGGTCACCAGTACGGACCTTATAGCCAAGAAGTACAAGATTATTACTTGCGTCTCGATCAATACCTTGGAAATTTTTTCGCCTACCTCGATGAACGAATTGGTAAAGAAAATTACTATGTAGCACTCTCCGCAGATCATGGAGTCGTTCCTATTCCGGAAGAATTGGTTCGTAGAGGAATCGATGCGCAAAGGATTACTTCCCGTGAATACAGTGTCATGATCGATTCGATCGAAGTGCGTCTCCAACGAGCATTAGGACTAAAAAATGAATTCATTAAAATTGCCAATTATCAAGGATTCGCACTTGATTACGCGGAAGCGGCAGGTCTTGGTATTACGGAAAAAGATTTACAAAGAAAGGTGGCGAATGCCGTCGATACTTTACCTTTTGTCGCTAACGTCTATCTCCCAGAAGAATTGCTTTTGACGACAAGTACTAAACCAGATATCAGTTTTTTCCGAAACAACTATCGCCCGGATCGAGGAGTGGAAATGAAAATTCGTTTCGTAGAATATGCACTCGTAGGTGGTAGGGCTAACGGAACGAGTCATGGTACTGTTTATAATTATGATACCAATGTTCCTGTGATTTTTATGGGACCTCAAGTAAAATCCCGACCTTTCGACCAATCTGCTGGGGTCGTAGATATTGCGCCTACTTTGGCTCGTGTGCTCAACCTTACGATTCCAGGCCATGTTGATGGACGACCGCTAGATTATATTTTTAATCCGGCAATGAAAAAAGAAGAGACAAAATCTGGGGAGAAATAGGTGCTTTAGGTTTACTAAACTTTTAAAGTATAGTAAACCTAAAACCGCTTTTTTTTGATAAGCTCCTAAGAGAATCTTTCATTTTACAAAAAAAACATTTAAATGTATTGGACCAGTATAGGTTGTCACCAAAATACGTAAAATTGTGACAAGACCAAAGAAGCGGACTCGGCAATACAACCGTTATCCGGTCCATTTAAAAAGAAAAATTGCTAAAGAATATTTATCAGGAGTTGCAAGT
>CALFWZ010000169.1 GCA_937928405.1 uncultured Saprospiraceae bacterium
CCTGACCCTAGATTCTCTGAACAGAATCTTTACAATCTAAATTTATGTCAATGAACTTTTTAGATTAGCCACAACTTTTTGTCGTTTGACTAGTCAAACCTTTATGTCGCACCGCAACCATTCAACCATTCAACCATTCAAAAAATCACTCCACCTTCACCACCGCATCATCCGCCTCCACAATCGTCTTTTCCGTCAAATAAACCGCCGTCACTTTTCCTGCGTGAGGCGAAGTAATCGTACTCTCCATTTTCATGGCTTCTACAATAAACAGTGGCGTATTGGCTTTGACAACATCTCCTTTTTTTACTAGAATTTTAGATAGATTTCCTTGTAGTGAAGCGCCAATATGCTGATCGTGTTCTACTTTTTTATGCGCTGCTACGAGTGATTTGACGGAATCATCTTTCAGTACAATTGAGCGAGTTTGACCATTTAATTTAAATAGGACAATCCGCATACCTGCTTCGTCCGGTTCACTCATATTCATAAACTGAACGAGGATTCTTTTTCCTTTATCAATCTCAATGAGGATTTCTTCGTTTGGTTTTAAACCATAGAAAAATGCTGGAGTTGGAATGGTTCGGACGGTTCCGAATGCTTCGAAATGTTCTTGGTAGTTTGTAAATACCGTTGGATAAAGTTGGTAAGAAAGAAAATCTTTAAAGTGGACGAACCGCCCAAATTTTCGTTTAAACGCTTTATACGCTTTCTTAAAATCAATAGGTTTTAAATGCGCATTCGGTTTGTTTTTATAAGGCTTTTCGTTTTTTAAAATTAATGCCTGTAATTTTTTTGGAAAGCCGCCTTTGATTTGTCCCAAATCTCCACGCATCAAATTTTTGATACTATCTGGAAAAGAAAGCGAACCGCCCCTGGTCAGAATATCTTCTTTGGTCAATCCATTAGCGGTCATAAACATTGCCATATCTCCCACTACTTTGGAGGAAGGCGTTACTTTGACAATACCGCCCAACAATTCATTGACAACTCGGTAATTTTCTTTGATGGTTTCAAACTGATCTTCCAATCCGAGTCCTCGTGCTTGAGGTCGAAGATTAGAATATTGTCCACCCGGAATTTCGTGGTCGTAGACCTCGGCAGTACCCGCTTTTAATTCTGTCTCAAAAGGATAATAATAGGCTCGGGTTGTTTCCCAATAATTGGCGAACTCATTCAGAGACGGTAGATTGATTGGGTTGGCTCGTTTGCTGTTTTCTAGCATGGCCACCACGGAATTAAAGTTGGGCTGCGAAGTTAAACCAGACATCGAACTTAGTGCCACATCGACTACATCGACTCCTGCTTCTACCGCGCGTAAATAGGTGGCAGATTGAATGGAAGAAGTATCATGGGTATGTAGATGTAACGGTAATTTGGTGGCTGATTTTAATGCTTTAATTAATAGGGTAGCGGCATCCGGTTTTAATAATCCTGCCATATCTTTAATACCGATGATATGGGCTCCGGCATTTTCCAGTTGCTTAGCTAATGTGATATAATATTTTAAATCGAATTTTTTGTTTTTTGGATTCATTACATCATCCGTGTAACAGATACAAGCTTCCGCGATCGAATTGGTTCTCTTTCTTACGGCTTTGATACTTGTTTCCATGCCCTTAACCCAATTGAGGGAATCAAAAATTCTAAAAACATCAATACCCGACTCGGCACTGGTTTCGATAAATTGCTCAATCAAATTATCTGGATAGGCTTTATAACCCACACCGTTTGATCCACGCAATAACATTTGTAATAAGACATTCGGCATCGCTTTCCGCAACATTTCCAATCGCTTCCAAGGACATTCTTTTAAAAATCGAAGCGATACATCAAAAGTAGCACCACCCCAAACTTCCATTGAAAAAAGATCGGAACCATGCTTACGAGCATAACTTTCCGCAACGTTTAGCATGTCCAAGGAACGAACCCGTGTTGCGAGTAAAGACTGATGGGCATCTCGGAAAGTAGTATCTGTGTAGTGAATTTTCTTTTCTTTTTTAAGCCATGCGGCAAATTTTTCAGGACCTAATTTATCCAGTTTTTGTTTGGTGCCATCGGGGATTTTTTCTAATGGATTAAAAGAAGGAACGATCGGTTCGCGGAACTGCTTATTAGGGTCCACATATTTTACATCCTTATTTCCATTGACAATGACTTCGGCCAAATACTTTAAAGTCTTGGTTCCTCGGTCTCGAAAACGAGGCTCGACCAATAATTTTGGATGATCCTTAATAAAAGAAACGGTGGCTTGACCATTTTTAAAAGTATCATTTTCTAAAAGGTTAATTAAAAAACCAATATTCGTCTTAACTCCACGCACTCGAAATTCAGTCAAGGCTCGTCGTAATCGCTCGGCCGCACCCTGTTGGGTTCGTCCCCAAGCGGTTACTTTTACCAATAAACTATCAAAGAAAGGAGAGATCACCGAACCTTGATAAGCGCTACCTGCATCCAAACGAATTCCGAATCCACCTGCACTCCGATACGCGATCAGCGTGCCGTAATCTGGTTTAAAATCCAACGAAGGATCTTCGGTCGTAATTCGACATTGAATGGCAAAGCCTTCACAAGTCACATCTTCTTGGCTGCGGATAAAAATAGTTTCGTGTGATAACTCATAGCCCATTGCAATTAAAATCTGACTACGCACGATGTCAATTCCCGTTACTTCTTCCGTGATCGTATGCTCTACTTGAATCCGTGGATTGACTTCAATAAAATAAATGTTCTCGTCTTTGTCTACCAAAAATTCCACGGTACCCGCATGTGTATAGTCAACGTGACGGGTAATGCGTAAAGCGTATTCGTAAAGTGCGTCTTTGGTTTTTTGTGCCAAACCTAGCGCAGGAGCGACCTCCACTACTTTCTGAAAGCGACGTTGCACCGAGCAATCTCGCTCGAATAGATGGACAATATTTCCGTACTTATCTCCCAAAATTTGCACCTCAATATGCTTGGGATTCTCAATATACTTTTCTAAAAAAATAGTTCCATTACCAAAAGCTGTTAAAGCTTCTCCACTAGCTTCATGTGCTTCGATGAGCAGTTCTTTTGCGTTGCGTACGACGCGCATTCCGCGACCACCGCCACCGTCTACGGCCTTGACCATTACCGGAAAACCAATTCGTTTGGCTTCCGCCATAATGATCTTATCGTTTGTTAGTTTTTTATTACTATCCTCAATGATGGGAACGTTGGCTGCTTTTGCAATTTTTTTGGCTGCTACTTTATCGCCCAAGCGTTCCATTACTTCGGCTTCCGGTCCAATAAAGATGATGCCTGCCTCCTTACATTTACGAGCAAAGGTGACATTCTCTGATAAAAAGCCATAGCCAGGATGGATAGCTTCTACGCCATTTTCTTTGGCCACTTTAATGATCTCGTCAATATTCAGGTAAGGCTTGAGTGGTTCATCGTTGGCACCAACCTGATACGCCTCATCCGCTTTGTAACGATGTAGCGAATACCGATCTTCATAGGTGTAGATGGCCACGGTGCGGAGCTTCAATTCAGAGGCAGCTCGTAAAATACGAATCGCAATTTCGCCTCGATTGGCGACCATGATTTTTGTAAAACGTCGGTGCTGGTATTCCATAATGTCTTTTTTAGTTATAAGACTTGTGCGGTCTTATTAATAGTACGTTCTTTATTTTTAAAGGATACACTTAATTAGGGTAGGTAGAATTTGGTAGGGTAGGATAGACAGGTACGTCTTATCGGGGCAAAAATAAAGATATTATCTTTAGAATACTAGGAACGGCTGGAATTGTTTTTAGGCGAATTTACAGCTATAAAAATAGGTGTCGAGTAATCTTCCTGCAAACAAATTGGTTTTAAGAAGAAAAAATATTAGCTCGCAAATCTCTCCCAGCGTTTTTTTGACATTATATTCAATTACTATTATGGAACTACCATATTCACTCCCTCATTTATAAGCTTCATTGACCACTTAAAAACGAACACTCCCTCATTATAGGTTGATAGAAGCAGATTATTGTAGTAGTTTCAAGAATCAGAAAGAACGTTTTTAAGCAAATCTTATAATTCAATAACTGGTTATTAATATTGTTGTTGAAAAGTGTTTACTTAACATGATTATTGTTTTTTCTTTAAATGGATCACCTACAATAGGTCGATACTTAGAATATGAATTCTTTAGATGGTAAAGAATAATAAAATTATAACAGTATAGATTTATTTTTATAAATAAATAATGAAATTATAAGGTTGAGAGATTAGATGGAATGTTAAAGTTACATTGTTTTTCAATGTTTTACGTCCGATAACTTTTTTTATGAGAAGTATTTAATATGTTTGAATACACCGCCATAAATGCTTTTTTTTAAGGAACCATAAAATAATTTTCGTTCATTTAGGTTTTTCATTCCATATAAAATTAAATACCAAAGAGAGGAAATTTTTTGTAATAAAAACTATTGCGAAAAAAAATAAACTAATGTCATTAAATATTAGTCTCGTATGCCTGTTTGACAGACATGCCTTGGAATTGTTATCCCATAAAGAGAGATATCACTGGTTTGATTCAGTATAATCTTGCGTATATAGTAAGTCGTAAATTAAACTGTTTGGATGTTAAGTAAACTTGTAGCGTTTACTTGCTTATAGAGTTTCTATGTTTTAATTGAATTGATAAAATATAATCTGTCACATTATGTATGATCTAAAACGTTTTTTTATTTTTATATTTATAATGTTTTTGTTTCAACAGGGTTGGTCGCAACGATTTGGCTTAGTTGATACAGGTGCTACAAATAGTGCCTGCAATGGAGAAGTACGATTGTTGTATGAAGATGTTGAAGCGTTTGATTATGAGTGGAATACCGGAGAAACAGGAAGTAAACATCTCACAGGACTTTGTCCTGGATTTTACAGTATAACAATTACGCTACCCGATGGATGTGTAATTGATTTATCTACACAACTTTCTGGTGCGGGATGCTATCTGAGCCTCGATAATTTTTCTCCTAGTATTGTTGATTATTGTAAAGGAGGAACGCTAGGAAGCATTGTTCTGAATTCAGAATTTGGTCTAACATATAATTATTCATGGTCTAATGGAGCTACTGGAACATCAATAGGAGACCTTGCTCCTGGATCATATTGTGTTACAATAACTTCTGGTACCAATGGAGGAAATAGCGAGTGTCAAAGCAACTACTGTTATACGGTTATGTCCGATCCCAAATGTTCTAAAGTAGGTAAAACTTCTATAGAACAACCTATTGGAAGTATAGCAGTTGAGGCTAAAGATGCACTGCTAGTTATAAATGAATTTGGAAAAGGTCCAACCAGCGGAGAAGAATATTTAGAACTACTGGTTACTGGAAAAGAAAATTGTGAAACCGTCGATCTTCGAGATTTTATCATTGATGATAACAATGGTATTTTCTCAACGAATGATCAAAATATATATGGTTTTTCAAAAGGACACATCCGTTTTTCAAATCATCAAATATGGCAGTCCGTTCCAGTAGGTGCTCTGATCCTTATTTACAATGATGAAGCTAAGATAGAAACTATTGCCTTGTCGGATGATCCTTTTGATGATGATAATGATCGTGTTTATGTTTTGCCTTTATCTCATTCGCTCTTTAAGAATTACTATGGTTTTCCCAATCTTAACAATCCAAATGATTATCGTAAAGATAATGGAACTCTTCAGGTAGCCAGTAATCATCCTATTTGGAAGTCCATCAGCGCTAGTGCATTTGCGGACGGAGTTCAAGTTCGTTACCCGAACGGCACTTACTGTCATGGAATTAGTTTTGGTAACATAGATTTGATTCACGGTGGACCTGATGAACTTCATCTACTTTCGACCAGTGGAGAAAATAAAATATTCTTATTCAATGGTTCCAATTATCGGGATCAGATAAATTATACCTTTCATAACGTTGAAGATGGAGCAGGATCGCCTGGTTATCCAAACAATACTACCAACCAAGCATATATCGAAAATTTATGTAGTGAGTCTAATTTAGAATTAATAGCTACCCACAGAAATGATATTTCTGAGTTCGTAACAGAGATATTTCCAAACCCTTTTAATCGGCAATTTTTTGTGAATATTGATTCTAAATTTGATCAAGAACGTCCAATTCAGATCAAACTCCTCAATCTGCTCAACCAAGAAATCTTAATCGAATCTCATGTTCTTTTACCTGGAGAAAATTCGTTTACCATCAAAGCTCCGGCTGGATTAGTAAACGGAGTTTATCAGGTAAACATTCACGAAGGCGATAGCGTGATTTCTAGCAGAAGAATCATTTTTAATAAATAAGCAGACGTTTAATGCTAACGCACAACGTATTTAATTTTCCTCCTTTTAAATATTTATCATGAAGAAATTCTTATTTTTTTTCCTACTTAATATTGCTTTTTTCCATCAGGTAGAAGCTAAAGACTCTTTAGCAGTTGACCTTAAATTAGATAAAGATTGGTGTGCCAGTGTTACCAGCGATATTGCTAATTGGATAGAAGGATATCAAATGGGAAGCGATGTTCTCTCGGTTTATTTGAATGTGACAACTTATGAGTTTCAGGATTTTTTAGATTTAAATACCACAGATCAAATTACCCTAAGACTCTTCTGGCGAAGTAATTCAGGCAACCAAATTCGACGGGAAGTAGACTATATTATTGATAGTACGGAACCTGATTTTGATATTCGAAACTGGACAGCGATTCACGAGCCTGCAGACTTAGAAGGAGGCTATTATGTAGTTCAAGTACTGATTGGCGATAATACTTGTAGCGAATTTATTCCCATCATAATGGTGGAAGAGATCGATGAAGAAGAACAACTTCCAATCGATCTTCCCTCCTATAATTGTGGAGACGATTATGAATATAAGACGCCTGAAGGAAATACTGATTTGTCCTCAGCTGCACCAGGAGATATCTTTTTTATTGGTGGATTTCCCATTTTACTAGAAACTGTTACTCCTCCTGAAGGTGGAGATAATGGAATGTTCTCAGGAACTGGGGTTATTCCGCTGCCCTTTGACCGTAAAGTGGTATCAGTAGAATTTTTTGATGTTCATGTTAATGACAAAAGAGAAATTACTTCAGGTGATGTAATTGCTCAAGGTGATGATCCCGAGAATTATCCTAATTTCAACCCAGATACGGATATTGTTAATATTGGAGGAGAGATTTGTCTCCCTCCGGCCGAGACTCCTGGATACGAAAATGGCGGAGTAGACGAAAATGGACTCAATCCTCGTGGCTTCGATCCCACCACCGCAGTACATAGCGAAACGGGGACCAATTTTGATCCTAACGGATTCGATATGAATGGAAACTATCAAGATGGAACGCCTTACAATCAATGTGGTTGTAGTATCGAAGGATTGACGGAGGCTAATGAACCCTGTGATATTACTTGTGGACCTAATCCAGAAGCAGAAGAATTTGCCGAAAATATTGCGAGCAATTTACCCACTGAAATAACTACCATTATAAATTTACTGATTGCAGAAAATCAAACGCTGCTAACTAGTTTAGGCTGCCCGCAGATTCGTGGCGAAATTGAAGATCTAAACAACGGACCCGAAGGGTTAGGGTATGATCCTGTTTTTGTTTTTGGTGAAGGTAATAAGTATATAAACGATGACATGCATCTCCATTTTACAGAGCGACCTCAACCACTTCCAATCAATATTAGTACTCGAGACCCCAAAGCGGTATTGTTAGAAAAAAAACATATTGATTTATATGATTGTGACAAACAAGCCTATGCTTTAAGAGCTTATATTCAAACACTGAATTTTTTGAATGAGCAAGCTCAAAAAGACCCTTTCGTTACAGCTACCCTAACAAAAATAGAAAACTGGTCTGAATACATGTTAAACTTAATGAAAGGGGAAGCTGACGATCAGCCTGGTGAATCGGAGGAATTTCAGAACTGGCTCGCTGGTGAAATTGGACAATACATGATGGACCATAGTGGGCTAGACCATTCTTATCACAATTTATTTGTCGATAACGCTGTCCAGCAGGAAGACCTTTTGCAAAATAAAATAGAATCTATTTTTGATTTTAATCAGCGTGGAACGTATCACGATATTGCCAGTATCGAACCCAATATGGCTTTTGACGAAGCATTTACTTTGGAAGACGCTTCCTTCCTTTTTCGTCAAGGTCACCAAAAAATAAATGGAGTTGATCGTGCTTATTATTTAGAAGAGTTGGCAAAAAAACAGAGCCTAGTTGTCTCAGAAAACGCTCCTCAACTAATGCCTATCATTGTAGATAAAACAGTGAGTAATAAAACCTACACGATTTATTTAGATCAAATTGTTTTTTCTACCACTGGAGCTAGAGTAAATGCTTTTCTGATCATTACAGATCCTGAATCTGGAAAACGGATTATTTTCAAAGGGCTCAACATCGGTTTTGGCCCTACTGGATTACAGGGTGAGTCCAGGTTGAGCCTAGAATCCGAAGTACAAATCAGACTAAATAATTCTGCGATGTTTATTCTCAATCCATCGGGTGAAACATTTGTAGAGTGGGATTGTGAGGGCTTTTCTCGCATGGGCGTCGATGCCGGAATTGAATTCTGTCGTAATTTTATCACGCCACTTGATCCAGGCACCTTGGAGCCAGTTGCTGACGAAGAAGCGAGATATAGATTTAATATTATAACCGAGATAGATTCGTGGTTGGAATTTAATTTAACGCTGGATGGGGGTACTCCATTTGCTGTTACCAAATACGAAGATATCAAATGGCAGTTTTCTGATGTGATTCTGGATTTTAGTAGTTCAAGTACCGCTGATTTTGAACCGCCCGAAGGATTCGCTTCTCCCTATTATGATGGTGTGCGAATGGATGATCTATGGAAAGGAGTTTTTATTGATACCTTATCTGTCCGATTTCCCAATAATTTTTCTAGTGGGAGTGAACCCATTATGGCCAGTGCAACCAATGTCTTGATTGATGGCAACGGATTTAGTGGTGGACTTAGCGTAACAAATTTAATTACGATTGACGACGGAAATCTTGGAGGATGGCCATTCTCAATCAATAATTTTCATCTCAAAATATTAAACAACCAGTACGCAGGTGCTGGCATGGGGGGGGAAGTCAATGTGCCCATTTTTGAAGAAAATCTTGTCTACCGAGCTGCCATATATCCTGATAATGAATACCATTTTTCAATCACTACTCAAAGTGATTTAACTGCAGATGTTTTCGTAGCCTCTGTTACTTTAGAAGAGAATAGTGCCATTGATGTTTCTTATGTAGAGGGGGAATTTACTGCGGTGGCTACCCTACATGGAAACATGGAAATCAATACAGGAGCGAATGATAATGCCGCCTTTTCTGTAGGCTTACCAACCGTTACCTTTCAAGGACTAGAAATTTCTAACAAACCCACACATTTTAATGCGGGTACCTGGGGAATCGAGTCTGCTGAACCTGGAGCTGCTTTAGCTGGAATCTCTTTCAATGGTTTTGGATTAAAGTTAATGGGTATTGAACCATTAGGAGGAAATCACCTTGGTCAAGATGAAGCGGGTCTAAAGTTAGATCTTGAAGTAAGTTTTTCAGATGATGATAAAATCAGCTTTGCAGGAAGAGGAGTTTCTAGAATTATTGGAAAAATGGAAACAAATGCTACTACCCATCGGCAAAGTTGGGATTTTGATCGGATTGAGTTGGAGCGGTTAAATGTAAAAGGGCAATGTCCAGGAGTAAAAAGACTAGATGGTGAGGTTTTCTGGTATGATGATAATCCTGATACTCCGACTGGTTTTGGAGAAGGCTTTAGAGGTTCTTTATTTCTTGAATTAGAAAAAACAGGAATCGGAGTAGATGCGGTTGCTCAATTTGGTAAAGTGGATGGAGTTAATGGGGAGTATAAATATTTCTTTGTAGATGCGATGGTTAAGTTAGGTAATGCATCTCCAACAATCGGAGTAATGAAGTTTACTGGATTCGGAGGAGGAGTGTCTAATAATATGAATTTGACACAAACCCACACAGACTTAGCAAACGCTCCCGAGAATGGAGCAAATATTCCATTACCTGCTCTTGGACAATCTTTATCTGGTACTTTATACACACCAAATGAAAACGCTTCATTGGGACTCAAAGCCGTGGTAACGATGGCTACCTTACAAGAGAATATTTTTAATGGAACTGCGGGAATGTCTTTTGAGTTTTTCGATGGGGGTGGGATTAATCAAATTAGCTTTTTTGGGAGTGGTCACTTTTTGAAAGGAGTAGACCTTGGTATTCAGCCAGGGGTTACCGATGGGGATGATATCCCAAATGGTACTAGGCCTGCAGTTGTTGCACCCCTATCTGCTTATATCGATTTGAATATTAATTTTGCTAATCAAGCAAATAATCAAAAATTCTCCTTAGACGGAAGTTTAGTGGCTTATCTCAATGCAGGTATTCTTGTAGGAGCGGCGGGTGATGGAAAGATGATAGATGCACGTGTTCATTTTAGTGATAAGGAATGGTTTATTTATATTGGAACACCTGATGAACCCGCTAATATCAATTTAAATTTACCTTTTATTCAAGCTGGAGTTACTGCTTATTTGGATATCGGAACGAACGTGCCACCGATGCCTGATCTACCTGATAATGTAAAAGAGATTGCCTATAAAGTAAATGACAATAGTAGTTTACGACAATCTGGAGGTGGCTTTGTTTTTGGAGCCGCCATCACGGTAGGTATTCAAGTAGGTTCGGGAAGTCTAGTCAGTGGATCAGTAGAGGCCGGTGCGGGTTTTGATATATCGCTTCGCAAATATAATAATCTTCGGTGTCTACAAAGTAATGGTGAATTAGGAGATGTTGTGGGAATTGACGGTTGGTATGCAACTGGACAAATTTGGGCTTTCGTTCAAGGGGAGGTAAGAGTGTTTGGAGCCCCCATCTTAAGGGCAGGAATAGCGGCAGTTTTGCAAGCTCGATTACCTAATCCATTTTTTGCTCAGGCTACAGTTGGTGTAAGAGTCAAGATAGGACCTGTTAAGTTTAACAAGAGTCTTAGTCTTAAATTAGGGAATGACTGTACCTTGGTCTCTAATGATCCCAATGATGCAATTGGAATCGATATAATACCTTACATAGATCCAACGAATGGTGGGGAAAGTATAGAAACGAATGCTAAAATCACAGCTCCTTACAACGTTAAACCTCATCCTCTTACTTATGTAGAAGTAACGACCTTAGATGGTGAAATTAAAAGGTATAACGTAGAAGTAATCAGACATGAAATTACCACCGACCAAGGAATCGAATTAGATCATTTTTATGAAATTGATTATAATAATAATCAGATTGTCTTAGAACCAAAATCCTTCTTCCCTGGAGAAACAACGATCACAGCAATTATTGATGTAGCAGTTAAAGAAGGTGGAGACGTGATTGGGGTGCAGTCAGATACGACCATTTTTGTGACGGCTCCCGATATGGAAATTATTCCTGAGACAAATGTTGAATATGTCTATCCAGCCAATGGAATGAATAATTTTTATCCAGCAGAAAATGTCGGAAGCCAAGAACTTGGAATATCTGAATATAGTGGATATTTAAAGATGCGGGCCCTCCAACCTGCAATCAACAATATGTTAGAAGAGGATACTTATATTCGATTTACTGATAACGAAGATAACGAAACGCTTGTCCCTGTTTCTTATAATTATCTAGAAAATAGGATAGACTTCGTGATGGGTACTGACTTGCTAGAAAATGATAAAGGTTATAAAATGGAACTGGTCCATTATACCCATCATGAGACCATTCCTCTTTCAGCTGTACACATTGAACCGACAGCAGGTACTCGTCCATTAAATTCAAGTAGTCTACTTGTTAGGGCCTTAGGAGGCAGTAGTCCAATCGTAAGTCCATCTGCAGCTGGAACAACTGAACCTGTGGTTATTAGTACTTCTGAGCAAATTATATATACCAATTACTTTAGAGTAAGTAAGTATAACACCTTTACAGAAAAAATGGAGGATGTTTTAACTCACACTGGTAATTGGTTTTCTAGAAATATTGGAAATGAGGCATTTGATGAAATAGAATTAAAAGGTAGGGCTGCAAGAGGTTTGCGTCAGCTGATATGGATTGCACCTGGTACCAATAATCCACAGTTGAACCTCGCTGGTTCATTTTATACTGACATTACTGGTTATACTCCTCTTAATGTGCCTCCTGGTTGTCCAGAGCGAATTGACTATAATGATGTAGTGTGGAATCAGGGCGGACCAGAAGCAACGGCATTAATAAACGATTTCGATAATCCTTTAGAATTATATAGCCAAGAAGCATTTCTGAATAATCTTCCAGCAGTAGTTCCACTCCAGCAATTTCAATATTCAAAAGATAAACTGATATTAGATATGTCGGCAGTACAAAGTCAACTTAGAGCTTGTGAATTAACCTTTCCACCAATTGGCGGAGGTCTTCTTCTTGGTCCTAATGATAGTTTTTGCAGCGATTACCCATTTGGTAGTATGTGTTCCGCTTATGGAGAAAACGTAGTCCAATGGCTTTTTCATAACGCACTTGAATACGAAGCTACCGAGGGAACATACCCTGTACATCTGTATTACAAACTACCTCATCAAAATAATAGTAGCAGCTTTAATACACAAGTTACTTATGATTTTATTTTTCAAGACACAGGAACAGGAGGGACCGGACAATAAACTTTGTTTTTTGTTTTAAAATTTTTATAAAAATATTCCCCTTACGGAATTACTTATTAAACAATAATTATGTTAAAATATATTTTAATTTTCATTAGTTGTTTGTTTGCAATAATGGTTGCACAAGCACAATCTTCCACGGGAAAGAAGCTAGAGTCTTTGTCTACTACGGATGGCAATAAGATTTTAATCCGATGGTTACCTATGGATTATGACACTTGGGTCTTGGGAAATACACAAGGTTATCAGGTCGAACGGTATATCTATTCGATTAATGGTGTTAGACAGGACCAGCAGGATCTCTACAATAGCAAAATCATTTTAACGAACAGTTTGTTTCCGCTCACGGAAGCCCAATGGAATAGCCAATTTCCTAGCACTAATAATTTTGCCCAGCTAGCCAAAGGGGTACTCTACGATCCTGGAGCTGCACTACCTGCTAATCCTAATCTTTCAGATGCCGTCAACTATCAGGAAGATAAGAATACGCGTTTTATCTTTGGTTTATATGCGGCTGATCAAGATTTTGAAGTGGCGAAAGGACTAGCCAATGCTTTAGAAGACAACAATGTGGTGGCGGGGAGAGAATACCTCTACCGAATCTCTATTAATGGAAACCCAGATCTAGTTACTGCTTTTTTAGCCAATTCAGATAGTATACCAGTCTTGACAGCACCAATAGAGCTTTCAGGAGTAGGAGAAGATCACCAAGCTATGTTGACTTGGAATATTAAACAGACAGAACAAGAATATTCCAACTATATCCTCGAACGTTCGACCGATGGAATCAATTATCAGTCCGTCAATGATCTTCCCTTTCTTTTCTCTTCCGAAGAAGAAGATCCAGAATTTTCTTTTTACCAAGATAGTCTTGATAACAATACCACCATCTATAGCTACCGAGTAAGAGGTAAAACACCGTTCTGTGTATTAGGTCCTCCTTCGGATACCATTCAGATAAAAGGACGTCCGGGACGGATTCCAAATTTTCAGCCGAAGTTTAAGCGAATAAGAGAAAGATCAGATAGAAATGCCCTTGTTTGGACAGATATGATTCCTGATAGTATTTCGAGTCGCATTGCTGGATTTAATATTCTTCGTTCTGAAAAGCCTACGGAAGGATATATAAAGTTGAATACTGCTCTACGTCCTAGCCATGCTAGGTCTTTTGGTGATCGCAACTTTCTTCCTTCTGCCTATTACCGGTTGGAAGTAATTGATGAAAACAATCATAGCTATCTATCTACTCCCGAACTCTTTCAGCGAGTAGATTCAATTCCTCCTGCCATTCCTTCTGGATTTGAGGGAGAATTTGTCACCAAAGAAACGCTTATACTAACTTGGGATAAAAATACAGAACCTGATATTCAAGGATACCGAATATTCGCAGCTAATAATCGTAATGCGAATTATACCATTATCACGCCCCAACAGGTAACCTCTGAGACCTTTGTTCACGAAATCGACCCAACTTTTGCAGTAGATAGCCTCTACCTAAAAATAGCGGCGGGAGATGGTCACGACAATTACTCCGACTTTTCCTCGGTGCTTGCCATCGCTCGGCCCGACATCATTCCTCCTTCTCAACCCGTCCTCTATAAAGCCAATCCAACCCCTGCTGGGATCGAAATAGGCTGGGCTCTTAGCGGAAGCGACGACGTGGCGCGCCACGAACTACAACGTAAAAATATCAACCTTACCAGTTGGGAAACAGTACTCACAATCACTCCAGAAGAGGAAGAAAATTACAAAGCCATTTTAATCGGCGACAGCTCCTCGGTAACGAATTACTTAGATTCGACCCTACTCGATCCAGGTACTTACCAGTATCGATTAGCGGCCTTTGATCTCTATGAAAACGGATCTGCTTCCCAGCTGATCAAGATCCGTCCCTACACCAGTGGTGTACGAGGAAATATCGAAGCCGTCAGTCTCAGCCCACGTTGTGTTGCCCCTGGTAATGTGGAAAACCAAAACGGATATGACGCCCTCGAAGCCTATCTTTTTGAATATGAAGATGAAGGCACCCGAAATATGGAACTACTCGAACAAATTTTTATCTACCATGTCATCACGCCCGACGAATTTGAAGCATTTAAAAAACCAAATGCCGATCTCGGGGTGATTTACCAAACCCTCCAATTACGAAAAATGAATCTCTGGTCTGATAGCCTAATTGCCCGCGTAGATATCTCTTGGGAATATACGCCCACGGGTGTACGTGACTATCAGATTTTTCGGAGTACGGCGGGGAGCGAGATGATGCTTTATCAAACGGTACCTGCCAATAGCCTCACCGATCTAATTTTTGAAGATACGGATGTCAAAGCGGGACGACGCTATTTTTATCGGATTCTAGCGAGACACCACGGTGGTGGATTTTCGGAGATGAGTGAGGTGAAGATGGTGAGGGTGCCGGTGTTGTAGAAGAAGATTTATTAAAAGCAAAAAATTATTAAGATGAAAAAATATATTAGCTCTATTGTCTTTTTCCTTTTCTCTGCCAGCATGTTATTGGGACAAGGACCTTATTATGTTAATTTGAGTGATGCTTCTGGTTTTGATCGCTCACCGTACCAGACTCAGTTGGAGGCTGCGGCACAGGAAATTATTGATGTGTTGCCGGAGGAATATCAAAGTCAGTTTAAGGTGTTTGATTTTGGATTTTATTTGCATAATGAAGCATACATAGACGGGTATACTCCAGCTATTGAACAAGCAAAACTATTATCCTCACAGGAAAGTACGTATTATCTGCTGTTTGCTAAAGAAACAAGTAAAGACGGAGTATATTCAAAAATTCATATTGAAATTGAATTGCCTCGGATGAATCCAAATTATCCTTGCGTAAGTGAAGATATTCAGGATGTTTTAGAAATATATGTAAATAGTGCTACACAGAACATTTATGAGCAAAATGGGAAAAATCCGAGTACTTATGATGAGGCAGAAATTGCAGGGATGCTAGAGTTTACTTCACGCGTAAATCATTTGTTTAATTGTTGTGTAGGAACAGAGAATATTACCTGTGATGCTGTTTTGTCTAATAGAAAAATCGCATCTGATTTATCAAATAATTTTATCCATCCTGCATCTCAATTTGTTGAGTTTACTAATATAGAAAATATTCAATTAGAAAATTATGAGTATAACTATATAAAATCTGATCTTCAAATATCTTTTGATGTTAGAATACAAGAAGATGGTTTTGTTAACCAGTTAATATCAGAAACTCAGAACCTTACCCAAGATCTTGAAGGAATTGCGAATGCTAATTATAATTCTAACGATACAATCACTTTTAATGTAAAAGTGTTACACATTACCACATCATCTTATGATTCCATTACCCAAAAATTACAAGGAACATTTGTAAACGACAATGTAACAAGCCTTCCACCGATCAATTCAACAATAAATGCTGAACCAAGTGCTTACTATGAAGAAATTGTAGTGGTGGATGTAGAAGTAGGTGTTCCCCCTATTATCTTATCTAGATTACGGGTAGAATATGCACCTGTGCAAGGAATCAACAGCGTGCCTGATGACCCAAACCGCCCAAGTAATGTAGGGCAGGAGGAATTTATTTTACCAGTCATCGCAGCTAAAATAGGTCAGGCACTTTTAAAAAGGGCAATGTATGCTAGTATTAATGTTGGTGTGAATGTAGTGATTGAGGTATTTATTACGAAATATTTAGGTCATGATGATCAATGTACGTGGTCAGAAGCACTATGGAGTGCAAATATTACAGGTTGGCACTTAGCAGTGTGGGCAGCAGAAGGGGCAATAACTGGGGGTATGACAAGTCAAGTCAAACAAGTTGTAATTTCGGCGCTTGCCCAGACAGCCACCTATGTTTTAACGACCGATAATTTTACTATTAGCACTGCATTGCTTAATTTTGGACAAGGATTGGCAGCAGGTGCAGCCTTTAGTCTTATTATTAAGAAAATTGGTAGTGCCTATGATAATTTCACCAAAAAATATTTGGTTAGTAAATACGGAAGTACTAACCTTGTAAACATGGCAGTGAGTGAGTTTGAAGAGGTGTTAGTGAAATTTGGGATTACTATCCAACTTGGTGATGATATTTTTGAGGGAGTACAGCGGTGGTTTAGATCGTGGGAAGAATTGTTTAATATGCCAAATTTAAGAGTAAATACTCAAGTGTTATTTAACACCAAAAATTGGAGTGATGACTTATTTTCTAAATTTAAAACTGCTGGTAATAAAAATCCAGATTTTTATGATAAAGTAGATAATTTTCCAATTATATCTAAATATTATGAGGAAGGTTTTCCTATAATAAGGAAAAATTCTCCTAATAACAAAGAGGTTGAATTGGATATGTTTGCGGGAGATAAGCATAGACCAGATTTACTAAATAATACCAAAGATCCTCTTTTTACAACTCCAACTTCAAATAGGTATGTTTATAATAACACTCAGTATAAATATGAACCTAGCAATATTACTTCTACTCCTACTGGAAAATTAAAAAGAATTGATACTAACCAACCAATTCATGTTGATGGAGAAGGGCTTATGTATATTGTTGATCTTGATGGAGTCATTAGAATTGGAGGTAGAGGAGGTAATTCAGGTTTTGCTCATCCAACACTAGTGGATGGAGGTGTAATTGGAGGGGAACAAGTAGGCCAGATAAACCCTAATGTATTGTGTGCTGGGATGATAAAATTCCAACATGGAAAAATAGTTGAGATTAATAGAATATCTGGTCATTTTAAACCTGATGCAGCACATTTAGACCAAGTTAAGGATATATTCAAGAGTAGGTTTCAAGCGAACAATACAGCAACCGGAGATTGGAATAATGTTTTTAATAATGATTTACCTTATGCAAATTGAATATCTTAATAGATGGGGCGTTATATATAAGTCTAACTCATGTTTTCACCCAGATGATATTTCTATATGGAATAATTATCCATTTAAAAGTCAATTGCATAAATGCATTGGTATCGATGGAAAATTTTTAAAGATTAAATTCTCATCTATCGAAATAAGGATATCTCCAAATTGTTTCATACCCACAGAATCCCCTGAATTTAAACCTTTTGATGTCGTTAAATATACTTCATCTAAAGGTAAACTTGAAATTGGAACAGTAGTTTCTTATCGTTCGTTGGGAAAACCTTATCCTCGTAAAGTATATATCCTTAATGTCAAAGGCAAAGTAAAATCTACCTTTTATGAAAAGGAACGATTAACTTTATTAGAAATTACATCAGAATCATTAATAAAGAGACGAGCACTAAGTAAGTTGATTTCTCATGCTTTAAGACATGAACCAGATAAATATACCTTAAAATTAGATCCAGAAGGCTGGGTAAATATGCAACAACTTATCAATGCCATAAAAGAGAAAGGCTCAGAGTGGCAATCATTACAATATTTTGATATTTTAAAGATGATTGATCTTAGTGACAAAAAACGTCACGAGGTAAAGACAAAGAGGATTGGCCCAGAGTATAAGAATAAATATGAATGGTTTATCAGAGCAAAATATGGACATTCTATTGAAGGTAAAATCTATAAAGAAAAACAAAATCCTCCAGATGTTTTGTTTCATGGAACTACAAGTGAAGCTGCTGATAAAATTTTGAAAGAAGGTCTGAAGCCAATGGATCGTCAATATGTTCATTTATCTCAAAAGATAGAAGAGGCTGAACGAGTAGGAAGGAGAAGACAGTCTAAGCCAGTAATCTTGAAAATAGATGCGAAAAAAGCTTTTGAAGATCAAGTTAATTTTTTTGTAGGGAATGATAAAATATGGCTGAGTGATTTTATTGGGCCAGATTATATCAAGGTAGAAACTTATCGCTAAATCTGAGGTTCTGGTATTTCGAAAGAATGATAAGATATTTATGGCAGTTTGTTTTAGCAAGCATGAATTAAAATTGATAAACAATGGGTTTGATCATTGGAGTAATAACTTACGTGACCGCTATGACACCACAACTTTACTCGCTCCTTTACACGTCACGTGTAGAAACGAAAACTTATACAAAATTTTCTTAATTTTAAACTTAAATAATAAGCACTTTCCAATGCGGCAAAAAAATCAGATCAAAGAGACCTAAATTATATAACGATAATGGTAGTATTTGTTTAAAAAAAAAGATATACAAAATAGTTGAGATGTCAGTTTATAGTAGCCCTTTATTCAAAATAAGAGGTCATTTAATTTTTAGAAAAACAACAATATGAATACCCGCTACCCCCCACAAGACAAAACGAAAACAAGATGATACACAAAAGTAAAAGCCGCTCGTTTACACCTCTGGTGTAGAAACAGCTCAACAAGCAACAAGTAGAAAGGTCAAAAACTTCTTTCAAATTCCATTTTTATTCAAGATAGGTTGGTGTTGTTATGTGCTCGGCCATCTGGAACGAACATATTATTAAGAATCAAACATCCCTGATGCTTAAAAACTAGACTTATTTGACTTTAACATTTTTAATGTTAATTTTGAAAATCTAATCTATTCAGTTGATTAGAGGCGATTTTCACTTCTTTATTAAAAAAAAATATTTGACACAAAAAATTATAAGATGATAACTAAAAGTACGACAAGTTTTAAATTTTTATCAGGATTTTTTTTATGGATAGCCCTGCTTAGTAATGCTAATGGGCAGACCTTTACCAGTGTTTTTCATGCGTATAATAATTTTCCGAATATTGATGAAATTGTGCATGGGGATTTTAATGGGGATGGCAGTCTTGACTTCATTATCTCATCTGCGACTAATTTAGATTTATCTGTGAAGGTTGGATTAGGAGATGGAATATCGAGTCCTGTTTTTCAAGATTTAGAGACGGAACTTTATCTCTTTAGCATTGAAGTAGTAGATTTTGATCAAGATGGCGATTTAGATTTTGTAGGTTCTGCACCATTTGAGGATGTAAGTTTTTTATACAGAAATGATGGATTAGCAAACTTTACGCGAGAGGAGTTATCGTTTTCGGACTATGATGCTGTTCATTTTGTAGATCTGGATGAGGATGGTCAAATTGAGATGCTGATTTCTTTTCAAGAGCGATTAGACCTGTACACTTTAAACCAAGGGGTTGCCACATTTAACCAAACCCTTTATGAAGAAGGATTTTTTGATACGATATATGGAATAACCACGTTGGATTTTGATCAAGATGGCGATTTAGATGTAGTTGCTAACACCTCCTTTGAAGGGGTGGTACTTTTTACTCAAACTGATACTTTAAATTTTACAGAACAAGTTCTATTTGAAGATTCAAGCACAGATTCTGAGTTGATAGCTGCTGATTTTAATCAAGACGGCTCCTTCGACTTTGTGCGTCATAATCCACTTGATCTAAGAACTTCAATTATTTTAAGTTCAGCTGCTTCAGGGTATAATGAAACTATCCTTCCAAATCAATTTTTCGGCAATAGGTTTTCGACCGCTGCCGATTTTGATTTAAATGGTGAAACAGAAATTATTCATACAGATGGAACATTTTTAAGTGAAGTTTCATTCTTCAAATATAATTCAACTACGAACGAATTTGATCAATCTTTGATTGATGCAGAATTTGGCTTTATTGTGGATGGTGGTACGGTAGATTTGGACGGTGATGGTGATCTTGATTTCTATGTCTGGGGTGGTGGATCTTTTGAAAGAGGGATTGTTTTTTACCTATCTGATGCTGTTACCTCCGTTTATGAATTAGCTAACGTAACGATAAATGTTTATCCAAACCCTACTACCGAAATTATCCATCTAGATATTGATGGTGATCTGGATTATAATGTTAGACTTCTTGACTTACAGGGTAGGACTATAAAGAATACTCGAAATAATTCTCGGATAAATGTTCATGCTATGCCCGTCGGTATTTATATGCTAGAGATAACAGATCTTGACTCTGGTCAAAGAGTAATGGAACGGATTCTGATAGAAGATTAGTTGCTGCTGAAAATTATCTTAACCAATTTTTTAACTGTCCATAATTATTTTCTATTGTGGACAGTTATTTTTTTCGTGTTTAGTCCCAGGTGTGACCCGACAAGCCAATACAAAAATGATAGTGCTCGTTTACACCTACCTTTTGGTAGGCTGGCTGTCCCATGTAGAAACAGCTCAACAAGCAAAAAAATAAAAAATTCAAAACTCTTTTCAAAACCTATTTTTATTCAGGATAGACTGGTGTTGTTGAAGTTGTTTAATAATTCAAAAAGAAGCCGAGAATGAAAGAAAATAATTCAAATCCCCGCCTGACTGATCGTCGATCGGGCAGGGAGTCTGTTTTTTGAGCGTATCCCGAAAGCTTTCGGGATGGGCGATAAAAAAGACGCCTGTTCCGAACTTGATTCGGGGATGAGTTGGATAATTTTCTAAGTTCGCAGGCATTTTGAGAGTTTTTAAACAACTTCGTTATATATTCGGCTTTTTGTATCCTAATAAACCTAAAAAATACCCAAAAGAAGAAAGCCTTATTCAACAACAAATAAGGCTTTCTAAAAAGTAGTATTTTAATGAAATTTACAACGACTAGTCATAGTTTATACAAATTACTGAAAGGTCGCCTAAATTATTAATTCGCATTCATCTAAAAAGCACACGTTGAATAAGATGTAGGATCAGACGATGCATATAAGAGGTTATTAGATGGTGTTGTAAGCGTCCCATAATTTTCACCACAAGAACAATAGCTTACCGTCGCTCCTACTGGAATATAAAGCCGATAGGTGCAATCTGTTTCTAAAGCCGTATAATCTGCTGTAGTTGTAAAAGAACTGATTTTTTTTTTGAAAATATACTAAGAAAATCTAAAAAGTCATTTTAGCCTTAATCCCAAATCCCGTACATTTGCAATAAAAAAATGAAATATATACTTACCTGCATAGTTTCAGTGATGATGAGTACGGTGGCGATTAGCCAATTGGTTATTAATGAATTGGATTGTGATACGCCGGGTATTGATACGGAGGAGTTTTTAGAACTTTTATCCGACACCCCAAATTTCCCTTTGGATGGTTATGTTGTTGTTTTTTTTAATGGTTCAGAAAATGGTGGTAATTCAAGTTATTTTACCCTGGATTTAGATGGATACATAACGGATGTCAACGGTCTTTTTTTGATTGGAAGTAATTCAGTTAGTCCGACACCACAATTTTTAATTCCTGAAAATACCATTCAAAATGGAGCAGATGCCGTGGCTATTTATCAAGGGAGTGATTTTAATTTTCCGGATGAAACTTTAGCTACCATAAATAATTTAATTGATGTATTAATCTATGATACGTCGGATGCAGATGATGTGGATATGATCGACATCTTTCGCGCCGATCCTAATTTTTCTGATATCCAACAGATTAACGAAGGATCCGCTAATAATACCAATTCAATTCAGCGTAATAATGACGGTACTTATACTTCTGCGGAGCCTACTCCACGACAGCTAAACGATGGAACTGGTACCAATCAAAATGGTATTCAGATGGCCATTGCTCAAACTCAATATGTGGAGGGAGAAGCCTTTGACATTCTAATTACTACAGAAGAAAATGTACTAGTAGATTTAAATTTTAATATTAGTTTGAATGAATTCTTTTTTAATAATACAGACTATTCTGGTACAACCGATTTGACGATTCTCGCTGGTCAAAATAGTACCAGCACCACCATCCAATTATTAGATGACACAGCAGATGAAGGAGATGAAGTAGCAGTGGTTCGATTTGAGAATTTGCCATCCCAATTTTTGCCTCTAAATAATAATCTTCCAATACGAGTAGTAGATAATGATTTTCAGGTGGCTCCATATGGTGTACCGACGAATCCTACTTATGGGGTGGTAGCGAGTACTCAGCCAGCCGGATATTATAGTAGTCTCGATGCTAAGGCGGATGAGGCTTTGAGACAAGCGATCCAAGATATTATTGCTGACCCAAGTGTGGTGAGAGCACAGACTTATGCGGATGTTATTGATATTTTATATGAAGCGGACCAGAACCCCGCAAATAGCAATCAAGTCTGGCTGGTATACAGCGAAGAAGGACGTGCCAAGCTGGATTTTCAAACGACCTCCAACAGCGATGGTAAGTGGAATCGTGAGCATACCTTTCCGAGATCTCGTGGTGGATATCAGAGTATTGAAGAGGATGAAGTAGCCGACGGTATAGATGTTTTTTGGGTAACTTCGGCAGACTCTCTTCGTCATGGCAACTCTGATGCGCATGCTTTACGGGCGGCAGATGGACAAGAAAATAGTGCAAGAAGCAACCAACACTATGGCCAATATACAGGTCCTTCAGGGACACTCGGAAGCTTCAGAGGAGATGTGGCCCGCAGCGTATTGTATATGGAGATCAGATATAATGGTTTGGAAATTGTGAATGGTTTTCCAAGTACAGACGGCCAATTGGGTGATCTGGCTACACTATTAGAATGGCATAGAAATGATCCGCCCGATGACTTCGAAATGAATCGTAATAATGTTGTTTATGCTTGGCAGCGAAATAGAAATCCCTTTATCGATCAGCCTGCGCTTGTAGAATATATTTGGGGTGATCAAGTCGGAAATATTTGGGATCAGACTGTGTCTACCAACGAATTAGATCTCTTAAACGTCGATGTTTATCCAAATCCTGTTTCAGACCGTATTTATATAGAAGGGCTGCAAGACCAGGCAGTGGTAACGCTGTATTCAGTTTTCGGACAAAAACTAAATACCTATACTGTTTTGGGTGACTCCGAAATTGCTTTGAGTCTTCCTAGCGGTATGTATCTATTGATTATACAATCTGAGGGTAAGTTAAAGCGGCAGAAATTTATGGTGAGGTAAGCGAGCGTAAATTAACCTTAGATTAGGTCCAAAAAATATTGCAAATACTTAGGTGGTTAGACTCCTACTCGCAAAATAATGGCTCCAATTGGTTTTGTCTAAACCATTGGAGCCATTTTAAATTTTTTTCATACACTTCACTTATTTAGCAACTTAACAAGTTGTGCTTTCGTCTTTTTTACTTGTCCCATAACAAAAAAATACATTGTTGTTTGATTTCCATATAATATTTATTTCTAGATCAAACCCATCTCACTTCCCGTCTATTCAATCAAAGTTTCCGCTCATTTATTTTTTATCACCGCTCATTAGTTCTAGCTATCAAACGAAGGGTAGATATTAGATATTAGATTAGAATTTGGGGAATGATTACTAACTCATTCAACGACAATTAATTGATGGTAGAGCATCTGGATGAATATTTTCTAATCTCTTTTTTCTTCAATTTATAAAAATAAAATTCAATTTTTAACTTAAATAATATGAAAATGAAAAACAAAATTTTTCTTTTAGTCTGCTTATTGGCTACCATGTTTTCGTGTACAAAAGAAGAGATAGTGACTGACCTGAATTCAGATAGTGAAAGCTATGAATCCTCAAATCCACAAGCGGAACTAAACGATCGAGGAACAAGAGGGGCGAGAGGTCCTGTATGGTGGTGTTGTTCTGAAAATATGCTTGAAGTTGAATCAGTTTCGTCTACCCCTTTATGCTGTACCTATAATGTTACGGTAAATCACACAAATATTCCACCTTGGGGTTGCTCCGTATTTCTGGAAACGCCTCAGGGCGTAATAACCATTGGGCCCGGTCAAGTTCTAACTCAGGCAGTATCTATCTGTCGGAACAGTATTGCTCAAGGGCATGTGGACTTTGAGCTCGGTGTTTATCGTCCTAGTAATACAGGAAACATTTATTGTCAAACAGAAACGATAAACTCTGGATGTGGTGCGTGTCCGTTTACTTTTGATGAAGGTGTTAATGTTGGTTGTTCTCTTGGAAATAACTCGGAAGCAAATGGCTGTTGTGATCCAAGCTGTAATTCATTATATCTAAATACGATAGCGGATTTTCAGGTGTCTTGTCCAGCGTATGTAGCTGGTGTGATAGCAGGATGGGCAGCTTGTAATTGTGAAGATGATGGAGGGACACCTCCTGTGCTTTGCGGTGGTGAACCTGAACCGTTCCCCGGATGTGTTTGTGTAGATGATGATTGGTGGGATTGTTAGGTAATTAGAAATAAAATCTGTCAGAAAATAAATAGTCGCCTGGTCGAAATACCATTTTTCGGGTAGGCGATGTTTTATGTTTATCTATTTTTGGAACTTATTATCAGGTGCCTTCCTAACATCAACCGATTATAAAAATGGCTGCCCCATAATTTACTTATGAGACAGCCCCTTTACAATTTATTGAGAATCACACTGTTTTACTGTAGTTTTACCACGCGCTCAGTAGCAACCATTCCATGCTGATTGCTTAGTTGGACGATATAAAGTCCTTCTGGTGCATCGGAAAGATCGATTGCTAAATTACTTTGGCCGGTTAAATCTTGCTGATAAACAAGCTTACCTGAAACATCTAGTATGCTAACTAAAGTAGGTGGGTTATTCAGCGTTTGGTCGATCGCTAGATTGACATAATCTGATGTTGGGTTAGGGAAAATACTAATCTTTTCAGCTAGTTCAGCTTTGGTATCTGCATCTTCACTTCTAAAAGAAGAAGGTCCGCAACCAGTTAGGACAAATCTTTCACAAGCTTCATAAACACAATCATCTTTGGTGATCGTAACACACACGATCCAAGGGCCAGGGCCGTTGTAGGTATGAATAGCACTAGTGCCAGAGGTTCCATCACCGTAATCATAAGTAGTCACTGCTCCTTCCAAACATTCTGTTCCTCCATTCGTTCTCGTGCCTCTAGAAATGAGTATTTGACAAGGGTTGCGTGGATTGGAGATATAGGTGATACTAGTGATTTCAACTTCACAACAATCATCCTCACAATCATCGATAGTAATGGTTGTTTGATCAGTGACGGTACATACTTCGCCTGTAGCCACGATGGTAAAGGTCATAGTAAGTGTTACCGTATAAGTACCATTTTGTGGGAAGTTTGCGTTTACCACTTCTGTATTTCCCGTACCACCTGGATAACCAAAGTCCCAATTGTAACTGTTGATCCGAATTTGACCACAATCACCTGCGTTAAAATCTGCTACTAATTCCGCTTGGCAGCCACGGATACCAAAGACCGCAATGCCGTCGAAATTAATACAATCGCAATCAACATCACATGTTGTAGAGAAGTCCTGGACACAACCACCGACGACTTCACCATCACAAAGAAGCTCTACCAAGATTTGATAATCTTCACAATCATCAAGACCGCTGATAGTGGCAGTGTTGGATGCAACATCCACTAAAAAGTTGGAAGGGGTGAAAGGTCCTGAGTTTCCAATTCGCTGACTGATGCGTGCAATCGGATTTGGACAGCGATCAGTAGTTGGTAAAGAAATTTCGAGTTCGGTATTGCTAGCGTCGACAAGTCCCATCGTGGTACAATCAATTGCTGGACCACAATTTGTAGAAAAATTCTGAGCACAACCACCGACAACTTCACCATCGCAAAGTAGTTCTACCAAAATTTGATAGTCTTCACAAGGCGCAAGACCGCTGATAGTGGCAGTATTGGATGCAACATCCACTAAAAAGTTGGAAGGGGTGAAAGGTCCTGAGTTTCCAATTCGCTGACTGATACGGGCTACCGGATTTGGACAGCGCTTGGTAGTTGGTAAGGAAATTTCGAGTTCGGTATTGCTAGCGTCGACAAGTCCCATCGTCGTACAATCAATTGCTGGACCACCACAACCAGTGATATTAACCGTTCTAGTCCACCACAAACGACCAAATACATAAAACTCTACAGTATGGGAACCATTTGTTTGATAACAAATTTGGATTTCACCGAATTGATTATAATCTGTGTAATCATAGGTCGTACCATCTACTACCACTGTCCAAGCCGTCTCATCTCCACATCCTGCATCAATGTTGATACAGCAAGGATCTTGAGAATAAACCTGCGCGCTAAAATAGCATGACCCTTGACTAAAGCCGAGTTGTGACATTAGAAAAGTAATCACTAAAAAAAGCATGAATTTTTTCATAAGTATTGAATTAAGAGGGTTAAAAAAAATAAAGAATAAAAACCGTGACTAATGACAATGTCCCTCAGTTGCGCACCTGAGTTTATATCAGCAACCAGATTTTTTTAATAGAATGTTTTCAATGATATATTTTTTGTTTTTGTATTAAAATTGTTTGCTTTAATGCATAAGTATGGCTGGTCAATTTTGGTCAATTGATCAAAATTGAATCCTAGTTAAAAAAGTTGTTTGCGTTGTAAGAGAAATTAAGCTTTACCTTAAAGTAGTAGTGTAAGGTCTCTAAGGTCCTACTTTTTAGTATCCTTGTTGTTAAGTAAGCTTTCTATTAAAATTTCAGCATCTTTTTGTCTTTTCGATTGATTATTACTAGCTAGTAGAAATAACTCTGCTTTTGCCTTTTCGAATTCTCGACTTTTGATATAGGCTAGACAAAGAAGCCATCTAATCTCTTCGTCAGATCTAAACCCTTTGAAGGGAATAAGTGCTGTTGCTTCTTGTAGTAGTGGAATTGCTTTTTCCGATTGATTCTGATATAAATAACTAAGTCCTTTGAATACAAAGTCTTCCCCTTCCAATTGGGGTATTTGATTGTAATATTGAATAGCTTCTTTGTAATTACTTTTAGCATAGGCATGGTTTGCTTTGACTCTAATTCCTTCCTCTCTGGGCCCTTTTTTTAAGTTGGGATAATGATATTTTTCCGCTAAGTAGGAACGAACTAATGCCTCTGTTTGTAATGGTGGAATAGAAGGTGTCAAAATTTTGTTATACCATGTTATTCCAGCAAAAGATAATACTATAGCCGCTGCGGCAGTTAATGCTGTTCTTTTAGACAAAAAAAACTTTTTTGGTTTTTCCTGTTTCTTATTAGGAGGAAGAATATCAAATTTTTCTTCTAAAATTTTTCCCCACTTTTTTTTATATTCATGGTCTTGATGCGCCTCAATTAATTTACGTGTAATTTCTTCATCTTCCTGGTCGCTAAGCTTGTTTTTAAAGTATTTGAATAATTGTTGCATGTTGGTAGTTTCATTAGATTTCTACAATTTAAATTTGGTTGTTTGGTTAAAATCGATAAAGGAATAACTGATAATATTTGGCTGCTTTTTTTGGTTTTATGCTTCCTTGACAAAACGGTCATTACTCCTAGGAGTAATTCCCATTTTGTCAAGTCGATTAGAAACAGAATAATCGACCCAAACCTTTACATCTTATGCTTTAGGTGATTCTAAAGTAGTGTTTTCAGAATCCGTTTAAAGGCTGGAAGGCATTGCTTTTTATTTTTGTTGCTAAGGGTGTTTCTTATTCTTTCTATTTCATTTTCCGGAACATCAGGATGTAGGCGCTTTGCGATTTTCGGCCAAGTTAATTCATCATAAAAACGTAGCTTGATCAGGGTAGCACATTTTCCTCCTAATTGACTTAATGCTTGTCCTATCTTATCAGCGATATCTTTTCTATCTAAGACGAGTGAGATATCTAGGTGATCTGGTATATCTACATTAGGTTCTTCCGCAATACGTGGTGGCTTTTTAATCTTAGATAATTTCATTTTAGCCCTACGTGTAAAATAATTTTCAAGGTTATTATACTCAATTTTACCTCTTACTAAATCTTTTCGAATTTCTAAAAGCGCATTCATTGTAGCTGAATAAGCACTTTCATAATCAGCGTTACAGTATTTAATTAAATATTGTAGACATTTTCCAAAATGTTTAAGATAAATAACCTCAATAAGTTCTTCGTCTCCTTCTTGTAATGCTTTTAACAGTATCTCGAATTCATTTCTGGTCAACCCAAAGTTCTTTTCAGGATTGTCAGATGGAGCAAGGGTTATGATCATGTTTGTTTAATTTCAGTTTTGAAAAGATAAATTTATATAAAACTTGTCTTCCCTCTCCTTATAGAGTTAACTCATCGTAATCTCTATATACTATAATGTCCGTGTAGTTTTAAAACGGGATAATATTTTGTAAAAAAATTAATAATTAACTTTTTTATCCCGTTTTTTTTAAAGGAAAACATTCTAAGAATGATATCCCTCATTAAGAAGTCGGCAATAAGATTCAAAACAATTCCTGTACAAGGTAATTATTTATATTGACACTTTTCTCAATTGGTTTGTTTTTAAATCATAGTTAAATAAAAAGCGTAGTAACTCAATGTTGTTATCGAGGATACAATTATTTTTTTACGTTTAGGATGTAGTCGAATTGTGTCGGCTACATCTTTTTTATAAAAAAAACAAATTTTTGTCCCGTTTTAAAAAAAGTTAGCCATTATATAAAAAAATGACCTATGGCTACTTATGAATAGGCTCCTCTGAAAAAATAAAGCGCTGAATTCATTCTATTTTACACGTAAGTAAACACGTTACCATTTTCTGTATCTTTTCAACAACCATTTGCCAATGCAAATGGTGTCTCGTCATTAAAGACAAATGCCTTAAATAATTTAGTCCATCTAGTCTTTATTCTTAAATATGCAGTAACTCGATTACTGTTTAAATTAAACGTAAATGAAAAAAATAATTGTAAAGCACACACTTTATGTGCTGCTATGCTGTTTTAGCATAGGAACTGGCTTTAGCCAAATGGTTACTTCTCCACCAGTTGATTGTAATGGCTATGACCCCAATCAATTGATCATCCAAATTGATAAAACCCCACCTTCCGGTAATAATGTTACAGGTACCACTGCCTTTACAAGCTTAGGAGGAGTTGCGGTTGGATCCATTTCCGAATCTAGTGGAAATAATTTGTATTTGGTTGAGTTTGATTTTAGATCACCAAGGAGACATTTTAATAATATCGAAGAAGCACATGATTTTTACGAATGTGGAGAAGGCATCATTGAATCTGTATCCGGAATTCGGAGAGTAAAGGTAAACGGTTCTGATTTTAATTATCGGTTATCTGTTAATACATCAGATTCGCCAACGGTTGGGTATAATTTACAAAATTATACCCCCTATGTTAATTGTCAAGAACCGTATATCGGACTGCCAAGTATTGCCAGCTGTAACAGCCTCACCGTAGCGACTTTAGATAGCGGTTGTGAGCAAGGAACGCCCTTCGATAACCAAGTTTTGTTTGACGAAGGATATGATTTTGTAGAGAACGATCTTTTGGCCTATGATGAGAATGGTCATGGCACAAAGGTCCTTTCTGTCGTAGCAGGAGAAACGTATAATAATGCCAGTGATATTAATTATATTCCAGTTCGAGTACTAGATGAGCATGGGGAAGGAGATTTATGGACCTTTTTTAAAGGGCTTGACTTTGCGATAGCGCAGGCAGAACTAATCGTCATTTCCTTGGAGGCCATCATGTGTGAAGACGATCTTTGTACGAATGTTTATGAATCTTTTTTATATCAAGCTCGTGAAAAGAATCGCCTCATTATAGCGGCAGCAGGTAATACTGAACTCTTAATTGATCCAGGCCATAATTATTGTATTCCTGGATCTGGTCGGGGTGATAATTTAATCGTGGTAGGTGGGTCTTCTTGTTTTCAGGGGCCAGCAGGCTTTACGAACTATGGACCAATTAATGTGGACATATCCGCACCCAGTGAAAATATTTTGGTCTATCCCTCCGCTTTGGCGACCGGAACCTCTTTTGCCGCTCCACAGATTGCCTCCGTGGCTGCCATTGCTGCCTTAACGAGCCCCGAGTTTAAGCCTTTAAATATTAAGCATTTTATTTTGGATAATTTCATCGAGCGAAATTGGACTAATTATTCTGTCACGGGTGGAACTTTTGATTATACCACTGCCTTTAATGCCTGTCCAGGCAATATACGAAGTGAAGAAGCCGACGAAGATCTAATGTTATCTGATTTTTCAATGCATACTTATTTTTCTGAAAATAATTTGGCTTTATCCATTAACTCACCAACGGAGCACCCAGCTAATGTACAGATTGTTTATCTATCAGGTGCCGTTCTTGCCGAGCAGCCTATTTTATTAACACCTGGAGTAAATGAACATCAAATTAATACCACTCAATTACCACTAGGAGTATACCTAGTATCAGTAAGCTTAGATAATGGAAGGTATTTATGGAAGAAGGTCATAAAATCTAATTAACAGTTTAGAAGTAAATTAATTTTCTATTTTTGTTAAAAAATATTAAGTCGCAAAAGATGCAATGTCAATCTTTTGCGGCTTATTGTCTATGGAAGACCTAGTATTTTCAACCTATTGTTTTAGGAAATTGAATAAACAAACATACTATGAAGCTTATTGTTTTTTTAATTTTACTTTTTTCGTTCTATTCCCCTTCTATTGCTTGGACCCAATCATGTAATGAGAAGGTCGAATTAATTAAAAGAGTGAAAGACACGGATTATCGTGCTGATATATCTGGCTGTCTTTTGTATCGAGATAGTCTAGAAGCAACCTTAGCGAATTGTCTTATTTCATTGGATCCTTTTGACGCCTCTTTATGGAATCTTTATCTAGAAATTGGATACAACTATTATACTTGTGACCCTGCGATCAATGCCATTATTTACCTGCAAGATGCATTAAAGGCCATTGAAAATGATCCAGCTCCTAGGCCGGAAAGTGTTGGAAGGATTCACAGATTATTGGCAAATACTTATGCTTATCTTGGGCGAAGGAAGGAAGCTTTCGAATCTATAAAAACGGCCATTGAATATTTTGAAGTTGATACCTCTTCTTATCTTTCTGACTCTTATGCAGTTATCGGTAACCTCTTTACGGACTTTGGGGATTATAATCAGGCATTGACTTATCTTTCTAAAGCAGAAAAAATAGCTACCCCTGATCCATATAATGCGTTTTTAATTGAAAATGCCAGAGCTTTCACTTTTGATCGATTAGGAGATTACCAGAAAGCCCTAAATTCCTATCAAAAGGCTATGGACTTCTTGGTAAAAAATGGCATTGAAAATGAGCCAATCAATTATGCAAAGTTGCATGGAGAAATTGGTCATATTCATTTATTGACGGGAAATTACCAAAACGCATCCATATCACTCAATAGAGCATTGGAATTACAACTTTCAAATACCTTTACTTATCCAGAGTATATTATACTTACTTATCTATATAAGGCAGAATTAGACGTTCAGCTAAAGAGTTATGTGCAAGCGGTCAATAATGCTAATAACGCCTTTTCCATCATTGACTCCTTAGATTATTCGCCTTATGATTTCATCAGTCTATTATATAAAATCCGTGGAACAGCCTATTTAGGTCAAGATAAATTCAATCAAGGAATGGATGATCTGCAGAAAGCTATCGAAGCATTAGTTCCTGCTTTTACTGCTCAAAATAATGAGAATCCTATCCTGTCTTTAGCATATACGGGTGATAAGATTGAATTGAGAAAAACCTTAAACCAAAAAGCAATTGCCTTTAAAGAACGATTCGATTCTACCAATAATTTGTCTGATTTAGAAATCGCTTATGATACCTATTTAACCCTAGACACTTTAATTACTCAAACCCGTCAGAGTTTTAAAGCCGCAGGCTCTAAGTATTTTTTACAAAAAACGATTATCCCTATTTATGATAATGCTATTCAAGTAGCCTTAGCACTCTATGATAAAAAAGAAGAAAGAAAATATTTGGAAATGGCGCACCAATTTATTGCCAGAAATAAAGCGATTATTTTAATTGAAGGGCTACAGGATAAAAAACTAAAATTCGCCACGATCCCGGATTCATTGGTGGAAAGAGAAAATAGACTGTTGAAAAACTATAATGGTTGGGAAATTGATTTGTACAATGCAGAAAAAGCCAAGGATACCAGTTTAATAGCAGCAATCAGGGATAGTCTATTTAGCACGAAAAGAGCGTATGATTTATTAATACAATCTTTTGAAAAGGACTATCCTAACTACTATACATCCAAATATAATTATTTTCCAAAATTATCCATAGCAGACATCCAATCTAAACTCGAAGAAAATCGAGCAGTCATAGAATTTTTTCTAGGAGATACCATGCTTTATGTGAGTGTGGTGACCGCAGAGGATTTTAAAATTTATCCATCTCCAATTCCTACCAATTTTGATTCCTTATGTACTGATTTTATAGAAATGGCTAGAGGGGAGTCTTATGAAAATTTTGAAGAACGATTTTCAAAAATTAGTTATCAATTATATCAATATCTATTTGGAGCGGCTTTGGGAAATTTAAATCCAACGATCAATAGATTAACGATCATCCCTGACGATATTTTATTGCATGTATCTTTTGATGCTTTATTAACTGAACCCTATCGTATCCAACCCGAGACTTGGAGGGATGCTCCTTATTTTATTTACAAATATGCGCATCATCAAGTCTATGCTAACTCCTTGTTATTTGATGCGGAGGCGCAAGATAAAATAGACAAAGCTTCTAAAAGCTTTCTTGGTTTTGGATTAGAATATTATGACGCTTCCACCCAAAAGCTACCCGAAGACAGTTTAACACTGAAACGAATTAGTGGACCATTGCCTTTGGCGGATGAGGAAGTTTTAGGGATTCAAGCCATCGTGGGAGGTGATGTAATGCTTAATCAGGAAGCAATGAAAGATTCCTTCTTATATAAGGCACCAGACTATAAAATGCTGCACCTCGCGATGCATGGATACAGCGATGAAGAAAACCATCTTAATTCTGCTCTAATTTTTAGAAAATCAGAAGGACGAAATGATAATTTGCTGAGAGCAGCCGATATTTATTCACTTAATCTTTCTGCCTCCTTGGTCTATTTAAGTGCTTGCCAGACCAACTATGCAGCCGTAAAAAAAGGAGAAGGTATGCCGACTATTTCAAGAGCCTTTGCTTATGCAGGATGTCCAAGTATGATTGCCAGTCTTTGGAATATCCCAGATCCCTCTTCTTATAAAATAGCCATTGCATTTTATGAGCATCTCAAAGATGGACAAACAAAAGATATGGCTTTAAGAAACGCTAAACTAACCTATTTAGAAAATACAACGAATAATGGTGCGTTGCCAGATTTATGGGCGCAGACCATCGTTATTGGTGATCCCAGTCCACTCATGGGAAAGAGGAATTATAACGCATGGTTGGGGATCGGAGTAATACTTAGTTTTTTTATGTTTTTATTTGTTCGTCGCAAAGCACTTCAATAACTGATTTTTTTACGCTGAAAAAATTAGAATTTTTTTTTAAATAAAAACGGTACTTTTCAAGTTTATTCAGATTAGATACTGCTCATCCTTAATCTTTATGGAATCATCTCTTGCATTTTTTTTATCCCTGCAAAGATCTTCTCGAACTCCAATAGCCAATATTCTATCTTGTTTTTATCAATCTCTTGCTTCATGAATTTACTGATGTCTTTGTAAATATAGGCATCTAAAGTAGTAACTTTATTGTTAATTGAGTTGAAATAATTTTCGTGAAATGCCGTACTTGTGTACACTTTATTTTTGTTTGCATTTTTATCCAATGTTTCTAGCAATTTGAAGGAATATTCTTGAAATTGATTATGTAATGAATCTATGCTACTGGCAAGTAATAAAAAGTTTTTTTGCTTTTCCTCTTCCATATCATGATAGATGATTTGAGTAGTGCTATTCAATTTTTTTAATTTTGCACAGGATTTCATGAGGGCTCTTTCCCAATGCAAAATTGGGAATTTAATTTCCTTGTTTTTTAGCTCCAGCATTTTTTGCTTATTCAATTCTTTTGCTTCATCACTAATTAATTTTTTTGTCAGTATATCTCCATTTGGTTGGGTAATAACAATCAGGGTATCTGGTTTTTTATCATCAGCAATAGGATTAGTTGGCGATACCTTTTCCTTTTCCTTTTTTTCAGGAACAGGAATAAACGGTTCCTGTTTAACTGATTTTTTTTCTTTCGTTGAGATCACAGGTTTGTCTTCGGTGGGAGATTGTTCAAGGACTACTTCCTCTTCTTCAACAGGAATTGGAGGTGGTGAATTAAAAGATTGGAGCATTATTAAGGCTTCTTCTTTATGTTTTCCTTCTGGATATTTATCTAAGTAGGCTTCGTAGCTTTCCTTTTTGTTTTCCTTTTTTAGTTTTATCCAATCCCAATGGTCTTTAATTTGTGCGAAGCTAAAAGAAAAAGAGACAAGAAAGAGTAAGGAAAGCAAAAGCGTTACTCGACTTCCTTTTTTAAGGTTGCTCAGAATGGTTTCTAGCTTTTTTGATTTTTCGGGAGTTATTGCCGTGTTCCCTAAGTTTAATATAAAATTAGATTCTGTAAAAGCATTGTTTTTGAATTCATTTGAGGCGGTTGCATTAACTTGAATTTGTTCCTCAAAAACAATATCTTTTTTCCTTTCAACACCATTGATTAATTCAATTACCGAAACCTTAAGCATTAGAGGATGCGCCCCTAAGGCAATTGGTTTGACAAAAAACATCCACTGCGTAAAATCGTCTTTATCAATAAATTGCTCTGCCGCATTAACTCCCCTAATATTAAAAGCACCACTTTCGGTAATATCCAATAAATTGACGAGCATAATATCTGCGATTCGAATGGAAGTAGTTTCATGGGTATGGCTGTTTAGATTTGCGGTAAGGTCGATTTCAGTATGCGCAATTCGAATCACACACTTTGATTCTTTTTCAAGCGTCATGTTGGAAGGAATCTGGTAAAGCATCCGTCCCATGCTTGGAGAAGCAGAACTAGATTTTGATGGCTGATTGACTAAATCTGTTGCTTCTAAATCATCAATCAAGTGAAGAAATCCTTGGCGAATTTTATTGATTATTAGATTCAAGTCTTCTTGACTGACCACTCCATAAATAAGATTTTTTTTATACGAATGGTAGGAAGACTTAAGATGAATAAAGTCATTAAATTTTCTAGAACTCCGATTTAGCTGTTGATCTAGTGTTGAGATGAGGAGATCAATACCTTGAACGAATAAATCCTTTAATTCCGATCTGATGATCGTAATTTGTTTGTTTTCTTTGGATAACATATGCCGGAAATTAATAATAATTCCCCTTCTTTTGGTACTTTGTTTTCTCTTAACCAAAGATAAGTATTTACAAATGGGAATCCCAAATTTAATGTATATTAATTTTGTTAAATTAAGGCAAGCACTTTATTAGGGATGATTGTTTTTTCTAAGATTTCAGGAGAAAATTCATGCTTAATGAGTTTTTAGTATTACATCGAACTAGTAGGAATTTAATCTAAATAAAAACTACCTACTTCTCGAAAGAAGCAAGTAGTTCTATTTAATTGCTTAATGGGGTAATTTTTTTACTAGAGAGCAGCTACCTTATTTTTTATAAATCAGTTGTTTTAGACAGTTCTGACGGGTGGTTATGACGAGTAAATAAACTCCTTGCTTGAAACCTCCAATGTCCAAAGCACCTTCTATCCTTTCTGTACGCTTGATTAACTGACCATTTAATCCGAATATTTCTACCCTTTGTACATCGGCTAAATTGGCCATTTGATAATTTAAAATATGATCAACCGGATTGGGAAATACGACCAAACTGGTATTTGGTATTTTACTAGTTCGTTCTGCTTTAATAATATCTGAAAATTCGAACCGACCATCCAGGTCAATTTGTTTTAGCCGATAATAGTTCACACCATCATTTGGTGTTTTATCCAAATAAGTATACTGTTGTTTGTCAGAGGTGGTTCCTTGTCCTTCTACAAAGTCAATCATCTGCCAGGTTTCAAAATCGCTGCTTAACTGAATCTCAAAACCCTCGTTGTTGGTTTCAGAAGCAGTTTGCCAAAGGAGCTGAATCCCTTCATCCTTAGCAATGGATTTAAAATCAATGAGTTCTACGGGCAAGACCGTACAAGCAACATTGCCATCATCAATCGTGTAGCATATTGGAGCGGAACTGGCGTAACAAATCAAGCCTGTTGTTGCTCCTAACGGTCCGGAGTTGTATCCATCAATTGCCGCGGATGCTTGTGTCACGCTAGTCACTGGTGTGCCAAACGTGCCTGCCAAGGTAAAAACTTCTTCTAAGTCGTTGATACCTGGCATTCCATCATTTACGCCAATTACTAAATCACTAATTGCTTGTTCCGCTCCCGGTATTCCCAAAAGTGCATCACAATCTGCAAAACCACAAAAGAAACTAATACTATTAAGTGTGGAATTAATAGCGACCAAATCATAAGTAAAAGCCGAAACACATATTTGGTCTCCATTGGACAAGGCAGCAGCTGGACTACCAGTGGTATTTGTTACATCGATCGCTCCATTGATTTCAACCACAAACTCATTATCTGTTAATGATCCGGCCGGGGCACCAAAGGTCGGCAATCCTATTCCGCTTGAACAAGCTATGATAGGATTGGGAGGGACTGGATTGATTTGATTGATCGGTGTCACGGTGGTCACTGGAACACAAATACCATCACTAGTTTGGGCAGTAACTAGGTTGGGTATTAAGAAATAGCATAAAATTAAGCAGATACAAGAAAAGAGATTTTTCATAGAGATTTAAAGTTTTCAATTGGTTGAATAAAAAGGTTGATCTAATTATCCCATTTTAGGAATAAACTTAGAGATAGTTTGTTTACACTTTCATGATGGTACTGAACTGAGGAAATTTTATGTTGAATGAGACAGGAAGCCTGAACCAAAAAGCATAAAATTTACCAATTGCAGCCAATTAATGGAAGCTTAGATAAAATCTTGAGTGTGTATATTGTCGGGAACTGTTACTAGAAATTAGTAATCAATTTTAGAATTGTGGTTGGTTATACGGTAAAGAAATAAAAAGGTTAGAGAATGGGGTAGCAAATTAGATATGATTTCATCAACCTCAATTAAAAAAATCTAATCCACTTTCTCTTAGATGCTTCAATTGATGTCTATCGACTAATTTTGATAAGATTGAAAAATTCCTTGCGAGCTGGATATTTCCACCGGCTGATAGCATGTGTATCAACATTTTACCTCAAGAATAAAAATGATTTTAAAATAAATGTCACAATTTTTAGACTTACCCTTATTGTATTAAGGAGTTCAAGTTTGATTGATTTAAAAGTATAGGTTGCCTGCAATTTTATTGGGGAATTAGAAAGCTAAACCACTTTGGTTAACCTAAGATCTTAAAAAAATAAAATTTAACAGTTAAATTGCTATTTTGTGGAAAAGTCCAAAATGAATAACTAGACTATGCTGGTGTAACATCAGAATTCACAAATAGCTAACGATCTTATCACCCATTGGAAATCTAAAAACTAAATCAAAGTAATTCAGATCTTTTATGTTTTTGAACCCAATTATTTTTAAACAACTTCTAAATAAAGCACAAACAATGAAGAAAGTTTTATTATTATTTTTAATTATTTCTATTGGTTGCACAAATGATGATGATCCACCAGAAATTCTAAATTCAGAAAATTGTGATCTCGCAGCAGACTTTTCAGGTATTGCATATAGTAATGGTTGTGAAAATAGCTATGCTGAATTTATTAATTCAGATTATAAGATATTTGTAGAATCAATAGGTGAGGATAGAAAAATGAAAGGGACATTTTTCTTAAATAATTTTGAAGTTGGAAATAAAGAAATAACGAAGCCCTTCTTTTTTGAATGGGAAATTGATACAGAAGGAACTACCTCTCCGTCTACAATAATGAATAATATTGAATTTGAAATTTTAGAAAATACAGGTAGTGAAATATCTGGAAATTGCATGGTTCCTTTTGACGATGAAGGGTTCGTTTTTTTGGATACGCTGCGAATGAGTTTTGAAGGAATCGTAATTAGAGAATAAGTATGCAACAGTCCATGCATCTCCTTCGTCGATCTCGCGGGTGCCTTCCCTTGCCGCATTGTCATGCGTGCTTCCCATCCGTTTCACGGTTCTCTCTCTTGGCGTATTTTATACGCCACGCCTTTGGGATCGTTCGTTTATTCCTCGGGATCGGTCAGTTAACCTCGGCTTTTATTGATTTCATCTTGTAGCTGACGATTGATTCGTTGTTCGCGCTCTAAGGCAGTTCGGCGGTGCTCCTTGAATTCCGTCTCTAATTCGGCCAATTCCTGACGGGCTGTCTTAGTGATCACGTTACTATTTTTAAATTTAAAAATAAATATAAGTAAGAAAGCGAGCAATCCAGCGATGAGCGACCAAAGTAAGGTATTATATCCAGTTTTACTCATTTGGGTTCCCATAAATTGCATACTGTCTTTCTCCTTTCGAGTAGCTTCCAGCGTTTCCTGTGTTTTAGTCAGATCAGCTTTGAGGGTATTAATTTCTTGTTGTTGGGTATTTACTTTGATAGTCGATTTTTCCAATCTCGTTTTGACTACGTTAATAGAGTCCAGCGTATTTTTTTTCAAATCATTCATCATGGTTCGCTTGATGACCTCGTACGAGCGTCCATTACCATCCGTATAATTATTGGATTTTTTAATGGCAAATTCAAACTGTTCTCCAATAGACCCCTCGTTAATAGATTGGTTTTGCGGTGTTTCTTGACCGATTAATGAGTAACCGTTTAGAGATAAAAAAAGGATCGTAAAAAATAAGTGTTGAAAAACTTTCATAGTATTTTAGAACTGATAATTAAACAAAAAACCACAAAATTAAGTAATAAATCGAGCACATGACAGCAGAAGAATAGATTTGTTTTTTGGAATACTCTATTAAAAAATCCACCAATCCGCACATCAAAGAAAATGCCATCCCGTCCGCTTTCGCGGTGCCTTCCCTCAACGTATTGTCATACGTTGCCCTCTTTTCAGTCGGGATCGGTCAGTTATCCGCACATCAATAAGCCCTTTCATTCCTTCCCTCCATAAAATTAATAAACGATCGATTTGCAATTCGATTTCCGCCTGGAGTAGGGTAGACACCTGAAAAATACCAATCGCCGTTGTTATCGGGACAAGCTTCGTGCAATCCTTTAATCGTTTGATAGATTACTTCAACCTTTGGTTTGATGCCTTCTGGGGTGACAATCTGTGCAATCTTTTTTGATACCGTCTCATATTTGAACGTAGCATATAATTCGATGACTTCGTTGATGACTTCGTTGACGGGAAGTATCTCTGATGCTTTGCAACGCTTATAAGTTTCTTCTAACAAATGTTCCTGATCTGTCTCTTTTAGCAAAGCCAGCAAAGCACGGAACGCAACAAAATTTTGCATTTTCGACATATCAATTCCATAGCAATCTGGATATCGAATCTGAGGAGCAGAAGAAACAATAATAATTTTTTTAGGCCGCAACCGTGCCACGATTTTGATAATACTATCTTTGAGCGTCGTGCCTCGTACAATCGAGTCGTCTACCAATACCACGCTGTCTTTCTCATTGCGTACGATTCCATAAGTGACATCATATACGTGTGCGACCAAGTCTCCACGCGAGGCATCATCTGCAATAAAAGTTCGCATCTTCGCATCCTTTACCACCAAAGTTTCTACCCTTGGACGGCGCGCTAGAATTTTTTCTAGCCTTCGTGGTTTAAGCTTTTTTCCAAGTTTGATGATTTTTTCTTGCTTGAGTTCGTTAAGTCGGTCGTTGACTCCATCGATCAAGCCGATAAACGAAGGCTCTGAAGTATTAGGAATATAAGAAAAGACCGTTCGCATAAAATGCTTACCGATAGAATTCAGCACAGGCATCGCTAATTGGTGTCCCAATTTTTTTCTTTCTAGATAAATATCTCGATCATTACCACGGGAAAAATAAATTCGTTCAAATGAGCAAGGTTTTCTTTTTCGTGGTTTGATAAATGCTTCTTCCGTTATCTTTCCGTCTCGCTTAATAATCAATGCATGACCTCTTTTCAATTCTTGGACCCGATTGATATGTACATTAAACGCTGTTTGAATAGCGGGACGTTCACTAGCTACGACTACCACCTCTTCGTCTTGAAAATAATAGGCTGGACGAATGGCATTAGGATCACGCATCACAAAGGCATCTCCATGTCCAATCATTCCTGCCATAACATATCCTCCATCAAAACGTTTGCTGGCGCGCTTTAAAATTCGTTTTACATCTAGTTCCGTAAAAATTCTTTCATTCAGCTTGGCAATTGAAAGGTCATTCGGTTTATGCCAATCGTGGAGTCGTTGGACTTCATCATCGAGAAAATGGCCAATTTTTTCTAAGACGGTTACCGTATCAGACATTTCTTTTGGATATTGCCCCAATTCTACCAGCTCGTCAAATAGCTGGTGTACATTGGTCATATTAAAATTTCCAGCCAAGACGAGATTTCGACTAATCCAGTTATTCTGTCTCAAAAAAGGATGACAAGTTTCAATGGTATTGGCACCGTGCGTACCATAACGTAGGTGACCAAGGAGCAGCTCTCCGGTATATGGCTTATTTTTCTTTAGCCATTTTACGTTCGATAATTGCTTAGGGGTCAAATCTTTAAAAGGCGCATAAACGTCAGCAAAAAGACCTTCAAGATACTGAGAAGTATTATTTCTTTTTCGGCTGATATACCGAGTTCCCGGATCGACATTGAGTTTTATAGTGGCAATCCCTGCACCATCTTGACCCCGATTACGCATCTTCTTCATAAGCAATTGCAGCTTATTAAGTCCGTACAGTGGCGTTCCATACTTTTTTTGGTAATACTTAAGCGGTTTTAATAACCTGATTAGGGTAACTCCACACTCGTGTTTGATTAATTCACTCATTATGTCTTAGGTATATAATTTTGAAATTTGGACAATCAGGTGTTCTTAAAAAAAGAACAAAGATACAGCTATTATTGGAGCGTACAAGGCAAAATAAAATCTTTGAAAAATGATTCTAACTAAAATATTTTTTTCGTATTTTTCCATCCCTGTCTATTTTCATTTTTTTAGTGAAAACAGATAGATTAAAATTTAATATTATGGCATTTATTAGAGTATTCAAAACACCGAAACACAACAAGTTTGACTATAATCCGATGTACTGGAATCCTGAAAAGGAAGACCTACAGGAGCGTCTGGAAAGCGTGGAAAAAAGTAAGTCTGGTGACCCCGAAGCACTTAAAGCTCGGATTGGTCGAGGTCTGCGCCACCGAACCGCTGGTGTCAGCTCAGAGACGCGTGGTTTTCGAAGTCGTCAGGTACAAAAATCTAACAAAACACTAATCATTGTTTTGGCCGCATTGATCGTTAGCGCCCTTGGATTATTATTATACTTAGCTCCTGTGATTCAAGCAGCGACTGAGACGACGATCTAAAAAAAGATGCTATTCGTTACTGGACCCACTAAATCGCGATTGCCTTGAGGTCGTATAGAAGCAAGAAACTAGGGTGTTCAATTTACCCTAAATTTGATGAAAATTTTATCAACGTATTTTTAATGAAATTTTTTAAAATAAACAATTACCTTTAGATCAAATACGTATAAAATTAACTAAAGAACGGCCAAACGAATAATCATAATTGATTGAAAATCATACTTTTAAAGTTCATCCTTGTATTGATGTGAACATGTTTGTGATTGAATATTGAATATCCGATATTGAATATTCATTTTTGTACAAGTTTTCTTTCACAAATTGAACACTCTAGCAAGAAGCAAAACAACAACAACTAAAACACACTATGGGGGACATTATCAGTTTATTACCCGATTCTATTGCCAATCAAATCGCTGCCGGAGAAGTCATTCAGCGGCCAGCTTCGGTGATTAAAGAGCTCATGGAAAATTCCATCGATGCGGGTAGTACGTCCATCAAATTAATCATCAAAGATGCTGGTAAAACCTTATTACAAGTCATCGATGATGGTTGTGGTATGTCAGATCAGGACGCTAGAATGTGTTTTGAACGTCACGCTACCTCCAAAATAAAAAAAGCCAAAGACCTTTTTGCCATTCGGACAATGGGATTTCGTGGCGAAGCAATGGCCTCTATTGCGGCTATCGCACAGGTAGAGATGCGGACACGTCGGCAGACAGATGAACTGGGTGTTAAAATTATCATCGAAGGGTCAGAAGTCAAATCTCAAGAGCCGTGTCAGTGTATGGTTGGAACGAGTATCTCCGTTAAAAATCTTTTTTATAATGTGCCCGCACGTCGAAATTTTCTTAAATCAGATACCGTAGAAATGCGGCATATTGTAGACGAATTTCAGCGAATTGCCTTGGCGCATCCCGACCTTTTCTTTTCTTTACATCATAATAATAGTGAGGTATTTCACTTGCCAGTTGGAAATCTGCGACAGCGGATTGTAGGTATGTTTGGTAGCAATACCAATAAAAAATTAGTGCCGATCTCTGAAAATACCGATGCCCTCAACATGGAAGGATATGTAGGAAAACCTTCTTTTGCAAAAAAGACAAGAGGCGAGCAATTCTTCTTCGTTAATCAGCGCTATATCAAAAGTGGTTACCTCAATCACGCCATCATGACCGCTTATGAGGATCTACTACCCAAAGATACTTTTCCGCTTTATGTTATTTTTTTAGAAATAGATCCGGCTCGGATTGATATCAATGTTCATCCAACCAAACAAGAAATTAAATTTGAAGACGAACGCTTGGTGTATAATTATTTAAAAGTGGCCGTCCGCCATGCCCTCGGTCAATATAGTATAACACCAACCCTGGATTTTGAACAGGAGACGAGTATGAATTCTTTGCCGGTGATGAATCCAAATGTATCGATCAACACGGAACGAGGAAATAAATTTGAGAGTCGTACCTCATCGGCTAATCCTTCCAGTAAAAAAAGTACGACCGGAGGAAATCCAAGCTCCCCTTCTCGACTGGAATCCTCTAACCTCCGGAACTGGCAAAAATTGTATGAAGGACTTGATGAATTGGATGATACTCAATCTGAGACAACGCAGCAGTCGGTGACGATCGAGAGTGCTGCCGGACAAACACCCGAATTGGGCAATGACCAGGATCGGCCATTGGCAGAATCACAAGTTCCTTATCAAATACATGGTGCTTATATTGTGTCCCAGATCAAATCTGGCTTTATCTTAATCGATCAACGCACCGCTCACAAGCGTATTCTTTATGAACGTTATCTCAATGAATTAGAAAACAACCAACAGGGCGTTCAACAAAGATTATTTACTAAAACCATCACTGTCGCTCCAGCCGATAAACCACTACTTGACGAAATGCTGCCCAAAATTCAACTACTTGGCTTCGATATCGAAGACTTCGGTAATAATAGCTACGTTATCCACGGTATCCCCGCTGAAATGTCTAAAGGTCTTGACGAGCAACAATTAATTGAGGATCTCTTGGAACAATATAAATCCAACCTTGAACTCAAGATGGGACTTACTGAAAATATTGCCCTCTCACTGGCTCGAGGCAGTGCCATCAAACGCGGACAAAAATTGACCTCCGAAGAAATGCGTGAACTGATAGATAAATTATTCGCTTGTCAGGTTCCTTTTAAAGGTCCTTCTGGTAATCATTGTTTTGTCACCTACGAACTAGATGACCTCAAAAAGCGTTTTGGTAAGTAACTACCCCTAACCTAAGCCACCATTTTATTAAAATCATCTTATAATTATGTTTCCACCGCTCACCGATGTTGTAAAAAGCCTCATTATCATCAATGTCTTGATGTTTTTTGGTACCCGAATGGTCGGCCCTGATATTAAATACATGCTGGCCGTTTTCTACCCTGCGAGCGAGTCTTTCCAACCTTTTCAGTTGATTACTCATATGTTTATGCATGGAAATGGTGCCCATCTTTTTTTCAATATGTATGGACTATTTATGTTTGGCGTACCTCTGGAAAGGCATTTTGGTCCCCAAAGATTTCTGTTATACTATTTGCTGACAGGATTTGGCGCTTTGATCTTATATATGTTGATTATGTATATTCAGATCAATTATATGGATATGCCGATTAATATTGATATTCCTATGCTGGGTGCTTCCGGAGCTATCTTTGGTCTGCTGGCTGGTTTTGGCGTCATCTATGCGAATCAAACCATTCGATTGATCATTCCACCCATTCCGATGAAAGCCAAATACTTTGTACTAATTTTCGGTGTCCTCGAACTGTATTTAGCTTTTTCTGGTAGAGATACTGGCGTTGCACATTTTGCCCATATAGGTGGGGCTATCACCGGCTTTTTGATAATGGCGCAATGGGGGATGTTAAAGAGGAGGTAGGAATATCCAATATTCAATATTGATTTATTGGATATTCAACATTGGATATTTTTTTCTTTTTGATTCTTTCGAAAAATCCTAATATTCAATATTTTAACCCCTGATTTTCATCCTTCATTAAAACCCAAAACTCCTTTCCAACGAAACAAACACCTCATTTCATTGTTTACACTATTACAGTTGCATAACAACTTACATCTTCTTAACTTTGAAAAAAAATAGATGCTGATGCTAGGTTCAATCTGGGACGATGTCAAACAACAATTTAGTTACGGTAACATGATTATCAGGTTGATAATCGTGAATGTATCTATCTTCCTGATTATCAACCTAATGAAGGTCTTTTTGCACCACGGTGGTGCGCCGGATAACTGGTATGACCGAATCCTCGGTTGGTTTAAAATATCCTCAAATCCGCTGGAGATATTGACGCACCCTTGGTCTGTCGTTACCCATATGTTTATGCACGAAGGGTTTTGGCATATCCTCTGGAATATGTTGTTTCTATACTGGTTTGGTCGAATTTTAGGAGATTTATTAGGGGATAAGCGAATTTTACCGATCTATGTATTGGGTGGTCTAGCAGGAGCGCTGGCTTTCTTTGTCAGTGTCAATTTGCTTCCATACGGAGCAGCGGGAACCCATACCGCCCTTGGTGCTTCAGCGGGCATCATGGCAATCGTCGTAGCTGCGGGAATGATTGCACCAGATTATAGTCTGCGGCTGATTTTATTAGGAGACGTTAAACTAAAATATATTGTGGTCGCCGTGATCGTTCTAGATTTAATCGGTACGGCTGGAGATATAAATACAGGAGGACATTTTGCACACCTTGGAGGTGCCTTGATGGGATATATTTTTATTAGTCAATTACAGAGTGGAAGAGATCTTTCTGAGCCTTTAAATAATTTCTTTGATAGAATCGTCAATTTTTTCCGCAGCGTCAATGAACCTGCTTTGCGGCCTAAACGGAAAGGCCCAAAAGTGGTACATCGAAATGAAGATAAAATAAAAAACCATCATCAACGTGGTAAGACTGGACATCGCTCTGATCGTTCCAAATCGGTAGATGGCTCCCATCAGGATAAGTTAGATGCGATTCTAGATAAGATTAAAAAAGAAGGGTATGACTCTCTCTCCGAGGCAGAAAAAGAATTCCTATTTAATGCTAGCAAGAAATAGCATCCCGAAAATTAAGAACCATTGAAAAGAATAACTGGTTTGTCGCGCTGGTTCAATGTCCTGCTGATTCTGACCACTTTTATCGCTTACCTTTCTCCTTATATTTCTCCGATCACGTTTTGGCCGGTCTCGATTTTTGGTTTGGCCTTTCCAATTTTATTTATTTTAAATTTTCTTTTCTTTCTATACTGGGTATTTCGTCGTCAAAAATATTTCGTGCTTTCGCTCGGCTGTATGTTGCTCGGTTGGGGACATTTAAATAGCAATTTTGGATTCGGTGGGAGTAATGCTAGCTTAGAAAAGAATGAAATTTCTGTTGTAAATTTTAATACCAGAATTCTAAGTCAGGTTTATTTTCATAAAAACAAAAAGGAGAAGGCTAAACAAATCAAACACTTTGAAAACTGGCTATCAGAGCATAAAACCGATGTTTTTTTATTGCAAGAAATCTCCAATAATCGAATTAAACTTATTCAGAAAGTTGTCAACTTTCCACACCTTATTCAACCTGAAGGAAAAAGGGTCGCTATTCTTTCTCGTTATCCTGTGATTTCTTCTGGAGTGATTGAATTTAAAAGTGCTAGCCATTTGGCTGTTTGGGCAGATTTAAAAATTATGAAAGATAAGATAATTCGGTTCTACACTTTACATCTCAAATCCTCCCATCTAGATCGAGACGCCATCGACGCAGTAGCTGCCGGAAAAGTGAGAGAAAAAGAAACTTGGTTTGGTATCTGGGGACTGATTAATGTTTATAAAGATCATGCCTCTGCCAGAGTAACACAATCTGAAAAAATTTTAGCACATATCCAAACAAGTCCGTATCCCGTCGTGGTAGGTGGTGATTTTAATGAGCCTCCTACCTCTTATGTTTACCACCAGTTTAACTCCCAATTAAAAGATGCCTTTCGTTCCGCTGGTAGCGGATTTGGATCTACCTACGCCGGTAAAATACCGCTTATGAAAATCGATTATCTCTTCTATGATCCCCGTTTGCGCATACTGGAACATAAGATTGAACGGAAACCCTTTTCTGATCACTACCCAGTTCGAACTCGTTTAGCTTGGTAATCCTGATTTAAAGAGGCGTCTAGGGAACAAAATTTCCTTTATTTCGGTATTAAGAATAACCTTTTTTTCTCAAATCAAATCCCTTAAAAGGAATTCTAAATTTGTTTATTTTTACCGCATGAAAAACGAACTCAAAATTTATAATAGCTTATCTCGCTCTAAAGAAGTTTTCCAACCACTCGAACCCGGATATATTGGGATGTACGTTTGTGGACCTACCGTGTATAGTGATGTCCATTTAGGGAACTGTCGAACCTTTGTTAATTTTGACGTGGTTTATCGTTTTTTGAAATATGCAGGCTATAAGGTGCGATATGTTCGTAATATCACCGATGTTGGCCATTTGGTAGGAGATGCCGATTCTAATGCGGAAGATAAAATTTCTAAAAAAGCACGCCAGGAAAAACTAGAACCCATGGAGGTCGTCCAGCATTATACCAATGGCTTTCACGAAATGATGGATATTTTTAATACCCTACCTCCAAGTATTGAACCGCGAGCTACTGGACATATCATTGAGCAAATCGAAATGGTACAGCAGATTTTAGATAATGGATTGGCTTACGAAAAAAATGGATCTGTCTATTTTGATACCATTAAGTTTGCCAACGAAAATGAAGTATACGGAAAACTCTCCGGTCGAGTGATCGATGACTTGATGTCTGAATCAAGAGATGATTTGAAAAATCAGAGCGAGAAAAAACATCCTTCTGATTTTGCGATCTGGATCAAAGCAGATCCTACCCACCTCATGCGCTGGAACTCTCCGTGGTCGGTGGGTTTCCCCGGCTGGCATCTCGAATGCTCGGTGATGAGTACCAAATATTTAGGTAAAACTTTTGATATACACGGCGGTGGAAATGATTTGAAATTCCCACATCACGAAAACGAAGTAGCGCAAAACTTTGGTGCTTGTAATTGCGCGCCTTCCAATTATTGGATGCACGCCAATATGTTGTTGATGAATGGAAAGAAAATGTCTAAAAGTGATGACAACAGTATAACCCCTAATGAATTATTTACAGGAAATAGTGCACATATTTCCAAAGCCTATAGCCCAATGGCGATCCGTTTCTTTATGTTACAATCTCATTATCGTAGCACCCTTGATTTAACCGATGAAGCTTTACTAGCGGCTGAAAAAGGATTCCGTAGATTGATGGAGGGTAACAAAGTATTGACTGATCTAACCAGTACACACCAAGATGGTCCTGCTGCCTTGGATGCCGAAATTAATGAATTAATAAATCAAGCCATCGAACACATGTACGATGATTTTAGCACACCAACGGCACTCGGAAAACTTTTCGAACTGGTTCCAAAAATCAATGGATTAAAAGATGGTCATTTGTCCTTGGCAGAAGTATCCACAGAAACCTTAGAAAGATTAAAAAAGATATTTAACGATTTTATTTTTGATATCTTCGGACTACAGGACGAAATGGAACAAAGCAATGGTGACGGAACGTTGGACGGACTCATGCAATTGGTAATTGACTTGCGTCAAAATGCTAGAGCGACTAAAGATTGGGGAACTTCCGATAAAATTCGCGATGGCCTTGCTGCCCTTAAGATTCAATTGAAAGACGGAAAAGACGGAACTGACTGGAGTAAGATTTAATAGCTATTTGTTTTGTTCGATGCTTTCTAAAAAAAACTTGAAGTCTTTAATTAGGTTCAAAAATCAACAAATCAACGATTCAACAAAAAAACAAAAAAAACAATGAATCTATTTGGCTTCGCAAAAAAAATCATTCTACCTTTTGCCCTCGCTATCATTATCAACATTATTTTCTCTTTCGTCTTTTTAGGCGGATGGCTTAATGGTGCCACCTTATCTAGCACTCCTGTATCGTTGATGATCTTTGCGGCCTTCCTTATTTTATTTCCAGCTGCCTATGCTTGGCTAATAAAATCCTATACCTTCGATAAGGGCATTGAGTTTTTATATAAAAATGCCAATCCAGTAACTGGAAAGGTAATTGATAAAGTGGTTTCTTCAATTGTTTTGGGCAAACAAACCATTGACGATAGCCCCGCAGTAGTGGGCAATGCTTTGAATGGTGCGGCTGATTTTGTAAAAAAATTAGACGATCCATTGCCGAAAAGTTTTAAAAAAGTGTTGACGATGTTATTAGATCGGGCACCGATTGTCAGTACCCTTCGGGATATCCAAGCTACCACTGAATTTACACCAGAAAATTTACCCGCTATTCAGACAGAAGTAAAGGCGAGTGTTAATAACTATGTGGAGAATGAGCTATTAGGAAATTCTAGTATCTGGGTTTGGTTATTGGTTATCATAAATATCATATCCATTGCGGGTGCTTGGTATTATTTTGCATAGAAATGCATTTAAGATTGCAGACAAAAAAAAATCACCATGTCAAAAAATAGCTATTTTTTAATTTTAATAATCGCGAGTCTACTTTGCTTTATTCAATGCAAATCTGAACCAAAAGTAATTCCACCACCACCGGTCAAGAACGTGGTCGTTCCTAAATTTGAAAAAGATTCAGCTTATCAATACATTGCTCGACAGGTAGCGTTTGGTCCACGTGTACCTAATACAGATGCCCATCAGGCTGCTAAAAAATATCTAGCCAATACGCTAAGATCTTTTGGGGCTAAAGTTACTGAGCAGGATTTTATCGCCACAGCTTACACGGGCACCAAACTAAATGCCACTAATATTATTGCTAGTTATAACCCCGATCATCCGCGTCGGGTGGTGCTAGCTGCGCACTGGGATTCGCGCCACGTTGCCGATTATGATCCAGATGAAAGTCGTCAAAACGAGCCTATTTTGGGAGCGGATGACGGAGGGAGTGGCGTAGGCGTTTTAATGGAAATTGCTCGAACGATTCAAAAGAATCCGATTGATCTAGGAGTCGATATCGTTTTGTTTGATGCCGAAGATTACGGTGAAAGTCAAGGCGAAGATATTACTACTTGGTGTTTGGGTTCACAGTATTGGAGTCGCAACTTACATGTCAAAGGATATCGTGCTGATTTTGGAATTTTGTTAGACATGGTTGGTTCTAAAGGGGCTAGATTTACCAAAGAAGAAGTTTCGCGTGCCTTTGCTCCGCAGGTATTAGATAAAGTTTGGAAACTAAGCCAAAATATGGGGTACGGAAATTATTTTGTCAACGACCAAACTCGTCAGTTGGTGGATGACCATTTATTTGTCAATAAGATTGCGCGTATCCCAATGATCGATATTATTAATCGCCCCGTTGATACAGAGACGGGCTTTGGCCACTACTGGCACACGCATGCAGACGATATGAGCGTGATCGATAAGCAGACGTTACGAGCAGTAGGGCAAACTTTGTTGGCGGTGATTTATCAGAAGTCGGCGGGGAGGTTCTAGATATTAGAATTAAAAATACATCCGCACATTCACCAAACCACAAAACAAAAGAGCGTCCATCGTCCGCGAAACACGTTAGAAGAGATTCACTAAACCACAAAATAGAAGAGTGCACATCGTCCACCCATTGTGAACCAAACACATCAAAAGAGCACCCACCAATCCACCAATCCGCACATGCCTCCCGTCCGCTTTCGCGGTTCCTTCTCTTGCCGCATTGTCGCGTCACCCTCCTTTCAGTCGGGATCGGTCAGTCACCATCCGGATCAAATTCAATAAACTCGTCTTCCGCTTCTCCTAAATCTGGTTCTGGAATGACAGGCTCTTTGGGCTTTGGTTTTTTCTTGGGCTTTGGCAGATTGTTCTTAGGTTGTCCTGGTATGTTCACCGTTTCTTCCAAAAACTCTCCATTCTCCGTAAACCCTTCGATGAATTCTGGATCATCTGTCGTCTCGTCAGTCTTAAGATCATTTGGAGATTTATCTTCCCAATCCTTGGGTTCATCAATGGTTGCGATTTTTTTTCCGAAGGCTGCTTCGAGTTTCTTTTGAATAGTTTTCTTTCTACGATCTGATCTAGAAAAATTTTGTTTTACACTTCTCTTATCTGATTTTGTTTTATATTTTTCAACATTACCAAAGACACGATAGTACAAATTAAACCAGCCTTTTCGCTTAGCCTTGTGTGGCCGTTTATCTGGATTGTATTTTTTAAATTTAGAAAATAATACCTGTCCTGCGTTGATCTTAATATTATAATTAAAATTATTATCAAAACGGTGTTCTCCACTTAGCGTCAAATTCAGCGCATTAGATTGCATAAACATCGCCGGAATATATAACCGACTTTTTCTAATTTCAAATAGATTATGTAAGCGCGTAAACTTGATATGTTTTAAATCTTTTAGTTTTACATAAGTCGCAAAATCATAAAACAACTCAAAATTATATAACTCTCCATTTTCAATATCTACATCTCCATAGACTCGTAAATCATCATATAAGAAGGTTCCGTCGGGAGCCCATTTGGCGCTAAATGCGAGCTTGGCATTCATATCGCCTCTCACATGTCGATACTGCATTACTTGCTGGCCAAAATTTTCTGACTGTCGGAAAAATTCTTGGACATCCACTTGTTCACAAATAAATTTTCCTTCTAGGTAGGGCCGATCTTCAAAGAACATTTTTCCGTCTAGTACAAAACGACCATCCATCGCATCAGTACTTCCCTTGATACTCATTTCATTATTTTCAAAGTCAATAACTCCTTTAAAATTTTCTCCTTCAATATAATTGTGATTAAATTTTTTAACCTTGGCGTTAAATGATCCTTTTAATAATTTGGTGAATCTTTCGAGACGTAAATTTTCTTCCACGTGAATCGAATCTATCACACTACGAGAAACCACCGATTCTTCGATATCGGTTTTAGTCATTTTGATCAAGCGGTCGAGGTCGAGTGCGTCTGCTTTTAAATTGCTTTTGAATTTTAATTCTGCGTTCTTGGTGTTCTTTAAATCTGCAAATAAGACAGGAAGGAAATTGACAAACTTGCCATCGAGTTCAAATTTACTGCCCGCTCCTTCGACTTCTACATCTTTTAAGATCATACTATTGTCGATCAATTTGATGATGCCTTTGTCAATCACCATTTTTTCTTTGTTGATTTTTAATTCCGCATCGTCAAATTCGAGTACCCCAGAGGTTTTGACCCGACCGATTCTGCTAGGACTAAGCATATCTTTGTACTTTCCTTTGAGTCGAAAATTTTTTATTTCAATCTCTCCATCGCCACTTTTGATGGCCGGATGATCTAGTAATCCATGGACCGAAGCGAGTGGTAAAACACCATCTACGGTAAAATCAATTAAAGGGTCGTCGAGATTAGAAACCTTTAATTTTGATTGGATCAACTCTCGATTGAAATAGCCTTTAAAATCTGCAATCTCAATAACTGATTTGGCTTTTTTACTATTATCAAAAGCGGCCGTAAAATTGACATCTTTTAAGGAATGGGCTAGTCTCGGTCCACTGATCCGTCCATCAGTTAGCTTAAAATCAACCTTCATGTCGGGTGATCGCTTCTGATCGAGTACTCCGTCGATCTTAGCAGTGACCACAAACTTTCCAGAGCTTTTAAAATCTTTTAAATAATCTTGGTAGCTTTCTGGTAATAACCCGATCATGGTCTTTAAACTACTTTCTTTAGATACTAGGTTTAAATCAAAATGGGTTCCTTGTTTTTTGGTGGTAATAGTCCCATCTGCACTAAAGCGATTCTGCTCAATTCCCACATCAACATTTTCTAATTCATAAACACCAGTGGCTAAATTGACTTTTATTTGCGCATCGTAATCAAGATCTTTTCCCGCTAGGTAACGGCCGTCAGGTAATTCAATAAATTCCGATGTTAAATTAGCAAAACTGACCAACGAAAATTCTTCACTAGAGAATTCTCCCGATGCCAGTGCATCTTTTACCAATAATTTTACCTCTTGTTGGGCACGGTCATCAATATAAATTACCTCCACATCGCGTAACTCTGCTTCGTTGAGCGAAATAGATAATTCAGATCCTTCTCCTTCGGCTTCCTCAGCCCCACTTTTTAAAATATCATAATTACTGCGTCCCTTTTTATCAATATGCACAAATAAAGCCCCATCTTCGATCACTACAGAGTGTACCTTTATATTAGATCCAAACAAGCTAAATAACCCAAACCGGAAGGATAAATTATTCGCTTCCATGAGCGTCCCCTTTCGATTATCATCGAGTGTTACGGTATGTAAATTAGCAGAAGCATTAGGGAATCCAGAAAGCAGGGACAATTCAAAATCACCGACGGCTAGCTCTGAATCTAGTTGTCGGTTGATCTCTGTAATTAATTTTCGCCCGATCTGTTGTTCAAAAAAACCGGCAATAATGGCAGCAGCACCAATCAATAGCACAAGTGCTAGGATCAGAAAAAAGGTGAATTTTTTTAAAAAACGCTTCATTGATTCAAAAAATAGAACGGATAGTGGAACCGTTATGGGTGAATTGTGTTTAGGTGAAAATAGCTCGTTTATACTTAAAATACGAGGTCTTTTGCAGGGAAGATTATTGAATTCCAAAGATAAGCCTTTAGAACGTAGTAGAGGGATAAAATATTTTGATAATTTTAACAAAAAGACTTGCATTCCTATTATTTAGAAACTATATTTGCATCCGCTTTAAGCGGGCGATTAGCTCAGTTGGTTCAGAGCACCTCGTTTACACCGAGGGGGTCGGGAGTTCGAATCTCTCATCGCCCACAAAAAATTAGTCTTTACGTCATTCTGTGCGTAAAGACTTTTTTTATACCTTTCCAGTCTATTTATTATCGTTGAATTCTTTTTCATGATCGAATATTTATCGGCTTTTTTGAAGAAAAATTACCAGCTTTCTGGCACCCTAACACCATTAGTAGGAGAACTAGATCTCAATTTTCGCCTACGAACCTCTACTGGTAAGGAATACATTCTAAAAATTGCACATTTTGGTGAAAGCTTAGAACATCTCGAAATGCAACATGCGATCATGACCCATTTGTTAGAAATGAATCTAGACTACCACTTGCCAAAAGTGGTCTCAACGTTGGATGGTCAACAAATTCTAAAAATAACCGACGAGCAAAATAGAGAACGCTTTCTCCGTATCCTTACCTGGGTACCCGGCACACTATTAGCCCATACCAATCCACATACACCGGCACTACTAAAAGATACTGGTCATCTGATGGGAGCCATCACAAAAGCATTGGAAGGTTTTCAACATCCAGGAGCAGAGCGTGTGCTTCGCTGGGACCTTGCACAAGCGGACTGGCTAATGGCACATTCTCAGGAACTAAAGCAGCCGCAAATAGTACAACCTTTTTTAGACGATTTTATAAAAATAATCAAACCGAAAATTAATACCCTGCCCCAACAGGTTATTCATAATGATGCTAATGACTATAATTTATTAGTGGATGCTTCGGAACAAATTGCCTTAGGGCTCATTGATTTTGGTGATGCGGTATATACGCTACGAATTGCCGAACTAGCGATTCTCATTGCTTATGCCATCATGCATAAACCGGATGTCTTAGCTGCAGCAGTTAAGGTTACGAGTGGATTTAACGAAACTTGTCCTTTGTTACCAGAAGAAATAGAACTGCTTTATACCTTGGTTGGTTTGCGATTGACGACTACCGTGACGGCTGCCGCGCTTAATCGAAAAGAATTTCCTGATCATGCGTATCATTTTATTAGTGAAGCACCAGCTTGGGATGCCTTAGAAAAATGGGCAGCACTATCCGAAAATTTAGTGTACTATTCTTTACGTTCTGCGGCTGGTTTAACAGCTTGTCCTCAACGAGCATATTTTGATGAGTGGTTAGCCAAAAATAAAAATCAGCTAGCCCCCATGTTTAATGTTAATTTTTCGGAAACCCCTTTTCTAACATTAAATTTGCAAGTAGATAGTCTCGAACTTGGCAATAATCATGATTTCTCTAGGATTGAAAAATTTGCAGAAACGATTGATCGAATGCTGGCGAAAGCGGGCGTGACTTATGGACTGGGAGGTTACGGTGAAGTTCGTCCGTTCTATTCAACAGATGCTTATCGGGTAATGGGCAATGCAGGCCCACACTGGCGTACGGTTCATTTGGGAGTAGATGTTTGGGCACCGGCGCACACGGCGGTATTTGCTCCCTTGGATGGTATTGTTTTTAGTGTAAAAAATAATGCAGGGGAACGAGATTATGGGCCGACAATTATTTTAGAACATACGGTCAACGATCAACTGACTTTCTATACCTTATACGGGCATCTTAGTTTATCTGCAACCGAGCAACTTAAAAAAGGAGATCGAATCAAAAAAGGTAGTCTGCTAACTCGGATTGGGTCTCCTCCTGAAAATGGCAATTGGCCGCCTCATTTACATTTCCAAATTTTATTAGATCCATTGGAAGGAGCGGGAGATTTTCCAGGCGTTGCCTTTCCAACAGAAGTAGCAGTATGGAAAAATATCTGTCCCGATCCTGGTATTTTTATTACGACCGAAAACATTCTACCAAAAGGTTTTCCTACTACCCAGAAATTGCTAAGAGATCGTAAGAAAAATTTAGGCGCTAACTTGAGCCTTTCTTATGCAACACCCATTGCGATGGTGCGTGGCTACAAACAATATCTTTACGATCAAGACGGAAGACGATATCTTGATACCTGTAATAATGTTCCGCATGTTGGACATCAACATCCACGAATCGTACGGGCAGCACAACGACAGATGGCTTTGCTAAATACCAATACACGTTATCTGTATCCAGAGCTGACCAGATATGCCGCCGCCTTGGCCGCCAAATTTCCGGATCCGTTGGAGGTTTGCTTTTTTGTCAACTCAGGAAGTGAAGCGAATGAATTGGCCTTAAGGATGGCACGAACATATACTGGATCTAAAGAGATGTTGGCCGTGGAAGTGGGCTATCACGGTAACACAAATGCGGTGATTGACGTGAGTGCTTATAAATTTAATGGAAAAGGCGGAACTGGTGCTCCGGCTGCGACCCATCTTTTACCGATCCCAGATACTTACCGAGGACGGCACCAAAATCTAAAAACCGCTGGCGTAGACTATGCCGCGTATGCGCAGGTAATTATAGCGCAGTTGGCGAAGGATGGAAAAGCACCTGCCGGATTTATTTGTGAAAGCATTCTAAGCTGTGGTGGCCAGATTGTTTTGCCGGAAGATTATTTAAAAAATGTTTTTAAGACAGTTCGAGCCGTGGGCGGACTTTGTATTATGGACGAAGTGCAAGTGGGTTTTGGTAGAGTAGGATCTCATTTTTGGGGATTTGAGCTGCAAGGAGTCATACCCGATATTGTTACTTTAGGTAAACCGATTGGTAACGGTCATCCTTTGGGAGCGGTCGTTACAACTCGGAAGATTGCGGATGCTTTTGCGAATGGAATGGAATATTTTAATACGTTTGGAGGGAATGCCGTATCGTGTGAAATTGGTCGAGAAGTACTGGCGGTAATTGAAGATGAGCAATTGACTCAGAATGCTGCTCTGGTAGGAAATTACTTGTTGGATGGATTAAAAAAACTACAGCAGCAATTTATGATCATTGGGGACGTCCGAGGACATGGATTATTTTTGGGTTTTGAATTGGTAAAAGATCGAGAAGAAAAAATTCCTGCTCCTGAAGCGGCTACTTATTTGGCCAATCGAATGCGGCAACGGGCTATTTTGATGAGTACGGACGGACCAGACCACAACGTGATTAAAATTAAGCCTCCGATGTGTTTTACCGTGGCGAATGCCGATTTTTTATTAGGACAATTAGAAATTGTTTTATCTGAAAATCAGATGCAGGTTTAATCAAACTCTTTTTAATTATTAGTGTTTATAATTGAATACACTGTGTAATAAATTCATTTAAATTTTAGAATGCTTCTTTTTGGCGATTACTTCGTCTAAATTTCATCAAATAGCTACGGCTATTTTCAAAAATATTAGACTCGTACTCCCCAAAAATAATCTACTCAAAAAATAA
>CALFWZ010000170.1 GCA_937928405.1 uncultured Saprospiraceae bacterium
AATTTTAGAATGCTTCTTTTTGGCGATTACTTCGTCTAAATTTCATCAAATAGCTACGGCTATTTTCAAAAATATTAGACTCGTACTCCCCAAAAATAATCTACTCAAAAAATAAAGCAACTTAATACACAGTGTATTTAAGAAAAAAAATTAGTTGAATTATGAATAGAAGAAATACTTTAGAATTGCTTTTAGGCATTCCAAAACAACCTAAAAAAAGTATAACTATGACTAATTCCTTTGATCCCTATACAGGGCCTTGGGGATTTGCTGAAGCTGCCCACCTATTAAGACGAACTACTTTTGGGCCTACAAAAATAGAGATTAAACAGGCAGTTGAGGATGGCTTAGAAGTGACACTTAACAGACTTTTTGGACCCACCCCTAATCTTACACCACCCATTTATTATGATTTTGAACTTGATCCAGCTGTTCCTTTAGGCCAGTCTTGGATAAACGATCCTGCCTTACCAATTATTGGTCTTTCAGGTGCTCGGAAACGATCTTATCTATCCTGGAAATTTCAGGCAATGAGGGATAATAGGATGCATATAATTGAAAAATTGTGGCTCTTTTGGCATAACCACTTTGTCGTCTCAGGAAATTCTAGTGGGATTCAACTTTATAATTATCATCAAGTTCTTCGAAGAAATGCCTTAGGAAATTTTAAAAGCTTTGTTGAAGAAATAACCATTGATTCTTCAATGCTCGTTTATTTGAATGGAACTCAAAACCGTAAAAATGGACCAAATGAAAATTACGCAAGAGAATTATTGGAATTATTTACTTTAGGTAAAGGACCAACCGTAGGTCCCGGAGATTATACCCATTATACCGAAGATGATATTATTCAAATTGCAAGAGCGCTCACCGGATGGAAACATTCTTCTCCTGTGCCCGGTGGCTTTGATCCTAATCTTCCTAGATTTGTCGATAACCGTCACGACACAGGGACCAAAGTCTTGTCTAGTCGTTTTGATAATCAAGTGATTGAAAACGAAGGAGAAGATGAATATAAACGAGTGATTGACATCATCTTTCAAAAACCACAAGTTGCTACCTTTATCTGTGAAAAACTCTATCGATGGTTTGTTCATCCAGAAATTTCGCCAGAAGCCGAAAGTAATGTTATTATACCAATGGCAGAATTGCTAATTGACAACGAGTATGAAATCAAAGATGTTCTAATTGCCCTACTTTCTTCAGAGCATTTCTACGATGCCTCTGTTCGTGGATGCATGCTTGTTCATCCACTTGATCATCTTTTTAAAGTATTAAGTACCCTTCAAGTACCCATGCCGGAGAATTTTGAATTAGATTATAGCGTTATGAATTTTTTCAGAAATGAAATGGAAGATGCAGGGATGGGTATACATCTACATCCCACTGTAGCTGGGTGGAAAGCATTTTATCAGGCTCCACAGTTTGACAAATTATGGATAAATTCTTTTAGCTTAGGGCTCCGCCAAAATTTAATTCAGAGAATAGTTTCTGGATTTAATCGAAATGGATTTCGGTTAGAATTAGATGTACTAAATTTTGCGGCAACGCTCGAAAACCCTAATGATCCCAACGAATTAATTCGAGAAATTGGTAACTTAATATTCGTCCAGGAACTCAATGAAGAACAAATTACTGCGCTCAAAGAAATTTTAATTCCAGGTCTTCCAGATTTTGAATGGACGGTTGAATATGGAGCTTACGTTGGTGGAGATCTAGAATTGGAAGACGCCGTTAAATCAAAATTAAAATCGCTCTTATCAGTAATGCTTAATATGCCAGAGTTTCACTTTATTTAATTTAAAATTCAGCCAAAAAAATTATTATGAAAAGAAGATCCTTTATAAAAAGAAGCTCGACGGCTAGTATCCCCGTTTTTTTTGGAGGAGTAAAAGTCTCCCCTTTGAATAATCCATTTTTTAATTTATTGGACGGAGAAGATAGAGTACTTGTATTAATTCAATTGGACGGTGGCAATGATGGTTTAAATATGTTAATACCCAAAGATCAGTACGGCCAATTGGCCGAAGCTCGTCAAAATATATTGGTTCCGGAATCTGAAATTCTCGATCTAACAGATACGTTAGGGTTTCATCCAGTAATGGGTGACCTTAAAAATGTTTTTGACGAAGGAAAATTAAACATTGTACAAAATGTTGCCTATCCAAATCAAAATCGCTCTCATTTTCGATCAATGGATATTTGGCAATCTGCTTCTGAGGAAAATGAATTTTTAACCACCGGTTGGCTTGGTCGTTATTTTGAGTTGCTGGCACCAAATTATCCTACCGGTTATCCCAATGCCGAAAATCCAGATCCATTTGCCTTAACCATTGGTTCTGCCGTAAATGAAACTTGTGAAGGTACCTTCGGTAGTTTTAGCCTGGCTTTGGTCAATCCTGACAATATTACAGAATTAAATACTCCAATCAGTACCACCACACCAGGTTCTTGTTACGGAGATAAGTTAGATTTTTTAAGTAATAGCATTATTCAATCCAATGAGTATGGAGATACTATTACAGCTGCCAACACGAACGGAAATAATTTATCCACTAAATATAATGATAATAATCCGCTAGCTGAAAAGTTAAAACTCGTGGCTCGTCTAATTTCAGGAGGTTTACAAACGAAGGTATATATCGTCAGTCTTGGTGGATTTGACACCCACTCAGACCAAGTGGTCGAAGGAAGCACCACGACTGGCGAACATGCGACGCTGCTAGAATTATTGTCAACTGCCATTTGTGCCTTCCAAAATGATCTTGAATTATTGGGAATAGAAGAACGAGTGGTAGGTATGACTTATTCTGAGTTTGGTCGTAGGATTGCCTCGAATGCAAGTTTCGGAACCGACCATGGAACCGCTGCCCCCATGATGTTATTTGGGTCTTGTGTTAACCCAGTGATTATTGGAGATAACCCAGTGATTTCAGAAGAGGTAGATATACAGGAAGGTGTTGCGATGCAATTCGATTTTCGATCCATTTATGGGTCCGTTTTAGTAGACTGGTTTGGATTAGATACGCAGACCGTTAAAGAATTATTGTACGAAGATTTCCAACATATTCCTGTAATAGAAAATTGTCTCACCACCTCAACCTCTCCTATTTTATCAGAGGAAAATTTTTCATTTAAAACTTATCCTAATCCATTTGAAAATCTTATCACCTTAGAATTTTCGGTTGGCACTGGATTTGTAAAAATTAGTCTTTTTGATGTTTTAGGTCATGAAATAAAAGTAATTACGAATCAACACTTTTCAAAAGGAACTCATCAGCTAAATGTGGGAACCCATCAGCTAACTCCAGGAACTTATTTTTATAATATCCAAACTGAATTAGGCCGCAAGATTGAACGGGTGGTTAAATTATGATTAACCATGTGACCTTTTACTTTATTTTAATTGCCTCTAAAATCCATTTAGCTACTTCGTTTGGAAATTCCAGTGGAGCTAGATGACTAGCATTTTTTAATTCCCATAAATTAGCACCAGGAATCTTCTTTTTTAATCGTTTCCATACCTTAGGAGAAATGACGTTGGTATGTTCACCACGGAGCATATGAACGGGCATCTCTAATTTAAGGAGATCATCAATAACATAGGGAACTGTAGCGTAAATTCTTGATTCCCAAACTTTTGGGAAAGTCAATCTAAGGTGACCTTGTGGAGTATCTACCGTCCCATGATCGATCCAATCATTGATGACAATATCAGAAAGATCTTTAAATATGCGTTTTTTCCGGTAAGAATCGAATAGGATTTCTTTGTTTGGCCATTTGTCTCTTCGACTATTGGCAATTTTTGAAACAGGTATTATTTTTTGGCGTTGAGGAATAGTCGTGAACTTAAAAAGCCATTGGTAATATTGAGGAAATAGGACTGGTTCTAAAAGAATAAGTCTGCGAAACAAATCTGGTCTTTTACGAGCTGCAAAAACCGATACTACTGCCCCCAGCGAATGTCCAACACCGACTATTTGCTTTAACTTTTGTTGATCCAAAAATAAAATTAAATCATCAGCTAATTCTTGCCAATCTGAAAAGGTTGATGGATCAGCCTTTGGCCATAAGGGACGTTGCTTAATGCCAATCACCCTATATTTTTGGGTTAAAGGATGTATTAATTGTCGATAAGATCCCGGCGGATACGCATTGGCATGTGCAAAATGTACCGTTTCTCCTTTTCCCTCAAAATCAAAATATGGTATGTTGCCTTCGATTTTTATAATTCTTTTTCTGATTCAATGACCCTTTAACATTCTCCCCCTTTCTTTTGTTCTAATTCCTTGTACTAAAATTGAGCATAAATCAACAAATACTAAGTATCTAAAATGAATAAACAACTCTAAGATTTCGAAAATTACTTGCTATAATTCGTAGATAATTATTATACTCAAGATTCTACCAATTATCTCCATCCAACAAGTCGCCCAAGCCTCCGAGCACACTACCTTCTCCTTTTCCAGCACCTCTTCCATAATTTTTAGAACTGCGTAATACTCGATCAGCCAATCTACTAAAAGGAAGTGATTGAATCCATACTTTTCCTGGACCTTGGAGACGAGCATAATATACGCCTTCACCACCAAAGATCATGTTCCGAACACCTTTGATCATTTCAATATCATAATCAACGCTTCGCGTAAATCCAACCAAGCAGCCGGTATCGATATGTAACACTTCGCCCATATCCAAGTCCCGCTCAACAACCGTTCCACCAGCGTGCATAAAAGCCATCCCATCCCCTTCTATTTTTTGCATAATAAAACCTTCGCCACCAAAAAATCCACGCCCCATTTTTTTTGAAAATTCAATGCCTACTTCTGCCCCTTTAGCGGCACAAAGGAAGGCATCTTTTTGACAAATAATTTTACCTTGTAAAATAGACAGGTCGAGCGGGATGATTCGTCCCGGATAAGGAGCAGCAAAAGATACTTTTCTTTTTCCAGAACCTCCGTGGGTAAAGGCAGTTAAGAATAAGCTTTCCCCTGTGATTAATCGTTTCCCTGCCGAAAGAACTTTCCCCCAAATTCCTTGGTCTTCGTTTCGTTGGCTACCATCGCCAAAAATAGTCGCCATTTCGATTTCTTCATCTTTCATCATGAAACTGCCAGATTCGGCAATGATTGTTTCATAAGGATCCAACTCGATTTCGACAAATTGCATTTCTTCTCCAAAGATTTGGTAGTCAATTTCATGTGCATTCATACTGATAATTTTCAGGTTAATAATAGTTTTCCCAGAATAAGATGCCAGAAAGTTAGAAAGAATGAGGAGAATCGGCTAAGTTTTTCGACAAAATATAGAAAAAAGTATACAAACGGTATTGAACTCAAAAAGCCTAACGGCCTTCTACTTAAAAAACAAAAGGACAGCAGTAAATTTACTGCTGTCCTTTTTAAATAATTTTTTATTTTTAGTTGATTAGATAACGACTATAAAAACTATCTTTCCTGGTAATTATCTAGATTCAGCATCTTCCCTTTTCTTTACAATAGTCAAGGCAAGTTTGATATTGGTTAATAAACCTTGAGCAGAAGTACTGGTTTTCTTAAGCATTCTTCTATTTTTTGGTGCTTTAATATTGATCGAATTAAAGGTTTTGAGCGCATCATTGACCTCTGATTCTGCTTGTTCTAGATTTTTTTTAATCAGCAAGAGATCATGATCTTCTCCTTTAAAATTACTGTTTTGTGCATCTACAAATTTGTTAAATAATTCTGTCGCATGCTTACATTTATCATTTGCTACTTTTAAATCATCTACCTTATTATTATGATTTAGGTGCTCGATTCGCTCCTTAATATGTTTTCTCCAGACCGTTAAAGAGGTAACTCCTTTTCCTTGAGCGACCGATCTGTCTAATTGACTTTTGAGTTGATCTTTTTCGTTTTTACTAAAGAAATCCGCAATGGCCTCCTCAGGATTATACGATTTATCTGAAACCAAAAATTCAGTATTTTCTTCAAAATCTTTATATGATATTGGTTCTTGTAATTGCCAAATAGGATCATATGGCATATGCGTCTTGATCATCTCAGAAGGAATCGTCTCGTACCATATTGGACTATATTTTTTTACAAATCGTTTTTTTTCGTTAAGAGAACCAGCACCCCAAGTTGGGTCATAGAGCATCCATTTATTATTGACTTTTACAGCGTTCCAGGTGTGGCCTACTCTTCTAGATAGGATACCATTATTTTTTTTTGTGTATCCATGAATAATAAATGACTCGTATCCCAATTCTTTGACAAGCGCATTAAACAAAATAGAATAATCTTCACAGACTCCTTTCTTTTTACGCAATACGTCCATAAGCATCTTTTGAGCTCTTAATTCCTCTGATTTATGGTCGGAACGTCGTTCTGAGGTTTGTGCTTTCTCTATATGATTAGCTTTAGTAGCATCATAGCGAATATTATCTGCGATCCACTTAAAAACAGATTCTATTGAATCAGTTTGGAATTCTATTTCTTGGATAACCTCCTTTGCAAGATTGGACTGGGCAAAAGAAATTTGGCTAAAAAGCAAAAACAATAAAGTAAGTCTTTTCATAAAAGTTATTTTTTTTTGTAAAAATAACCAATTATCATAGGAAGTTGGTAAAGTGTTTGAACCATTATAATTGACCTAATGCCGAAGGCAATCCCAGAGCTCTTCGCCAGGCAGCCAGTTGCCCGAGATGCATCGATTCATGGGTGATACACATGAAAAACAATAGATCGCCCAAGGTAGGAAAATATTGCTTAAATCTCCATTTAGCAGGTTCTAAGAATTGCTGTTCACTAAGATCTAAAATTAAATTTTCTACTCGCTGATGCTGGGTGGTTAAGGCCTTCAAAAGTTCCTTTTTAGCAGGATATTTGGAAGTGTCTAGATTCGGCAAGGTGGGATCACCAGGGCCATTTCGTTTGAATAGGGATTCCCATTCTTGAGAAAATTCATAAGCACCTCCTAAATACTTTGCCGTCATGGCGGCACCAGAAGCCAGATGACCAAGTGTAAATGCTGGATGATTTTCAAGGCCCTTGGCAGGAGTACGTGTCATCCACTCGTCAGGAAGATCTACCACCAAAAAGTTGGCATACCGAAGATTAAAGCGGTAGGAAGCAAGTAAATAATTTTTCATTCCAAATAGAGGAGCATCAAAGTCAAGAAGTCATAGATACTATCTTCCAATATTTAATAGTGGCATTAAACAGTTTTCCGAATTACCTACTGTAAGCACAAAGCTCTGTTCGGCTTCGGTGCCATCAGCATAGGATGCCGGGTTCCAACGAGGCATATTACGAACTACCTCCAATAATGCTTGATTAATCTTAGCAAATTTTCCAGATTGATATGCCTCACCAAAAACTTCAGCTTTATGAATATAACCTGCGGCACTAATACTAAACTTAATAGCGGTCATATCATAATTCTCAAAATGAGAGGCGGGAATATTTTGGATGGCGTTTTTCTGAAGATAATCATATAAGGCATCTTTCCCATTAGAAAATCTTGCTGAATTTTCAGGATCAATAGAAAAAGAAAAATCAATAATTTTCGGTTCGTTTTGAACTAAATCATTTTTTGGCAAATAGTTGATCTTGACTTGAACCTCCTTTTCTGGATCAGCCATTGCGAGTAATTCTTTTTGCTCTTGGGTAAAGGTTTCGCTTTTACTAGAAGCTGATTTAAGTACTCCATCTTTACAGACCTGAATCTCAACCGAAAAATATTTGCTGACCCATTCTGATCTGTATTCGAGATCAAGATGGTTATTTTTATTTTTTAGGTCACTTAGTGTATTCGCCTCCATCAACGCTTGTTTAGAAACAGAGATATAAGGATAAACTTGGTGAACTTCAAAAGGAGGAGAGCTGCTTTGCGTATTTTCTAAAGCGAAGGATTCTTGGTTCAGCCATAAAAAGCTGAATAGGATGGTAGATATCTGGATAATTGTTTTCATACTACTAAGATAAGGAATTTTTTGTAAAATTCTGTGATAAAATTCATCCACCGTCTCAATATATTTATCCACCTGTTTTCTCATCAATTCTTAATCAGATAACTAGCCAAGCTTATTTTCCCAATCATAAAAATTAGATCCCTCATTAAGTTTGAATCCAGTAGCAGGATAAAGTCGATTACCAATCTGGTTGGAGATTTCCGTTTCCAGCATCAATCCAGCGGCCTTGGTATCTTTGGCAAGTTGTTTGGCTCTAGAAATAAGTAATTTTGAAATACCGAGACCACGAGCATCTGGATGTACAAATAGGTCATTTAAAAGCCATAATTTTTTCATTCTAGTTGAGGAGAAAATCGGGTACAATTGTACAAAACCGACAAGTTCTGCTTCCGCATTTTCACATACGTAAATCTTGGAATCCATATTTATAATTCTGTCTGATAAAAATGCTTGGGCAGTTTTTCTATTTGGGTCCTTTCTGTAGAATTTTCGATACCCTTCAAACAAATCAGTGAGTGGTTCGATATCTGCAGGTTTAACTAGTCGGATAGTCATTTGTGTTTGGTGTTTTTTTTCAAATTTAGTGAAAAAATGATAAAGGGTCGTTATTCTTCTAATCCAACCAACTGCTCCTCAATCATTTGATATAATTCTTCTTCCCAATCAATAGCTGGAATAATTGGATACTCTTTTCTCACTCGGAAATCTCTGGGAGCAATAATAATTTTAATCATATTGCTCATGGCTTTTTGAGCCAAAACAAACAATTCTTCGATGGCTAGATCGCCAATGGGAATACATCCAATCGTAACTGCTTTTCCATGAATAAAAATATCACCCCCCATTTTCTTTTTATTCGTGAAGGTTGTTTTTGATCTATCAAATTCGTTTGGATAATTTACTTTGAGTGAAAGATGATAGGAGCTATTTGGATTTAGATAAGTAATTTTGTAAATACCTTCCGGAATTTGTTTATCACCCTCTTGTAGTTTAGGACCAAGATCACCACTAAAAGCTGTGAAGGGATAGGATTTGATAAGATTAATTTTCGTTTCCCTTTTTCCATATACCTGAAGGATGCGTTCTTCTTTTAATGCAACTAGCAATAGTTCTTGAGGATAGCTAGCAAAACCGGCTCGTTTGAGGGAGTTTTTAAGTCGGTGATAAACCGCTGATTCCGTTTTTTCTAATATAGTTTGAATGGTCTCTTTACCTTTGGTTAGTTTAGTTTTGGGAATAGAAACTCGTTTTCCTTTTTGGTAAATGGTAAGACCCAGAATTCCAAGGACTAATAGGATGAAAAGCTTTTTCATTTCTCTGGTTTGATTAAGGATTTTTGATAAGCTTGCAAACCATTTTTTAAAAATTCATGATATTTATTTGAGTCCAGCTGATATCCAATTGGGTCAATAATTTTTTTCCCATTTTGATCAAGAATAGCCAATAATGGTTGGGCATTTTGTTGGTAATGTTGAATTTGATAGGTTAAGTTGAGTCTACCGATTGTAGACTTCCCGATCTTTCTTTTATCATCCACATAAAGTATCACAGGGACAAAATTATCTTTTATAAAGTTCCGATTTTTTGAGGCAATAAAAAGGTCTTTTTCATAACTTGTATCTCCTACCGAGGCAAAAGCGGTGAACAATAAGAAAATAGGACGCTCCATTTCCTGTGCACAACGAATTCCATCTTCGATATTTGTATATCCTTGAAAATCATTAAAATTTACAATCCTAGACTCAGTGGCAAAATCACATAAATGATGGTCTTTTTTTTGACATCCTAAGATCAAAAAAAATAACGCTATTATTTGAATGGTTTTCATATGAATCATTCTTACGAATGCCTATAAGAAAAGTTGATTATTGAAGGTATTTCTACCTCAAATTACTGTCTGCTCATCCAACAATCTACGATGATAATTGATCTGTCCAAGGTGATAATTAAAGTGTCCATAAAGGTGCAGTAAGGTAAAGGCCATCCCTGTTTCTTCTTTCCAAATGACGATGGGAAAATTATTACTAATTTCCGCTTCTTTGATTTGCGCTAAAGCATGCTGGACGATTTCAATTGTTTCATCAATCTCTTGGTATAGTTGGGTTCGAGGTACATTTTTTCCTGCAAATTCAAAATCTCTTTTTCGGATATAACCTAGATCTCCAAATCCGTTTCCAATAAAGGTTTTCAAATTTCCAATGAGATGCAAACAGAGATTTCCTCCGGAATTCTTAATGGAATGCTCGACTTTCCATAGATTTTCCTCACTTTTATATTCTTGGATTTCCGCTTTTAGGCGATTTAAATCTCGAACAAATAGCTCTGTTAAAGGGGACGTTATCATGATACATTTTTATTTAAAAAGGTTTACTGCCAATAGTTCAATCATTCAAGATCCAAAATCGGGTACCACTCGTCCAGCAATCTGAAATAACCCAAAAATTAAAACAAGGATGAATAATTCTAAGCAAGCTAATAGTTTAATATGGTATTGTTTACTTCCTTCTCCTTTAGCACTAAAATAACTGGGAATAAGAAAAATATTTTTTATAAAAAAAAACAGCACCGTAAACGTTATTAATTCTACCTCCATCCTTATTGAAGCGGCTTTTAAAAATTGGTCTTCTAATATAACTAATGCCACCAGTCCCCAACCACCTAGATAAAGATGCCACCACCAATTCAATGATTGCTGGTCAATTTCCAGATGCTTTTGAGCCAAATCTAATGGACCAAAAACAAGTACTGCAAAACTGATAGCTTTTAAAAAGAGGTATCCCAACATTAGCATCACACTCGTAGAGAAATAGCTATTTGTGGAAGTTTTTGACATAAAAAAAATCCCGGACAATAAGAGATGAACCAAGCACCCCATTAAAAATGCCAACGGAATAAAAGTAAGATTTTTAGGTTTCATAAGCTCAGGCTTAACATAATTCTTATGTTTAGAACGCAATCAGTTCTTTCCATTTTAAACCATTGGGCAGTTCTTCCTTTGTAAATTCAATATGAATAACACGGCGATTTCTATTCACCCTCCGGAGCCGTATATTTCACTAAATCAATTCCGATTCCATTTGGATCTTGGATAGCAAAATGTCGATCACCCCACGGTTCGTCCCGTATATCCACTTTGATCTCTACTCCACTGTTTTTCAATTTTTGATAAAGGGTATCGACTTCATCCATTTCTATGGTCAAGTACATGCCCTGTCCAGCAAATGGGGCATGAAAAAAAGGTTGTTGGGTTGGATGGTTTGGTAAGAGAAACGATAACTCTGCTTGCTGATTAGGCGTATGCAACAATAAGTAAAACTCATTTTCAAAAGTAACCCCAAAACCTAAATGTTGGGTATAGAAAGCTTTGGTTTCTGCTAATTTTTCCGTTAAAATTCCTGCATTTAATTTCATGATAAAAGTTTTAAGATTGAAGTTGTTTAAAAAAAGTTACCATGCAAAAATAAGAGGTCAAGTTGCCTAAAGATTGTAAAAAACGGACAATCTCGTTTAAACGACCGCTCTGCCAAAGGCTTTAGAAGGTGTTACTCCATAGAATTTTTTAAACTCTTTTATAAAATGTGCCTGGTCAAAATAGCCAAAATCATAGAATAGTTTGTTTCTCCGTAAACTCTGGGTTGATGGTTTTGACTTTAGAATATTTTGAAAACGAACCACTTTTGCGAAGGATTTAGGTGTCGTTCCAATATAATATTTGAATAGTCTACGCAACTGTCGTTGACTGATCCCGGTAGTTAAGGCTGTTTCCACATTAACCACTCCAAAATTGCTTAAAATGATATCAATCGCATCATACAAGCGACCATCTTCCTTAAATTCCATTTTTTCAATGGCTGTCAAGAGTAAGTTATCTAAAATAGGTACTAGTTTTTGAGTGGCTATTCTATGATTAAATTGCGCTCCAATCGATGCGGAAAAATCTGGCGCTACCTTTCTTAGCAATTGAAATTGGTCACTTAACTTAGCAGCATCTACATTAAAAATTTGTGTAAACGCAGTAGGTAAAAAACGAATTCCTACATAATGAAAAATAGGTTCTAAAGGAAACTCTGTATACTTTCGACAAAAACCCATGACAAAATTTTCAGAAGGACGGCTAGTTTCAAAAAAAATATCAATACATCCGTCCGTCACGACTCGATAGATAAATGGATTGGATAGTTTTGTATTGGTTTTTAATTCCCAATAACAATAAATAAAATTTTGTAATCTTTGATCTGGAAGATGCTGGGAATAGTTTACTCCATCCGTGGACGCACGAATGGATGGTTGAATGGGCGTATAGAGGCGGCGGATTTTTTGGATAGGATTCATTGGGTTTTGAGGATTTAGCAAAATCTTATTGAATACAACCCTACCTTGAAATAAGCACCGCCACATCTTCCCCCGTCAAGTTCTTTACCTCTTTTGTAATTTTTTCAACGGGCCAGTCCCACCACTTTAAGTCGAGTAGCTGTTTAATTGTTTCCTCAGAAAACCGCTTGCGAATTTCTTTGACAGGATTTCCGCCTACGATGGTATAGGGTTCAACATCCTTTGTCACCACCGATTTACTGGCAATAATAGCACCATCTCCGATTTTTACGCCTGGCATGATCGTAGCACCATAACCTATCCAAACATCATTTCCTATCTCTGTATTCCCTTTAGTTGGATAAGATTTTCCATCCATTGCATCAGACCAAGCTTCCCCAAATATAGCAAATGGATAACTTGTAATTGACTTACTTAAGTGGTTTGCTCCGTTCATGATAAAGGTAACATCAGATGCGATCATACAAAACTTCCCAATAATTAATTGATCTCCGATAAAGTCAAATAAGTATTTTACATTTTTCTCAAAGTTTTCTACCGTTTCAAAATCATCATAATAGGTATAATCGCCAATGATGATGTTTGGATTTTTAACAAGATTTTTAAGAAAACAAAGTCGTTCATAATTCGGCAACGGGAATTTTTTATCCTTATCTGGTATTTTCATGAAAACGGTCTATGTTTTTACTTAGTCAAAATTAGGAAGGAAGAATCTTGGACTTTTCTACTAATCCAATGTCCAAGTCATCTGGTCTCCGACTTGTAAGCCGTGGGTTTCCGCATATCCAGCAACTACTTCTAAAACATACAAAGCATTACCGTTGGAAGGAATACTATTATCATTTAGCGTTTCTGTATTTCTAGCAATAGAAACAATTTTTTTGTCTTGATCCAAATAGATAATGTCCAACGAAATATAGGTATTTCGCATATAAAAATTCTGCTCTTTCAATTCATCCATAATAAACAACATCCCATGATTGGATTCCATATGCCGTCGATACATTAAGCCTTGGTTACGCTTTGTTTCTGTTTTTGCAACTTCGATATCAACAAGCAAGGGTGCTGGATTATTTTGTCGTTGAATCTCTAAGGTTCCTTGTTTGGTAAAGGTGGTTGAACTCCGAGGAGCAGGCGCATTAGCGGTAGCCGGAGTGTTCACACTTGCTGCCTTTGAACCTCCGCTTCCAAAATTTGGGATGCTGGTCAAAATAAAGGACAACATCGCCAAGGAAAGCGCTCCAATCATAAACGCCTTTTTATAATTCGGTTTCGATTTTTTGCGTTTACGAACTGGACTCGGATTTTCTGTCGAGGCAGATTCAGTTTTTTTGTTTTTCTTTGCCATAATGAAGTTGTTTATTTCACAAATTTACACAATTGTTGGATACTCTTAATATTCTATTTCTAGCCAGTTGGTATCCAAATCCTGATGAACCACAGGATGGGAATTTTATTGAACGCCACGCACAAGCGGTTGGTGGTCAAGCGACTGTGGCTGTGCTGTATGTCCATTCGGTTGCTTCAACTGCCAATTTTCAAATAGAGATCAAAGAAAACCTGAATATCACAGAATGTCGTGTTTTTTATCCTAAAACCAATCGTTATCAAATTTTTCAGAAACTTAATAATTATAAAAAAGCACACCAACTTGGATACGAAGCCTTGGTTAATCGTTTAGGCAGCTTTCATATTTGTCATTTAAACGTATTTTATCCAGCTGGTATTTTTGCCTTGGAGCTTAAAAAAAAATATCAAATTCCAATTGTAATCACAGAGCACTGGACCAAGTTTCTGCCCATCAATCCAGCTCGTTTTAATTTCCATGAAAAATATATTATCAAGCAAGTAGGTCAGGCAGCTGAGATGATTTGTCCAGTTTCAAACGATTTAAAAACTGCTATTCAAAAACTCGTTCCACACAAGCGTTATCAAGTGATCCCCAACGTAGTTGATACACAGCTTTTCAAAATCCGTTCACCTTATTTCGGAAATCGACCTAAACGTATTCTTCATATTTCTACCCTTAATGATAGTCATAAAAATACCAGTGGAATGCTACGGGTTTTGGCCAAGATCTTTAGAAATCAATCTGATTGTACGGCTACGTTTATTGGCAATCATTATGGGGATTATTTTATTAAAATGGCGAAAGACTTAGGTATTCCAGAAGACCGGTTAGAGATTTTACCAGAAATACCGCTAGAAGATATCGCTACGAAAATGATAGAACATGATCTCTTTTTATTATTCAGTAATTATGAAAATTTGCCCTGCGTGATCAGCGAATCTCTGGTTTCAGGTTTGCCAGTGGTGGCAACAGATGTTGGTGGCGTCCGGGAGATGTTAACACCTGAAAATGGAATTTTAATTCCTGCAGGAGATGAATCAGCCTTAGAATTCGCTTTGAAGAAAATGATTGATCATATAGGAGCATATTCCCCTGATAAGATTAGTGAGCAAGCCAGAGAAAAATATGGAAATGAGGAAGTCGCCCTGAAATATATTCGCATCTACGAAGACCTTATCCGATAAGTTTCCCCAAAAGCAAAATTAAAATTGTCGAATAACCTAAACTTGGACAGAATTTTATTAATTTCGCCTCGCTTTTTTGAATCCACTTATTTCGTCAATTGTGACATTACAAATGACTTTCTCATCAAAATACATCCAAGAAATGTTTAGGCTATTGCTATTTACGTTCTCTCTCATCTTATTATCTTTTTTCATATCCTGTGATACAAATTCAAATAGTTCTACAGGTTTAAAATCCACTACTCCTACTCTCTCTCCTAGCCCTAAAATTACTAAGGGCATGGAATTACTTGACCAATGTATTTCTGCCCACGGAGGCATGGACAATTGGAATAAATTTGTCGGGCTTTCCTACGAAGTTGAAAGTCGAGGTAAATCCCTTTACCAGATTACGCAATTGAAAGATCGCAGAACTTATTCTAAATCAAAAGACTTTGAATTAGGATCAGATGGAAAACAGATATGGGTAAAACCCAACGCAGATAAAGTACCTGGAAAATCCGCTTCCTTCTATTATAATTTGGACTTTTACTTTATGGCTATTCCTTTTGTGCTAAAAGATCCTGGTGTGCAAGTAACTTATATGGGCAAAGCAACTCCTGATGATCAAGCATATGATTTATTGAAAATTAGCTATGACACTGGTGTAGGCCTTTCCGCAGAAGATTTATACTTCCTGTACTTGGACACTACTACTCATCAACTAAAAATTCTCACCTATACGGTTTCTTATTTTGACAAAACGAATGAGAAGGTTAATACCGCAAAAAAATATCTGGATTATCAATCTATCCAAGGAATCATGATGCCCACAAAATTAGAGAATTATCGTTGGATTGATGAAAAAATAGGCGAATACTCCAATCGTGACCGCGTGATTAAGCATATTAAATTCTACGAAACCATTCCAGACGAAAAGGTATTTGAAGT
>CALFWZ010000171.1 GCA_937928405.1 uncultured Saprospiraceae bacterium
CTAATCATGCCTGGACGACCTCCAAAGATGGCGGTAATTAAACCGATCATAAAAGCCGCATATAATCCTACCAGCGGATCTACACCTGCCACGAAGGCGAATGCCACAGCTTCTGGAACCAGTGCCAATGCTACGGTCAAACCACTCAATATATCATTTTTAGCATTCTCTGCTCTGTTTCTAATGAAATCTACCATAAGAAGAATTTTGAAAAAACCGCAATAATAAACCTTTTAAGCGCAGTTTTAAGCTTAAAAGTTTCATTTTTGATGGAAAGGAAAAAAATCGGAAGTGTATTACTAAACAATAACTTATTGTTTAACTTACAATAAGTGGGCCATTTGTTCTAGTTAGATAGAATATGGAAAATTAAATGCTGGAAAATCCAATATAGACCATTTAAAAAAATGTGATTAATTTTTTGTTAACACATGATAAAATTGGGGTAAATCACTATTTTTAAACCGATATCAGAAAATTTGAAGGGAAGTGATAAAACAATATCACTGAACTTATTCATTTAAAAAAGCAAACAAATGGCAAAAGTTACTGGAATTGGCGGTATTTTCTTTAAAACCAAGGATGTCGAAAAAACGAAGGATTGGTATCAAAAAAAATTAGGGTTAGAAACCGATCAATGGGGAACCAACTTTGAATGGAGAACCGCTAGGAATCCAGATCAAAAGGGATTTACGCAATGGAGTCCTTCCCCGACAACCAGCAAATTCTTTGGAGAAACGGATCAGCAATTTATGATCAATTATCGGGTTGATGATCTAGAGACACTCATCGAAGCACTTCGCAACGATGGTACCACTATTCTGGGTGAAATTGAAACTTTTGATTATGGAAAGTTTGCGCATATTCAAGATCCAGATGGTCACAAAGTTCAGTTGTGGGAGCCAAACGATGAGGAGTATGATAAAATCGTAGAGGGGCGTACTTTTTAAGTAACATGATCATCCCGAATTTCACTTTCATCATTTAATATGATGGTTTACACCTAAGCACAGCGTATTTTTGCTGGTTAGCTAGTTGGCCTTTAGCTAGTTTGCACTCTTTTTATTTAAAAAGAGGGCAAATGCGCAAACTGGCAAACTGGCAATATTTTTCTAAAGAAAAAATTCGGGATGAATCATGTTTTTACTAAATTAGTCCTTTTGTAGTTTGCATCTTAAAAATATTCTGGATATCCATTATCCTAAACCGCCTTTCAGGAAATATTGTTCCTTTTCTATTTACTTGACCTTGAAGTCTAGAGTTGCCTTCATAGCAACGATTATAAAATTTCTTAGCAAAAGAAATTCATTTTATTGTTAAATGAAGGATTGAAAATGTCATTTATTTAGCAATATAAAGGTAAAATATCAATGATTTTTTGTTTATTGTGATACTTAGGATAATAAAAAAATAATTTGCGACACAATATATTTATTTTGTGTTAGTTATAAAAAAATAATATCATGTATTTGAAAATGAAACGTTATAGAGTGGTGGGTTGAGCTAGTTTTAAATCCTTATTGATTATCTAAAACTAAGATAATCAGTCATAAATATGATTTTTTAACCATTTAAAATATATTTGTTATGAAAAAATTATTCTCTAACTTATGCCTACCTGTTTTTTTGTCTTTATTACTATTGATGCAATTTTCTTGTCAAAAGGAAAGCTTATTAGACCAAGAGACTTCTTCTGAAATAACTTCTTATGAAGCTTCACTAAGACATGATAATAAAAAAGGAAATTGTAGTGTTGATTTTGAGGAAATGGACATTACAATAACTTGGGCAGAAGATTGCTCAACTGCTAGTATTACCTTTGCATTATGTTGCAATTGTACTTTCCCTTTTCCTTTTAGTACTAAAACGGGGTGCACAATACCTGGAGGAGTATTAGGAATTAATGTTGAAGAGTGTCCTTTTGATATTTACAGCTATGAAATTAATGTTCCTAACGTTTCGATTCCTCAAAATACATGTATTCCTCTTACACTGGAAATTGAAAATAGAGGGTGTGGCGCAGCATTTATTCACCGACTATGGTTTAATGGAGAGGAATTAGAAGTTGATCGCGATTATTCAGATGTTTTCTGTCCATAATACAATCTTTGCTTCATTTGACAAATAGAAGGAGACGGTCTAGGAGTTTAAGACCGTCTCTTTTTTAATTTTATCCTAGGAGATTTTAAACCTTCACCTTTTTTCATTAGGGCCTTTAAATTCGCTAGTTAATTTTTTTTTATTATAGAAATAAGTAGCCAATATTTCCAATGACTTATTTAGCTTCATTCGCACATCTTCTAATCCTCCATTTTTTCTCCAGCCAAATCTATCAAAAAAGCATATTCCATTGCAATCTCTTTATTACGTTTAAAACGACCAGAAGCGCCACCGTGACCAGCTTCCATTTCAGTAGATAATAGCAATAAATTATTGTCGGTTTTTAGATCCCGTAATTTCGCGACCCACTTGGCTGGCTCCCAATATTGTACCTGTGAATCGTGTAAACCAGTAGTAACCAAAATATTAGGGTACTCTTTTTTCTCCACATTATCATAAGGACTATAGGACTTGATATAATCATAATATTCTTTATCCTTTGGATTTCCCCATTCATCAAATTCTCCCGTAGTCAAAGGAATGGATTCGTCCAACATCGTGGTAACTACATCTACAAAAGGTACGGCTGCGATTACACCACGCCATAGATCTGGACGCATGTTAACCACTGCACCCATCAATAAACCACCAGCACTGCCACCCATTGCGAATAGGCGATTTGGAGCCCCATATTTTTTAGTTACCAAATATTCGGCACAATCAATATAATCCGTAAAGGTGTTTTTCTTTTTTAATAATTTTCCATCTTCATACCATTTTCGTCCCATTTCTTGACCGCCACGAATGTGAGCAATGGCGTAAACAAATCCTCGATCTAATAAACTCAGTCGGGCTGCACTAAAGTAAGGTTCCATGTTGGCACCATAAGAACCGTATGCATATAGTAGTAGTGGAGCGGTGCCATCTAATTTAGTTCCTTTTTTGTAAACCATAGACACTGGAATTTGGGCACCATCCCTTGCTTCGACAAAAAAACGTTCACTTTGGTATTGGTCTGAGGAGAAGTCACCTACGACTTCCGTTTGTTTGCGTTGTTCCAGCTGACGCGTTTTCATATTATAATCATAAATGGTCGAAGGGGTCGTCATCGATTGAAATCCGAGTCGAACAATTTCTGTCTTTAATTCCGGGTTGGTACCGGTATTCGCCATATAGGCTTTTTCGCCAAAATTAACATAATGGTCAGAACCATTCTCTTCGATTATTCTGATATTGGTAATACCATTTTTTCGTTCGGAAACCACTAAATAATTGTCAAATAAATCTATGTCTTCTAATAGAACATCCTCCCGATTAGGAATAATTTCTTTCCAGTGTTCAAGGCCAGTTTGGTCTTCACTGGTTTCCATCAATCGAAAATTCTGTGCTTTATAATTCGTAACGATATAAAACTTATCGTGTTTATGATCGAAGCTGTATTCTAAGTTGGCTGATCTATCTCTTGGCTGAAAAATTCTAAATTCCCCATCTGGATTATCGGCTTCTAAAATTCGGTATTCGTTGGTCAAGGTGGCAAAAGAACCAATAACTAAATATTTTTTAGATTTGGTTTTATAAACAAATGTACGGAAAGTCTCATCGGCCTCATGGTAGATTTCGATGTCATTTATTGGATCCTCCCCAAGTTTATGTTTGAATATTTTATACGAACGAAGTGCGTCATCTTTAATACTATAAAAAACGGTTTTATTATCTGCGGCCCAGGTAACTGATCCAGTAGTATTAGGAATATGATCTTTTATCATTTCGCCTGTCTCCAAATTTTTAAAACGAATCGTATAAATACGTCGGCTTAAAGTATCTTCTCCATAAGCAAGAATTTTATTATTAGGACTTACACTTAATCCACCTGTTGCATAATAGCTAAAATCTTTAGCTAGGTCATTTACGTTGAGCATGGTTTTATAGGAAGATCCTTCAGACGCTGGTTTGCGCACATAGATCGGATATTCATTGTCTTCCTGATATTGTGTTTGGTAGAAATAGCCATTATTTCGATAAGGAACGGAAGTATCATCTTTTTTTATTCTTCCAACGATCTCTTCATAAATCGACTCCTGCAATTTTTCGGTATGCGCCATCATCCCTTTAGTATATTCATTTTCTTTTGTCAAATAACCAATGACATCCGGAGAAGTACGTTCGTTTAACCAATAATATGGATCGATTCGAACATCTCCATGTTGGCTCAATTCTTTGTTTATCTTTTTTGCGATAGGTGCTTCTAATTTTTTGTTCATGCTAGTGTGTTTTTGGTCCCCCGAACATCCGGTGACCGTCCATATTAATAGGAAAGACAAAGAAAAGAATAAGTTTTTACTTTTTCTGGTGAATATGTTCATACAATAAAAAATTGTTTTTTTAAGATTAAATCAATCCGTACCGGTAATTTAAAAACAGATAATACGCCAATTTTGTGAATTGGAATTTAAACAATGATCAACTTTGGGGAATATTTATGAGTGGGATGGAAGTTATTTTTGGATAGATCTCAGCTGCTAATCCAAAACGGAAGGTAAAAGTACTCAAAATACTTGTCAGGGCAAGTGTTTTTTTTGTAAAATTTTAATCTATACTTCGATTTATTAATCACTAGAAGCACCTTTTTGAAATCTTACCTTGAAGGTAGAATTTCACGATCTAAAATAATAGAGGATCTTGTTTTACCCCATCTAACAAGGTAAATGAATAAAAATTATTCTGAGAGTTCCTGTCTAGAAACCCTTTAATACTGCAAAAAGTCTTAATATTGTCGAGCCTATGAAATTAGATACTTCATATCGACAGATTCTTGCTATTTCATTGCCTATTATGTTAGGGAGTGCGGTACAAAATATCATTGCTTTGAGTGATAGTGTATTTCTATACCATCTGAGTGAAGTTGATTTTGCGGCGATTGGTTTTGTAGGTGTTTTTTATTTGATTATTGCCGCAATTGGCTTTGGATTCTCCAAAGGAGGCCAAATTTTGATCGCCCGACGCATGGGTGAGAGAAATCCTGAGCAGGTTGGTAGGACTTTTTATGCGATGCTTTATTTTGAATTAGGCTTGGCGTTAGTGATGTTTCTTTTTATGCAATATGGTACGGGACTCTTTTTTGCTGCCTTTGTTAATTCAGATATTATTTACGAAAAAAGTCTAGAATACATTGAATATAGGTCTTATGGTGTCTTTTTTAGTTATGCTGGTGTCGCTATAATTGCCCTTTATACAGGGGTAGCAAGGACTTGGTTTATTATTGTGGATACCTTGGTTTTAGCCGTGGTCAATATCGTTTTGAACTATGGACTTATATTTGGGAACCTAGGACTTCCTGCGATGGGAATTGCGGGAGCGGGGTTGGCCAGTTCGATTGCGGAAGGGATCGCTTTCTTTTTCTTTGTAATCTACATTCTGACCGATAAAAAGGCACGTCTGTACGGGCTTTTTAAACCACCAAAGATTGATTGGGCCTTGATAAAGCTTCAACTCTCCATGAGTACACCAATTGTTGCCCAGTCGGTAGTTGGATTAGGGAGTTGGTTTGTGTTTTTTGGGATTGTAGAAAATTTGGGAGAGCGGCCATTAGCAATCACTAATTTAGTCAGAATGGTCTATTTAGTATTGTCTATTCCATGTTGGGGCTTTGCCTCTGGTATAAATACGTTGGTAAGTAATTTTATTGGGCAAAAAAGGCGCGAAGCGGTGATTCCTATTACATGGAAAACGGCGAAGCTTTGCCTATTGGTTACGATTTTGATATCACTGCCAGTAATCTTTTTTCCTGAATATACTTTATATCCTTTACTGGGATCAGAGGATATGTCTTTGATTCGGGACTCTCAAAATACCTTATATGTACTATTTGGAATTATAACGCTTTTTTCAGTGGGCGGTGTGTTTTTCAATGGATTAGTTGGAACCGGAGCGACTCTATATGGCTTGAAAATTCAGGGGCTTTGCGCAATTGGATATCTAATCTATATTTACGTGGTGGTCGAATATACCAATGGTGGATTGGAATGGGCATGGGCTTCCGAAATTTTTTACTGGATTATTATGACCACGCTTGCTTGGCTCTACCTAAAAGGTAATGACTGGCATCGATTTAAATTCTAAAATATATTCTTTGCATGCACTTGCTTTCTGTCGACCGGGATTTGACTAATTTCTTTTATTTATTAAAAAATAATAGGTTTAATCTATTCTCAATTTGTTATTCTTCTTAACTAACAAATCAACAAATCAACAAATCAACAAATCAACAAATCAACAAATCAACAAATCAACAAATCAACAAATCAACAAATCAACAAATCAACAAATCAATTACACTGACCAATCAATGTAGCCACCAATCCCGTCCATCCGGTTTGATGAGAAGCACCTAATCCTTCTCCTTCGTCCCCGTGAAAATATTCATAAAATAGGATTAAGTCTTTAAAATACGGATCCTTATTATATAAACTATCAGGTCCATAGACCGGTCTAAACCCTTTTTCGTTTTCTTTGAAAATATCAATTAATAAGTTAGTTATTTTGTCTGCCACTTTTTCTAGGTCTATCTTTTTGCGATCCGTCACCGGTAATGTTGTTTTTAACGCTGTGCCATAATATTCGTGATAAGTTCGTAATGATCTTAGCAGTAAATAATTCATAGGAAACCAAATAGGACCACGCCAGTTTGAATTACCTCCATAAAGTCCTGACCTAGATTCTCCTGCTTCGTAACTCAATCCAAATTGCTCTCCATTAATCACAATATGATATCCATGCTCATGAATTTTTGATAAAGAACGAATTCCGTAAGGGCTTAAAAATTCCTTTGGATCAAGTAAGGCGTTTAGAAGTTTATTTACTTTTCTTTTTGGTAGTAAGGACAATAAAATATCTTCGTTGTCTTTCATGTCTTCCACGACCAGATAATCTTGGTTCTTTTCTCGATAATTTCGGTGATATTTTAATCTTTTATAAAAGTCAGGAAGCTGTTCCAATTTTTCTTTTTCTAAAATAAAAGTCGCAAAGAGGGTAGAGAGTCCTACTAAAGAACGGACCTTGACAGGGATATTATCTCGACGGCTATTGGGGAACGTAAGCACATCATAAAAGAATCCTTCATTTTCGTCCCAAGCATTGTTTTTTCCAAATCCGATTTCATTTAAAGAAGCAGCAATCAAAATAAAATGTTCATAAAACTTAGTAGCCACATCTTCAAAGGTATGGTCAACTAAAGCAATTTCAATGGCCATTTCCAGCATGTTCAAACAATACATGCCCATCCATGCGGTACCATCCGCTTGATCTAAAATGCCTCCGCCGGGGACCGCATTTGATCGATCAAAAACACCAATATTATCTAATCCCAAAAATCCTCCTTCAAAAATATTATTGCCGTTTGCATCTTTTCGATTTACCCACCAAGTAAAATTAATTAGGAGTTTTTGGAAGGCTTGTTTTAAGAAGTTTATATCTTTTTTTCCGGTTTTTCGAATACCAATTTTATACACTTCTAAACAGCCCCAGGCGTGTACCGGAGGATTAACATCACCAAAGGACCATTCGTAAGCAGGCAGTTGCCCATTGGGATGCACAAACCATTCTCTAAGAAATAAAAGGAGTTGATGCTTCGTAAATTCCAAGTCAAGTTCTGCCAGCGGCACACAATGAAAAGCTAAATCCCAGGCGGCATACCAAGGATATTCCCATTTGTCGGGCATCGAGATAATATCTTGGTTATTAAGTGTGCGCCAACTAGCATTTCGTCCATGCTTTCTTTGTTCTGGTGGATTAGGTCGAGAAGGGTCGCCATCCAACCATACATTCACATCTAAATGATAGAATTGTTTGGTCCACATCATGCCAGCATATGCCTGTCGTTGAATATTAATTAAATCTGGATCTTTGCTAGCTGGACAAAGTGTTTTGTAAAATTCGTCGGCTTCTTTTTTTCTTTTGGTAAAAGTCTTTTCGACGATATTTCCAAAAGCGGAACCGGATATCTTTTGATTGGTTATTCTAAAATAAAACACCATCTCTTCGCCTCCATCTATTTCCCGATAATAATAAGGAGACATTTTAGTGCCAGATTTTTTGTTTTTTAAATTAGAAAAATCTTGAGCAATTACTGCGTCGTTGATAAGATCTTTGACAAAAGGTGTTTCGTTTTTTTGACCGAATATTCGTTGACGATTTGTTTCGTTTTCTGTAAAAAGCACCTTGTCAGCAGACGCAAAATAAAAGTAGTATTGATGACCCATGGTAGGATGTGAAACTTCCGTGGCTTGCTCTCCTTTAGGTTTGTGAGCCACCGATTTGATAACTGGTTTTTTCATTGCTGGATTTGGTTTCCAGATATTTCTAAACCATAAAGTTGGTAATAAATAGAGCGGAGCCGCATTTTTTCCTCGGTTTGCGACCGTAATTTTTATCAAGGTATCTTCTCCCGTTACTTTGGCATATTCTGAAAAAACATCGAAATAGGCTTGGTTGTCAAAAACACCCGTGTCTGTGATTTCATATTCTCTAACATTACGGTCCAGCTTAGCATTGGCTTCTACCAGCTTTCCGTAAGGGAAGGCCGCATGTGGGTATTTATAAAGGGTTTTCATGTAAGAATGAGTCGGAGTGCTATCTAAGTAATAGTAGAGTTCTTTGACATCTTCTGCATGATTACCTTCATGCCCATTTAGACCAAAAAGTCGTTCTTTAATGATGGGGTCTTTCCCATTCCATAGTGCTAAGGAAAAGCAAGTTTTACAACGAATATCAGAAATTCCCATCAGACCATCTT
>CALFWZ010000172.1 GCA_937928405.1 uncultured Saprospiraceae bacterium
AAATTCATTTAAATTTTAGAATGCTTCTTTTTGGCGATTACTTCGTCTAAATTTCATCAAATAGCTACGGCTATTTTCAAAAATATTAGACTCGTACTCACCATAAATAACCTATTCAAAATCTAAAGCAACTTAATACACAGTGTACTAAAAGGTGAGGATAGAAAAAACGTATTATTTTTTTATTAAAAAATTATTAATTAATCTCACCTAAGTTCCATCACCTTTCTAACCAACCACGGCAACGCATTTTTTTCATAAATAGAAATATTTGCCTCTTTACTATCGAAGCTTTTAAAGAATTTATAAACGCCTAGAATATCTGATCCCTCAAAATCGAAGATGCGATTCGTGCCTGCATATTCTTTGATGACGGTGTCTAAAATAAAAGAACTGCTAAAATTTTTGCGGCCTTCTTCATTGGCACACCCCATCAAATAAACGATCCTTTTTTGGGTAATTAGAAAAATACCAAGCGCGAGTCTTTCTCCGGTCTCGTTTCTAACTTCGAGCATCAAGGTGTCGATTTGTTCGCTAGCGGATTGGAGGAGTTGACGAATTATTTGCCAATCTTTTTCGGAAAAGTTGAGCTGAGATCTAAGTGTTTGTTGGTAGAATGTTAATAAGTCGTCGATTAAGAGACTTTCGTTAATGCTTGTTTTTTTATCCGCGGTACGAATACCTCTAACTAGATTTCTTTTATAGCCTTCTTGAATTTTTTTGTAATCGTCGGCAAGAGAAATGACGAGATTAGTTTTGGTACGACATCTAGGATGATCAATTTTTTGATGGAGCGGAAATACTATTTTTTTAAATTTAGGAGGAATTTTATTTAAAAAATCAATCGTGATTTTCTCCGATAAATTAGGGCCAGCGATGCCTAGTTGCTGCGTCAGGAGGGGCGCAAATATTTGTTTGATACCAAAGATTTTTCGATTCCAAGGCAGTGGCATCACATATTGATAGTCGGGAGTTATTAGTGCATCCCATTGTCCAGAGGTAGTGGAGTCGAGATACCAGCTGTATGCATACGGAAGTCCCTGTGGGTCAGCGTTAATGGTCGCATCCCAGCGGATTTTGTCAATGTCTGAATTTTTTAAGTAGAGAATTTCCATTCCATGACAAAGGAAAGCAGAATAATGGGTAAAATCAAACCAGCGTGTAAAGTCAAGGTCTTCCTTATCTCTACACGCTAGTCTTTCTTATTTTTCAGAAATGGTCTTTATTCAAATAATTTGACGGTTTGATTTTCATCTTCTGCCTTTATAGTCACTAATAATTTACGGAGACCTAATTTTGATACTTTATAAATTTTACTGCCCACGGTCCAATTTTCTTTTCTAGTTGCACCGGGCATCATCGGAAAACCATAGCTAAAACGGCTACCATCTTTTTTGGGTCCAACTACGTAAAATTGCTTTCTGGAAAACGAATTATTTTTTATTTTAAAATCAATCCATTTTACATTTTCTGGTTCCTTGAGATTTTTGCTAAAAACTTCTTTAGCATCACCACGAAAGCTTTCTGGTTCGTTGACCAGCACTAGCTGACCACTTTTGTCAATATCCGTATCTATGATTTCGGTGACATTGGCAATGACGCTTCCCCAACTGTAGATAGAGATTTTTGCTTCTGTGGCGATTAGTTCAGAAGCATCTATTTTGGCTACTTTGTTTTCTACCCTAAGGGAGGCTACTTTACCAGATAGAAAAATGCGTCCTACGTTGGCTTTTACGTAGAATGATGCTTGATTTAGACCATTGATTTTAACGAGGCTGTGGGCTCCGCAGTTGATTTTGTTCAATTGACTGGCACTGATACGTATCACTACTTGTTGGGAAGGAGCGATCCATTCTTTCTGATCGAGGATGAGTGTTTTCCCGCGGATGGTACGGTCAATTAGATCCATTATATTCTTGTCGGTGGTGATACTAATGGTATTTTTTCCTTCTAAATCAACATATAGATCCGTGGTTAAATCTAATTTGATGGCGTCAAAATTTTCTAAAGGTAGGATTTTGGTAACGATATCTCCGTTTCCCTTAACCTGGCCCTTAGCGGTAATAGTGCATGCAAAAAAGCAAATGGTAGCGATGATTTTAAGTATATTTTTCATAAATGATTTTTTTGGAAGAGAGAAGAGATTTACATAAATCTTTGCTTCACTTCGGATTAATTGATGGGACAAAGATGTGGTAGATTTTGGGCTCGAATGACTCAAAATAGATTGGATAAGCCTTAAAATACGATTTGAGTCGTCTCAAAACGTGGAAAAAAGGACTTTTTCTCTGCGGAAGCCTGTCTTGCGCATCGTTGTGGGGACCACGGCTAATGATTAAGTAGTATTAAAAATTTTTCGATCTTCAGAAATTAGGATTGGTTAAACCTAGAAATAAAAAGTCCAGATTTTATCATAGAAGACCCTATTGGATATTCGTTGTTAGAATTGTTCGAAAGAATCAAAAGGAAAAAAATACCCAATGTTGAATATCCAATAAATCAATATTCAATAAAAATTCTAAATCAGTTTTCGTAAAAAAGCTGTCAAAAACTTAAATATGAAAAATCTCTTCCAATTAAGCCTTTGCTCTTAGATTTTTAGTATTCTATTTTTATTCAATAATTTCTTAACCAAAAGCGGTCAACCTATATCAGGAACGGACAGTTATTGAGTATCCAATATTCAGTATTCTTTAAAGGGTCTTTAAATAGGCGGAAGGAGAAGTTCCTGTTAGTTTTTTAAAAACTCGATTAAAGGTGGCTTTGCTATTAAAACCACAATCGTAGGCGATCCCTAATAGAGATAATTCTTCTTGACGACCCGCTTGGAGCATTTCTTTGACCGCATTGACGCGAAACTGATTGATATAATCATTGAAGTTTTTGCCAAGGCCACTATTGATTAGTTGAGATACCTGCGTTCGAGTCATCCCAAGGGCGTTCGATAATTCAACCAAGTTGAGTTCTGGATTGAGATAGGGCTTTTCCGTCTCCATAAAGGTCGTCAGCTTTTCTAAAGCGCGGGTATTTGTATCTCTTTTTTCAACGGAAGTTTCAGAGAGGTTGGGTGATTTTGTATCGAGCTTGGAGGGATCAAAAGAAAGTCCACTTAAGGATTGAGTATTTGTGAAATATCCCATAATACTAATATAGATAATGGCCAAGGCGGAAGCTAGATGATACCACCATTCCTGGCCCCAACTCAAATCTGCTATTGCGTCGACGATGACTTGTCCGGTTCCATAGAGATACAGGAAAGTATAAATAAATAGAAAATTGCGCAGCCAATTCAATTCTAAATTATAAGTGTTAGAAAAATAATGATTAATTTTTTTTCGATAATTAAAAAAATGTTGAAAAGCTAGCACTAGATAAATTATCATCTGTACGGAAGTGATCAAAAAAAGTACAGTGTTTATATATTCCATCCAGGGATGTGAAACCAAATATCCATTTTGCGTTTCGTGAAATCCCGGTTGTGCTTGGTCATAAAGCCAAACTCCTATTTTGTAGAAAAAGAATATTCCAAAAGGCAGAAAATGCCAACGATCTTTTTTTTGAAATTTAAAATCAGAAACCGTAACAGATCGAACATAAAAATAGAGTAGGGGCGCGAAAGCCATCCCAAATGGAATTAAATAATAGTTGATCTTGGTATTACGAAAAGTATCATACCATCCCATAAACCCAATCGTATACGTCGTCCGATGATAACAGGTAATTAAAAGAACCATCGCCAGTAATACATCAGAAAGGTGACGCTTTCCATAGTATCTTTTCAATAATAAAAATCCAAAGAGCAATCCCTGCAACGTTAGTATCAGCAGCGGTGTACTACGAATATTGAAATCTGGGAAAGTCGAAAGGATGGTTAGGAGCATGTTTGTTTTTTGTAGAAATTTTATTATTTGCTTCTTGCCCGTGGTAGTGGTAAAGCGACTAAAACCCGAAATTACGCTAAAAAGTGTTTTTCTCGCAAAGGCGCAGCACTTGTTCCGAACTTATTTCGGAAGACCTTCTTTCGTGAATATTTTATGTACATGAAATTTATTGAAAGCATTTAAGATTTAAAGATGTTAGACTTTTTATAGCAAGCCAAATAGCTAGGGTGTTCAATCTACCCTAAACTTACTGAAAATTTATCAACGTATTTTTAAAACAAATAAATGTTCACTTTCTGATTAAATAAAGTAAATAAAGACACAAAAAATAGCCTTACTAAATTGATGATCAACCTTTTATAAGGTAATCTATTTAGTGGCAGACAGATTCGTAAATGAATATTGAATACTGAATATTCGATATTCAATATTCATTTTGTGCAGGTTTTCTTTCACAAGTTGAACATCGCAGCAAATAGCATTCAGCCAGCACAAACCCCTACCCCAAAAACAAATACAACAACTGCACAAATAAAATTTTCGTAATCAACGCTACAGGCAACATCAAAATATATCCAATCGTTGGTAACCGATTTCCCGCTTGTTCTAGTGCATAATCCAAAATGGCCGGTTGATTAGAAACCATTCCCGTTAAAAAACTAAATGGAATTTTAAATAATTTATAACCCACAAAAAGTGTGATAAAGGCAGTGAGCGTACTAATGATCGCACCACAAATAAACAAGAAGCCACCACTACCACCGGCCAAAGTCGTCATAAAGGTATGACCAGAACGAATACCAATTCCCGCAAGCAGCAAGATTAACCCAAACTGTCGAAGCGTCAAATTAGCACTATGCGGTAAGGTCCAGACAATCGAACCCGTTCGCCGCCATTTACTCAATAATAAGGACACGATTAATGCGCCACCGGCTGCACCAAGTTTAAAATTAATTCCTCCAGGTAAAGAAAAAGTAATCATTCCTAATAATAATCCCATCGCGATGCCCAGTCCAAAAGACAACAAATTGATATGACTCATGGCTTCGTAGGAGTTACCAAAAAAAGCATTGATCTCCGGCATGTCTTTTCGGCGGGCTAGGAGTCGAACCCGATCGCCAAATTCGAGCACCGTTTCGCTGTTGGCGAGTAGTTCCATATCTCCTCGATTGATGCGGGTGATAAGCACCGGAAACCGTTCGCTTAGATTGAGCGACGCAATATTTCGACCGACAATGTCTGGATTGGAAATAAACATACGGCGGACGTCAAAAACTCGGCGATCATCTGAAATATGGTGCTCCGCTTTTTCTCCCAGCATCTGAATCGCTCTCGTGATTGTATGTTTTGAACCGATTAAAACAAGCTGATCATTGAGTTGAAACTGTGTATCCCACGTAACGATAGAAGTATCTTGGCCACGATTCATGCGACCAAAAACGAGTCGACCATCAATTTTTTTGTAAAGATCTCTGACGGCAATACCGGTCGCCTCCATATTAGTAATTCGAACGGTAACTCTATCCAGTTGTTCACTGATCGGATAGGCAGATTGTAGTTTTTGTGCCTCTTTTTTAAAGTCAATTTTCAACCATTTTCTCATAAAAAAAATTGCCATCAAAGTCCCAAAGACACCCATCGGATAAGACAGCGAATAGCCAATTACCGCATGGTCACTCAAGTTAGAAACCTCACCAGGGTTGGAGTTTTCAATCAAATCTAAGAGGCCGGCTAGGGCAGGGGTATTGGTGGTACTGCCGGCAAAAAGGCCGCCCGAAGTGGCCGCGTCTAGTTCAAATAAAAAATGCAGTCCCACCGTTATAGCCGCAGAAAGGGTCAACATCCCGATCACAAAAAGGACGTTGCGGAGCCCCTGTTTTTTAAAAATGGTAAAAAAACCGGGTCCACTGCTGAGCCCAATGGTATAGATAAAGATGACCAAGCCCAGAGAAACGATGATTTCGGGTACATTCATCTCAGGATCTAAGGCGCCAAAGGCCAAGCCAACAAAAAGGACGGCGGCTACCCCCATCTTGTTTCCTTTGATGCTGATGCTGCCAATCAGGTAACCCACGGCGGAGACGACGAATAAGAGCAGTAACGGAGATTGTTTAAAGAGTTCGACCAAGGTATTTAGGGAGTTTTAAAGGCTTTTGCTGTTTGCAAAAAAATGTCATTCAAAATAACCCATTTTTTCATAAAAAAACGTTAATCCATCGAATATGAGAACTTATGGCACGTAATATGTGCATTTTTGTAATATCTATAAGTGCGACTGGCATTTTTCTAATATCAAACAAATACGTTAGAAGAGCGCCAACTGGCGAATAGCTAACTAGCCAACAGGCTTTAAAAGTTTAAACATGAAATTAGGTAACATTCTCTTCGTCTTACTCTTCTTCCCGTTATTAGTTTCGGCCACCGCTCCTGCAGTCGATTCGTTGGATATTCCTTCCTATATCACGCACCATCAGTTGGACGCCAAAGATGATGGTAATGGAATTTTCTACAGTTTTGAAAAAAAGGGAAAAGGCGCGATTCCAAAACCTGGTGATTATGTCAAATTAAATTATGTGGGGAAGATGCTCGACGGGTCTGTTTTTGATCAATCGAAACCCAATGATTCTTTTGTCTTTAGAGTAGGATATCGAGTGGTGATTCAAGGATGGGATAAAGGCATCCAAAAGTTACCAGTAGGTAGTAAAGCTACGATATTAGTGCCAGCAGCATTGGCGTACGGAAGTTCCGGATTGGGAGAAATTCCACCCAATACGCCCTTATTATTTGAATTGGAAATTCTAGATATTTTAAGTCCAGAAGCCTACGATCAATATATGATGGAGGTAGAAAAAAAAGAACGAGCCGCTTATAAAAAACATGTAGCGGAACAATTTAAAAAAGATAAAAAACTGATCAATGATTATGCTTCCGATAATAAGCTACGGGTGAAGCGTACCGCCAAAGGAGTCAGTTATGTTATCAAGAAAAAAGGTAAAGGCGAAAATCTACAACTCGGTGATAAAATAACTATCCATTACGAAGGTACCCTACTCGACGGAACCAAGTTCGATTCTTCTTTTGATCGCAAAGAACCTTTTACGTTTATTCTAGGGCATAAAAAAGTAATCGACGGTTGGGAAGATGCGCTAGTTAATTTTCAAAAAGGAAGTAAAGGTATTTTATTGATTCCAAGTAAGATGGCCTACGGACGCCTAGCGATTCGAGAAAAGGGGATTAATATTCCTGGCGATTCG
>CALFWZ010000173.1 GCA_937928405.1 uncultured Saprospiraceae bacterium
GGATTTGCGTCCAATTCTAAGAGATCATCTTCTTCGTAAACGATTTTACTAGTGGCCGGTGTATCATCGCCCCAAATTGATTCTTCGAGACTTAAATAATTTCCGGTAATGGAATCCCAATTAAGCAATTGACCACTTTCAATTAAATAGCCTTTTTTCTCCGCTCGGATGTCTTTAGATTTGATCAACTGATCCCGTTGATATTTGTCTTCGTCAACGTAAGCAATAGGACTATCACGCCATTCATTATAAAAAATACCACCAATGATAGATAGGCCAAGTAAGGTCGTAACAATTTGCTTGTAAAAATTGGCACGAAAGCGACTCAATCCAATCGTAGACCTAGCTTTACTGATTCGACTGGTGGTATTCCCTAGCCATTTTTTTATTTGTTTTCCACGAGAAGGTTGAACTGAAGACTGATCTTTGAACACTAATCCTTTCCTGTTTTCATTAACCGCATCTCTAGCCGGAGTAATCAACATTTGAACATCATGATCTAGATTGACCATCACCAGACCAAAACCATTATCTACACATTGTTCTTTTAACTCCACAAAATCCTTATCGGTATGATCGGCAAAAACATCTTCGCCTAGCGCAATCCATTGTTCGGTAGCATCGTATTGTTTGAATTGTTCAATTGCATAGATATAACGATAACGACGCATCCACCCCAGCAATGATCGAAAGAAAAATAATCCAAGACAAAATCCTCCAGATAAAAGAAGCACCGTTACAATCTCGCCTAGGGTCTGCGCAATATTATGACCTTGATAGTGATATTTTACATAAAAAGCTGCCAATACCAAAGAGGTACAAGCTAAACTATCCCAATTAAGCAATTTATTTTGGATCGCATAAATAACTTCATCTCGTGTTTTTTGAGAAGTAGATTCTACGGTGACAATAAAAGGCTCACCCTCTTCTGTATCAAAGGCTAGATAGCCATCAGCAATCACCCCTCCTTCAGCCGCTACGTCGTAGCGTGTTTCCATGATAGCTTCTCCTCTGGGACGAAACTTGTAGTGTGACCGAATAAACGGCAACGCGGCACGGATAATTTCTTGTTCGGTTAGTTGACTCAAAGGTGTTGTTGAGAATTGGAGGTTTCTGATTAATGTTTGTTCTTAGTAAGTATACAGTATACTTGATGGTAAATATAAAGATTTTAAAAGAATGGTTAGAATTGACATGAAAAACAAACAAAGAAAATTTTAACTGAGTAAATATTTTTTATAAATTAGCCATAAAATTAACTTTAGTTTAATGGCAGAAAAATACAGATAGGATCTAGAAATTTAACATCAGTAAGTAGCGATAGAGATGAAAAACTATTTTGATTTCTTGGCAAAGTCAGGACCTGAGTGAGCACTTCGCAGATAATTATGAAGTTTGGGTAGATTATCCGTATTGAGTAAATCTATTCCGTGGTAGGTCAGCCAGTTCCAAGTTTCCACTTTCTCAGGAATTTTCCAAAGGCGAGTCAGGCGGCCCTCTGCCTGCACTTTGGAAACGAAATCCTGCACCTTCAAAATATTTTTGGGGCTTTTAGTACCAAAGGTAGTGGTCCAACCCAGAATGGTGCTGTATTTTTCGCTTACCATGGGCATCAAATTTATCGGATATCCTTTTCCTAAATCCATTGGCCGTCCATCAATCGCAGCCCATCGATCTGTTTCTTTCGCAATCGTTTCGATAGGACGATTGCCTGTGATAATCAAGGTAATTGCTCCCGGTATTTCGACCCCATTCATAAAACTGGTGAGCATTGATTTATAAGGCTCGATAACTTCCAGCAGTTTTTGGTAAGTAGATTCAGCCTCTGTCTTGATGTCGATCATCAGAAAAATGGGTTCAGAGCGATCTTTATAAAAATAACCTTGACGGGTAAAAATTTCAAATAATGGCGCAAGATACTGCTCTTCTAAATCTTTCACTTTATTAGGAAATAAGGGGCGACGGTGAGCCACCACCAAGCGATTTTTTAGTAGTAGAATATCCGCCTCAATATAAACATACCCAAGACTCAAGGCCTTGAATAAAGGTGGACTTTGCCAATAATCATTATGGGAACAACCACGATTTAAGCTATAAACGGTCACCGGAGGAAAGAGTTCTTGTGTATTTTTAATAGAATTTTCAACAGGTAAAATTACGGAATTTTGAAGAATCGCTTTGTTAGACCCTACTCCTTCGGAATGGTTTCCGAATAGAAAAAGAAAGATAATGGGCAGTAGCAGTTTAATCATTCGTTATACACGTCATTTACATGAATTCTAGTTTTAGGAGTATAAATAGGATGGCAGAATAGGCGATGGTTCCCCTAGCGTCGGGTTTAGGGAAACTGATCTATTATTTAAACTTCCTAAAATTATACCAAGAACTTAGTTAGAGACATATTTATTTCCTCGGAAATTTTGGCATGGCGCTTTCTAAGGGAATTTCCATTAAAAAAGTCGGGTTGGAGTCTAAAAAATAAAAAAGAAACGATACATCCAGTCGCAAATGCAGCACTATACTCTACGGATAAGCCATTGACAACGTGGACCTTCTGAAACAACTTCTACTTAATCTGCCAGTCGATAGGTTCTTTGCCCTGCTTTTTCAACAATTCATTCGTTTTCGAAAAGTGTTTATTACCAAACCAATAACCGCGATTAGCGCTAAGTGGTGAGGGATGTCCAGACGTTAGCACATGGTGTTTGGAGTCATCAATTAGGCTTGCTTTCTTTTTGGCAAAACCACCCCAAAGCAAGAAGATGATTCCCTCCCGCTCATGGTTAAGCGTCCGAATAACCGCATCGGTAAATTTCTGCCAACCGATTTTCTGGTGGCTATTGGCCTGTCGGGCACGCACCGTCAAGGAAGCATTGAGGAGAAAAACGCCCTGCTCTGCCCAGCTGGTCAAATCTCCATGGTTGGGAATCGTAAGACCAAGATCCGTTTTTAATTCTTTGTACATATTATCAAGGGACGGAGGAATCCCTATATTCCGTGGCACCGAAAAAGAAAGTCCCATCGCCTGTCCCGGGCCGTGGTAGGGATCTTGTCCGAGGATAACCACTTTCACCTGGTCGAAAGGCGTGGCATCAAAAGCATTAAAGATAAGCTTGCCGGGCGGATAGATGGCTTTCCCCGCCCGCTTTTCCTGCACAAGATGCTCCTTAATAGCTGCGAAGTAGGGTTGTTGAAATTCGGAGGCAAGTGCGGCTTTCCAAGAAGGATGGATGTTGACGTTGGTGATTTTGCTCATAGTGGAGGTGTTGTTGAATGGCTTATTTGTTTAAAATGATAAAGTAAGTTAGCAATTCTGTTAGCTAAAAGGTTAGTATTATTCAAGGTAAACGCTTAGATAAAATACTGTACGTAAAAGTACTTTAAAGGAAAGGAACTTAAAAATAGAAATTAGCGTTTATTTTTTGAGCAGATTTATTTGATTATTGAAAAAATGATGTAAATTTGCGAATTCATCCAGTAATGGTCCGGATATTAGGAAGATTGTTAAAAGATGACCTAATATATCAAAGAAAAATGGTCCCATAGCTCAACTGGATAGAGCAGCTCACTTCTAATGAGCAGGTTTCAGGTTCGAGTCCTGATGGGATCACCATTTAAATAAATAACGCCTTGTAGATCAATGATTTACGAGGCGTTTTTTTGTTTTGAAGACTGAATTCACCTCCTTATATTAGTAAAAAACAAATTAGACAAGGATTGGATGTTTTACGCGCTCATTCTCCAAACAATAGAACAAACGGTTTATTTAATTATCCTTACTTAATTTTTCATCCAGCATAATTTAGCATAATTTCAGAATCCCTCAATCCCCCATCCTACTAACCGTCTCCATCAGTCTAATCATTTCACCACGATACCCTTCTGGATCTTCCTCTTTCCCAGCCTTGGCCAGCTCAATTGTGGAGGTCCAGTTGGTGCCGCCTTTGTGCTTAGAATCACGAAGTAACATACCAATGGAGGCAGTGTTTGATAAATAAGATTGCTTGAGCTACTGTGTTAACGAAGATAGTAGTTGAAAAAACAATCCTACTTTAAATTAATTTACTTTAATTACCATTTTTTGAAAATGCCACTTTAAAATAAAAATCTCACAAAATGCGAATAGCGTTCTTAAAAATCATCTTCTTCAAAAAAACAAGATGCATTTTTTCATTTTTTAAAGAAAAAACTATAGCTTTATTCATCCACAGATAAAACACCATTTCGAAATACCCCAATCAAATATCTGATTCTACCAAGACAAAGATTCGTAAAACAGATTTCAGTTAAAGAATAAACAAGTTTTACTGCTATGGTCAAGATCCTGAGGTCATCTCTAAAAAATGACATTTAGGATAGCATACCTCTTTAATAAAATATATAAACCAGATGAACCTAACCTTTAACAAAGGCGCAAGCCCCAACGACCTATCCTATCCTTGCACGGAAGTTCAGCTTTCACAACTTCAAAAATGCCGACTTGTCAATCCCAAAGTAGGCAATCATCACGGATTTAACATTCCATCTACATTCGACATTTCAGTATCCACTAATGAAATTGTTCAGGTTCGATTAGAGGTTGAAAAGGGACAATTTCCTTGGTGGTTTATGGAAAAATATTATCCATTCAAATCGGAATTTGGGAAATATGAATTTCCAATAGAAATTGCTTCTATAGAAAATTTAACCATCGAAAATCCTCAGGGGTTAGCAGATGTTGTTCATATGGATAGTCCAACGGATATGCCGAGGGCTGCTTTAAAATGGCTGACCCATCCAGACTATATGCAAAAACAAAATGTAAAAGGTTGGACGGATACCTATATCAATTTTCTAGAAACCATTCCTTATGTGGAAGAACAAATGTCAGATGGGGTAAAAAAATCTCTCATTAAAGCTTTTGAGATGAAATACTTCTTTGGATTGGCCAGGCCAGAAGAAGTATGGAGTCATTCCAATCAATTAAACGGAAAACTATTAACCGCATATCCTGAAGGTTGTCCCAATCATCCCAGTTTTCCGGCCGGCCACGCTAGTGCTGCGGCAGGTGGATTGGTTTCATTAATAAAAGAGTTTCCTAATCTTACGGATCTTCAACTAAAGCGCATCTTAGACATGGGATATTCTTGGGCCATGTTTAGAAGCTTCGCTGGTGTGCATCACGCGATTGATAATATTGCTGGCTTAATGGCCAATGGATTTGAAAAGTATATGAAAAAAGAGATTATTGAGTCCTATAAAAACCAAACCACATGAATCATCCATTTGAACTGCTGACTTACTTTCTGTTTTGGACCATACTGTTCTCTTCTTGTACAGACACCGTCACCCTTTCTTATGACGAATCTCGACAAGGCGCTATTCTAGAAAAAAATCTAAATATTTCTCCAGAAGATAATCTAAACGAGTATTTATTAGGTGCTGGAGCTTCCTACTCCAATGTGAAAATTCTTAATGAAAATGGTGAGACTTGCGCTTGTAGCTTTTTAAACGGAAAGTGTACCTGCCAACTAAATAATGCAAAAGGTGCCAATCCCGACTGTGAGCATAAAAACACAAAATGTACAAAACGAAAACTCATCAAGATTGCAGTCAGTTCCGGAGATGTCGCTGGTTTTAATTCAATAGGTTTTAAACAAACCAACAACCCCAACAAATAAATCGATACAGAAAATTTCAATAAAGCAATATTGTTAATCAACATCATATTTTTAATCCTTACATATAATTTACTTTAAAAATCAATCGATATGAAAAAAAAATTATCTTTTGGTAGTCTCATTCTCTTATTATTAATCATCTTCTTGTTTAGTTGGCTGCTTTATGTTTCCAAAGCAGATCCAGGATATGCCTCCTATTCTAAAGGATTTTGTACAGAAGTTGTCAGCACTTATGATCTGACGAATGGAATTTATGATAAAGGCTTAATTAAGGTGGATGAGTACGCTAAGTTATGCGATATCGTTTACAGAAGAACGGAAGAAGATGACCAAGTTACCTTTCGAAATTGGAAAAAAATATCGATTCCTATGCGTCACTTCCATCTAGATACTAGTAATGTAAAAAGGCCAAACCTGTATTTTGAATTATGGGAATCCACTGAAAATACCAACGAAACAACAGTAGCCATAGTTTTTAGAGGCACAGAGTTTAAAAGCCTAAGTGATTGGGGAGCCAATCTACGATGGTTTATAAAAGGAATCGATAAATACGCTTGGGATCATTACGATCATTTAGCCAATATCAGCACGACCATTGTTGATTCTATTCGAAATAGATACGATTCAACTAATGTAAAGATCGTTTCAGCGGGCCATAGCTTAGGAGGCGGGTTAGCGCAATTTATGGCGTATGCTATTCCAGAAATTAATAATGTTTATGCTTTTGATCCTTCTCCAGTCACTGGATATTATGATGTAAAACCAAAAAGTAGAAGAAATCAGAATAAAAAAGATGCGGTTATCTATAGAATCTATGAAAGCGGAGAAGGTCTATCTTTTGCTCGCAAATTTATGACCATCCTCTATCCTGCTCCACTTTTCAAAACGAAAGATCCAGCGTTAATCAGAATACGATTTAGTTTTAAAACAGCGGTGAACTCTGCGAATCAACATTCTATCAAAGGATTAGCGGAGAGTTTGATGTTGGCGAAGGAAGGAAAGGAGTAGGTGCTGACTCGTTTAATTAAACCATAGTTGGTGCTTAAAGAGGAAAATAAATTTTGATAGTGGTTTTATGTCTTTGCTTTATAAGGATTTTTTTAAAGATTTAGGGAGTGTTGTGGTAACTAAACTTGGATAATCTATGAAAAGAGGTTTAGTTTATTTTATTTTATTTCTTATGCTCGCTGTTTAGATCAGCTTATTTCCTTTTCAAGAATTATTTTTTCATCAATAGAATTACTACGATTAGCAGCTTCTAATTCTACGAAAGTAAGAAATTTATTTTTTAATTTTAAAATTAAAGAACCTTTATCAAAGCATTCTTCAGATAAAATTTGCCAACCAATCTCAATAGTTTCTTCGGGATTCTCACCTTTTGAAATTATCCCTAAATTATCAATTTCAAAGCCGTCTTTTGGAACCAGTAATTTTTCGTCCGGTTGATAAATTACAATGCGGTCATTTCTAAACTTAAGCTTACTGATAAATTCAATATTTCTAGGGAAAGAGAATTGTTGTTTATCACCTATTTTATAAACGTCTCCTTTTACTATCAATTTTATTCTATAATCTTTTAGTGGTTTACTTCCTAAATTACCAATTATTAATTTGGGAACAATAGCTTTGTGAATTTTTATACCTTCAGATTGCAGGTTTGTTCTTCTTTCGTTGATATCAACTCCTCTTATCTCCGATACGATTAGTACTTTTGTCTCCGCAGTTTTTTCACCATTCCTAAATCGAACACCTACCTTCAAATCATCTTCACCCGTTATTGATCCTACCGCATGCATCAAGCCACTTTCCAGTTTCTGCACATCCGTTTTCTGTTCTTTCTTTGATCTTTCAGGATCGTAATAATAGGTCAAATGTCTCCTATTTCTTAGATCAAAAGGTAAGGTTTCAACCTTACCGTAATAGGTGTTAAAGACACAAATCACCTTTTCCCATCCCAGTTTAGCAATGGCATATCCCAATTCGAATAGAACATTTGGATTGCAGTTTTTCTTCCCATCGGAAGCTGAATTTATTATGGTGATATCGCATACAAAAACGGAACTCTCACTGACTTTCTTTAAAATAATGTCGACAATATCTGGACTTCCGGATATCTTTCGAGTATCTGAATCTAATTCCAATGGAGCCGTTTTTTCCTCATTATTATTTATTTCCTTTATATTCTTTTTTAGAATATCTCGGATTAAATATCTGTTTCCTTTCGAATCTAAATCTGATTGCCACGAATAAAAAACTTTCCTTACTTCAGCCATGAATTTTTTAAATCTAAATGATTAATAAAACTTCTTTTAATACCTCAATATTCCGAATCACCCACGCCCAGCCCTTTTCTCCTCCCTAACATATTCAAATTCTTGAGCATCATACACCCCTTCCAACAGTTGCCGCAACGGTACAAAATCCTCCAAAACATTACAATAGGCTCGTCCCTTTTTTAATTTCATTAAGGCCGTAAACTCATAGGTAAAAGGTGTCTTACTATCTTTACAATCTTCACAATTACAAGGAATGATTTGTTCTGCCGTAATATTGTTAAACCATCTTTTGTGTAGGAATTCTATTTCTTGTCGGACTTGGCGTAACGCGTATTTACGGTTATGATACGCTGGATTATCTTCTAAAACTTCAATGACGATTTGCCGTAATCCTGTTCTAGTTTCTCCATCTTCTTCTCGCATCAAGACGCGACAAAGGGAACCATCCTTTTCTATATTTAAAATCGCTCCTTTTTTCCAAACGATTTCTTCTCCGTCAATAACTTCCAGATATTCACTTAAGCGAACAATCAAGCGAGACATTAATCCTTTGGGCATAATAGGATATTGGTAGCGAAATTGTAAAGCAGCATATGAATTTGTATTCCATTTAAAATTACTGGGTCGATCATCAGGTAGCAATTGAGCCGCGACCAATTTACCACTTTCGGATAGATAACAAATATCAAAATTATTTTTGGACATCAACTGGATCAGCTTTTGAGCATCTACCTTGGTATATTTTTTATCTTTCCCACCAATTTGATATTGATTCGCACAAAGAATCTTCGTCATGTCAGCTACGGTAAACTTTCCTTTTAACTCCTCTTTAATTCGTTCATTTTTCAGGACCGTATACACCCCTTCTACGACCCATTCTGGACTAAGGACAATGAGATCTAAAAGATTATCTTCCTCTCCTTGGAAATGCAACAGAGAACCCAACTGGTGTAAATAATTGGTCATTAAAAACTGGTCCGTTTCCTCCGTTACTTCAAATGGAAGACATACTTCATGAAGGCGAGCGGCGTCAATATAGGGTTGTGTTTTTGCAGATACGCGCAAAGCGTCTCTGATGGGATTCCATTTTTTGGGTAATTTATTTTTTACAATTGGTAAGCTGGTTAAGCGATCTTCGATAGACTCTTTAAGACTTTCCCAGCGTTTATCATTTAGGGCCAAGTCCACCTCAATAAATTGATAGTCAAAATCCTCGGCGTATAAATTTAAAAGATCTTGATATTGAGGCATTCCGGTGCTGCCTTTCTTTTTATTTAGCACAATGATTAAAGATACTTTATCACCAGACTTATCCTTTCCCAATAAACTAATAATCTTAAACCAATAGGCAAGATTGGGGGCCTCTCCCCTCGCCGCCATCATTAACACATAGACCGCATTGGGCGTCAAGAAAAACTGGTGGGTCATATATTGTAGTTCCTGTCCGCCAAAATCCCATAGGTTGGCCAGAAAGCCATCTTTGATGGGTAAGCCTTCGTGGATATTGATTCCTTGGGTTTCTTCTGAGGCCGTTTGGGATAAATCGAAGGTTGGGTCGATTAACTTATTAAATAGGGTTGTTTTTCCGGTATTGCCTTCTCCGACGATAATTAGTTTGGCTTCATTGATCGTTTGGGTGCCCTGGTTTTCTATTTGTTTCCAATAATTAAGGATGGCTTTGTTACCTTGTTTGGCGATTTCTATGGGAGGGTTGGTGATGGGGCAATTTTCTACGTTTATACCGTCTTCAAATGAATCCCATACAACAGGAACTCCTTTTTCAATTAGTTTTTTTAATGGACTTAAATCTTTTACTTGGGTGTTGGATAAATTAAGATGTTCCAATTTTTTTAAACCCTGCAATGGACTTAAATCACTTATTTGGGTCTTTGAGAAATCAAGATCTTCCAAATTTATTAAACCCTTCAAGGGACTTAAATCACTTACTTGAGTTTCAGATAAAGAAATATAGCTAATATTTTTTAAGTGCCTCAATGGTGATAAATCACTTACTTGAATTCTTAATAATTCAAGTTCTTCCATTTTTTTTAATCCTGCCAATGAACTTAAATCTTTTACTTCTGTTCCAGATAAAGAAAGATATTCTAAATCTTTTAAATACTCCAAGGGGCTTAAATCTTTTACTTCAGTATTAGATAAATCAAGGTTTCCCAATTTTTTTAATCCTGCCAAGGGACTTAAATCTTTTACTTCAGTACTAGATAAACTAAGATTTTCCATTTTTTTTAATCCTTGTAAAGACGCTAAATCATCTACATGAGTATATGAAACATCAAGAAGTTCCAGTTTTTTCATTTTACTCAAAGACGCTAAATCACTTACTTCAGTATTAAATAAATCAAGGTATTGAAGTTGTTTCGAACCATCCAAAGGACTTAAATCAGTTACTTGAACATGTGACACCCCAAGGACTCCCAGATTTTTCAAATTCTTTAAAGGTCCTAAATCCTTTAACTTCCAAATATCAACAGGTTCACTAGTCAACAATAGAATTTTCAAGCATTCAAGTCGTTCAATCTTGATTGAAATCCGAGTAAAATTATTTTCGTCACCGCTATTTTGACTACTAAAGAAAATTTCTTCTTTCTTCTCAAGATCATAGCTCCACCCACTATTACACAAATACAACTCCTCCAACCATACCAAATCAAAAAGCTCCTCTGGCAATTTTGTTAATCCACATTTTCCTAAATCAAGCTTTTTAGCCTTGGTTTCCTTAGCTTCCCGAATTAATTTTAACGCAAGTTCTGACATCCTTTTTTCTTAAAAAATTATTAGAAAATAATACCTAATTCTAGCTATTCCATCATCGCCTCATAGATCATTTTGGCAAGCACCTCATCGTCCAAATACCCCGCAATTCCATGTCGGTTATCGGTATGATTGTTTATCTCCTTACTGTTGACGATATCAAAGCCATTCTTAAAATGTCGCTTATCCAAAGGATGAAGGGCCACAAAATCTCGCTCATCGTATACGTTATACCAACGATCGGGCGCATCGCCTCTGATCGATTCGGGCATCACCAAAGGTGGCTCTAAATGATTGGCTAGTGAGGTCAGTCCCAAAGGCGAGCCGATAGTAATAAACTTTTTAACATGATATTGCGGATTGTTTTTTAAGACTAGATACGTGACAATCGACCCCAGCGAATGCCCCACTACGACACAAGGCGTGGCATCAAAAGCTTTTTCTACGATAGTATTGACGGCTTCTTTAATATGATTTTGGGTCAAGTAGATATAGACATCCTTAGTGGCTTTTCTGATGGGATAGTCACCAAAGGTATTTTTCTCGTCGAGAAATTCTAGGAGTTTTTGGACGGGTCCCCAATTAAGGATGCCTCGTTCTTCTTCGACCATATGTTTAATATCCATCCGGTCTTCCAAAGAGGTGGCATTTTTTAGCGCAATTTCTTGCAGCAGTGTTTTGGTGAATTCCAGTTCTTGGGCTTGGTTGATGCCTTCTGACCCACTACGGGTTATTTCCCCTTCTTTGGGTTGCAGCAAATTTTGGGTAGCCTCAAAAAGGATATCGGCATAATATGGGATATGAATTAGATCTTCTGGCGGTAAAGAAAGATTTGATTTTGCTAATCCTTTCTCCCAGGCGGTCAGCCAGTTAGCGCGGAGTTGACGAGGAGATTGTTCTTGTTGATCTCTTCCGTGGACGAATATGACTTTCATGGTTTTTTGTTGAATGGTTGAACCTGCCTGCGGCAGGCAGGTCGTTTAATCGTTGTGAATATTTAAGATTGGTATTATTACCTTTTTATTGCAACGATTGAGATTAATGATCTAATCAGTTAATTATTATGTTGAACTTCAATAGATTGTCTCTTAGTCGATTTTTATCAATGCTCCGTTTCGGTAGATTAAGAAATTTTCTTCATTTGCACCTTTCATTACCGCCTCTGCACGACCTGAATCAAAGGCATCTTCAATATTCATCCCTGTATCATTGGCTAATTGAAAATAAAACCCTCGACTAAAAGCACCTGCTACCTTATCTCCAATCGCCACATTGGTGCCAATGACATAGTCTACATATGCTGAAATCACTTCCGCTTGTGCTTGGGTATAGCAAGCATTCAATAATACCACTTTAATTTTAAAGCGTTTCTTAAATAATTTAAAAAGGGATTTTAAGCCATTTATGGAAATTAAGTCTTCTTCGTTTTTATCATCATTCTGTACCACAATACCTGCATATTTTCCACCTTCACCATGTCCAGAAAAATGTAAAATAAAAGGTTCCTCTTGCTGGGTAAATTCTTTAAATTCAGAACCACTGACTGCCTTCTTCAAAATGATTTTGAAGGAATTCTCCGTTTCTTGTAATTTTTGGGTAATCTCTGCATATTCTTTATCCAGGTTGAGTTTGGTCGTATTCGCAGGATTCGCCGTTAACATTAAGATTTTAAGTATTTCAGATGATGTCTTTCCAGTATAATTAGAATCATTGGTATCAGATATTTGGACGACCTCCTCTAAGTCATCTAATGAACTCAAAACTCTAAAATTCAAACTGTTAAGTTTCCTAGAAGAATCTGAGTTAGACAATAAACCCAGTCTTTTTTCACGCTCAAGGCCTGACAATTCTCCTTTTAAAAGGATCATAACATGGTTTAGCTCATCGGAACCATGTGCTTTCTCCCAATTGATAATTTGATCAATGGCTTCTTTAGTTCTCGATTTACTAATTAAATTTTGTACCGTTGCTTTTAGTTCTTGAAGTGTCATTGGTTATTGCATATATTTTTTGAATAGACGTAAAGTTACAAAATCATTTTTATCAAGGGTCAAAATTATATTCTTCTTAGCCTAGTAGATATTAAAAATCTAATAGTGTGAATCTTTATGAGTTTTTAATTTTTTCCCATAAAAAGAAGTATAAATGTTAATTTAATTATGACAACTATCATCTTTCTGATGGCATCTATCTTCCACTTTGATATTGACATAATAAAACCTATTACCTTCCCTATATTTAAAAACCCTCCCCTGATGTAGCCTTGTTGTAGTAAATTTCCCCGTATTTCCCTTTTGCGAAAGTAAAACTGTAAAGAAAAATTAAAATATCCTCTCTTTTTTTTAGACCTTTAAAACATATTGGTATTACTTTATAAAAACACACAATCTTATTCTTTAGCTAAAATAAAAATTATGAAATCATTCTTTACCTACTCAATACTCATCTTTAGTTTTTTTATGGCCCATGCCCAAAACATCCCAATAGATTTTGAGGAAAATGGCAATGGGGCTGATTGGACTTGGACGATATTTGAAAACGAATCCAATCCTCCCCTGGAAATCATCGCCAATCCCGACCCTTCAGGCATCAACACTTCTTCTACCGTTGCAAAATTTACGGCACTGCAAGCTGGTGCACCCTTTGCGGGTTGTGAATCCTTACATGGTGCTGGTATTGGTCAATTTACGATTGACGCAGATAATGCCATCATTCGTATCATGGTTTGGAAATCTGTGATTAGTGATGTCGGGATCAAATTAGTGACTAGCAGCAGTTGGTCTAAAGGGGAACTTAAAGTTGCCAACACCAAGATTAACGAATGGGAACAACTCACCTTTGATTTTTCTAACGTTGATCATGAAAATATGACCTATGATCAGATTGTCATTTTTCCAGACTTTAATGATCGTCAAACAGATAATATTATTTATTTTGATGGAATCTATGGCCCAGAGGCGACTCCAACTTCGACCGATGACCTCCTTGATATTGACCTAAAATTATTTCCGAATCCAGCAAAAAATGCTTTAACTATCCAAGCCGATGAAGTGGTAGAACAATTCGAAATATATTCTATTACAGGAGTGTTGGTCGCTTTTGATAAAGCAATTGGGAATAACACTTCCATTGACATTTCAAATTTATCTAACGGAATTTATTTACTAAAAGCAACCAGTAAAGGACATGCTATTATTAAGAAATTTATGAAAGAATAAGGAGTCATTTCATGGTATTTCACAACTAATTTTTATTCAAAATTCTAAATATAGATGAAAAAAATCTCCCTTTTCCTAGCAGCACTGTTTACCTTTTTCTACGCGCACTCGCAAACGCTCCCCATAGATTTTGAAGGAGATATTTCCAACGCAGATTTTATCAACTTTGATGGTGGCAACGCTACCGTAGTTGCCAACCCATTCCCAAGTGGAATCAACACCAGCAGCACTGTTGGCTATATGGCTAGAGATGGCGGTGCGATTTGGGCAGGCAGTAAAATTGCTTTGTCTAATAATCTTGATTTTTCTGTCATGACCAAACTTTCCATGAAAGTCTATACCACCGCTCCAGTAGGTACGATTGTCAAATTTAAACTGGAAGGAGCTGACGGCTCGGCGGAAGTGGATGCCTTAACCACCACCTCTGGCGAATGGGAAACTTTGGAATGGGTCTTTGCGGGTACCCCCAACACCTTGAATGAAGTTGTTTTTATGTTTGATTTTGGAACAACCGGTGACGGTTCTATCAACTCTACTTTTTATTTTGATGATGTAGAACAAGCATTAGGACCACCAGCTCCCGTTCCAGTTGCTTTACCACTTGATTTTGAAGGAGGTACCGTCAGCACAGATTTTCTAAATTTTTCTGGCGCCAATACCAGCATTATTCCCAACCCAGCCATAGACGGCAACAACCCCAGTAACACGGTTTGTCAAGTCGTCCGTGATGGTGGTGAAATTTGGGCAGGTAGTAGTATTTTTCTAGCTGAAAATTTAGACCTCTCTACTATGTGGCATTTATCCATGAAGATCTACACGGCAGCCCCAGTAGGTACTCGGATTAAGTTAACCTTGGAAGGACCCAATGGCCAGCGGGATCTAGATGTACTAACCACCCAATCGGGAACATGGGAAACCATCAGTTGGAATTTTGACGGTCAAGCAGACGTCTTTGATCGGATGATCATTATGTTTGATTTTGGTAAAATTGGAGATGGCTCCGCAGCCTCTACCTTTTTATTTGATGATCTTCA
>CALFWZ010000174.1 GCA_937928405.1 uncultured Saprospiraceae bacterium
GTGATAATGAATAATAAATTTTATTTCTGGGATATCAATCCCACGGGCAGCGAGATCGGTGGCGATTAATAGTTGGTGGGTACCATTCCGAAATTTGATGAGCGATCGTTCGCGATCTCGTTGTTCCATCCCACCGTGAAAACAATCGTGTGCAATACCCATCTCTGATAAATAATCACTGGTTCGTTGGACTGCATCCCTAAAGCTACAAAAAACAATACCCGGTTGACCTCGGAGATGGCGCAAAGCTTGACCGAGGGTTGCTAGTTTATCCTTTTCTGGAGAGACGATTGCTTTGATGGTTATTTGTACGCTGTCTTCGTGGAGGTAGTTAACGGTGAGCGGATTGGTTATGTTAACAAAGTCAGGAATTTGTACACCTTGGGTAGCAGAAGTCAATACCTTTTTTTGTACCGAAGGAAGTGCTTCTAAAATTTCTTTCATCTCTCCTTCAAAACCAACTTCTAGAGATTTATCAAATTCGTCGAGTACTAAGACATGTATAGAGCGCGTCGTAATGGTGCCTCGACGAATGTGATCGGCTACTCGTCCGGGCGTGCCGATCAGCACCGCAGGAGGATGTTGTAAATCTTCTCGATCTTTGGCAATCTTCCGACCACCGTAGACAGCGTTGACTTTATAGCCCGTACCCATTTCCCGCATCACTTGTTCGATTTGGATGGCTAGTTCACGAGAAGGTACGAGAATAAGTGCTTGCACTTCTGGATTTTCGGGGATCAATTCAGCCAAGACGGGTAATAAAAAAGCAATGGTTTTACCCGTTCCAGTAGGGGATAGGATAATGGCTTCTGGTGCGGTATGGATCGTTAGGCTGGCTTCCTCCTGCATAGGATTGAGCGTGATGCCGAGCTTTTTAAGGATATCGGATTGATCTTTTATTTTTTTCTGCATAAATGCAAAGATAAGGATAAACTAGGGAGAAGGAGATGTCGAGTGGCGCTTTCACTATGCTAATCAATTCAACGATTCAACACCTCAACAATTCAACAAAAACCCCTACCTTTACGAACCAGTTTCCTTCTTAAGTCGTTATATAACCGGAAACTCATTCGTATGGAAATACCAGAATTAAATAAGGAAGAATTATTTAAGAAGCTTCAGCAATATGCTCGGGAGATGGGCGTTCGTGCGGTTTATTCTACGTTGCTGCTTTATTATACCTATCAGCAAAAAGAAACGCCCGGTTGGGCTCGAAAGGTTGTCTTAGGGGCGATTGCGTATTTGATTAATCCTTTTGATGCCATTCCTGATTTATCCCCATTGGTGGGCTATACCGATGATCTAGGAATCTTAGGTTTTGCGCTTGTTACTATTTCTGGTTATATCAATATGGAAGTAAAAATCAACGCTCGTAAGAAAGCGAAGCAATGGTTTAAAGAGATTGATCTAGATTTGTTGAAATCCATCGAAGATCGGATGAATTAATGGTATGGCATTGATCTCCAAAATTTTTAATCAACTAATTTTCTACTTAAAAGTATCCCGTCCGGGACTCTGGTTTGCTACCATCTGGTTGTACCTTTTACCCACTAGTCAACTGAATGATATTTGGTCTTCTATTCCGTTCTGGATTGGCTTTTTTTTCGTCTGCTTTCCTTTAAATTTTTTGGTATACGGATGGAATGATATCGTAGATCGCGAGATCGACTTGGTGAATCCTAGAAAGGATAGTTTTTTATTTGGTGCGAGAGGAACGGAAGAGCAACTCCGTAAATTAAAATGGGCGATTGCTGGGGTGCACTTAATCTGCTTACCGGTTTTATTATATTTTACAGACTGGAAAATGTTGATTTTGTATGCTGGTATTTTGATCATCAATGGATTATATAATTTACCAAAAAATGGATTGCGAAGCCGACCGCCTTTAGAATTGTTATGCCAGGTGGGTTATTTGCTGGTTGCTCCTTTTAGTATTTTGGTGAACGATCTTTCTGCCTTACCGTGGATTACTTATTTCTACCTGCTACTTTTTGCTTGGCAATCTCATTTGATGGGAGAAGTGATGGATATTATTCCTGATAGAGAAGCGGGCCGTAAGACGACCGCGACGGTCATTGGAATCATCAAAACAAAATGGCTGATTATTGGAATTGTGGTGGTAGAAGTGGGTCTATTATTTTTAGTTTTTAAAGATTTTATTTTTGGAGGAATGCTGGCCTTGGGATTAATTTGGCTACTTTTGGATTTGTTATTTATTTACAAAAATAAACGCTATACCTTATTTCAAATGAAATTATTTGGAATCATGTCAAATTTAGTAGCGGTCGCTAGTATGGCTTACGTGTGGTGGTCTGGTTGTTTGTTATTTTAATGAATAATTATTCTAACTCATTATAAGAATCCGCACATTTACTAATCAAAAAATCCACATATCAAGATGTCTTACTGTGATTTTTCCAATAACCTTCCCGCTACCAATGTCAATCGAATCTACCATGATACTGAGTATGGATTTCCGATCGATTCTGACGACGAATTGTTTGGACGGTTGATTTTAGAAATCAATCAAGCTGGACTATCTTGGACGACTATTCTAAATAAAAAAGAAAATTTTCGAAAAGCCTATAAAAACTTTTCCATTAAAAAAATAGCTCGCTTTACCGAAAAAGATCGAGCGCGATTACTCAACGATGCAGGCATCATCCGCAACCGATTAAAAGTAAACGCAGCGATTCACAATGCACAGCAAATTTTAGAACTACAAAAAACACACGGTTCATTTGCCCAATGGCTAGATACGCATCACACATTAGATAGAGCGGCTTGGGTGAAATTGTTTAAGAAAACATTTAAATTTACTGGGGGAGAAATTACTAATGAGTTTTTAATGAGTACGGGATATTTACCCGGTTCTCATGACGACAATTGTCCGATTTATGAAAAAGTGCTAAAGACCAAACCAAAATGGTTGGAAAAATAAAAAGTGAGCTATCTAATCTTTTTACGAATATTTCTTATTTTAGAGATTCAACAATTCAACAACCTGCCTGCCGAAGGCAGGATCAACAATTCAAAAAATGCCCGATAATTCACTTAGTCTTAATAAATTTATCAGCAATACCGGACGCTGCTCTCGCCGCGAAGCTGATAAATTGATTAAAGAAGGTCGAGTGACGATCAATGGGAAGTTGGCGGTTTTAGGCAATCGTGTCAATCAGGGAGATAAAGTACTCATCGACAAAAAGCCACTGAAAGCGAAGCCTCGTACCTTATATCTTGCCTTTAATAAACCCGTTGGCATTGTTTGTACAACCGATGAACGGGAAAAGAAAAATATTATTCGATTCATCAATCATCCTCAACGATTATTCCCTATCGGTCGTCTTGATAAGCCTTCACAAGGATTGATCTTTTTGACGAATGACGGAGATATTGTCAATAAAATTTTACGTGCTGGAAATAATCATGAAAAAGAATACCAGGTGACCGTAGATAAATTGATTACCAAAGCGTTTATTCAAAAAATGGAAAGTGGTGTTCCAATTCTTGATACGGTAACACAGCCTTGTCAAGTGACTCAACTAGGAGATGATACATTTAAAATAATTTTGACGCAAGGACTTAATCGGCAAATTCGGCGTATGTGTGAACATCTGGGTTATAACGTTACGCGTCTGAAGCGTACACGGATTATGCATGTACGCTTGAGTAAATTACCTCCTGGAAAATGGCGAGAATTAACGCCCCGAGAAATAAAGACCTTACGTCATTTGATTGGAGATTCGTCCAAGACCGAAGAAGCTTCTACGACTATTTCTACTGAAAAGAAAAACCCAAAGACAAAAAAAATAGTACCACCCAAAAAGAAAGAAGAATCAACCGATTTTTACCAAGGGAAAAAGCCTAAATGGATGGTCAAAAAAGAACGAAATAAAAAAAGAAACTGGCGACCCGGTCAGTAGATTCCAATAATTCAACCATTCAATATGAAAAGTAGTTTTAATCAAAATCACACCAACGAAGCCATTGCTCGTATTAACCAACTTAGTCCAAGTTCTACGCCACAGTGGGGTAAAATGAACGTGGGGCAAATGCTGGCGCATCTCAATGTCGCTTATGATATGGCGTACACAGACAAGTACCCAAAACCTAATTTTTTGGTGCGATGGATGTTAACCCGTTTTGTTAAACCTGCTGTTGTTGGACCAAAACCTTATGAGAAAAATGGTCGTACAGCACCTGCCTTTCTAGTTAGTGCCGAGCAAGATTTTGAAAAAGAAAAGAAAAAATTAATTGACTACGTTCAGCAAACCCAATCGTTAGGAGCAGATCATTTTGAACAAAAAGAATCTAACTCTTTTGGTAAATTAACGGCAGCAGAATGGAGTACCCTTTTTGCAAAACATCTCGATCATCATCTGACACAATTTGGGGTATAGTTTTTGGGGAAATAAAAAAGGAACATCGACCTCCGAAGAGTATCGATATTCCTGCCATGTACTGAAATTGTCTCGTTTGTATTTATTTGTCGGGTTAAGATAGTAAAGTAAAAATACGTTCAAGACAGTAAATTATGTTGAAAAAAAACATTAATTTTTATTTATAAATTTAATTTGTTGTTAAATTTATGAAAATATAGGGTGCTCCTAAGCGTTAACTTACGGGAAAGTATATCCTTCATCTAATTATTTCATCTGGAAAGGACTTATAGCGTGGAAAACGCATGACCAGACAGCTGAAACAAGTTAATGGACAGGATGAATTTCTGAGAATAAAGTTGAAAGTAATTCAATGGGACCGGACGGACCTCGGGTATAGATGGAATATTTCATTATGTTTATTTTAGAATGATTCAAAGGTTTCTAAAAAATAGAACTAACTAATAGTTCTGAAACTTATAACGGTGATTCTAATTAAAAGTTTCTATATGTGTTTTTTTTAGAAAAAAACATGCCAAAGATTGGTCGTTAATGTAAATGACAAGAAGCTGCACAACAGATAGTTATACAGCTTCTTCTTAAAATTTTAATCTAGAAAAAATTTATTACTGCTCTAGGTATTTTACGGGTGCGTTGGTATTATAAAACACAAAAGACCAGATATCTGCTTGTTCGTCAATAATCTTTGAAGTAGGCTTTCCTGCACCATGTCCAGCATTGGTTTCAATTCTAATCAAGACAGGATTATCTCCTTTATGTACTTCTTGTAATTTAGCAGCAAATTTGAAGGAATGAGCAGGAACGACTCGATCATCGTGGTCAGCAGTGGTGACCATTGTTGCCGGATATGCGGTCCCTTCTTTTAGATTATGAAGTGGAGAATAAGAAAGTAAATTTTTAAAATCATCAAGATTGTCACTACTTCCGTATTCTGGAATCCAGCCTTTACCAACCGTAAATTTATGGTATCTCAACATGTCCATGACACCCACTGCGGGTAGTGCCACGGCAAATAAATCCGGACGTTGGGTCATCGCTGCCCCAACCAATAATCCACCATTTGATCCTCCAGCAATGGCTAATTTATCTTTACTCGTATAATTATTGCCGATTAGATATTCTCCAGCCGCAATAAAATCATCAAATACATTTTGCTTGTTTTGTAGCATTCCACCTTTATGCCATTCTTCGCCATATTCTCCACCACCTCGTAAATTAGGCATGGCAAAGACACCACCATTTTCTAATAATAAAATTCTAGAAGTACTAAAAGAAGGAGTCAGGCTTACATTAAATCCACCATATGCATAAAGATAAGTAGGAGCCGTTCCATCCAATTTTAAATCTTTAGCGTGTACAATAAACATGGGAACTTTGGTGCCATCCTTACTCGTGTAAAAAATTTGTTTTTCAATATAATCTTCTGGGTTGAATTTTAATTCTGTATTGTAGAATTCTTCAGAAGTACCATTTTTTACATCATATTGAAAGATAGTACCAGGATAAATAAAAGAAGTAAATGTGTAGAATAGTGTATTGTCTTCTTCCTTTCCTCCAAACCCAAAAGCAGATCCTAAACCTGGTAATTTTATTTCTTTTTTATTATTACCATCATAATCATATTGATAAATTCGAGTCGTTGCATCTTGGAGATAACTGGCAAATAATTTTCCACCACCGGTAGAAATGCCTCGTAATAAATTTTCCGTTTCAGGAATTAATTCTTTCCAATTTTTTGGATTAGGGTTTTTGATATCTAATGCTATCATTCGGTATTTTGGCGCGTCAATATCTGTTTGGATTAGCATTTTGTCCCCAATATTGTGTACAACAGAACTTTTATTTTTATACCCTTCAAACAGCGTAACAAATTTACTGCCTGGCTTGTCAAGGTCTTTGTAGTATACTGCATATCCATCCGTACCGGGAGCTGCGTACAGGATAAAAAAGCGTTCATCTTCAGTTACGCCACCGTAGTGATACATGTTGGGATTTTTAGGATCTTCATAAATTAATTGATCTTTGGATTGGTCGTCGCCCAATTTGTGAAAATAGACACTGTGGTTGCGATTGTCTCCTGAAAATTCATCTCCTTCTTTAGGCGCAGGGTAGCGACTATAGAAAAAGCCGTCACCCTTCCAACTGGCACCGGAAAACTTTACCCATTCTAGCTCGTCCGATAATAGCTTTTTGGTAGCTACTTCCATTACATAGAATTTTTGCCAATCAGATCCAGCATCTTGACGAGAATAGGTAACGTATTTATTATCATTAGAAAATCCAGCTAAGCTGATGGCGGTCGTACCATCTTCGGAAAAAGAATTCGGATCAATAAAGACTTCGGAGTCTTGATCCAGTCCTTTCTGATAGTAAATAACCGATTGATTTTGTAGCCCATCGTTTTTATAGAAAAAATAATATTCGCCCGCTTTAAATGGAGAAGATAATTTTGGATAATTGTATAATTCCTCATATCGTTCGCGTAGTTTATCTCGAAATGGAATTTGGTCTAGATATCCTTTGGTGACCTTATTTTGTTCACCTACCCAAGCTTTGGTATCATCGGCATTGTCATCTTCTAACCACCGATATTCGTCTTTGATCTCGGTATCGTGGTAAGTATCTATTTGATCTGTTTTTTTAGTAGTGGGATAGTTCACAGTTATGGTTGCGTTTTTAGCTGCGGTTTCCGTTTCTGGAGTCGCACAATGAGAGAAAGTAAGGATGAAAATTAAACTATAAAAGAAATTTTTCATGACAATGGTTGATTTTATTAGGGCAATATATTCCCTAAAAATACCAAACTTATCTATAAATCACAGGATCATTTCCGTTAAAAAATAACTCAGTTTTGCAAAAAAAATTCCTACCTTTAGGTAATAAGCAATCAAGTCATTAAATAATTTACTTAATGGAATCATTTGCTTATAGGGTTACCAAACAATGAAAAGAGGATTTATCATTTTAATAAGCTGTTTCTTTTTAGCAAAAGCAGGGTTAACTGCTGATTTATTTGCTCTGCTTCCTCCTGCGGAGATTTGTGATAATGGCATTGACGATGATGGAGATGGCCTCATCGACTGTTATGATCCGGATTGTTGCGCAGCAGATGAATGTCAGTATTCCTACTATGATCCTTGCGCGATGGAATGCGTTGAAGACTTCACACCGCAAGCCATTTCTGTAACCCGCGAATGGACTTCAAATGCTAATAACTGGCATCCTTATAATACGCCGATTGTGATGGATTTTGACGGAGATGGTCAAACAGAAATTATTGGAAACAAAGGTACTTGGCAGGGGCTTATTGAGTATAAAAATTTACTAGTGCTAGATAGTTACGACGGGACGGTGAAAGCGGAAATCGAGACGCCGTGGTTTCGTCATACCGGTACTACACTTTGTGCTGGGGATGTTGATCTGGATGGGGCAAGTGAAATATTTTTTAGGATTTCGGGAGCTTTTAGAAATGAGGAGGCCATTCGTGGTAAGATGGTTTGCTATAGTTTTGATGGCAACACCTACGCGCAGAAATGGATGTCCACAGAAACAGTTTCTAACGGTATCCCTTCTCTAAGTGATTTAAATCGAGATGGTATTCCTGAACTAATTATTGGCAACACCATCTTAAATAGTCTAACGGGTGATATCCTTTTGGAGGGACCAGCAGATGGTGCCAATGGAAATGGTATCTCAATTGTTGCGGATGTACTTCCGGATGAATATTGTGGATATTGTAAAGACGAAGAACTAATAGTGGGCAATGAAGTCTATGCTATTCATCTGGATGAAGACAATCCAAGTAATAATCAGTTGATATTGGCCAATCGAGTATTTAGTGGTAGTGGAAATCATGGAGATGGTTTTACTGTCTTGGCAGATATGGATATGGATGGAGATTTAGATGCGATTATCAATAGTGCGAATGATGGAACAACGAGCACCTTATATGTTTGGGATATACAACAGCCAGTTATTATAGATCATGTTACTATTATTGCAACGACAGAAGGACATGCTTCGATACCAGCCGTCAGGGATATAAATAAAGATGGCTCACCTGAAATAGTAGTCAGTTCTAGTAATTCATTGCAACTATTTAGTTTTCAAGATCAACTTTTTTCAAATCAGTGGGCAATAGAAACCAACGATTGGTCTTCTCGATCAGGGTCTCCGCTTTTTGATCTAAATGGTGATGGGTTTTTTGAAGTGCTTCACCGCGATCAGGAATTTTTTAGAATTCTTAGTGCCACAGATGGCACGGTCCTATTCGAAGATACTTGCCGTTCCACTAATCTATATGAGTATCCAGTAATAGTAGATATTGATGAGGATGGTGCCGCTGAGATATTATGTTCCTGTGAAAATGAATTACGTGCATACGGAAGTGCCAGTTCACCTTGGGTATCTACGCGATACATTTGGAATCAGTATGCTTATCGATATACAAATGTTAATGATGATGGGACTATTCCGGTGACTGCTCAGTTTCCACAAATTCCGAGAAATCGGTTTAATGGTTCTCTATTACAATATTCAAATGAATTTGAAAAATCACTACTCTCTGTCAATTTTGATTTGGATACGACGATCCAACAAGGACAATCTGTATTATTAAATCCGCTTGTTAATACAAGCGAACCAGTCAGCTTTTCTTGGTCTCCGTCGGATTATTTGAACTGTGATAATTGTCGAGAGGTGGTGGCTACGCCAATGGAAAATCAGGAGTACGAGCTACTTATTACGAACGCAGCGGGCTGTTCTGCGAGTGGTACGGCTACGATCCAGTTGGTTAGTTGTGGGAAATCAGAAATAGCCATTCCAAATGCCTTTACACCAGACAACGATGGTCATAATGATGTTTTTGAAGTCTATTTGAAACCAAGTATCAATCCACAAGGATTTATTAGAATTTTTAATCGATGGGGTAATCTAGTTTTTTCAGCCAATAATCTTCAGGCTACTTGGGATGGTAATTTCAATGGTAAGCTAGCTCCTTCAGAACTTTATCTTTTGCAAATTGGCTTTACTTGCGATGATGGAATTCAGCAAGTCATCAACGGAGAATTGTATCTGCTCCGGTAGATTAGTAAATAAAATTCATGAATTTCATCTATTCCTCTGGAATATCATATACTTTCTCATTCGTTGTTTTTTCTACGCCCATCTCCTGAAGTTGATCCATCATATCCATAGATTGATCCCAGAAATCTTTGATGATCGGTTTAAGTTTAATGAATACATTTTGGGCTTGTCCTGGAAATTCTTTTACGTATGCATACGTCTTGGACTCTCGTTTGGTGGCATCATCGATCATGTGGGATTGTTCTCCAAACCAAAGTAAGAAACTGTATAATAAGATCATAACGAAGGCGGTTAGCAATCCACCCATGACTTGATTAATAATATTTATATTGGCAGATTGTAAGACGCCTTCAAGTCCTTTCGCAAACATTCTGATCAAGATCATGACAATGGCAAAGGATAGTAAAAATCCGACGGCAAACATCAATGGTGTATCTTGTCCAGTGCTTTGCTTAAGAAAAGTAGTCATCGGTCCAGCAAATTTGAAACCAGCCATGAGCCCGAAAACCAATGATAAAACGGACAAAACCGTTTTGATGATTCCTCGCGAGAATCCGATATAGAATCCAATCAGGACCATAATCGCGAACATAATATCAATTGCCATAGTAGTTTGTTTTGTACCAACAAGAACAAATATCTCTGATGGTCTTACCAAAGATAACCTATTCTAACCAATAATTCTAACAAACGAACCTAGTTCTGGGTTCGATGACAATGTCTTTTAGCGCTATCCTTGCAAGAATTTTCCAAAAAAGCCCATCATGACTCGATAAACTTCAAACTTGTTTTCTTCGTTATGGAAGCCATGTCCTTCATTATATTTAACCATATAAGGGACTTCAATTCCTCTAGCTCGTAAAGACCGGACGATCTGGTCTGCCTCGTCTATGTTTACTCTGGGATCATTGGCGCCCTGAATAACGAGGAGTGGTGTCTTAATTTTATCTGCGTGTAGGGCAGGAGAATAAGTTTCCATCATCTCGCGATCTTTTTCTGGATCACCGACCATGGCATACATCATTTCTAAATATGGTTTCCAATAGGGTGGAATGGTTTTTAAAAAAGTCAATAAGTTGGAGACGCCTACATAATCTACGGCACAACAATATAAGTCTGGTGTATAAGTAACGCCAGCCAAGGTGGCATAACCTCCATAACTTCCTCCGTAAATAGCGATGCGTTTTGGATCGGCAATTCCTTCCTTAATTAGCCAGTTGACACCATCGGTAATATCATCTTGCATAGTTTGTCCCCATTGTTTAAAAGACGCTTCCCAAAATTGGCGACCGTATCCTGTACTTCCTCTAAAATTGATTTGTAAAACAGCATATCCTCGACTGGCCATCAACTGAATCTCTGGATTAAATCCCCATTCATCGCGATGCCACGGGCCACCGTGTGGATTAACAATCACAGGAATATTTTTAGGACTCACCTGTGGAGGCAAAGTCAGGTAACCGTGAATTTTTAAACCATCTCGTGAAGTAAATTCGATAGGTTGCACACTAGCCATATCGGCTTCATCAATCCATGGGCTTACTTCAGAAATCAAGGATAAATTATCCGTCTGCTTATCATAAAAATAATAAGTACCGAGCGAACGATCACTGACTGTCCGTACGATATATTTATCTTCTGCTCGATTTTTGCTAACCAAATAAACTTCATAATCGCCCAGTTCTTTTTCTAGTCGAGCCTGCAATCTTGCTCGTTCTTCGTCTAAAAAATGGTAATGAAATTTATCTGTTATGTACGTGGCATGTGTTAGTTTTTTTCTTTTGCGGGAATAAGAAAGCCCAGCAACATCCACTGAATCGTGTTGAAAAATAGGTGTACCTATTTCTTCTCCGGTCTTGAGATTAAATCGAATAATAACCGATTTGTCACGATTCAGATTAGAGCTAACAAAAACAATATCTGGATCAGAAAAATCAAAAAATAGAGGGGAGATGCTTTCTCTAAAGTCAGTTTTAATCACTGCTCTAAAAGGTTGATCTTCGGTTTCTCGATACATCAAAACGGTGTTGGTCCCGTCTACTACTTTGCTAGCTAGACGGAGCTTTCCTTGATGATCCGTCATCCATTGGTCGAGCGGTTCCATCGGATTATTATTTTCTGCTAATTGAATTAGTTCGCCAGAATTTATATTTAAACGATAGGGATCAAAAAGTTGCGGATTATTTTTATTTAAGCCAATGATAATAGCGTCCTCTTCATCTTTTAAATCATCAATAATTTGAATGCGGACTTTGTCGAAAGGTGTTAGGTCTTTGGAATTTTGACCATTTTTATCAACTGCTAATAATTTAAAATTTTCATCTCCACCACTATCTTTAATGAATAACAAACGGTGATTATTTGCCCATAAATATCCACTGATATCACGTTCTGTTTCGTGAGTGACTTGGATCGGATCATTTCCATTGAATGCTTGAATAAAAATATTCTTTCTGCCATTCACTGGCCCGAGATAAGCATAATGAGTTCCGTCAGGTGAAAGTTGGTAACCCGTTTTTTCTGGTGTACGGAAAAAATCTTCTACCTTGTACTTTACATTGGATTGATCGTATTGGACCCATTTTTCTAGAGCGTCAGAAGGTGTAGGGAGCGAAGTATCACCAGGCAGAGCGGTTGTTGTATTATTCATCAAATTAAAATTTTTAATAATGTGGCAGAGTTTTTGTGCGTATTACCTAATGGTAAAGTACTGATGGTTAGTGGTTAAGTTATAAGTCTGACTCATAATGTTAAATTAATCCCAAAATAAGCGGTTCGTACCTTATTAGACTCATTTTACCCGTTTAATTTTGTATATTGTTCTCTTAACATCGGTTTTTATGCCGATTTTTACTAGAAAACCCCAATATATTAAAATAAAGTTTACTTCAAAGCAACCAAATAATAGATCTATAATTAGCGCTATTTTGAAATGGAAACAGTAGAAACGCCCTAAACAGGGCATTGTTTTATTTTGCTTAATTTATTTTCATGAAAGCATTTATAATAACCCTAATTGCCTGTCTAACTTTTTCTATAGGCAATGCTCAACAACTTCCAAAGGTTTTTTTGCTCGGAGAACACGAACAAGGGTTCGATGATTTAACAAAAAAGCATAGCGATATGTTATTGACAGTTTGCAATGATAATATGACGGAGGCATTTACTAAATGGCAGGATATGCTCATTAGCATGGAAGTCCACGCCAATGAAATGAGTTATGACCTCAAGGGCAGTAAAATGTGGTTTAATATCTTTTGGTCTCCTGAAGGTCGTATTAAACATATTGCTTATTACCTGAAGCCAAATTCTAGAAATTTAGATCAAGATAAACTAAAGTTGTTTTTGATTAGTTTTATGAATCAATACAATTTGCCAATTTCTTATAATAAAAACTTTTCTCACTACGGTAGTGCTTCCTTTCCAATGGTTTCTCCACGTTCTGGGGCAGAAATAGAAACAAAAAAAAAGCAAACGATTCCCTTGGCCAGAGAAAATAGAATGAAAACTGGCAACGAGAAAAAATAACCTATTGCTAATAATTAACATGAAACAAGCCTGTTAATTCAAAAATAGTCAGCATCTTTGATCTTCAAAATGCTGACTATTTTTTTTAACCTCTATCAGAATTATTCAAACGTGAGTTGTCCTCGTATCCTTATTTTCTGTCTCATTTTATTTTTTCTCAATGCTTGCAGCAATCGCCCTGAAAAGCTGGAATTACTCTGGAAAGAAATAGATACTCCTACTACTGATCGATTGGAAGGCGTTTATTTCTTGAACGATTCGGTTGGTCATTTGGTCGGCGGAATACCTTATCAGCATGGTATTTATCTAGCTACTTACGATGGTGGCCAAACTTGGGAATCGGCTTCTTTTGCTAACACTATTTATGATTTTACAAGTTTGGATAACGGAGCAGCAGTGCTAACCGGTTTGTCAGGGATGCAACGAAAAGTAAACAGGGAAGAGGCTTGGTTTATCCAGGGATTTCCTACGATTAATTTTGAGGTACCTCCCTTTAACGCAGTTGATAGAGGAGTTAATGGCCAACTTTTGATTGGTGGTGGTATTGCTTTTAAGAATGGACTGACGATGCGTCTTAGCGAAGATTTTCAATTAGTGGCTTTGGATAGTTTTCCAGCTGAAATTAGTGATGTCACTTATATTAATCAAACGCGGGCCATTGCAGTAGGGTATGGAATCGTCATCGTATCTGAAGATGGTGGAACTTCTTGGGAAAGACTTCCTGTTTATAATGATTTTTTTAAATCAGTTCATTTTCCTACCGCTGAAACTGGATACATGGTTGGTTTTTCGGGCTCTATCCTTAAGTCTGAAGATGGTGGGCTATCTTGGTCTACCCAAAGAGACGGCAATCGTCTTACCGTTTCTGATGAGCCTTTCCGCTCGGTTTTCTTTGCAGACGAGTCACGAGGATTTATTGTGGGCGATAGTGGCCTTTTTTGGATGACCACAGATGGTGGAGATAATTGGAAAAGCATTACCAACCTTCCCGACCGTAATTTTTACGATATTTTTATTCTAAATGAAAAAATCTATATCGTAGGAGACCAAGGAAGTTTTATCCAACTAGAAATACCTAGATAGATGATCGCAATTTTACCAAACAACTATTCGTTTTACAGCCCTCATCCTTTCATTTTCAACCACGATCTGATAAGTTCCTTTCGGTAAATCAGGACGATTAATTTCTTGTGTAAGTTGTCCACTAGAAAAATCAATTGCTTTAGTGTATAGCAATTGTCCAAGTAAATCATATACTTTTAAATAAGTTGGTTGCACACTTGGAGTTGCGGTTAATAGTACTGTAAATTTTCCATTATTTGGATTAGGAAAAACTTCCCAACGGTCAATATCTTCTGTTATAGAAGTATGAGTGGGGAGGTTATCCACCGTATAGATTAGCGTGTCTGAACCACAGCCGTTTATCGCAATGAGTGATACTTCATAAACACCTGGCGTTGCGTAGGTATGGGTTGGACCTTCTTCGACGCTACTATTCCCATCTCCAAACAACCACAAATAACTATCCGCATTAATGGAATTATTGAAAAGAAAGATCGTTAGCTCAGAATCTCCCACGGTATAAAGTGCTTGAGGAGGAGCATCCGTTACTTCAATAAAATTCTCTTTAAATTTAGTCCGTTCTCCTACATTCGTTGAAGCGATTAATTTAACAAAATAACTTCCTGTATTTTCGAATACCACTACTGGATTTTGTTCAGTAGAATTATTGGGTGTTCCACCCTGAAATTGCCACCACCAACCGGTGGTGTTTTCAGAACTTTCATCCATAAACTGAACCGTTAGTGGGCCACAACCACTTTGTATATCGGCTGAAAAATCAGGAAAGGGTAAAACGTTATCAGGATTAATAATAATGGTTTTATTAATTGTATCTGAACCACAACCATTATAGGTAATCAGTTTGATATCGTAGAAGCCATCAATATTATAATCATTGGTTGGATATTTTAAGGTACTCATATTTCCATCTCCTAAATCCCAAAAATAACTGGTAGCGGCAATAGATTCGTTGACAAAACTGACAATATCACCATTGATTTCTGTGGAAAAAGCGGAAGTTGGTAAAACCTCACTTACTTGTATATAGTCGGTCTTAGTCAACATATTGCTACCGCTGGGATTTTCTGCAATTAAGGTAACTGGATATTCTCCAGCCTGATTATAAACAACGGTAGGATGCTGCTCAGTAGACGTAGATGGCACACCGCCCGGGAAACTCCAATTCCACGTTGTCGTATTGGTGGTAGATTGATCTTCAAAATTAATCGTCATGGGTACGCAACCCTCCGCTTGAGTAATCGAAAAATCAGCCGTTGGCGCAATAGGATCTCGGTTATTTTTATCTGTAAAAAAAAGTGGACGACCGCTAAGTAGGAGGTTTGCTCCATTAGTCATTTCTACCTCACCAGTTACTGAAAAATCCCAAGATCTTTTTTCCAATGCTGAAATATTAAAATTAGCTGGAAAGCTAAATGTACCTTCTGCAAACTCGGAATTATCCAGGGTCGTCTCTGCCCAGAGAACATAAGTATGATGTCCATCTTTATCTAGAAATGCTGCTCCACGAATTCCGTCGGGAAGATTTAGGGCTGCTTCTTTGGCTGGATCATAAGTAGAACCATACAGTAAATCTGAAACCGTTTTGTAAGCGTTTGCTTGCTGATTTTTAATTTGCTGGTAAGGTAATACACCAAAAAGGCGTTGAAATAATCCCATTAATTGAAATTCAGAGACGGCATCGTCTAAAAAATGAGATTCCGACATATCGTAAATATGCATCGCCTCGATTTCATTTTTTTCACAAGCAATATAGGCTTTCAAGAGATAGTTGATCTGCAATTCATCTGATCCAAAAAACTCGCCGAATGGTTTACGAGGAACTGCGATTTCAGTAATGATCCATTTTTTCTTTGGATAAGTATTGCCATCATAACCATAACTCGTAAGTACATCTTGATATAAACCCTTTGTTCTTGCAATCCCGTCAGCAGCTCGATCGGTATGACGTTCGTAAACAAAACTTTGCGTGGCCTCGTCCCATTCCCGTACGCTACCGTCAAAATGTGGATAGGCATGAATGGTAACTACATCAAAATAGGCACCACCACCGAGTGGATGATCCGCGGTTGGACTGCCATCTATTGGGTTATCAGTATTTCTTAAAACAGCATCCATAAAACTTGGAAATCCTACACTTCCCAGTGTGATATGTGCTTCTGGCTGTATCGTTTTGATAACTTCGTAACAAATTCGTAGCGTCCGAATATAATGAAAAATGGGCGCTCGTAATTTATAGTCGCAGGGAATTGGATTATTATCCCACCAATTGCCTTCTTGACCTGGATCTAGAAAACCAGATAAAAAGGTATAGTCAAATCCGGGTTCATTCCAGATTTCCCAAAATTTGGTATTGTCGCCATACAAATGAACCATTCGCCATAAATAAAGCGCCAAGTGATTATCGTCGTTCACTGGCGTACCATTCTCACCATTGTCCCAAATGGGTGTGTACATATTGGCAAACATTTCAGAACGATGCTCAGGGCAATAATAGGTCGTATCACGATGCTCATCGGAAGGAAAACCGATAATCATGGTATTGTCTTTTAGTTTTAATTTTTTGTAATGTTCAAAAGCATCTACTCGAATATCATAGCCCCATTGTTCGAGAAAAGATTCTGGTAATAGGGGACGAATGGTTTTTACACCTACTCCTTCCTGACCGACTTCTGGATTTCCTGCGGCGATATCAGCGAGTTCCGTGTCTTTCCACGGTGGAAAATAACCAAGATTAGTACCTGGTAAAAAATCGGTTTTGGCGGAAGGGATTCCGTCATTAGCGGTTGTTGTGGGAATATTAAGTTGATCGTATAAAACGATTACATCGGTATGGGTGATACTTTGACAATCGTTGAGCACCGTCAGACGAATCATATACGTTCCATTTTCATCGAAGGTGTGCACTGGGTTTTCCAAGGTGCTGGAATTGCCGTCGCCAAAATCCCATATGAAGAAATTTCCATCTGTACTTTGATTATTAAAAGAGGCTGTCTGATTGGTCAATTGAAAATTAAATTCAGCGGTTGGCGCTGGACTAAGAACGGTGATGACAAAACTGCTGGTATCGGATATCTGGCCATTCGTTGCAATCAGACTAATGGGATATTCACCGGGTAATTCAAAGCTGACAGACGGTTCAAATTCTGTTGAACTGGCAGGCTCTCCTCCTGGAAATAGCCACTGATAACTGGTGGCATTTTCAGAATCATTGGCGAAGCCAGTGGTCAGCGGCGCACAGCCACTTGTCGTTACAATCCCAAACTGCGAGATTGGATCTTGAGCAGCCAATAGACTGGAAAAGATAGATAAGACAAGAGCAATGAATAAAATCCTCTGAGTTGCGATCATCATATTTGCTTTTTATAAGTTAAGTGTGCCAATACTTAATCGTCTGTAATTTAATGAATTAACAGGTATCTGTTTACACAGGAGTAAAGGGGAGGAAGGAGGATAACATTTTAATAAAGAAAAAAACGAGCCAAGCTTTGGTTTAGAAAGGATGGCTCGTTTTATAGCGATAGATCTATTTGAGAATAGGTCATTTTACTGACAGAAACGATCGTAAGCCATTGCTAAGTTTTGGGCAATTGCTTCTGCGGGACTTCCCTCGATGTGGTGACGTTCGATAAAGTGAACCAATTGACCATCTTTAAAGAGGGCAATAGAAGGAGAAGAAGGAGGATAAGGAAGCAAATATTCCCGTGCACGTTCTGTCGCTTCTCGGTCTACACCGGCAAAAACAGTAGCAGCTTTATCTGGTTTGCTGGTATGTTGAAGAGACATCTTTACACCCGGTCTCGCCATTCCTGCTGCACATCCGCAAACGGAGTTGACAACTAGCAATAGTGTTCCTTTTTGGCCATCTAATGCCTGATCCACAGCTGCTGCGGTGGTTAATCCTTCAAATCCGAAATCAGTTAATTCTTTGCTCATTGGAGCTACTAATTCTGGTGGATACATATTTTTTAGTTTAAAACGATTAAATTATTTAAGAATACTCCTAAAATAGGTGTTCTTTCCTACAAATTTACCTAAAATTGGTGGGTTTGAACGTATTTGTAACAGTATTAGAAACCAAAGAGTTTAACTAGCATTCGAATCAGGGGTTGAGCATAAATGTATGAATCAAAGAAACATCATTTTCCAATTACATTTGAGATATCATTGCTGCTGTTAGTTTCTTGCTCCATTCTGTGGCGCGATAGAGAAAAGTAAAAAGCAAAAAGCATTTTTACAGAGTAGTTTTCTCATGTATATTTAGGGTTTTAGTTAAAGGGCAACTCCTGATTCGTATGAGTAATTTTTAAAAAAGATTTTTAACAAAATAAGGTTGCTACCTTCCTATTTTTGACTTAAAATATCTAATTCCTGACAATTGTCTTTCAAATTTATTGGAGACCCAGAGATTTTGTATAATTTTAGTTCTATAATAAAAAAGACCCCACTATGCGTTACACGATTTTTTTGTTTTGCCTTCTCGGTATAGTGCTATTCTCTTGCACAAAAGATAAGATTCCAGTGGTTGAACCAGAGCCAATGTGTGATCCCGAAATTAATTATAATAATACTATGCAGTCTATTATCAATAATAGTTGTGCTATTCCAACCTGTCATGTTTCTGGAGGGAATGCACCAGGTGTGTATACTTCTTATCAAGGTATGTTGGGACAATTAGATAACGGACAGATAGAATCCGAGGTGATTCTGCAAAGAAGAATGCCTTTCGCTCCTGGTGAACTTACGGAAGAAGAATTGGATTTATTTAAATGCTGGCTTGAAGCTGGTCACCCCGAAAATTAAAATTTATGCGCTTATTTTTTACGCTCCTTTTTTGCTTGATTTTTTCTTACGCTTATAGTCAGGAGAAATCGGAAATTGAATATCGAACATTTAAAGATAGCCGGGTTATCAATAGCCATTCGGCAGAAACATTACCTGCTCGGAAAATGGATTTTCGGGTCAGTCATCGTTTTGGTGATTTGGCAGGAAGCAACGGAGGATGGGAAACTTTTTATGGGTTGGAAAATGCCACTGATATTTCAATCGGTATAGACTATGGCGTCACGGATCGGCTTACCTTAGGACTGAATCGTTCTAAAGGAGCTGGACCTTTAACTCGACTGCTCAATGGTACCGTAAAATATAAATTAATTGGTCAAGGCATCAAAGAAGGTGCTCCCGTTACCCTTACTTTATTAGGAGGCGCTTCTATTTCTACTGCAAAAAAAATAGATGATCCAGAATTGCTGAGCAGTTTTCCAAAAACAGCACATCGAATGGTCTATAATTTTCAGGCAATATTTGCGCGCAAGTTTTCAGAGCGTTTTGCCTTACAGGTTTCACCCGGATATGTGTATCGAAATTATGTACCTCAAAATGATGAAAATGGATTGTTTCATTTAGGCTTGGCGTTGCGCTTACAACTCACCAAAGTATTTGGATTGATTGCGGATACGACGGTTCCATTTTCGGACTTACGAACTGCGGACCAAGGCTATTATTTACCTTTAGGGTTTGGGTTAGAAGTTGATACGGGAGGACATGTTTTTCAAATTAATTTGACCAACACCACCGGCCTAGCGCCGACTGATTATATTCCTAACACGCGTTCGAATTGGGCAGATGGACAGTTTCGATTAGGCTTTACCATTTCACGATTATTTAATCTTTAGCATGAAAAAATATATTCCCTTTTTATTGTTTTTGGGAACGATCTGGTGCAGTTTGGCTATGACAGAGCGGAAGGCGACAACGGTAGTCAACGGTGATACCCCCGTTTGGGAGGTACTTCGTGGATTGGGCGAAAAAGCTCCAAATCATGAAATCACTGTTTTACCAAAAAAAGCAAGTACCGAGATTGGTCGCAGAATTGTCCACTTTGGTTCCGCTAAATCGGTTAGGCAGCAGAGCGCACATTTCGTTTGCACCTCTTGTCATAATACCGAAAAAGAATTTGCTGATCTGCGAGATAATGATCCACAAAAACGTCTGGATTATGCGATAGAACATAATTTACCATTCTTACCTGGGTCTCCGCTTTATGGCGTGGTCAATCGAAGTAGCTTTTATAATGGAGACTACGAAAAAAAATATGGAGCACTTGTGGAGCCGACTAGAAACAATTTGCGGGAAGCCATTCAACTTTGCGCCGTAGAATGTTCACAAGGGCGAGAGTTGAAAAACTGGGAATTAGAATCCGTTTTATCCTATTTGTGGACATTGGAATTAAAGATGGAAGACCTGAAAATACCCGCAGAGAATTATAATAAGTATACTGAAAATACGGAGGATGCCGCTTCTTTGATTGCCGAAATAAAATCCTACTATCACGAAGATTCGCCTGCTCATTTTGTCGCTCCACCTGAAGATCGGAAAGCAGGCTACGGACTGGAAGGGGATGCTTCGAATGGAGAATATATTTACAAATTAAGTTGCCTACATTGCCACGAAGATCAGCGATATTCTATGTTTGACTTAAATGATGGGAAGCTAAGCCGTAACCTGTTAGCAAAACATTTCCCACGATATTCCTACTATTCTTCCTATCAAATGATTCGATATGGAGCACCATCTCATCCTGGCAAAAGTGCTTATATGCCACAGTTTACCAGCGAAAAAATGAGTAATCAGCAAGTAGAGGATCTACGAGCATATTTGACAAAAAAATAGCAGAAAAAAGGTGATTTTTTTCTGCTATTTTAAAGATTTGAGCGCAAGTGTATTTTACGCCGCTCGTAATTTATTTAATTTCGATTTGCTGAGTTTTTCTTCTGCGTAACTACCTGTAACCTCAAAAGTTTTCAATTCAGATTGGGATGGTAATTCAAACATCGCATCCGTCATGATGGCTTCACAGATGGACCGAAGACCACGTGCACCCAACTTATATTCGAGGGCTTTTCCGGCTACGTAATCAATAGCAGATTTAGAAAAAGTAAGTTTGATTCCTTCTAGTTCAAATAATTTTTGATATTGGCGAAGGAGAGAATTTTTAGGCTCGGTAAGAATTCTACTCAAAGCAGCTTTATCTAGTGGTTCTAAATAAGTCAACACCGGTAAACGACCAATTAATTCAGGAATTAAACCGTAAGCTTTTAAATCTTGGTGGCTGATGTATTGTAAAAGATGCTCTCGATCGATTTCTTCCTCTGTAGAGTTATTAAAACCAATCACTTGTGTATTTACCCGTTTAGCGATATTTTTTTCAATACCATCAAAAGCACCACCACAGATAAATAGAATATTTTCGGTGTTAATCTTTACCATTTTTTGCTCAGGATGTTTACGTCCTCCTTGTGGTGGAACGTTGACTTCTGTTCCTTCCAACATTTTTAGCATGGCTTGTTGTACTCCTTCACCAGAAACATCTCGCGTAATAGAAGGGTTATCCATTTTACGAGCAATTTTGTCAATTTCGTCAATATAAACGATGCCTTTTTGGGCTGCTTCTACATTATAATCACAAACCTGTAATAATCGGCTTAAGATACTTTCTACGTCCTCACCTACATAACCAGCCTCCGTAAAAACAGTAGCATCCACAACGGCAAAAGGAACATTTAAGAAACGAGCAACGGTCTTTGCTAAGAGCGTTTTACCAGTTCCGGTACGACCGACAAAAAGGATATTGGATTTTTCGATTTCGACGTCGTCTGTCCGAGTTTGTCGTAATCTTTTGTAATGATTATAAACGGCAACGCAAAGATATTTTTTTGCCTCATCTTGGCCGATGACATATTCGTCCAAATGGCCTTTCAATTCCATGGGTGTAATGGTATCGGGGATGGTAAAATCAGTTTTGGATTGCTCTTCTTTTTTACCAGAGTAAAGCTCTTCTTGAATAATTTCGTCCGCTTGCTCCACGCAAACTTCACAGATATGACCATCAATCCCTGCAATTAAAATCAAGGCTTCGGCTTTGTCTCTACCGCAAAAGGAACATCGATAATTATTCTTACTTCTTCGCATCAAATTTGGTTTATGTAAATATTGTAGATTAAACGGTCATTAGCGAAAATTGTTAACCTGAATGACCGTTGTATGATTTTTTTAACAAAAAAAGCCGTTTTGGGAGTCAATAGCTTGTAAAAATAGTCAAACTAGCTGATTTCCCAAAACGACACTTGCCTAAGTACAGACAATTTAATCAGATATTAGGCAGATTTTTCCTCTTTTCGTGGATTATTACGATCCAGTACTTCGTCGATCAAGCCATATTTTTTAGCTTCTTCCGCTGTTTTCCAGTTATCACGATCACTATCTGCTGCGATGGTATCGTAATCTTGTCCAGTGTGGAAAGCAAGAATATCATACAGTTGCTTTTGCAGATCTTTAATTAAACGGTAGCTAATTTCCATTTCTGTTACCTGTCCTTGCATACCACCCATTGGCTGGTGAATCATGACGCGACTATGGTATAGACAAGTACGCTTTCCTTTGGTACCAGCAGCGAGTAAAACGGCTCCCATAGAGGCCGCTAATCCAGTACAAATGGTTCCTACATCAGGAGAAACATACTGCATCGTATCGTAAATACCCAAACCTGCAATCACGGAACCTCCAGGGCTATTGATAAACATCTGGATATCACGCTTAGGGTCCGTAGATTCTAGGAAGAGTAATTGTGCTTGAATTACGTTGGCTACATAATCATTTACGGGAACACCCATAAAAATAATTCGGTCCATCATTAAACGGGAGAATACATCCATTCCCACGATATTCATCTGACGTTCCTCGATTACTTGAGGCGTAAATGCATGAATATTAGGAGCTGAGGTTTTCATGTATTTTTCCAAATGCATACTATTCATGTTTAAATGCTTAGTAGCGTATTTCTTAAATTCATCTTGGTGAAACATTGGTCAGTTTTTTTAGTGTTTAAACAAATGTGCGAATTGAAGACTTTCCTCAATTCGCACTATCAATTACTATTAATACAAATAAACCCCTAGTAGGGTTCATTGCGAATTATTCATTTTCGGCGGTAGCGTCTACGATTTCTTCCACTTCTGCTTCTTCAATGGTCGGATTGGCATCTGGGCCAGCCATTAATTTTTCTACTTCTTTTACTTTTTCCTGCAGTTCTTCGGTCGTTACCGATTTGATATTCAACGTAACTTCCTGCTTAATAGATTCAAAAACACGCTCAGAAATTAATTCCTCGTACATTTGATTTACCTGTTGTTTATCTTCCATCAGGCGATTAGCCGTATTAAGGATGATTAATTCGTCTCCATATCCGCCAAAATAACCTCTAACTCTATCCTTAAATGCTTCGAGGAGCATCTCATCGCTCACCTCAATATTGTTTTTCTTTTGAACTTCTCCTTTGATAAGAGACCAGCGAAGATTGTCTTTTACCTTGTCAAAATCCTTTTCTAGATCTTCTGTTGTTACGTCTGGATTATTATTTTTGATCAGTCTGCGTAAAAAGGCATCTGGAAGATCAACTTTATTTTGTTCAATGAGTTTTTCTTGTACTTCGCGGAATAATAAGCCGTTAGTTTGTGATTCAAACTGCTTACCCATTTGTTCTGAAATAAAAGTTCTTGCTTCTGCTTCAGAGGTTATTTTTCCTTCTCCAAAAACTTTATCGAAAAATTCTTGGTTCATTTCTGCTTCTTGCTTACGAGAAATATCCGCAATCGTACCTTCGAACATTCTACCAACTTCTGGGTTTTCGTCATTTTCCTGAATTTGTAATAAATATTTCTTGACAAATTCCTCGTCTTTGTTGGCTTCGAGGTCATAAATATCAAAGCGTACTTTATTGTCTTTTTTCTTTCCCATAAATTCATCTCGGTAGGTATCCGTGATGTCATCTACCATTACATTGAAAGTACAAGCCCAACCTTCTTTTTTGACCGCTTCACCTGCTAACTCTTCTGCATTGATGGCAATAATGTCTTTGGATTTGATCGCATCATCTACACTAGCAGATTCACCTGCTCTCAGACGCAAGTCCGCGATGGTTTCGTCGATTTTTTCATCTGGAATTTTTACTTCCATAAAATCATAGGACGCACTTTTATCAATACCATTCATGGTGATTGCTGGTGCCATTCCGATATCAAAGGAAAATACGTAGTCTTTCTTTTCGGAAAGGGTGAAGTCAAGTTCTTCTTGAGTTTCAGCCGCGAGCGGTTGACCGATGATGTTGAGTTTTTCCTCCGTTAGATATTTATGCATTCTATTTTGAAGGATCTCGTTGATAGTATCGACAAGAATTGCCTTTCCGTGCATTTTACGGATAAAGTTGAGTGGAGTTTTTCCTTTTCGGAAACCTTTCAATTGCGCATTTTTACGATACTTCTGTAGTTCTGCATCTACCTTAGGAAGATAATCATCCGGAGTAATGGTCACCGTAAGTGTTGCGTTTAAATTGTCATGATCGGTTTTGACAACTTGAGCCATAGTTTGTTTTTTAGAATTTTTTAATCACTAAGATAAGTGTCTAGTTCTCTAAGAACTGGAAAATAAAAAAAGATGGAGCATCTAAATCGACAACTCCATCCCAGTTATTTGTTTTTGTGTGCGGGTGGAGGGACTCGAACCCCCACGCCGTGAAGCACCAGAACCTAAATCTGGCATGTCTACCAATTTCATCACA
>CALFWZ010000175.1 GCA_937928405.1 uncultured Saprospiraceae bacterium
GCCAACGGAAATTGTCCCGGACAAGATTACACCACTTCTATTTTAGTGGAGGATTGTTTGTGTCCTGCTATTACGATGAATGAAAATTATGATGGTTGTTTAGGAGATGGTTACGAAGTCATTGTCAATAATGTCGCTTACAATCAAGGCAATCCTTCCGGAATGCAAACCATGACTAGTTTTAATACTGGCTGTGATTCGATTGTCACCATTAATCTGGTATTTGCTACACCTCCTAACGCTGGTACGGTCAATACGCCGGCCACTGCATGTAACGATGGAGGAAGTCTTATTAATCTAAATAGTTTATTAACAGGAGCTGATGCAGGCGGAAGTTGGACAGAAACCAGCGCAATACCTTCTACGGGATTGGCTGGAAACCAATTTGATCCTGACGGTCAAGCAATCGGAACTTATACTTTCCGTTATACAGTGACTAGTGGAAATACTTGTCCTGATGACTTTACAGAAGTCACCGTACAAGTGGCAGCAGGTAATACCGCAATTCTCGACCCTCTTACTTTAGTTTGTAATAGTACGGTGAATGGAAATATTACCACGATAGACTTTAATACCATTATTACCGCAGGAGATGCAAATGGTAGCTGGACAGATAGTGATGGGACCGGTGTTGTACTCTCCAATCTCAGCAGTGTGGATTTTGTTGGTATTCCTATCGGAACTTATACTTTTACTTATACAACTACCAATGCAGGTAATTGTCCCAGACAAGATTATGAAATTGAGATTGTAGTTAGGGATTGTAGTTGTGTGGGAAGTGAAGAAACCATTAGTTATTCAGGTTGTACCGGAGATGGTTTTACTACGGTGGTCAATGGAAATACTTATGATGAAAATACGCCAACAGGAACAGAGGTAATGGTGGATCAACAATTTTGTGATTCTACGATTATCATTAATTTGAATTTTAGTCCAGCACCGACGATAGAAGCAGGAGAAGATCAATTTATTTGTGCTGGCGACCCAGTTGATTTAACGGCCACCTTGGGAGGGGCAGCCACTACCGTAACCTGGACGTCAACCGGAGACGGAAGTTTTGACAATGATCAGAGCTTAAGTCCGGTCTATACACCAGGATCGACAGATATCAACAATGGATTTGTTTCCATCATCGCATCGACTGATAATGGAGGAACGACTTGTCCTCCCGCCACTGATATTTTCACCCTCAATTTTGTCGCTTCTCTTACAGGTTCTATTAATGGAGACAATACGATATGTAATGGCGATCCGGCAGAAATCTCTTTTGACTTAAATGGTGGAACACTTTATAATTTAACTTATAGTGATGGGACTAATTCCATAACTGAAACAGGTGTCGCTAATGGATTTTCTATCATAGTAAATCCCACCACGACCACAACTTACACGCTGGAATCGTTAACAGCCATTGATAATACTTGCCTAGCCACTATCCCAAATAGTAGTGTTACCATAAACGTAGGCGTAGTAAGCACTACTGCTGCTGTAACTAGTGATTTTGATGGGTTTGGGGTGAGTTGTAATGGTAGTGCTGATGGAGAAATTACAGTGACACCTATTTTAGGTACTCCACCATTAAGTTATGAATGGAGTAATGGATCAACCAGTGCAGTAACTGATAATTTAAGTGCTGGATTTTATACGATTACGGTTACGGATGCAACGGGTTGTACCGAAGAAATTGATGCTAGCATCACAGAACCTTCATCCATCAATCTGACATCTTCTTCAATTGCTCCCGAATGTTTTGGAGATAATACCGGAATCATATCCATTGATACCATTACAGGTGGAAACGGTCCTTATGCCTATTCCGTCGGTGATTTCCCTTTACAGGTGATTAGTGATTTCCCTGTATTGACTCCTTTCTTGGATGCCGGAAATTACACCGTTACGTTGCAAGACAGTGAAGGTTGTGAAACTGAAACATCCGTTAATATCGCCGCACCAATGGAGTATATAGCCGATTTAGGTAGAGATACTTCGATCCTTTTGGGTGATAGTGTTGAACTAGAAGTCCAATTCAATTTTACGCCCGATAGTATACTCTGGATTTCGGCTTTTGCAGATGCCTGTGTGAGTTGTACGACACAATACGTGACTCCGACTTCTACAAATACTTATACGGTTTACGCAGCGGATTCAACAGGTTGTAGTACTACGACCGAGGTCATCATCACAGTAGATAAACCCAGACGCGTATATATTCCAAATGCTTTTAGTCCAAACGGAGATGGTACGAATGATTTATTTTATATCAGTAGTAGCACTGAAGTAGAACGGATTACTAAATTTAGTATTTTTGATAGATGGGGAGAAGTAGTTTTTAATGCAGATAATTCTTTGCCGAATGATCCTAGATTTGGGTGGAATGGTGAATTAAAAAATAAATCCCTCAACTCAGCTGTTTTTGTCTATGTAATTGAGGTATTGTTTGTAGACGGAGAACGGAAGTTGTATTCGGGAGATGTGACGTTGGTGAGGTAAAAGAGGTTTGAGTTTTGGGTTGGTGAGTTTTTTAGTTTACCTACCTAAAGGCGAAATACTTTTTCAATTTAGGGTGAAGATTAGAAACAAATTCTATTAAATTTATTAGCGTGATCGTTGCGACAAGAGTAGCAAAAAAAGGCCCTAAAAAATCAATTGATTTTTTAGGGCCTTTTTTTTAGTTGGCTGCTCTCCTTTTTATTTCGTCGCGTATTTCTGCGGCCCTTTCGTAATCTTCATCAGCGAGGACATCATCCAGCATTTGATTAAGATCGTCGTCCGAGTATTGGGAAAGTGTTCCTTCTTTTTTTACTTTTTTCTTCCGTTTTGGTTTCGGATTCTTACTACTAGCAGCAGCTAAGGCTTCGGTATTTTCGTTTTCCTCATTTTCTTCTAGAATAACACCTGCCGCATCAAGGATAAACTCGTAGGTATAAATAGGGCATTCAAAACGTACCGCCATAGCCAGGGCATCGGAAGTACGGGAATCTATCTCTACTGTTCTACCATTAATTTCACAGATCAGTCGTGCGTAAAAAATACCATCTAGTAAATTGTTAATCACAATTTCTTTTAGTTCCACCTCAAAGGTTTCTAAAGCATTTTTAAAAAGATCATGCGTCAGTGGTCGGTTGGGCGTCATTCGCTCCATAGCTACAGCGATGGCTTGCGCCTCAAAGCCACCAATTACAATAGGCAATCGACGAGAACCATCTTGCTCCCCTAACACTACCGCATAATTGTGTGATTGGGTTACAGAATGGGACAACGCAACGATATCCAGTTCAATCTTTTTCATATCTTCCTAGGTCTTGTGATGAGGATCTTGTTAGACTTGCATTAACTCAATAAAACAAATCCAAATTTTATACCATCTCTTTGATAAACAGAATTATCATTATAATTAATATAAATAACTCATTATCAACTACTTAATTACAAAGTATGCTTTAATTCGTTTAAAAATAAGCAAAAATTTTGCTAAGCGGATACAAATTTACGAAATTCTAAGAGGTATGTGGGAAAGGAATGGGTACAAATGAACAAAGGCACCTCGAAACGAGATGCCTTTGTGATTCAAAAAGCCCATTGGGCATTAATACTTCTTAATTCGCCGCCTTATACTTTTTCAACGACTCGGTAATTCTTGGTACAACTTCAAACAAATCTCCAACTATTCCATAGTCGGCTGCTTTGAAGAAAGGTGCCTCTGGATCTTTATTGATTACTACAATTACTTTACTACTGTTGACACCTGCTAAATGCTGAATCGCACCAGAGATACCGGCAGCAATATAAAGATTGGGACGAATAGCAACACCCGTCTGTCCTACGTGCTCGTGGTGTGGGCGCCAGCCAGTATCTGCTACGGGACGACTACAGGCAGTAGTTGCTCCTAGCTCCGCTGCTAGCTCTTCGATGATCCCCCAGTTTTCTGGTCCTTTCATGCCACGACCCGCACTGACCACTAGTTCAGCTTCTGGTAAAGGAACCGTACCATCAATGGTCTTTCTATCTTTTACCGTCACTTTGGAAGCGGGGATCATTACCTCCATGCTTTCTGCCGTAACTGCACTACCCGTAGCTTCTACTGGAATAGAATTTCCCATCAACGATAAAACTTTGACCGGAGAAGATATTTCGTATTCTGCAATTGCCTTACCAGAGAAAACATTTTTCTTTACTTTAAAACCACCATCTACGGTTGGTAACTGATTCACACCAGCCACAGAACCCGCGTCTAGGCGAACTGCCAAACGACCGATTAGTGATTTTCCTGCACTACTGTGAGAAACAATCACTACTTGTGCTCCTACTTGCTTAGCAACATCCGCTACGACTGAAGTATATACCTGACTGTCGAAATTATTAAGTTGATCATTATTAAGATGGATGACTTTTGCCGCTCCATACTGACCGAGTTGTCCAGCATCATTGACGCTACCAAGTACCAATGCTGCACACTGCGTACCCATCGCATCGGCTACTTTTTTTCCGTAGGTAACCGCTTCGAATGATCCTTTTTTGAGTTGTCCATTAGGACTATCTGCGAGAACTAAAACCATTATATTGAATTTTTATTATTGTTAAGTGATTCGGCTAGTTGGCCAGTTAGCTGGTCGGCTAACTAGCTAACTAAAAGCCTTATATTACTTTCGCTTCTTCGTGAAGTAAGCGTACCAGTTCGTCCATATTTTCAGGATCGATCATCTTGACAGCCGTTTTACCTTGTGGCATTTCGTAGCTGACCACATTTGCATGATCGGAAGCTGCGCCCGGTTCTATGACGTTGAGTGGTTTACGTTTTGCCATCATAATTCCACGCATGTTGGGAATTCGTTGTTCAGCCATTCCTTTGGCAGCACTGACGACAATGGGAGTAGCTACTTCTACCTGTTCTGTTCCACCTTCGATATCACGGCTTACCATAGCAGTCGTGCCATTAACATCTAAATGATTTGCGTAAGAAATATAAGGTAGGTCCAATAATTCTGCTAACATTCCACCCACTTCAGAACCATTATAATCGATGGTTTCTTTTCCTGTAAGAATTAAGTCAAATTCGCCCGTCTTAGCATATTCGGCGATGTATTTAGCAGCAGTGAGTGCGCTTTTCGGTTCTGCATTAATCCGTACCGCATCGTCCGCACCAATAGCCAATCCCTTTCGGATGATCGGATCATTGGATGCCGGTCCTACATTGATAATCGTCACGCTACCACCGTGGGCTTCTTTGAGTTCGAGCGCACGCACCAAAGCGTACCATTCGTCATAAGGATTCATGATAAATTGAACACCGGCCGTTTCGAAATCGGTACCGCTAAAACTAATTTTAGCAGTGGTTTCCGGAGTTTTACTGACACAAACTAAGATTTTCATACTTTTGAAATATAATTAGAGTTTAAATGATCTCCCGAATCCATGTTCGGGACTATGTATCTGTGAGCAAAAAGCGTTTAGCGTAAGCTCACAACTATGATATGATTAACCTTTAAAAAACTTATTTGTTACTTAGCGGTTTAATCTAATTGCTTTTGGCCACAAATATAAGGGTTTTCAGAATCGAATCCACTATTTTAGCGAAATTTCGCTAAAATTGAAAACAACAGGATAAACCACTGTAAAACAAGATATTAAGAATTTAAAAAACAAAAATATTTATTAAATTGGCTGATTTTCAGTCAAAATACTGTCAATAATATGGAATCGACCCGCCTACAACAGCTATTAAGCTTTTTGGAAAATAGTCCAGGAGATGCGTTTATAAATTTTGCCATTGCCAAAGAATACGAAGGATTAGGTGATTTAGATAAATCATTAGCGACCTACGAAGCCCTTGTAAAATCACAGCCTGACTATGTTGGGACTTATTACCATTTAGGTAAACTGTATGAAAAGCTAGAAAAATTTGAGGAAGCTGAGAGGACCTTTACGACCGGAATTGCGGTTGCCAAAGCCGCCGGAGATAAGCATGCTGCGGGAGAATTACAGGGGGCATTGGATATGCTTTAAACTAGAAAAGCCTCTTTTTTCATAAAAAAAAAAAGAGGCCTTTCTTCAAGGTTAATACTACTGAGAAATTCTATTGTTCTTTTAGAATGACTGAAGTCTTTTCCAGTTTAGTTTCCAGTTCTTTGACTTTACGTTCTGCTTTATCGATTTTTTCTTTTTTGGATTTATAGACCTTATCACTGATCTTTTTATCCTTCTTGTCTTTCTCCAATTTTTCTCTAGCGTCTTTCACTTTTTTCTTAGAATCCTTTAGCACCACATCTCCTTCCTGGTAGGATTTTTCAGCCCTTTGCTTTTGCTCCTTAAGCTTATTACGCGCAGCTGTAGCTCTAGCCTGTCCAAATTCTTTTCCAGAAAGTTCCCCTTTATTCTTTCCATAAGCATTTCCTTTTCCGTTCTTCTTTTCCTTTTTGTCTTTATTCTTATCTTTTCCTTTTTCCTCATCATCATCGTCGTAGTCATCGTCATTACCTTTATTCTTTTCTTTCTTACCTTTCTTCACTTTATCTTTGTTTTTTCCTTTTCCCTTCCCTTCTTCCTCATCATCATCGTAGTCATCATCATCGTCGTTAACTTTGTTTTTTTCCTTCTTACTTTTCTTCACCTTATCTTTATTTTTTCCTTTTCCCTTACCTTTTCCTACGTTCTCCTCGATTTCTTCTATTCCCTCATTCATCTCACCTTCAATGTCTTCAACGGCAGTTTCTAGTTCTGCCTTTTTGCCCTTGCCTTTGTTCATGGCTTTCTTTGCCTTCCCTTTAGACTTACCAGGTTGGGCAGATAGATCGCTGTGGATTCCCAGCGTCAAAATAGCTACGACTAGTAGCATCATTATATTTTTAAATTCCTTTTTCATAATAAAATAGTTTAGTGAAAATACTTGTTTGTTCTTTTTAGACTGCAAAACTTGCTAAAGGTTATCGAGTTCTTTGATCGCATCCTCAAGTTCTTTAGTCGTTTTTTCGATTTCAGTTGCCGCTTCTTCCAATTCAAGAGATAGAGAATCAATAGTTTCGACTTCAGCTTTCACAGCTTCTTCTGCGGGAATATCCGTCTTTTTAGAAGCGTTTCCACTACAGCTTCCCAATAATAAAATGATACTCAAGGATAATAAAATGGTCTTAAAAATCATGACGTTAAGATTTAGTTAAAAGTAAATAAATGGGTCTTTTGAGGGGAATTGGTTGGTAATATAAGAATTTTCGCTGATATAAAAGCTACAAAAAATTTGCCAATTCACCAGCAAAAACTCGGGTCGCTTTTCCTTGTAGCCAAATATTTTCGGCTCCATTTTTTCCGTCCGGTGTGAGTTTGACAGAGAGTTCTCCTCCTTTGGCTTCGATGGAGGTTACGGTTTCTTCCGTAGAAGATTTGGTCAATTGGTAAGCAATCGCAGCCGCTGTTACTCCAGTACCACAAGATAAGGTTTCGTCTTCCACGCCCCGTTCATAAGTTGCGACAATGATTTTATCTTTTTTCTTTTCTACAAAGTTGACATTGATCCCTTCTTCCCGAAAACGTTTGGAATATCGAATTGCCTTTCCATTTTCTACTACATCAATATCATCAATGTCTTCTACAAAAACCACATAATGCGGCGACCCCGTATTCAAAATAAAATAATCCGCTCCTTGCTCTACTTCTGGTACATCAATCATTTTTAAAGCAACCCAATCTGCTCCTTTTATTTCCGCTTCGTGAGGTCCATCAATGGCGATAAAACGGGTACTGGCTTCAATCATTCCGAGATATTTAGCGAAAGCGACAATACATCTTCCACCATTGCCACACATAGAACTTTCCCGACCATCCGCATTAAAATAAATCATTTCAAAATCGTAGGTTTCGTGTGCTTCTAATAAAATCAACCCATCCGCCCCCACTCCAAATCGTCGATCACAGATCTGTTTAATAGCATCCGTATCTTTACGAGTAAGGTGACGTTCGGTGCGTTGGTCGATGAGGACGAAGTCGTTGCCGGTGCCTTGGTATTTGTGGAATGGAATGGTCATGTTGATTTGTTGAATTGTTGAATTGTTGAATAGTTGAATTGTTGAATTGTTGAATTGTTGAATTGATGAATTGTTGAATTTAATCTGATAAAGTATTTTTCTCGCAGAGTTCGCAGAGGCGCAGCACCTGTTCCGAACTTGTTTCGGAAGATCCTTTAACGTGTATATCTTTTATCGTAAATATTTTATCCATGAAAAATCTGTTAAAAGTATTTATGACTTAAAGATATTAGCCTTTTAAATCAAGGTTATTGTTGAATAGAAAATATTTAGTTTTTAATGATTTTGAAAATTTGGTTGTTTCGTTTTGTTTTGATTTCTAGAAAGTAGAGACCTGGGGATTGATTTTGTAAATCTATCGTTTGGGTAAGATGGGTGTGGATATTATTTTTTTGGAAAATTAGACTGCCTTGCAGATCGTAGAGTTTATATTGGTAAATACTATTCAAAGTGTTCTCCATAAAATGAATACTTAAATAATCGTGGGTTGGATTGGGTGTTATCGACAGCGTGTTGCTAAACTCATTTTCAATCGCTGTATTCATATCAACCACATATGCAAAACTACCGGTACAACCTAGCGCATCTGTGATCGTTACCCGATAATTATCCGCCGAAAGGTTATCTAAATCTTCAGTCATTGCTCCCGTATTCCATAAAAACATAAACGGTGCTTGTCCTGTAGTAGGTGTCAAATTTATCTGGCCATTATTGCCACTTGTCGCTGGCTCAATTTCTGCGGCAGCAGTTATTTCATTAGTTGTGATAAGTCCAGGAACTTGAATAGAAGTTACCTGCATCGGAACACCATTATTTTCTACTACCGTTTCCGTCAGCGTCGGCACTTCTCCAAAATTAATTTCTGTTGTTAATCCTACTCCGATGGGCATAAATTTCAAAACAAACAACACACTACTATCGGCCAATACCACGGGTTCTCCTGATGAGTTATCCAGCCAAAAATATCCTACTCCACCAGTGTTGACACTATCTGTATTGATTAAAAAATTGCTGGCTAATTGAGGATGTATTTCATCCAAAGATTGGAAAACTAAAGTCTCTGGATTCCAACGAACAGAAGACTGAAAATTTCGAACATTAATAAAATCACGAACCTGTAATGGCCATCTCACCGTATCATTTTCGCAGACGGTTTGATCCAGAAAAAAATACGCTACGGATGGTTGTCCTGTGAGACCAAAGGAGTAGCCAAAAAGACTTAGGAAAATGAATAAAAATCGAAGTGCATCCATTATCAAATTGCTAGTGAATCCTGATAAATAACATGACCATTTTCATCGAATGGACTAACGCCCAAACTGTGAAAACGATACCACATAAACAGGATCATTCCTAAGATAAAGAGCGCTCCCCAAAAGGTGAATTTCCAGCCCCATTCGTTGCCAATATACTCGTCCCCTCTACGTCCTTCAAAAGGCGAATGCTGGTGTCGATTTTTTATTTGTGCCATATGAAAAACTTTTAAAAAACTTTTTGCTATTGGCTATTAGCTTTTGGTTATGGATTTCACTTAATTACGGATACCAATAAATTATGCTTTTAATAGCTGATAGCAAATAAATAATCGTAAAAATACGCAAGTATCCCGACAATAAAATTAAACTATCTTTTCTAGGACAAAACTATACGGTCTAAAAATTGCGTTATATAGGTAGAAATTATGGACAGCACGCCGCTTTTTTTTAAAAAAACAGGACAGATGCTGATTTTAGCCCAATCTTATTACAGAAGTTTGTATATTTAAGGGTAGAGTTCCTTTTCAGACTTTTTCAAAATCATCAAACTGATACTACACAAAATTATATGAAAAATATTGCACTAATTTTTTCGGTTTCCCTCCTTAGTTCTGCGTTATCGGTTTTCCTATACCGATACTTTGAAAAACCTACGATCATCTATCGGGAAGCGCCTAGTGCGATGTACACTAATTATAGCGATCCAACCAGCGAAATGCTGTCTGGAAAAATTCAACGAAATTTTATTTCTTCCTCTCCAACTGATTTTATTTCTGCTGCGGAGGCGGTAACACCCGCCGTGGTAAATATTAAGGCTAGTCAGAGTAGTGATTTTGATTTTTGGGGTGGCACTTATGGAGGATCTTCTGGATCAGGAGTGATTATTTCAGAAGATGGTTATATCGTCACTAACAATCACGTAATCGAAGAAGGAAAGCGACTAGAAGTAACCTTAAATGATCACCGAAAATATCCTGCTAAACTTATTGGTACGGATCCATCTACAGATTTGGCGTTGCTAAAAATCGATGCAAAAGGACTTCCCAATTTGATCTTTGGAAATTCTGATAAAATTCGGATTGGCGAATGGGTCTTGGCGGTTGGAAATCCTTTCAACTTAGAATCTACGGTTACCGCAGGGATCGTAAGTGCCAAGGGGCGAAGCATTGATATTCTAGATGATATTTATAAGGTAGAATCTTTTATTCAAACGGATGCTGCCGTCAATCCTGGTAATAGTGGTGGAGCACTGGTAAATACCAATGGTGAATTGGTGGGTATCAATACGGCTATCATTACTCGTTCTGGACGTTACGAAGGATATTCTTTTGCTATTCCTAGTAACCTGGCGCGAAAGGTGATTCGAGATCTCAAAGATTTTGGCGTCGTACAAAGAGCCATTCTTGGTATTAGCATCGACGAAGTTACCGACGAGCGAGCCAAGAAATTAGACTTGGAATCTGTCGAAGGAATCTACGTTTCTAAAGTCAGTGAAAATAGTGGTGCTCAAGAAGCTGGACTTCGTAAAGGAGATGTTATTGTCAAAATTAATGGCGTAAAAACAAGTTCTATGCCCGTCCTACAAGAACAGATTGCTCGGTTTCGACCAGGGAATACCGTTAAAGTGGATTATTTCCGAAATGGAAAAAGATATCAGACGGATGTTACCCTCAAGAATATGAACGGCACGACCGCTCTAGTTAGTAGTGCACTCGACAATGCTTTGCTGGAAGAAATTGGTTTTGAAATCCGTAATCTTACCGACGAAGAAATCAAACGACTGGGTACCAAAGGAGCAAAAGTAGTCAGTATCTATCGAGGCAGTAAAATTGAAAGAACCAATATGGATCCAGATTTTATCATTACTCGAATCAATCAAAAAAATATTCGTACCGCAGAAGATGTCGCTGCCATTCTTGCTGATGCCAAAGGTAAAATAATGTTAGAAGGTGTCTATGAAGGATATCCCGATGTTTGGTACTACGAATTCCCCAAATAATTTTATTAAAATATAAAAACATCAAAGCCCTTTTTTGTCGGACAAAAAAGGGCTTTTTTAATAGAAGTTGTTTACGCTTGAAATATTTTTCCTTAAATTTACAGAGGTTAATGATAAGATAGCACGATTTTTTTGTTCACTAAAAAAATTACAATGCTGAACATTTTCATTAATCACATTATTCATTATAAAATCATCTATGCCTTCCAAGAAAATCACCTTCATCAATAAAATGGGTTATCAATTATCTGCTAAAATTGATTTACCATTAAAGAAAGCTCCTTTCCCATTTGTCCTTTTTGCTCATGTATTTACGGGTAGTAAGAATCTGACCGCTTCTAAGCATATCAGTCGAGCCTTGACCATGAATGGCTTTGGTGTAATGCGTTTTGATTTTACTGGATTAGGTGAAAGTGAAGGTGATTTTTCGGATACTAATTTTTCTTCGAATGTAGAAGACTTGCAAGATGCGGCAGCTTATTTGGCCGAACATTACGAGGCGCCTTCTGTGATTGTAGGACATTCACTCGGCGGAGCAGCCGCTATTTTTGCGGGGAGTAGAATACCAAGTATTAAAGCCGTTGTATCAATAGCTGCGCCCTCCTACCCTGAACATGTCACGCATTTGCTCAGTGATAAAAAAGAGGAGATAGAAAAAAACGGTATGGCACACGTAGATATCGGAGGCAGAAAATTTTGTATTAAAAAACAGTTTTTGGACGACCTAAGAAGTCAAGAACACGAAACGGTGATTAGAAATCTAGACAAAGGATTGCTTGTCATGCATTCTCCTCAAGACCGGATTGTCGGCATCGAAAATGCTGCCAATATCTATAAACTAGCACGTCACCCCAAAAGTTTTGTAACCCTCGATGGAGCAGATCATATGCTATCCAACAAAGATGATGCTTTCTACGCAGGTAGTGTAATTACCAGTTGGGTGAAACGGTATATTGAATTCCCTGAAATAGAAAAATTAACGACTGAAAAAGAAGTCGTGGTCAGGTTAGAAGGAGAAGATTTCACAACAGAAATTCAGGCAGATGCACATTCTATCATTGCGGACGAACCAGTTTCCGTAGGTGGAAATGATTTTGGTCCTTCTCCTTACGAACTACTCAACGCCAGCCTCGGTGCTTGTACCGCTATGACTTTAAAGATGTACGCCAGACGAAAAAAATGGGATTTACAAGAAGTGTTGGTTCACCTGAGTTATTGCAAAACCGATGTATATGCCGAACATCAAGCCGCCCCAGAAAAAGGCAGTAGTCGTATTGATCGTTTCGAAATTGAAGTAGAGTTAATAGGAAATCTAGATGAGGCACAACGAGCCCGGTTATTAGAGATCGCTGGTAAATGTCCTGTTCACAAAACAATTGCCTCTCCTTCCGAATTTGCTATGCGATTGAAGGGAGATGCTGAGTGGCAGGTTTCGGGATCGAAGTTAGGTTAATTTTAATCTTGGAAAATGTTATTTTCTAGCTACCAAGAATAACTGGCATTAAGTTCATGTACGGTCCCAAAATTAGGCCCGTAGACTTGAAAGAAATTTGTAAAAGTGTATCCCACTTTTAAGGCATTTCCGTTTCCTATATTTCCGATTACCCCGAGCCCTAAATTTAGCTCATTCGCATTTGATCCACCACCCGCGATATAAAACAACCGTTTGTATTCATATTCAGCTCGACCGTTGATATAAAAGGGAACATTCTCAACGTAGCGGGCTTCCGATGATAATTCAATATAGGAATCTTCAGATAATTCAAAGCGCCCACCAACTATGCCATAATAATGTCTAACCCGCTGAAGATCATAATCATTTACGGCGTCTTTAAATTCTAAATTAAGATCAAAAATCTGTGGCACCGAAAATCCTAAATAATAATGCTCTTTATAATATAACATCATTCCTAGACTAAAATCCGGATATATGGTATTTATATTCGTATTAGCAACGTCTCCCGCTTCTAAAAAATTAAGTTCATCTCCTTTGACATTATATTGTACCACTCCGGCTTTCATACCGAAGGACAATGAAAGATCATCATTTATATCCAACATATAGCCAGCTCGTCCATACACACCAGTAAATCCAGTAGGCCCTGTTTGATCCTTTATAATATTTCCTCCAAAATTAAAATTATAATCTTCTAGATATTGACCAAAATTTCCCATGATGGTTCTGGGAGCATCATCTAACCGAGTCCATTGGTAACGATACCGCAAATTAACCGTTGAAGTCAAATTATATTTAAAATAATCCGAAGAAACATGGGCTGGGTTTACATTTTCTCTGTTTTGATTTAGTAGTGGTAATTGCTGTGCGTAGCTTACTTCGTTTTGAAGTAATACGACAAAAATCAAAAAACACTTTAGCATTAAAAACTTCATCTTTTCCATAATATTTTTTCTATTTACCTGATAATGGTAATACTACCTTGATAAACCTCTCCTTCTCCTAAATCTAATTTGAGGTTATAATAGTAGGTTCCTTCCGTTAGTGGTTTATTATTTTTGGACGTTCCATCCCAATCATTTTGATAATTATTAGCTTCAAAAACGATATTCCCCCATCGATTGACCACCACCAACTGATTGTTAGGATGCTGCGTAATGCCAGGAATAACCCAAGTTTCATTGAGACCATCATTATTTGGGCTAAAAGCATTTGGAATGTTAAAATCATCGCTGTCTAAAACGGTAACAGTTACTTCTGCTGTTGTTCCACATCCTGCTGAATCCTCTGCATAGACCATATAAGTACTCGTAGAAGTAGGGCTTATTTCTTGGGTAATACAACTCACACAACCATCTCCCAACGTCGACGTCCAACTAATACTGTCAGGAATAAAATTAAACAAAGCCTCTAGCTCAATAACATCACCTAAAATAATGGTAGTATCTGGACCTAAACTCACTTCGTTCTGAATCGGTGCACTAATATTAGTCAAGGATTCTGTTTCACAACCTTCACTATCTTGAATTCTAATCGTATAATTATTGGGATCTAAAGAAGATATCAAAATTGGAAAACTACTTATTATTTCCAACGGTGAATTGTCAATAGAATAAGCAAATGGCTCTACCCCACCAATAATGGAATCAATAATGATGGCTCCATTAGTATCTCCAAAACAATCGGGTGAAATGATAGAGGAGCTTGGAATCGGTCCCACGTTAAAAACTAAATTAATATTAACGATAGAATCACAACCTGTAACAGTACTAACCAAAGTTTCCATTCCCGTTGGGTTCGCTTCGTTGTAAGCTACGCTATTCACGATGACTTCATAATTATCTCCTTGACAACCCATGTAATCTTCGTTCATCATGATCAAAGGACATAAACAATCTTCTACCAAAATCGAAGTCGTATAAACCTCGCCTGGACAATCACCATTCGCAGGAGTCGTGTAGGTAAACGTATACGTATTTGGTACAACGCCATCAAAGGATACATTCGCTAGATCAGCTAAATCAACTCCCGAATCATCTGTATCTAACCAAGTACCAGTTATATTTCCGGCCGTAATTAAATCATTGAAATTTAAAATTGGATCATTCCCATTGTCGCTATTATTACAAACGCTACTCGAGCCGGTAACGGTCGCCGCCAAGGGTTCCTCCACCGTCACCATCACTTCTGTAAACGCATCTGGACAACTCGTTGCACTTACCGTGTAACGGAAAGTATAAGTTCC
>CALFWZ010000176.1 GCA_937928405.1 uncultured Saprospiraceae bacterium
TTTGTTCAACATCTAGATAGCCTTTTTTATGCCACTTTGTAAAACCCTGATTGTCAATGAACTAATTTATTTTATAATTTTAAGCTTCACCCCTATGCGAATCAAGTTCGGGACAGGCGCTTTTTTTTCTCGTCAATCCCGAACGCTTTCGGGATTCACTCAAAAAAAAGGCTTCCTGCCCGATCGACGATCCCCGCTCGACTGATGTCATCGGGCGAGAGTCAGGCGGAGATTTGAAATATTTTCTCTAGCTCTCGGCTGCTTTTCGAATTATTAAACAACTTCTAAAGCATAATTACCATCATGGATGAAAAATCGTTTATAAAACAGTTATTCGACCAACATCGCAATACCAAACCGGGTATTCATCTGAGTACCGTCGGTGCGTTAGCCGATGGCTTGATGAAGTTATTGTTCCCTACTCTTTGCGATAAAGTCTATGAAAACGAAGATGCCTTTGCAGTGGATTTTTTAAAATTAAAGACGCATTTACTGCAATTATTAAGAAAATTACCCGATCCAAAGATTCCTGTCGAAGAAATTCAAACTAAGTTTATAGCCAGCCTACCTAGATTAATGCAGGAAATGGAATCGGATGCGGACGCTATTTTATCAGGTGATCCAGCCGCCGTAGACCGCGTCGAAGTAATTCGCACTTATCCAGGTTTTTATGCCATTGCCATTTATCGCATAGCACACCAATTTTCAACCTTGGGTACGGATTATATCCCGAGGATGTTGACGGAATATGCTCATAATAAAACAGGGATTGAAATTCACCCAAGTGCTAAGATCGGTCCTCGCTTTTGTATTGATCACGGGACGGGTGTGGTCATTGGAGAAACAGTTGAAATCGGAGCCGACGTAAAATTATATCAAGGTGTTACCTTGGGCGCCTTGAGTGTCAGTAAAGAGATGGCTAAAACCAAACGACATCCAACCATTGGTGATCGAGTAATCATCTATGCTAATGCCACTATTTTGGGAGGCGAAACACGGATTGGGTCAGATAGTATTATTGGAGGAAATGTTTGGATTACACGAAGTATTCCAGATGGTTCGCGTGTTTATTATCGAGAAGGAAAAGAAGAATTGATTGTGGAGCCAAAAAGATAGTTTTATATCCAATTCAACTCAAGAAATTCTAATTTGAATCATATTGTTTAGCTATATCATTCTAATTGACTTTGTTTTTTCGCTATTTGCCAGGGTCTTCAATTATGAAAAAAAACTTCTGCACTTTTCCCAAAAAGAAACAGGTTGCAATTTTTTTTAAATTTTACATCCAAATATATTTTTATTGTTCATCCCGCTAGCTAGCGGGACGAAACCCCGCCTGACTCTCGCCCGATGACATCAGTCGAGCGGGGATCGTCAGATCGGGCAGCCTGCCTGGCTAAGACGCCAGTCAGACAGTGAAAAAATCTGCCGCCTGTAGTATTTTTCGAATTCGGCGCGTCTAATAAAATATCAAGCCGAATAAACTCGCTTTGAGATTCTGTTTTTTTAATTTAAATTATTGATTATCAATTATTTCCTTTTTATTTAGCAGCTATTTAGCTCACACAGTATTCGTCTTAAGACATTTTATTAATGCACCGAATGGAAAAAACTAAAGGTCGGGACCTTTTTCAACGCCGGAACAATTCTAGTTATTAACAAAATGCTATTGTGCAGAAATTTTTATTAGAACTCGATTTTAATATCAAAACATTCTTATAGAGTAGATTGAACACCAAGCTATTTGCCCTTTTTATTCTGGTCGAGAGAAGCAAATAGCGAAGTGCAAATATCATTTTTGCAATCTAATTTTGATTTTAAATTAAATTTTAACTCCTGATTCACATAACTCATTTTATATTAAGTTCGTAGACAAAAAAAGAGGAGCCCTAACGAACTCCTCAATACTTAATCAGAAAAAATACGAATTACTTTATCTTCACAAATTGTAAAGGTTGTTCGTTAACGGTTGCACCTACCATTTTCAAATAATAAGTACCCGGAATTAGTGTTGAAATATCCAATCTAAGCTGATTCAATCCTCTATAAGCATCCACTGGAATATCTAATTGTAACTGTCCAGTCACGTTAAATACTTGGATAGAAAGTGGTGTCTCTGCTGCAATATTGAATTCTAAGTTCACCTCTTCATTCGCTGGATTAGGATATAAAGTCTGCTGGTTAATCGTTGTTTGAATTTCAGAACGATTGGCCGCACTTGCGGTGAAAGAAGCGTCAAAATTGACTGTAAAGGCTGCTTCGTCATCCTCTTGTGGAGACACACCATTACCATTACCCGGGGTAGAATCATCATCTGTTTCATTGGCTGCTAATACTTCTACAAACTGTACAATTGGTTGGTTATCTATTAGTGTAAAGAGTACCAATTCCAGCTCTGCTGTTTCACCAGCTCCTAAGTAAGGGATCGTCCAAGTTTCGAAAAACAAGTTGTAATCACCCGTTGACTCATTATGTCCCGTGTAAACCATTCCGTTAGGAAGTCCAGCAGCAATTAAAATATTATTAGCCGCATCTGTTCCGTTATTCGTTACTGAAACGGTGTAAGTTACATTCTCGTAAATATCATACGTGTTTTGATCCGCAGTTAAAGACAACTCAAGATCAATATTTCCGTCACCAGTTCCACCGAATTCAGAGATAGTAATCGCCGCTTCGTCGTCCTCTTGAGGAACATCACTATCATTATTATCAGGGGTAGAATCTACGTCATCTTCTCCTGCTGAAATAACTTGAACAAAATTGACAACATCTACTCCTTCTATTAGTGTAAACAAGGTTAATTCTAATTCTGCCGTCGCTCCTGCGGCCAATTCGCCAACATACCATTCTTCAAAGAACAGATCGTATTCTCCTTGAGATACTTCATCATCTGTGTATACCAATCCATCAGGTAATCCAGCAGATACTACTACATCCGTGGCAGTTTCAGAACCATTATTGGTAACGGTAATCGTGTAAGCCACTTCTTCGTAGCGCTCATAAGAGGAATCGTCTACGGTAATCGCTAATTCAAGATCTACTCCTTGTCCTTCTGTTCTTTCTACCAAAATAGGGTTAGACAAGCTAAAGCAACCAACAAGATCATTCGCATTTGCACCGGCAGCTAAACCTTCAATACCATCTTCGTAAGATAGGTGCCATACTAAACAAGTTCCTGGACCTGCTCCGTCGAAATCAACTACACTTGGCATTGGTGGTAAGCCTAGAATCATGCCGTCTTCATCCGTTACTATCCACTGACTGTTCTGACCTCCTGCATTTGCAAGGGTAATAGAACCCGCTGGGATCATATCTGCAACTCCGTCTCCTACCGTAAATTCAAATGGGCCACCAAATAACTCTCCTCCATTCGTGTTACAACCATTCGCCGCATTTCTTATTACTTCAATCGAATTGGATAATGAGAAACATCCTTCTAAGTCTGACGCATTCATGCCCCGTTCTAATCCAGTCAAACCATCTTCATAAGACAAGTTCCAGATTAAACAATTTCCATAACCTGCTCCGTCAAAATTGACTACACTTGGCATTGGCGGTAAACCTAGGATATTACCATTCGCATCTGTTACTATCCATTGTGAGTTAGTTCCAGAATTATTTGCTAAGGTGATTGATCCTGCTGGGATCATATCCGCTACTCCATCGCCTGCAGTAAAGGTAAAAGGTCCGCCTGTTAAGTCGCCGCCTTCTGCTGTACACGCTGATGTTCTGAGTACTGATATTGGATTCGATAAACTGAAACAGCCTACAAAATCATTCGCATTCTCACCCGCTGCTAAACCTTCAATCCCATCTTCATAAGATAGATGCCATACTAAACAAGTCCCTGGACCTGCTCCGTCAAAATCAACAACGCTTGGCATCGGTGGTAAACCTAAAATTAAACCGTCTTCATCTGTTACTACCCATTGGGAATTTGTCCCTGAATTATTCGCTAAGGTGATTGATCCAGGTGCAATATTATCTGCTATTCCATCACCTACCGTAAACGCAAATGGCCCGCCTGTTAGGTCGCCACCTTCTGCTGTACATGCTGATGTATTTTCAGCACAAATTGTTGTCATGGCTGAAGCAGTCCACGAACTTGAATTATCACCTGTTCCGCTGTAAGCCAAAGATTCTGAAACACCAAAAGCGGGAACAAAATCACCTGCTGTCCAGATTCCGGCTGCAACTGCTACCGATGATCTTTGGTGTCCGGTAGACCCCCATTCAACATAATCTTCCAAAGCGGAAGCACTACCAAATGAATTGGTATTATATAGTCCTATTTCTCCATCAGCAGCACTAACGACATTAAAATCATTTACTGCCAAAATATCTCCTGGCGCCATCACGCTATTTCCACAATCTAATGATGAGTTACTAATTTGTTGATAAGCCGGAAAATCGCAGAGCCAGTATCCTGACACATCTACGGTAGTTGTTCCAATATTTTTTAACTCTATCGTTCCTCCAGGCAGTATTTCATTAATTACTATTTGCGCATTTAATTGGACGTTGAAAAGCATGACAGCAAATACCATCAGCCAAGGAATTACCCTAGCCTTTTGCTGATTAATAATTTGTTGATTGTTTTTTTTCTGAAGCATAATGTAATGGTTTTAAATTGTTACTAAAATTTAGAATTAGGCAATCTCCTATCAGGGTGAATGGAGACCATTCGCCGAAAGGAATTAAACATTAATCGATTTTTTGAAATCTGTGAACTTAAAACAAGGTTTGCTAAATGATTCACATATTGCCCTATACTGATCAAAAGCTAAAAGGGTTGTCTCGCTATTTTTATAAAAATGAGAAATGTCGTAGCCACGATAGTTCGGGTTTGCTGAATGGTTAAAATGTGATTTGTTGGACTTAATTTATATTTCTTTAATTTTATGCTTGAAAAAAATTAAACAACCAAATCCAAAATTTAATAATAATGAAATCTTTTATTCGTCTGATGATCCTATTCATTACGCTAATTCTATTGAATGCATCTTTATCTGCTCAAGAGGAAAACCAATTATTGGGTCGCTGGGATTTAAAAATAGAAAAAGATGGAACCAAGTTGCCGTCGTGGTTAGAAGTTCGAAAATCAGGGCATCAGACCCTCGTTGGGCGTTTTGTGTATGCTTTTGGTAGTGCTCGTCCGGTTGCGCATATTCAGCAAATCTCTAATAGTTTTCATTTTAGCATTCCGGTGCAATGGGAAGCAGAAAAAGGTAAAATGGAATTTAAAGGATCTCTAAAAGATGGTAGAATAGCAGGAACAATGGTGTATGCAGATGGAAAAACCTACCCTTGGACTGGTGTCCGCGCACCTAGCTTAAAGTATACCGCTACTCCAGTTTGGGGACCTCCAACACCATTATTTAACGCTAAAGATTTGACCGGCTGGACTGCCACCGGCAAAAATCAATGGACCGTGGAAAATGGAATTTTAACTAGTAAAACTTCGGGTGCAAATTTGGTAACGGATCGCAAATTTTCCGACTTTAAATTACATATAGAATTTCGTTACCCCAAAGACGGGAATAGTGGCGTTTATCTCCGTGGAAGACACGAAGTACAAGTAGCAGATAATATGGGAGATGCCCCATCAGATATTAAGTTTGGTGGGATTTACGGTTTTCTAGAACCAAACGAAATGGTCGCAAAAGCTCCAGGAGAATGGCAGGCATTTGATATTACTTTGATTGGAAATCGTGTAACCGTTATCGCAAACGGAAAAACCATTATCTCTGACCAGATCATTCCAGGTATTACAGGAGGTGCACTAGACAGTGACGAAGGGGAACCGGGACCGATAATGTTGCAAGGAGATCATGCTCCGGTGGAATATCGAAATATTGTGATTACGCCGATGATGGAGTGAATTGTTGAATTGTTGAATTGTTGAATTGTTGAATTGTTGAATTGTTGAATTGTTGAATTGTTGAATTGTTGAATTGTTGAATTGTTGAATT
>CALFWZ010000177.1 GCA_937928405.1 uncultured Saprospiraceae bacterium
AGTAGCAAAAGGAAACGAAGAAAATGTAGCTTACACCAACGGTGCTAAGCGTCGTTTTCACGTAGTAAAGGAAGATGACACTATTTTCTATATTTCTAAAAAATATGGAATAACTGTTGAACAACTACGAAAGCTAAACGATTTAGAAAAAGACGAGGTAATTGTACCTTTTCAACGTATCTATTTAGATTAATATTCGTAAATAAAACTAACTTATAGAGTTGGCTTTATTAAGAATTCATCAAAAAAGGTGAAGCGGCCATCCGCTTCACCTTTTTTGTTATTTTTGCACTTCCCCAACTCACGATCACTAACAATAAAATATGATTCTCTTAATAATCTTTTTCTCTGTATCAATCGTCTTTTCATTTTTATGTTCCATCTGGGAAGCAGCCCTTCTTAGTATTCCTCCCTCTTACGTGGAGCAAAAACGCCAAGAAGGAGGGGCTATCGGCCTAAAGCTGAAAGAATTTAAAGATAATATTGACCGGCCACTCGCCGCTATCTTAACCTTAAATACCATCGCTCACACCGCTGGTGCGATCGGGGTAGGTTCTTCCGCTACTAAAATTTGGCCTAATAATGAATTGGTAACCGGTGTAGTGGTTCCTGTATTAATGACCTTAGCTATCTTAATCCTTTCTGAATTGATTCCAAAAACACTAGGAGCCAACTCTTGGAAGAGCTTAACTCCTTTTACGGTTCGCTCGCTAGATTGGATTATTAAATTACTTTTCCCCTTGGTTTGGTTAGGACAATGGATTACCAAATTATTGAAAAAAGATAAAAACAAAAGTGTGCTCAGTCGAGCCGATTTCCAGGCCATGACCGATTTGGGTCACCGAGAAGGAGTATTCGATAAAAGCGAATCAAAAATCATTAGAAACCTTCTCCGCTTTAATTCTATTGTGGTAAAAAATGTCATGACACCACGGACCGTAATAGTTGCCGCAGAAGAGTCCATGACCATCAATGAATTTTATCAGGAATTTAAGCCCCTCCGTTTTTCTAGAGTACCCATTTACAAAGACTCAAAGGACAATGTCACCGGTTTTGTATTGCGTAGTGAACTCCTCGCAAAACTTGTCAACGGTGAAGATAGCCTACTTCTAAAAGATTTGATGCGTCCGTTAATGATCGTTAACGAATCTATGCCGGTTCCAGATCTCTTTAATCAAATGATCGAAAAACGAGAACATATTGCCCTCGTTGTTGGAGAATTTGGTGGGGTCAATGGAATTGTTTCGATGGAAGACTTAATCGAAACATTACTCGGGTTAGAAATTATTGACGAAATGGATAACGCTGTTGATATGCAAATGCTCGCCCGAAAAAACTGGGAAAAAAGAGCCAAAGAACTAGGCATCATTAGTCCCGACAATAATCCATCTTAATTTTCGATTAAGTTGGATACTGATTTGATAAAACCTTGAATTCTTGAGTTCTAATTTCTTAATTCAATAATTCAATGACGCAACGATTCAACAAAAAATTCACACACACTCAAACCTAACTTCTCTGATGGAAAACCCAATTGAGGATCAAGAACAACTCGAAAAAACAATTATAAACCAAGCGCCTGCACTCGTAGAAGCACCGACGGAAGAGGAAAAACCGAATGGAGAAGTTCCACTGAGTGTTGCCAATGGAACAGATCGGTATCCCGATGTTTACCAAACATTTACCCCCGACAAAATAGTCGAGGCAAGTAGAAATGGGAATCAGTTTATTTTTGTTTGTGAAAATTCAGTTACCTTAAAGATTACCGTTCTCGAATCTGGGTTAATGCAACTTACCTATAGTCACGACGGATTCTTCTATCCAGCATTCTCGTACGCGCTTGATCCGGAATTTAAACCAGCTGCAATCAATCCCGCCTACTATGAAGAATCGGACCACTATATGATCCGAACTAGAAAAATGATCTGCTTGGTTCAAAAGGAGAACTTGGCCGTTAAGTTTACGGACCTTGAAGGTAATATGATTAACGAAGATGCCGATGGTTTTTTTACCAAAACCACCATTCTCAAAGGAGTCGAACGCGTAAAAATCACCAAAAAAGCGATCGCCGACGAACGGTTCCTTGGCTTCGGCGATAAAACAAAACCAAATAATCTCCGTGGTCATCATTTTGTCAATTGGAATTCGGATGCTTTTTCTTACGATCAAAATACCGATCCACTCTACCGGACCATTCCATTTTATTACGGATTACACGAACAAGGCGCCTACGGTATCTTTTTTGACAATACCTATAAAACCATTTTTGATTTTGATTCAGAAAAAAATAATACGGTTTCATTTACAGCAGAAGGAGGCGAAGCTAATTACTATTTTATCTACGATACCACTCCTACCGAAATTGCTAAAACCTACACGCGTCTAACAGGTACACCTGAACTAGCTCCCATATGGGGATTGGGTTTCCATCAGTGTCGCTGGTCTTATTATCCTGAAAAACGGGTAAGAGATTTAGCAAATAAATTTCGCGATAAAAAAATACCTTGTGATGCTATCTATCTCGATATCGACTACATGGATAATTATCGAGTATTTACTTGGAATTTTGATTATTTCCCGCATCCAGAAAAACTATTGAGTGACTTACAAGAAGATGGTTTTCAAACGGTAGTGATGATCGATCCAGGTATCCGTGTCGATCCCAACAACCCTATTTATCAGGATGGATTAGAAAAAGGAATGTATTGCCGGATGCCGGATGGTCGTCTAATGACGGGGCCTGTTTGGCCACCAGTTTGTGCCTTCCCCGATTACACCAATCCGAAAGTCCGTGCTTGGTGGGGACCACTCTATAAAGAATTATATCTCAACGATGGTGTTGCTGGTTTTTGGAATGATATGAATGAACCAGCCGTTTTTAAAATAGACGCCAAAACTTTTCCAGGTAACGTGATGCATGATTACGAAGGCCAGCTGACAGATCATAACAAAGCCCATAATATTTATGGAATGCAAATGGCTCGAGCCACTTATCAAGGACTAAAAGATTTAAAACCAGAAAAAAGACCACTCGTTATCACAAGAGCAACCTATAGTGGTGGTCAACGGTTTTCTTCTGTTTGGACTGGGGACAACCGATCTAGCTGGAATCATCTTCGCTTAGCCAATGTTCAGTGTCAGCGACTTAGTATTAGCGGCTTTTCTTATGTCGGTACTGATATTGGTGGCTTTCATGGAGATCCTGATGGTGAACTAATGACCCGCTGGTTACAGCTCGGTATTTTCCATCCATTGTACCGAATTCATTCAATGGGTAGCAATGTCGATGGAGCCGCTATTATCAATGGTTATGTCATCAAAGAGGAAGAGCAACTTTGGCAAGAGCCTTGGACATATGGAGAAGAATTTACAGTTTATACGCGTAAGGCCATTGAAATGCGTTATAAATTATTGGGCTATTTATACACTGCTTTCCGACAATACTGTCAGGATGGAACGCCGCTCATGCGCCCGTTAGCATTTGATTATCCTGCCACCAAAGATGCAGATCGACCTGAATTTATTTGGGGTCAAGATCTATTGGTCAGTCCGATTTTAGAATCCGGAATTCGTACGCATTTGGTTCAGTTGCCTGCTGGCGAATGGTATGATTTGTTTAGTGGTAAAAAACACATTGGTAATCAACGCTTACAAATTGATGTTGACCAAAGCTCCATTCCAGTTTTTGCCAAGCCTGGTGCCGTAATTCCTTTCTATCCAGTCCGTCAACATACTGGTGAAAAAATAACCGACCCAGTAACACTTAAAGTTTTCTATACGGATGGAAAATACCAATCCAACCTTTACGAAGATCAAGGAGAAGGATATGCGTATAAAAATGAAATTTATTCAGATAAAACTTTTGTGGTAGAAAATAGTTCGGATGGCTTTTCAATTAGTCAGACCATTCAAGGAATTTTTAGCGTGGATTATAAAGAATATACCCTAGAGATTTATGGTTGTCCTTTCACGGTAGAACAGATAAATGTGGATGGTAGTATGACCGATTATTCCGCGGAAAAAACAGCTACCAGTCACCTAATAAAGTTGAAAGTAAGTGAAGAGTTTGGAGAAATTGAGATTGTAAAAGGAGTGTAAATAAATTGCTTTTTTGCATGAAATATCTATTATTTTCTCTGTTGTTTCTTCCTTTTCTCCTCTCAGCACAAGCATGGGAAATCACAGAAATAGGAACCCTCTCAGAAGGCGTTTCCAACAATGCCGTTGCAGCAGCTGAAATTGATGATATTGTTTGGCTTTATAGCTTTTCTGGAATTGACAACTCAAAATCAGCCAGTGGCATTCATGGTAAAGCTTGGCGTTTCAATACCGAAACTGGCGTTACCGAAACCCTACCCGATCTACCAGGAGGTCTCGGAAAAATCGCAGCCAAAGCCCATCGAATCGGTGACATCATTTATATCATTGGTGGCTATCGAGTGTTAAATAATGGTAATGAAATTACCTCTCCAGCTATTCATCGTTTTGATGTTATGGCTAACGACTACCTGACAGATGGAAGCCCAACTCCTGTGCCAGTGGATGACCATGTTCAGGCAATTTGGAGAGATAGTTTGATCTATCTAATTACTGGCTGGAGCAATACGACCAATGTTCCTAATGTCCAAATCTATCATCCCAACACCAATAGTTGGCAGGCTGGGACTTCTATTCCAAACAATCATAATTATAAATCGTTCGGAGCTAGTGGAACCATAGTTGGTGATACCATCTACTATTTTGGTGGAGCCAGCGCAACTTTTCCAACTGGTAATCCTTTTCCTATTCAATCCCAAATTCGCAAAGGCATTATCAACCCAAATGACCCAACAGATATTACTTGGAGTATTATGTCTACCCCGTTCGTCGGATACCGAACGGCTGCTACAAAGGTTCAAGATCAAGTCTTCTGGTTAGGTGGCTCAGAAATCACTTATAATTTTGATGGCTTAGCTTATAGCAATAACCAACCGGTATCACCGGCTAATCGTAGCCTTGGGTATGATCCTGAGACTGGTAGTTTTACCCCTGAATTTGCTCCTTCCATTCCGATGGATTTACAAAGTATTGGAACCATTGACGACTCTATAAAATATATTTGGGGTGGAATGGTAGAAAATCGTTTGGTAAGTAACAAGATTCTACAATTGGTGCGTAAACCATTAGCTGTTGGGATTTCAGATCCAGTTCCCCTAAACGCTAATTTGGAGGTTTATCCTAATCCTGCTGAGTCTTTTATTTTTGTTACGCTTTCTGGAGTATTTTCGGAGCCCGTTACCATTTCCTTAGTTACTCCTTCTGGACAAATTTTATTAACCGATATTGGTACTGATTCTAATCGACAGATTACGTTACCGGAAGGTCAACAGGGTTTGTATTTCCTCATAGCTACCTACCAAAAACAGCCAATTTCTCTTCCTTTTCCATTGATAATCAATTGATTAAAATTATTTAGAAATAAATGAGTCAGATTTCCTATTTTTGGTTTTCAAAATAAAAATATGCTAGTAGCCAAAAATATAAAAAAATCATACGGAGATTTGACCGTTCTGAAAGGAGTGGATGTTTCGATAGACCAAGGAGAGATTGTTTCTTTTGTTGGAAAATCAGGAGCTGGAAAAACAACTTTGTTGCATATTTTGGGTACGCTTGACCAACCAGATTCGGGCGAACTTCGAATCCGCGATACGAATGTATTCAAAATGAACGAAAAAAAGATCGCTTCTTTCCGTAATTTGAACGTCGGTTTTATTTTTCAATTCCACCATCTCTTACCCGAGTTTTCTGCGCTAGAAAATGTTTGTATTCCCGCTTTTATCAATAATAAATCAGAAGCAGAAAGTCAAGCACGTGCCAAAGAGTTGCTGTCTTACCTCGGTCTTTCAAAAAGGCTAGACCATAAACCAACCCAACTTTCGGGAGGAGAACAACAACGAGTAGCAGTGGCTCGTGCGTTGATGAACGAACCTGCGATTGTCTTTGCGGATGAACCTACGGGTAACCTCGATTCTGGTACTTCTCAAGAACTACATCAACTTATTTTCCAATTAAGAAAAGACTTTAATCAGACCTTCGTCATTGTGACCCATAACGAAGAGCTCGCAGATATGAGTGATCGAAAACTAGTCATGTCGGACGGCTTACTCGATGGACAGTAAGCAGATGGACCTTTCAATCGCTCCATTTTAGTTGAAATAATTACGACCATTTCTTTTAAAAAATTTGCTATATGGACAAAGAGTCAAATCCATTATTAAAAAATAAAGGTGCCAATAAACCAACTCAGTTTGGCGATGTGATGCGCAGTTTTGGTGATTTTTTTTACAATCTGATTGACTTACGTGCTGGACTCGACCGAGAAGGAACAATCGTAAATATTAAGAATAATAAAAAAATGGCCGGCGCAAATGTCTGGTTATTGATGTGTTCCATTATGATCGCCTCATTAGGTTTAGACTTAAACTCTCCGGCAGTCATCATTGGAGCGATGCTAATTTCTCCATTGATGTCTCCCATTTTAGGAGTTGGTCTAGCGGTTGGAATTAACGATAATGATGCGTTGCTATTGGCCTTAAAACATTTCGGTATTGCAATTGCGATTGCCTTAGTAACCAGTACTCTATATTTTTGGTTAACCCCTTTTGGTATCGAAACGGCAGAGATTCGAGCTAGGACTGCTCCTACGCTATTAGATGTAATGGTCGCGTTTTTTGGTGGCGTTGCGGGAATCATCTCCGGGAGTCGAAAAGATAAATCGAATGCTATTCCAGGCGTTGCCATTGCGACGGCGTTGATGCCTCCATTGTGTGTAACGGGCTACGGATTGGCAAATGGGAACTGGACCTTTATGTTGAATTCTTTTTATCTATTTTTCTTAAACGCAACTTTTGTGGCAATAGCCACCTATATGATTGTACGGTTTTTAAAATTTCCAAAAAAAACCTATCTGAATCCAAAAGAAGAGAATAGAACTAGGCTGATTCTAGGAATCTTTGCGTTGTTGATGATTATCCCAAGCGGCAGGATTTTGTTCACGGTCCTACACAAAGCCAATCAACAAAAAATTATTAATACCTATCTAGAGAAAAATTTTAAGGACGCTTTTTACAAAATTGATCCAATCGTTGGTTCTGATTCTACTGATATAAAAATCATCGCTGGTAAATATTATGATTCTGATGAAATTGATAGTTTCCGACGAGGGCTACAAGAAAAAGGTGCCCATCAATTTAATTTAAACTTTCTCCAAGATGATAAATCAAAAGCGGAAATTGAATTATTAAAATCAGGTCGAACTGAATACGCGAAAGCAGAAATTGACAATAAGAAAAAGCAGCTTGGACAAAAACAGAGAATAGAACAAATGCAGGCTACCATTGATAGCCTAACTAACGAAGAAGCGACCCTTTTGCAGGTCAAAGATGAAGTCGCAGTTTTGTTTCCCTCCTTGGCTAATTATAGTATTTCAAAAGATATTGCCAATATAAATCTTGAGGATACTACAATTAATAATTTACCTGTTTTAATGATCCATTGGCGGGATAAAATAGGATTAACTACTCGTCAAAAAGATGCTGAAGCGGAAAAGATAAGATCTTATATTCGTTTGAGATTAGGTATTGAAAAATTAAGATTAGTCGAAACTAAATAGATATGCGAATCGAAAGACAAGCAGTTAGGGTATTTAATTATGGAAAAAAGGGTTAACTATTTGAAACTACTTTTAATATCATTCAAACCTTAGCAACCTGTCCTCCCGCACGGACAACTTCAATTTGCTTGTTAAGATAAAAAGAATACCAAAAAAGGCTGTCTCGGTAAAACCGAGACAGCCTTTAATTATTTAGAAATTAACTATTTAGATTAACGAAGTAGCGTAACATCTCCACTGAAGGTTTCAGTATAACCATCTATGAATTCCACTTCGAAGATATAAACATAAACTCCTGATTGTGCAGCTTTAGAACGGAAGGAACCATCCCAGCTTCCACGTAAAGGATTATCGGTTGAGAAATTTTGATCACTATAAATAACTTCTCCCCACCGATTGAAAATTCTAACGCTTCGAACAATATTGACATCCTGACCACCATGGATCGTAAACACATTATTTCCGTTGGTAGAATTTGGATTAAACGCATTAGGAATATAAATCGAACGTGGCTTATTAACTTGAACTAATACCTCATCAGATGCGACACAGCCAAATTCGTCTGTCACTGTGAAGGAGTAAGAGGTAGTATTAAATGGTCTTACTTCTGGACGTAGCTCCTGACCTAACGTATCCTCTGCAATTGCACTCACGGACCAAACAAAATTGCTATCCAAAGGAATACTAGTCTGAGGCGAAAGCGTCAGGAAGTCTCCTAAGTTAATATCGACTACTGGTAACTCAGATAAGGATACCGTTATTTCTTCAACCTCATCTACCACAACGTCTAAATCACTGGTACAACCATTCGCATCTTCAACCGCTAAGCTATAGGTTCCAGATCCTAAGTTTCCAAAGAATTGAGCCGTTGTATAATCTCCATTATTTAGAGAGAAGCGATAAGGTAATCTTCCACCGTCTACTCCATTAATGATAACGACACCATTACTTTCACCAAAACATTCAGGCTCATCTGTATCTACATCAACGATAATAGGAGCGGGTGCATCTAAAGAGAAATTATTTTGTCCGGTACATCCTTCCTGATCGGTAGCAATTACACTATAGTTACCTTGACCAATGTCTGAGATAGTTGGTCCGTCTGTTCCATCTGCCCAAGCATATGAGTAGTTGGAATTACCACCTTCAGCACTAACGGTAATAAAACCATCTTCAGATTCATTACAAGAAGTATTAAAGCCATTATAGTCAGAAACATCGGTTAGGTTAATCGTAACTGGTGCAGGAGCAGGAACAACTACATCAATGGTTCCATTACAACTGTTCTGATCTGAAACAACTAACGTATAGTTTCCTGGCTGAAGATCTGATAAGTCCTCTTCTGTGTATAAACCACCGTTCCATTCGTAAGTGTAATCTCCAGTTCCTCCGATAACGCTAACTTCAATTCCTCCATCTGCCGTATTACTACAACTGGCAGCTGATGGGTCAGCAGTTAGGGCGATCGCATCCGGTTCTACTATCGTAACCATTTCTTCAGCGGTACATCCGTTGTCGTCCGTTACAATCACACTGTAAGTTCCAGCAGCTAAGTTATCAGGATTCTGAACGTTAGCAGCACCGTTGGTCCATTGATAAGTGTAAGAACCACTTTGAGTAGTACCACCTTGCACAGTTAATTCTATAGACCCATCTGAGCTTCCATTACAAAGTGTACTCGATTGTGGGTCAACTACAAAAGCTTCTAGCAATTGTGGTTCAGCAATCGTTATAGTTACAGGGAATGTACAACCCTCTTCGTCTTCTGCAACAATATTATACATACCAGGAGCCAAACCATCAACGGAAGTTTGTCCATTATAAGTTGGATTATCCGTCCAATTTATTAGTACAATACCAGTACCACCAGTAACGGTCAAATCAATCGAACCGTCATTTGCTCCGTTACAAGTAACTGGAGCTGAAGCAAATTCAATTTCTGGTGCATTTGGACTTGTCACTGAGATGTTGAATGGTTCAGCTTGACAATTATTCTGATCCGTAATCGTTACGTTGTACAATCCAGCAGGTAAGTTAGCTGGATCTTCTACCGGTGCAGCACCGTTATCCCAAATGTAAAAATAAGGTCCAGTTCCACCTTCTACTGTTAAATTGATACTACCATTTGCTTCACCACAAACTGCATCGGTAGTCGTTCCAGTAATCATGATTGGATCTGGTTGCGTAATTGTTTCAGCATATTCGAAACTACAATCATCTGTGTCTGTCACAGTAAGTGTGTAAGTTCCAGCTACTAGGTTATCAATAGTCTCCGTAGTAGCTCCGTTACTCCATAGGTAAGTGTAGGTACCCGGTCCAGAACCACCTGTTACGGTTGCCTGTATAGAACCGGTATTTCCTCCTGGACAATCTACCTGAACGATTGATCCAGGTGCGACAGTTAAGGCATTCGGTTCGGAAACCACAAAGCTTTCACTCAAAGTACAACCGTTATCATCCATAAAGTCAAGTACATAAGTTCCAGGAACTAAATCCTGTAGATCTTCTGAAGAAGCACCATTACTCCAAACATAGGTATAAGGCGCAGTTCCACCAGTAATTCCGATGGCTACACTACCGTTGGCTTCTCCACAAGTGGCCTCTACCACTGCCTCGATATCCAATACAAGCGGCATTGGTTCCGTAATCGTTAAAGTTTCTACAGCCGAACAGTTAAGATTATCAAGAACGGTTACCGTATAATCACCAGCAGGTAAATTAGTTGGATTTGAACCTTCAATTCCTGGAGTATCCCAAATATAAGTATAGGTTCCAGATCCTCCCGAGACATCTAAGGTTGCGGTACCTGTTGCTGTATTGTTACAAGTTACATTTGTAGAAGTTAGACTAATTACTGGTGGGTTTGGATTTTCAATATCATCTGTAAGAATAAACTCACACATATTAAAATCTGTAATAGTCACTGTATTGCTACCCGCAGGTGCGTTGCTTAAATCTTCGGTAGAGGTACCATCACTCCAAGCAAAATTATAAGGTTCAGTACCTCCTGAAACCGTAATATTGATTCCACCATTACTCTGACCACAGTTGGCCATGATAGCGGTACTAATAGCTGTCAATTCTTCTGGCTCTGTAATAGTAGCTTCGTAAGCAAATTCACAATCATCTCCATCCGTAATTACTAAAGAATAAGTTCCGGCAGGAAGATCAGTTAAATCTTCTGTTCCTCCTAATCCGTTAGCCCAAACATAGGTGTAAGTACCCGGTCCAGTTCCACCAATAACCGTCACATCAATTGACCCAGTGCTTGTTCCATTACAAGTAGCATTATTTACGGTAGTTTGAGTTAGATCAACTTGGAGTGCTCCTGGTTCAGAAACATTATACTGAGCAATTTCAGTACACATATTTTGATCCGTAACTATTAATTCTACATTACCTGAAGGCAAGCCAGTCACCGTAGGAGATGATCCAGTTACACCGTTCCAGCTATACGTATAGTTACCGGTACCTCCACTAACGGAAACGGTAACACTACCATTGTCATCACCACAAGTAGCTTGACCAACTGAAATCTCTGTAATTACTATCGGTTCAGCAGGTTCTGTAATAGTAATCATCGTAGAGGCAGCACACATACTCATATCTGTCACTGTTACGAAATAATCACCTGCAGGTAAGTTCGTAGGATTTACTAATCCATTTAAATTAGCATTAGTAGGTCCCCAGTCGATCGTATTTCCACCAGAACCACCTTGTATATCTAAGATGATGCTTCCTGTACTTTCACCGAAACAAGTCACAGGGTCAGCAGAGATTGCTAAAGTAGGAGTACCAGGATTCTCTACTTCAGTGGTCAGAGAAACTACTGGACACATATTCATATCCGTAACTGTCACATCGTAAATACCAGCTGGAACGTCGATAAGGTTTGGAGCACTTGTTCCATTACTCCATGCGTAGGTGTAAGTTCCAACACCTGTTCCACCTTCTACTAATAAACTAACCGATCCGTTCGAAACACCACAATCTGCTTGCGTTGGCGTCAAGGTCGTTGTCAAAGGAGCAGGTTCAGTAATCGTGATATTCAATTCAGGTAAAATACAACCATCTCCATCACTTACTGTTACGGTATAGGTTCCTTGAGGTAAGTTCGTTCTATTTCCTGTTGTTACGGTAGCATTGTCTGACCATGCATACGTGTATGGAGTCGTTCCACCTTGTACGTCTAAAGCAATAGCACCCGTAGCCTCACCGTTACAAGCAACAGGGGTCGCAGTTGGGTTAACACTAAGTGCACCTGGCTCACTCACACTGAAACTTTCCGATATCAATTCACACATATTCGCATCCGTAACGGTAAAGGTATAACTACCAGGTCCAACAGCCGTTAAATCTGGTGTTGTGGTTACACCATCACTCCAAGCGTAAGTGTAAGGAGTAGTACCGCCAGTAACCGCCACAGAAACACTACCATTGGTATCACCACAAGTAGCAGGTTCAATTACGGCATTGATATTATCAATATTTAAAGCAGCGGCGGGTTCTGTTATCGTAAAGGTTTCTATTACCTCACACATATTAATGTCAGTAATAGTTACGGTATGTGGACCAGCAGGAAGTAACAGTGCTGTTTCTGTTACTTGTGAATTACTCCAAGCAAAATCAAATGGACCTTCTCCCGCCATTACATTAACTGCAATCTGACCTTCTGCTTCTCCAAAACATCCAACATTGGTGATGTCAGTTGTGTAAGTAATAGCAGGGGCAGGAGCAACGGTAAATGCTACTGGTTGTACACAACCGTTTCCATCAATTACCGAAACTGTATAATTTCCTTCTCCTAAATTGTTAAAGCTATTTCCAGCTTGAGGGCCAAGGCCGATGTCATACATATAATTTCCATCTCCTCCAATTGCTTCGATAGCAACAATACCATCAGTAGCACCAGAACAAACAGTCAGATCACTTGAAGCTAAGGTAACCTGAGCATCTAAGTCCGCAGCTTCTGCCACTGAAACATTTACGGGTGCGCTTGGACAACCGTTCACATCCGTTACAATAAAAATATAGTCGCCAGGAGCTAGGTTATCAAAAGTATTAGAAGCTTGAGGGCCATTACCAATATCATACATAAATCCTCCATTTCCACCAGCAGCATTAATCGTAATAGATCCGTCGGTAGCACCGAAACAGTTAATTAAATCACTATTTGGATCAACCGCAGCTGTCAAAGCAGGTGCTTCTTGTACCGCAACAGCGATTGGGGCTGTTGTACAACCATTTCCGTCAACGATGTCAATAGTATAATCTCCCGCAGGTAAATTATCAAAGACATTCGTAGACTGTGAAATGCTCCCAGGGTTAAGTGTATACATTAAGTTTCCATCTCCTCCACTTCCGTTGACCGTGATAGAACCAATGGTTTCTCCATCACAAATAGAAAGTGTACTAACTGGATCAATTACTCCAGCTACAGGTGTTGCTGCATCAATTGTAACATCAACAGGCATTGGACTACAGCCATCAGCATCTGTAATGATAATCGTATAATTGCCATCACCTAGACCTGTAAATTCGTTACTTGCTTGCTGCGTTGCATTATTATCAATACTATACATTAAACCGCCTGTTCCACCTGCAGCATTGATGGTAATTGAACCATCCGTGGCACCAGCACAAACTAACAATTCACTAGCTGCATCAACCGTCGCACTGATTGGAGCACCTTCATCAACGGTAAATGTTACAGGTGTAGTAGTACAACCAGCTCCGTCCGTAATTAATACTGTATGAGATCCAGGAGCAAGGTTATTGAAAACATTATTAGGTTGATCACCATTATTATCAATATTGTAAGAGAAATTATTATCTCCACCAGAGGCTGTGATCGTAACAGAACCATCTGTGAAGCCATTACAAACCAACAAATCACTAGCACTAATACTTGCTAGAATGGCAGCAGATTCTGTTACCGTAACACTTATTGGTTCGGTACAACCGTTTCCATCTTCTACCATTCCGTCGTAAACATTCGCCCCAAGGTTATCGAAGACCGGGCTTGATTGAGTCACTCCACCTAAAGTATACATAAAGTTTCCGTCGCCACCATTAGCGTCAATGGTAACAGAACCATCTGTCTCACCATTACAAAGCGCAAGGTTAGAAGCCGCAGCATCAACCTGAACAGTAATTGCTGGAGCCGGAGCAACTGTAAAATCAAAACTTCCTGAACACATGTTGCCGTCCATAACGGTAACGGTATAATTATTTGGAGCGAGGTTATCAAATACGCCATTATTTTGAGTCGTTCCAGGAATACTGTAAGTCAAGTTATTGTCACCACCAGAAGCAGTAATCGTAACCGTACCATCACTTTCTCCAGTACAAACTATTAGGTCACTCATCGCTGCATCTAGATCAATGGTGATTGGTGCTAATTCAGTTACCGTAAAATCTACGTCATTCGTACAACCGTTTCCGTCGGTAACTTGAATTGTATAGTTTCCTCCTGTCAGTCCAGTAAATACATTACTTGCTTGTGTATCTGGTCCAAGGGTATAAGTGAAGTTATTATCTCCACCGCTAGCATCGACACTAACAATACCATCCGTTGCGCTATCACAAATCGTCAATTCGCTATTCCCTAGATTTACATCTAAAGTAATTTCTGCTAATTCATCAACGTCCACCATAATATCTTCTGACGTACAGTTGTTTCCATCAATAACCGTTACGATGAAATTTCCACCCCCTAAGTTATCAAATACATTACTTGTTTGTGGAGCTCCATTATTAAGTCGGTACATTAGGTTTCCATCTCCACCAGAAGCAGTAATGGTAATAGACCCATCGGTATCTCCATCACAAACTATTAGATCACTCGCTGCATCTACCGTACCGATGATCTCATTAGCGGCAGGTATCATGATATCCACAAAATCCGTACAACCGTTTATATCAATAACATTTACCGTATAATTTCCTGGAGCAAGTCCAGTAAACTCGTTACTATCTTGATTTGGTCCATTGTCAATATTGAATTCGAATGGTCCATTTCCTCCATTGGTTACAACAGTTACCTCACCGTCTTCCTCTTCAAAACAAGTTTCACTCGCTAATTGGTCTTCTGCGAGTGTAACTGGAACTGGTGCTAAGATCGTAATTTCAAAAGGCATACTAGAACAATTTGAATCATCTTCAACAAGCACGGTTACCATTCCAGCATTTAGGTCACTCACCCCACCATTACCATCTGAGGTACCTTCACTCCAAGTGTAAGAATAGTTTCCAGTACCACCAACAACATTTACGGAAGCAGTTGCTCCACCAGAGCCATCACAAGCAGCACCAGTTTGGTTGTCTAGGGTAACGATAATAGGAGTTGATTCTGCGATAGAAGTAGAAAAGACTTCACTACACATATTGGCATCGGTCACAGTCACAAATTGTCCGCCACCACTTTTTCCGCTTATTACGGGTGTTATTTCACCATCTGTCCATAAGTAAGTATAAGGTCCTACTCCACCACTTGGAGTAACGGTCGCACCACCATCGCCATCGCCAGCGCAAGAAACATCAGTCGGTGTAACTACAGCAGTAATTTCAGATTGTCCCATCAGAGTTTCTGTGAATGTTTCTGAACAACTACCATCCATATTGGATACCGTTATAGTGTAAGAACCAGGTCCTAATAAGAAAAATTCGTTACTTGATTGTGGACCATTACCTATATCGTAGCTATAAGTTCCGCTTCCACCGCTTGCGTTTACAGTGATCGAACCATTTGAATCACCAAAACATTCTGGGTCAACCGGATCAATAGTTGCCGAAATGGCTACTGGTTCCGCAATGGTTACCGATAAAGTTTGTGGACACATATTTTCATCTCTTACGGTCACAGTATGAGGACCAGGATCTAAACCGATCGCAGGATTGGTGGTTTCACCATTATCCCAAAGGAAAGTATAATTAGTTCCCGTTCCTCCAGAAACGGATACTTCAGCAGAGCCATCTGTTCCAGCTACACAAGAAGTTTGCGTAGTTGCTACCTCTGATACCATGAGTGGAGCCGGGGCAGTAATTTCAACTGGGAATGGAGCGGAAGAACATCCGGCCGCATCCATAGCTACTACAGAATACATACCAGGAGCTAGACCTGAAGCGGTCGCTGTAGTAGAGGTGCTACCCGTCCAAGTATAACTAACTGCTCCAGAGGCACCGGTCACCGTTACGGTAGCTGTTCCATCAGAATCAGTAGGACAAGAAACTTCTAATTGGGTAACTGCTACATCTAACTGAACGCCTAAAGAACCACCTCCATCTACATCTGTAGAAAGGGAAACAGAACACATGTTTGCATCCATAACATCCACTGTAACGGTACCACCAGGAAGATCAGAAATATTCTGGGTTGTTTGTCCATCGCCCCATAAGTAAGTATATGGTCCTGTTCCACCCACTGGAGTAACCGTTGCTGTACCATTGCTAGATCCACCACAAGTTACGGGTGTGTTGGCAATGGTAGGTAAAAATTCAGCTGGTGTTCCAACTGTGACAGGAATATCTCCACTTGTACAACCTGCTCCATCGGTTACTGTCAACGTATAATTACCAGCAACAAGGTCAGAAATAACATTGCCTGTAACTGTTCCGCTACCGACTGTATAAGAAATGGGTGCTGTACCACCAACTATATCAATTGTGATACTACCATTATCGTCTCCAAAACATTCTACATCAGAAATATTAGAAGCATCTACGGTAAAAGAACTACCAGCAGCGATGACTACGTCTTGCGTTCCGGTACATCCACTATCATTAGAAATGGTCACTTCATAGGTACCAGCTGCCAAATCATTTCTGGTAGCAGCATTAATATTACCGGGCCAAGTAAAGGTAAAGTTTCCTGGTCCGTCTCCTGTTAAGGTAACAGAACCATCTTCAGATCCGGTACAAGATTCACCAGATTGATTAGATTCAGTAGCGGTAACATTTCCACCACTAGCTTCCACAAGACCAATCCATAAAAATTCACATCCATTATCATCTGTTATTAATAACTCGTGGACACCTGCGGCAACATCTGTTGGGTTCTCTTGAGTGGAAGTATAGCCATTAGGGCCTGTCCACGCGTAAGTATAAAGACCACTAGCACTTGTACCTCCCTGGGCAAAAACAATCATTTCTCCATCCGCTGCACTTCCACAAGAAGGCTGTACATCAACATTCACATCTGCAAAAAGATAAGGTGGTTCGTCAATAAAAACAAATTCTTCTATTTCACATCCTGTACTAAGATCTGTGATAGTGACAGATGTCGAACCTACTGGCAATTGATTATTAGTAAATCCTGTTACATTGCTACCTTCCCAAGCAAAACTGAAAGGACCACCACCGTTATTTTGCATAAAAATAGAAGCCTGACCGTTTTCGAAGTAATTATCTTGACTCGAATTACAGGTAGTAGGTACTTCAATAATATTAGCTACAGCGATAAGGTTTTCGTTTACTGTCAGGGTAACCAGCGTATCACAAAGAGGGCCGGGTACTAAAATAGAATGAACTCCTGCGGGGTAAGTAATCCCATCTCCATAAAAGACGTACCCTCCATCTTCTGGACTACAATAGTCTCGTGTAAGTGAGTACATAGGAGGATCGATAGGCACATTGAGCGGAGGGCCGGTATTTGTTTGACCATTCGTTAGGTTCGTTACACTAACGCTAACATCACCGCCAACTGGTCCCCATATTACGGTCACCGCATTACAATTTTGAGTAATAATTTCTGTACCTGGAGGGAAATTCCAAGTATAAATATCTGCGTCATTTACTGGAGGAACCGTAAAAGTTAGCTCTGCACCAGGACAAGTAGGAATAGGATCACTGGTGGTAGGTTGAGAAGGATTACCTAAATTTACCACCGGCATTTCCACGGAACCAACGCTCAGGATCATGTTCAAATCACAAGTAGAACCACTACATCCATCAACCATGATAAAATAAGGTGTTCCTGGTTCCACCACTCCTCCTAAAGTAATGGTTTGTCCAGGAGCAGCACAATCACATTGAATAGCTCCGATGGGCTCACTATTAGGATCACATGCTGGATATAATCCAAGTTGTATTCCTTGGTTACCACCTACTGTTGTACAGTTGGAACTGGTTATATCTATAAAAATAAATGTTGATGTCGGAATGATCCGATACCAAGTGGTATTGTGGAAAAATCCTTGTCCATTACATCCTGGAATTGCACCACCACCATTGATACCTTCTAACATTCTTGTGTCAAAGGGAAAGTCAATAACGTCAGAGTCGGCACAGTTTGCGGCACCGGGATCACACTGCGCTAAAGAAACGGTATGATTAAATAAAAATAGGGCAAGGAAAAGGGTGATTGTTCTAAACAACTGACTGAAAGACAGTTGTGTCTTGTTGATGTTTTGCATATTGTAAGATTCCTAAAAGTTCTAAAAAACGAGCAGGAAAAATAGTATACAAAACCACGTATCTGTAAATACAAAAATCGTATTAAATAGATAGGGAGTAAGCTAATTTGAGCAAATTAGCAACGTAAAGTATTGGCTGATAGTATTATCTCCTCTCGTGTTTGTGACCGCAAAATAGCAAATATTTTGAAAAAATGCATTATCTACGAACAAATATTATGAAAAATACCTATTTTCTAATAGAAAATTGACATAATTAGTCCCATCGAGACATACTTATCATAGATTTTGGATAGTCTGCACCAATTTTGACATGAGATGATTCTTGCTCCTCAAAAGAAAGTTGATCTGGTCGGTGCACTTTATGATTGGGAACTGATTCCAGTTCTGGAAGCCAAGCTTTTACATATTTACCTTTTGGATCATATCTTCGGGCTTGGGAGAGAATATTAAAATATCGATTTTCACGTGGATCATTCCCTACTCCTGCAATATAGTTCCAATTGCACCAGTTACTGGTCACATCATAATCAATCAGCATAGATTCAAAATAAGAAGCGCCCAACTGCCAGTTGACATGTAAATCTTTGACCAAAAAACTAGCGACGTTTTGTCGTCCCCGATTAGACATAAAACCACTCATGGCCAATTCTCTCATATTTGCGTCAATAAATGGTACCCCAGTTCGTCCTTCTATCCATAATTGTAGCAATTTATGGTCATTATCCCATTCTGGATCTATTTCGTCTTTAATTCCTCCTTGAAGAAAAATTTGATTTCCATGTTTTTTTCCCATCAAACGGAAAAAATCTCTCCAGAGTAATTCGAAAAATAGCCAGTAGGTAGAATCATTACTTCCTCTTTCTGCCTCATAATTCTTTAATTCATGATAAATCGTTTTGGGGGAGATACAACCTTGAGCCAACCAAGGAGATAATTTGGAAGAGTAGTCTTCGCCAAGTAATTCATTGCGGGTTTCCTTATAATTCTTAATGAGGTCTGTATCCCATAAGTAGTATTTTAACCGTTCTAAAGCATGATTTTCTCCACCTTTTGGAGAGAAAGCTTGCTCAGGTAAGTCAAAATCTGCATATCCAAAATCAGCTAATTTTGGCACCTCTTCAGCAGCTACTTTCAGGGTGGTTGGATTAAAAGAACTAGGCTTATCCAAAGGTTCTCTGACTGGAACAAATCGCTCTACTTCTTTTCTGAAATTACTAAAGGTCTCTGGACAATGGGTGATAGGAAACGGGAGGTCTTGGGTGTAGTACAACATTTTACCCCGACTAAATATGATTTCTTGTCCAACCGACCAAAGGTTTCGTTCTAATGCATCCTGAACTTCTACCTCTTCTCTAGTCCGTTCTCGATTACAAAAAACCCAACTTGATTTAAGTTGACGTGCTAAGGAAAAAATAACTTCTTCAGGCTTACCAATTCTAATAATTAGATCACTACCCAAAGCTTGCAGACTATTCTTTAAATCGTGTACTGCTTCAATAATGAATTTTGTTCGGTACTTCCCTACCTTTGAGAAACCAAAACGCGTTTCTCCCTTAAAGAGTCGTTCATCAAAAACATAAATGGGATAAACTTCTTCGCCACTATTGATTGCATGAGTAAGGGCTTCGTTATCTGCTAAACGAAGGTCCTGACGAAACCAAACAATTACACGTTTACCTTTCATGAAGTGGCATTTTTAATACAACAATATTTATCTTGAAATAGTTGAAAGATCATGAACAATTTACTTAAGGGAATAGGAAAAATATAACCTACTCATTCTGCGACTTTAAGTTGCTCTTCTTCTGCGTTGTGAAAATACTCATTATGCTAAGGCATAACTCCGTTTTTCACGCCTTGAATAAGAACAACTTAAAACCACATTTACGAGTACCTTATTTATTTCCTACTCCCTAGAAAGTTTTTACTAACTTACTGGAATTAAAGTTAGTTATTTTTTGTTAAAAAAATACTTAGACAAAAGTATAGATAAGTTTTGGCTAAGAAGATGTTTTGCTAGACAATACACAAAAGCGGAAGTTATGCTGATAATTTGTCTACGTAAATAAATTATTTAACCACCATAAAAATTTAAAAGACATGGAAAGAGGAATCATCAGGTCGGAACTAATTATGAAGACTGCCCGAAGTTCAGGAAGTGGAGGTCAACATGTCAATAAAGTTTCTACAAAAGTAGAGATACATTTTCATGTCCATAAGTCAAAAGGATTGGAAGAAATCGAAAAAGTAAGACTTTCACAAAAATTGGCAAATCGAATTACCAACACGGGATTTCTAATTGTCACTTGTCAACAAACTCGCTCTCAATTAAAGAATAAAGAACTGGCAATCAACAAGTTATTCAAACTACTAAAAAAAGGTTTATACGTCAAACCTATTAGAAAGAAAAAAGGGATTTCAAAAAATCAAAAAGCTAAAAGATTAAAAAACAAAAAAGAGCAAAGTGAGAAAAAGGCATTACGCAAACCCATCAAATTCCCATAGTAGTATATTACCAATAAGACCCCAACCCTGAAATTATGACGGCCTACTTACAATACAAACTTTGATATTATTCCAATTATATTCAGTTTTGCAGGAGCACTAAAAAACTAAATAATTTCTTTTATGCAAAAGCTCCTTTCACTAACTTTCGCTATTTTTTGTTTAAGTCTTTTCTCATTTACCGCTTGCCAACTACAAAAATCAAAACGGGAAAAATTGTACGTAGAAGTGATGCAGATTCATGACGATGTGATGCCAGAAATGGGCACGATCCACCGATTAAAAAAGCAATTGAAAGCCATCGATACCACCTTGGTCAAATCACCGAGCTATGCTACTATTCTAGATCACTTGAGTGAACTTGAAAAAGCCGACGAAGGGATGATGGGGTGGATGGCCGAATTCAGTAATCCGACACCAGATACAGAGGAGGAGAAGGCCCTAGAATATCTTGAAAATGAAAAAATTAGAATTTCGGAAGTACGAGATCAAATGCGAAAAAGTATTACCTCCGCAAAAGGTATTTTATTAGAAATCAAAACTACTGCTACCTCAGATCCGAACACTAAAAAATAACATCATGGTTAAGAACTTTTCTATTATTTCATTATTTGCTTTATGCCTATTTTTTGGTTGTTCGACAGAAACGGGTAAACTGCCCGTCATGGGTAATAAAGATGTGATTGATGGCAAGAATGTTTATCATCAAATTTCTGATTTTAAATTTATTGATCAGGATAGCAATATCGTTACTAACGAAACCTTTAAAGATAAAATCTATGTAGTGGATGTGTTTTTTACTTCCTGTCCAACCATTTGCCCTAAGGTAAAAAAACAAATGTTGCGAGTCTATGATAAGTACCAAAATGACGACCGGGTTAGTCTTATTTCGCACTCCATTGATACCCGACGCGACAGTGTACCTCGTCTAAAAGACTATGCTAACAAACTAGAAATAGATAGCAAAAAATGGCATTTGGTTACCGGCGACAAAGAGAAAATTTATGATATGGCCGACGAATATTTTCTAGTAGCATTAGAAGACCCTTCTGCCGAGGGTGGCTACGATCATAGTGGCACCATCATCTTGGTAGATCAAAATCGTCTGGTACGTGCCCACGCTAATGGCCTAATTCCCGAAGAGGTAGATCGATTTATGAAGGATATGGATCGACTACTACTGGATAATTCTGTTGAAGAATAAAACTTATGAATTTTCTCTATCGCTTCTTGTTTTTTTCTTTTTTAGCAATTGCCATATTGCTAATAACCTCATGTGATTATCAACCTTACAAGCAAGGTAAAAATCTCTATAACTTCTATTGTGCTACGTGTCATATGGACGATGGTACAGGTCTCAAAGGTCTTTACCCTCCCTTAGCTGGCGCTGACTATTTAGCCAATAATCAATCAAATCTAGCTTGCATTATTCGGTATGGTCTCTCTGATACCATTTCCGTTAATCAAAAAACATATAACCAAGCTATGCCTGGCGTCAAAGACTTAAATGAGGTTCAGATAACCAATGTGATCAACTATATCAACCACGCATGGGGTAATAAACTTCAGCACGTAAAGGTCGATGATATCCAAAAAAGTCTAGTCGATTGTCAATACTAATTTTGCCGTCTTTAGTCAATTTGAAAATAGCAGAGCATTAAAGAAAACCCTATAATTACCTTCCTGACGCTCGCCCGATGAAATCAGTCGATCGAAGATCATCAATCGGGCAGGAAGTCGCTTTTTTACTAACCTATCCGCAGAACTATTTGCACAAATCAAAAGCAACTAACCCGAAGATTCTTAAAATTTTCATATTCGGACATTACCAACTAACCTATTCTCATTAATTCACAATTTTCTCTTTAGTATTGTCTAATTCCGACATCATTTTTTTTAAATATAAATCAAGGAATCATTAAAAAGATTCTATCTTTGAGCGACTCTTAGACTCCATTCTTGCAAGAGACACTTAAATTAATTCACCTATTGTTACTGAAACAACTGATTTTATGAATAAGTTATTTACCCTTCTTTTTCTCTTCTTTACTTTTTCACTTTTCGCCCAACCCGTCAATGATGAATGTGACAACCTCATCGATCTAGGGGTAGTTCCTTTTTGTGCAGTGGATACTTTTTTCACTAGCGTAGGTGCCACCCAGTCTAATATTGGGAATGATAATGTGCCTATGAATTGTAATCCGGGCAGCGACTGGAATTTTACAGGTAGAGATATTTGGTTCAGTTTTGTAGCGAGTGATACTATTGAAGATTATGCCATTTCGGTAATGGGAATCACGGATAGTTTGGGTGGAAGCCCGTTGACTAATGCCCAAGTAGCTATTTATCGTGGTGAATGTGGATTCGATGAATTCGCGCTACTCTCCTGCGCTCGACAAGAAACCAACGGAGAAACTAATCTAGACTTCGAACTACTAGGACTCGATTTTGGAGAAACCTACTTTATTAGAATCAACGATTGGTCTCCATCGGCCACCCCCAACTCAGGTTCCTTTTTGCTTTGTATCAAAGAAAGAGATCCTATCAACACCATTGATCAACCAGGTTCAAGCTCTTGTACCGGTATTTTATTTGATGATGGAGGACCAGATGGAGATTATAGTGCAAATGGTACAAATACTTTTTCTATTTGTCCAGATGCCCCCTTTAACAGTTGTGTTACTTTTAATCTAGAATATTACAATCTCGAATCTGGCCTGGACGATCTTGTTTTTTATGATGGTCCAGATAATAATGGCCCAGTGATCGTTGACCTAAATGGAGGTGATTTTGACACCAATGAAGGAGGGGTTTGTTATACGGTACAAGCAAGCAGTGGGTGTCTTACCGTAGAATTGATAAGTGATGGAATGACACAGTTTGAAGGGTTTGCTGGAACGTGGGAATGCTCGGGATCACCTTGCGAAACCACTACTCCAATTATCATTGATGATAATGCTTCTGAGGCACAAATCGTGGACGCGCTCACCACCAGTCAGACGGTGATAACGGTCGATACGATAAATTGTCCTGCCGGTGCACTCGGTACTTTTGTGGCAGGAGATGATTCAGATTTAGGATTAGAAAAAGGAATTATTTTAACTTCTGGGTTAGCAGCAAATGCTGTCGGTCCCAATAACGTAGGTGGAATAAGTGAGGAACATATGACACCAGGAGATGCTGATCTTGACTATTTTTCTTCCCTAACAGATGGAGAAATTTCTAATGATGCTTGTGTGGTCGAACTTGATGTTTTTGTAGCAACGGACGAGCTAAGATTTGAATATATTTTTGGTTCCGAGGAATACCCAGAATGGGTTGGTAGTTCTTTCAATGATATTTTTGCCTTATTAGTTAAAGGGCCAGGAATAACAGGGGATCCAAATGTAGATAATCAACAAAATGTAGCCATTATTCCGGGTACAAATACTTTTTTAGAAATCAACAATGTAAATGGAGAACAAAATTGGGAATATTTTAGAGATAACCAAAATGGTACTTCGATCCAGTATGATGGCTTGACTTCTGATTTCCAAGGCGTAAAAAAATCACTTACTGCCTCCATTCCAGTCATTCCTTGTAATAATTATAAACTAAAATTTGCTATTGCGGATAGAGGGGAACAAGACTTCTCCTTTGATTCTGGTGTTTTCATCGGAGAGCTTCGTGGAGGTGTCCCTAACCTCTCCTTCGGTTCTGCGTTTGGAATCGACTTTTTAGTAGAGGATTGTAGCGGAACAGAAGATGAAATTTTAGTTAGATTGAATAATCCTTTACCGGACGCACAAAGTTATACCGTTGATATTGGTGGTACGGCCACGCGTGATATTGATTATATACTCGACATGCCAAACCAAATAATCATTCCACCAGGAGAAACCGAATTAACCTTTTCAATTATCCCTATTACAGATATGATTTCAGAAGGAGATGAAAGTATTATAATCTCTCTTTCAAATGACTTTGGTTGTGGCCCAGTTGAGCTAGAAGATATCACTATCACTATCTTGGATCAACCGCTAGTAGAAATTAATCTAGGAGCAGATACCGCACTTGTTTGTTTAGCTGACAGTAGCAATAGTGTCACTTTATCTGCAACGGGTGCGACTGATTTTGTCTGGACACCTTCTAATATCTTTGAAGATAATAACGAACAAACGGTAGTGGCCACTCCTACTGAAGATGGTTACGTTTATGTAACTGGAGAACTCGGTGCTTTGTCTTCCTGTATTGCAGAAGATTCTATCTATCTCCAAAGAATTGATCCACAGCTGACCATCCAAACAGATGGTCCAACGGGAATTTGCCGTGGAGATACGGTTCAGCTTAGTGCCATTAATAATGCGGATGATCTCAATATTGCATGGACGCCGAGCAGTGATTTAAGTAATCCCAATGGTGCCATTACTGATGCTTTTCCCAATTTTAATCAAACCTATGTTGCTTCCATAGATGTAACAGGTTGTATCGTCACAGACACGGTGGTCATCGATGTCAATCCCTTTGACTTTCCAGAGGTTATTCCTGATACAACTGTTTGTCAAGGAACGCCCATTGAACTAGCAAGTCAGATATTTTTTACCAGCACAGAGTACTCCTGGACACCTGCGGAAACCATTCAAGACCCGACAACTTCTAATGCCATCGCAATTCCACAAGAAACTACTACTTATGTTTTAGCTGCTAGTAGCCAATCTGGTTTTTGTAACCGAATGGACTCGGTAGAAGTAACCGTCATTGCCGCAGCAATAGACATCAGCAATGATACGACCTTTGTTTGTTTAGGTGATTCGGTACAACTTCAGACAAATATTCGACCGCTAAATAATCCCATCGTTTGGTCGCCAGATGACGGAGGTATCAGCGACATAAATAGTCCTAATCCGACCGTTTATCCAACAAGCTCTACGATGTATTTTGCGACTTTAGAGACCCCTGCCTGTCTGGTCGTTGACTCCGTATTCATTCAGGTAGATTCGCTTCCGGTGATTGATACGATTATGGTGAATCCGGTTAAAGAAGTTTATTGTCCTAATGATACGGTCTTTCTTACCAGCGAATTATATGATCCAATGGATTATCCAAATATAGAAAATCTATGGACACCAATGGCGGGACAAATTACGCCAGATTCTTTTTATAATCTAGTGTTATTTACTGTGCCAGATACCATTACTTATACTCGACTAACGACCAATGGCGCCTGTCGTTCAATGGTTAGTGTAGAGATTCCGGTAGTCGATCCAGAGGTTAATATTACACCCGACACCACCGTCTGTAGCTTTAGTCCATTTCAAATATTTGCAGAAACACCTGATCCAGATGCCACCTATGAGTGGTCGCCCGCAACAGTTCTAAGTTGCGATGACTGTCCCGATCCAATTGTTACCGTTTCAGACAATTTATTATTTACGGTTAATGCGGAAGTTTTTGGATGTCCAGCTACTGGGCAATATCAAGCGGATGTTATTCAACCGCCCATGCTTAACTTGACATCAGATCAACCTATTTGCCTTAACGAAGCCATCAGCTTGGGATCAACTTCTCCTCAAGCTAATACCACTTACACTTGGACTTCTACCGATCCTGGATTTGCCACTTCGGACATCAATCCTTCCGTTAGTCCAACTCAAAGCGCTAGCTACACCATAGTTGCTGATAACGGAATTTGTCCTTCGATTTCGGAAACAGTGAGCATTGAAGTAATACAGCCAGTTTCCTTTAGTGTAAGTGAGGATGAGGAAATATGTTTAGGAGATGAATTCACAATCAGTACCGAGGTAACTCCTTCCTCTAGCGAAGATACTTATGAATGGATAGGACCCGCGGCAGAAGGGGAAACATCCCCTTCACTAGACCTAGTAGCAAATTTTCCGGGAGATCGTTTTTACACCATAAATTTCTCAAATGGATGTGAAGATTTATCCGAAGAAGTCAGTGTAATAGTACATGATGTCATTAGGGTAGATAGTTTTAGTTTTGATCCTTTTCAGGATGGAAGAGATGACTGCTTTGACGAAGGAGAAATAATTATGGTCACCGCAGCAGTGGATTCCATACAGTCCGGTACAATTTATCAATGGACCCAAAATGGAGATCCGATTGGTGAGAATTCCCGAGCGGTGGAAGCACAAATTCTAACTGGAGATCCGGTTACCTTCGCCCTTCGAACTACAACGGATAAAGGATGTGTTATCGAGCATCCAGTTGGTCCATTCTGTGTCAACCCAGCCAGAGCAGGAGTGCCAAATGCTTTTACACCAGATAGTAACAACGGTACAAATACTTTTTTCAATATTCAAACGGTAGGACTTTACGAAGAAATTGAGCGTTTCCGTATTTGGAATAGATTTGGAGATTTAGTGTATAATAATGATGACCCAACCAACGGATGGGATGGTAGAATTAATGGCAAACTAGCTCCTTCTGATGTTTATTTATATCATATTTCTATTAGAAAATTCACTGGCGTGGTTGAAGAGTTCACAGGAGACGTAACCTTGATTCGATAAGATTTTTTGAGCATTAGTTTCCCTATGAAAGAAACTAGCTTGGATATTATTTTGTTAGAATAATGTGTATTTAAATTGCCCGTTGTGATTTTTTCGCAATGGGCAATTTTTATTATTAAAATATAATTGAACTAAAAAAATAGTATCAAATGAAATTAGATGCAACCAAGCAAAATTTAGTAGTCCTTAGCGGTGCTGGTGTCAGTGCAGAAAGCGGAATCAATACTTTTCGAGATGCCGGAGGATTATGGGAAGGTCACGATGTCATGGAAGTGGCCAGTCCCCAAGGATTTAGAAAAAACCCAGCGCTTGTTTTAGATTTTTATAATCAAAGACGCCGACAACTGAAAGAAGTCAAACCCAACCGAGCACACGAAATCATTGCAGCATTAGAAGCTCAATTCAACGTCATTATCGTTACCCAAAACGTGGATGACCTACACGAAAGAGCCGGAAGCACGCAGGTGCTTCACCTGCATGGTGAATTAAAAAAAGTCAGAAGTACTGGTCAAGAAAATCTAGTATTGGATTGGGAAGAAGATTGCAACCTAGGCGATCATTGTCCAGAAGGTCATCAATTACGTCCCCATATTGTCTGGTTTGGAGAAAACGTACCCATGCTGGGCTTAGCTTCAGAAATGGTAGCTACCGCCGATATTGTTATTATTATTGGTACAAGTCTACAGGTCTATCCAGCAGCTGGTCTGATCGGATATGCACCACCAACTGCTAAAGTATTTTATATTGATCCAAATCCGGCTAGCAATTGGGAACTGCAAAATGTCAAAAATTTACAGCTCATCAAAGCGGTAGCTAGCACTGGCATGGAACAGGTAGAAGCGACACTGTTGAGATGATTTATCTCTACGAGGCCATCCGTCCAAACAACTCATCAAGATAAGCCGCTCTGGTCGTGGTCCGGTAATTATCTCGGCAATCCTCTACCCCACTACGCATAATACTGTTACAGGTGCCATCAGGATTAGTTGCTTCATCGTGTCCGCGCCCTAAAAAGCAGTGACCCAGCTCGTGAAAAACCACAAACTCGCGAAAGAGTACGCTAGACCGGTCCCAAAAGGTTTTATCAATCGTCACAGCGTTCGGAGCAGCACTGGAAAAAGTACATTGACCTGCCACGTGTTCTTCCTCTATCTCGGCAATTTTTCCGGTAATATTGGAAAGGTAAAGGTCTATATCGAGACCACGAGCCGCCGCTTCTGCTTCAAAACTGGCAAAATAAGACCATAACGCAGGATCTACTCCTGGATATTGACCAAGTGGTAATAGCTCTTCTTCAGGCGTAAGATCGAGTGCTTCATCCGGCTGACAGGAAGTACAAAGGATAAACATTCCAAAAATAAATACTAGAGATAGAAAAAAGAATTTTGCATTTGACATAATGTGGCTTTTAAAAGGTAAAAAAATGGATAACCTAGTTAAGTACAATTGATGTCATAGAAAATTTTAGTGGATTCCAGACAGGAATCACAGTTGGTTAAACGTTTTGAAAAATAGCCTACAAAAGAGGGTTTAAGCTCTTTTTTATGCCAAATAACGATTGATCAAATAACTAGCATCTTTAACCGTTTCAATCCGATCTACTTCAGCAGCAGAAAGAGAAATATTAAAAAATGCTTCTAATTTTAGGATCATAATGGAAAAATCAATCTTATCCAATAATAGATCCTCATGAAAATTCGTAGTTGGACAAATACGGTTAGTCGGAATATCAATAATCCAACTGACCAGATTAATCACTTTTTGAATGATTGTCATGACAGCACAGCGGTTTAAAGTTTAAAAATCACCGACTCAGTCGATAAATTTATAATTGTTCGTTCGTTTAGTTGATATTGTGAATCTATCTTTAAAAGACAGCGTCACTCAAATAACGACTGAGTAGTTAATTATGGTACCTCAAACATAATTTTTTTTTGCTGGCTTAAAAAGTTTATTTTTGTCACAAGAGCAGATTCTTAAAAAAATTTGCCGCTAACTTCAAAAAGCAGTGAGGGAAAAAATTTATTCACTGGACAGAAAGAAGGAAAAATTTTGTCCATAAAACCCTCTAAATCAACATTTTACATGGGAAAAGTCATAGCAATTGCCAATCAAAAAGGAGGGGTAGGAAAAACCACCACCGCCATCAATCTAGCCGCCTCCCTGGCGATTTTAGAGAAGAAAGTTCTATTGATCGACGCCGACCCTCAAGCAAATGCCTCTTCGGGAGTAGGTTTTGGGGGAGAAGCAGCGGTCAGCATCTACGATTGTCTAATTAATGAGACAGATCCGACCAAAGCTATTGTGGAAACAGAAACACCTAATTTGTGGTTGTTGCCTTCTCACATTGATCTGGTCGGGGCTGAAGTAGAATTAATCAACCGCTGGCAACGGGAATTCGTTCTAAAGACTATTACTGAAAAGATAAAAGATGATTACGATTACGTTTTTATCGATTGTCTCCCCTCTCTAGGTTTGATTACCATTAATGCCTTAACCGCTTCAGATTCGGTTATTATCCCCGTTCAATGTGAATATTTTGCGCTAGAAGGGCTCGGAAAACTCATGAATACCATCGGGCTAGTAAAAAAACAATTGAACACAGAATTACAGGTCGAAGGAATCCTTATGTCTATGTACGATCGACGACTGCGGTTAGCCAATGAAGTAGTAGATCAAGTTCGTAAATATTTTCCTGACCAAGTATTTCAGACCATTATCCATCGTAATTCCAAAATCAGTGAATCCCCTAATGTGCATCAGCCAGTGATCCTATATGATGCGACGAGTAAAGGAACCATCAACTATTTAAACCTGGCAAGAGAATTTTTAACCAATAATCAAGATGCCATCCGGTTAAAATCCCAACGGGACGAAAATGACCGAAAAAAGGCCGGTTAGTTTCCTGATCTACCTTTACGTAAAAAACCTTATTATCGATCCGTATTTAGTTATAAAAAATGGCAAAGAAACAAAATAAAAAAGATGCTATTGGGAAGGGACTTGGAGCATTGCTCTCTTCTTTTGGAAATGAACCCATACCACCAACTGTAAAAGTCTCAAAGGTTGAATCAACTGGTTCGGTCGTAGAAATTCCTTTGGAAAAAGTAGAAGTCAATCCTCACCAACCAAGAAAGAATTTTGATCCTGGTGCCCTAGCAGAACTCTCTGATTCTATTGCCACCCACGGTCTAATTCAGCCCATCACCGTCCGTAGAATGGGTGATGGAACTTACCAGCTCATCTCCGGCGAACGTCGATTAAGAGCGAGTAAACTAGCCAACCTAACTACGATTCCCGCTTATATTCGCGAAGCAGATGATAAGGAGATGCAGGAAATGGCCCTAATCGAAAATCTCCAACGAGAAGATTTGAGCCCAATAGAAGTAGCGACTACTTATAAACTACTCATCGATAAATATGACCTTACTCAGGAAGAACTGGGTTCAAGAGTCAATAAAAGCAGGGTTTCTATTACGCAGATTTTAAGCCTCTTAAGCTTACCTCCTTCTATTATCGAAGCATTAAATACTAAGACCATTAGTCGAGGACACGCCATTATTCTCGCTCGAGAGGAAGATCCAGCGCTACAACTCATGTTGCTAAATCGGGTCGTCAACGAAAAGCTCTCTGTTCGTGCCCTCGAACAAGCAGTGGCGAATATGAAGACGGCGCCCACCAATTCCTCCACGGCTGCCCCTTCCACGGGATTACCAGGAGAATACAAAGAGGTCCAAGAAAATTTGAAAAACTTTTTTGGTGCGAAAGTTCAATTAAAAAGAAAATCGAATGGGAAAGGACAAATCGTTATTCCTTTTAGTTCTGATCGAGATTTGAATAGGCTATTAGATCTTTTAGAAGAATAAGCTAGCTAGATTTCCAAAATATCTTATGCTCTCTTGCGTTTTAATGGTAGTATTCCAACTCGACTCATCGTTTGCTATGAAATATTTATGCTATTGCTGGTTATTTCTATTTTCTAATGTGCTCATGGCACAAATAATACCGGATAGTCTTTCTGTTCCAGAAACAACCGTGATTCCAGTCGATACCAGTGATCTTTCTGCCAAGTTAGATAGCCTAATGCAAAGTGATCTTCCAGTGGTAAAAAAGAAAAACTTTATTGGTCGTTTTTTTGATAGAAAAGATTACCCCAATCCTAAAAAAGCGTTATTCCTATCCCTTTTATTACCTGGCTCAGGGCAGTTTTATAATAAACAATATTTGAAAGTTCCCATAGTCGTGGGAGCTTATACCGCAGGAATCATCAATATTCATAATCGACGCAAAGAATTTAAATTTTTTCGAGATAATAGAATTGCAGAGTTAGACGATGATCCGACTACCATGAATGTAAGCGGTCTCGATGCACAATCGCTTCAATCGCTACGCAATAATGCACTCACCAATGCGGAAACGGGTTTTCTCATTTTATTAGTCGTCCACGCACTGCAAGCAGCCGATGCTTTTGTCTTTGCGCACCTTAAGAGCTTTGATGTCAGTGAAGATCTTTCCCTTCGCATCAGTCCACAAATGGGGGTCGATATACAACAACAATTGAATGCAGGAGTACAAGTGGCCTTTTCTTTTTCTGGAAAAAAAATACCTGCACCACGTCCTTTTTAATTATCTAACAATAAACAGCTTCATAGAAAAATACTTAACTTGCAGTTTCATCAATCCAGCAAATAATCAAACCTTTACAAATCTTCTTTCGGTACATTCGCTATTATTTTAAGGCTACGACGATCTATCGTATCCACTCTCCCTTTGTGTATAATTTTATCAAAGCCACCTTAGAGGATAAGCGAAATTATTACCAATTTGCAGAGATTGAGTCCATCCGAAGGCGCTTACTACGCAATAAGCAAACGATTGAAGTAACCGATTTTGGAGCAGGCTCTCAGGTCATTTCTACCCGTAACCGGGCCATCGGAAATATGGCCAAGTCTTCGTTGACTCCTCCATCCTATAGCAGATTATTATTCCGAATTGTAAACTACTTAAAACCCAAAACTCTATTAGAAATGGGAACTTGTTTTGGTATTTCTAGTCTCTACCTACATCTCCCAAATTCTAAGGCTAAAATGACGACGATGGAAGGTTGTCCCAACGTGGCAAATATTGCTCGGAATAGTTTTCAACAAATGAAGGCTAAAAATATAAAACTGGTCAATGCCCCGTTTGACACTGTATTACCAGAGGTATTGGCAGATTTTGAAGCATTAGATTTTCTTTTTGTAGATGGAAATCATAAGCGAGAGCCCACCTTATTTTATTTTAAACAAGCGTTAGAAAAAGCGACAGATCGAAGCTGCTTTGTCTTTCATGATATTCATTGGACCCAAGAAATGGAAGGTGCCTGGCGAACGATTCAGGAACACCCGAGGGTACGAGTAACCATTGATTTATTTTTTATGGGATTGGTATTTTTCAATCCGGAAGTAAAAGAAAAGGAGCATTATACCGTGATTCAATCTAAGTTTAAGCCGTGGATCATGGGCTTTTTTAAGTAGGACTTCAAAGTACAGGACAAAGCTTAAATCTGACACTAAGGTACAAAATCACTAAGGTTTTTTCCTATGGAAAAAATTAATTTTCTTTGTAGCTTTATGGCAATTAAAAAAATTCTGGGACTTTTGTCCTGTAATTAGGTAGTACTTATATAGTTTTGATTATTCGATCAGTCTGGTCTTACTACGCCAAGTCATCCCTTCCACTTTATCATTTTCAGATTTTGTCGGCAGATGATTTAAAGCCAATAAAGTATGGGTAACCAAGTCAGTCTCTTCACTTCTGATACCTTTACCGCTCACCAGCATCGGAAGATACGAACCATCCACCCGACGGATTCTTAGCGGTAGTTCAAATTTATTAGAGACGAGCAATTGCTCCATTCTTAGCTTAGGCACCAATAGTTTCCGATCATCTGGATGAATAATAAAGGTGGTAAATTTATTTTGGATAAACTCCGGATCGTATCCTAAAATTTGTTTTATCCCTGGACTCACAAAAATATTTCCATGGTCCTCCATTCGATGAATGATTAATACTTCTCCCAAACTTTTTGACAATAAATTTAATACACTGACTTTATTCCCAATACTGGTATCCTTCACATTTTGCTGACGAGCAAAAAAATACCCAATGGAAAAAGTAGAAAAGGCAAGAAAAATAAAGATGAGTACGTAAGCATTCCAATTCAGGAATACTGAAATCAATAAGGCACAAACCAAAAGCAGTACCATCACCAAAATGGTGGGGTTAAGATTTTTCATAGTTGTTTGTTTTGTGATAAAGCGCATATCCCTCCTTTTCTAATAGCAAAGAATAGCAACCTTTATCAGATCCATATAGTATTGCCCTCATTCAAAAATGAAGGTAGTCTATTGATTAGCATTTAAATATGGGTGTGGTGGAAGGCCAAGCAAAGTCGGCAAAATGTGGTGGTTGATACAAATATATCAATTATTTATTATGCAAAAATCAGGCCATAAGCGGAAGGAATATGGCATATCGAATAATGACCAAGTGAATATTGGCTAATTGAATGAATTAATAACATTTTTTTCCTTGAAGGCAAGCACTTCATAGGTAAGAAAAGTCTCCATCTTGAAGAAGAAAATCTACTTTGTTGAAACTGTCTGCTTGGAGAGCTTGCGATCTACGATTGACCAAATTTGCGCTACTCTATCCGTCCAAGTATTCGAATTAGCAACCCTTACACGGTGTTCGATATTTTCAGTGCTATTCTCGGCGATCGCCTTGTCGATTAATTGAATAAAATGGTCGTGGCTCGTTCCAATGTCAATGATGTCATTGAAGCTGCGGATATCAGCAGAAAAGTCGGTAGCTACGACTGCTCGACCAGCAGCTAAATACTCATTGATTTTTAATGGATAGATACTTTTGGTCAACTTATTAAGTTGAAACGGAATCATGGCAACATCAAAATAATGTAGATAAGGAGGTAATTGAGTAATATCAATACTCCCCGTCATAATTACGTTGGGAAGTTTATCAATTTTTAATTCGGCCAATTCTGTGTTATTATTGGGTCCAATCAAAAGAATGGTCTTGTCACTGTGTTTTTCTGCTACTTTCTTAATTAAAGGATAATCAATTCGGTCCGCATCTAGGTTACCAACAAATCCAATAATTTTATTTTTCACATGCTTGATTTCTTTCGGCCTTTCAAACTTTTGCTGAATTGTCTTTTTGAAAAGGTCAATATCCGCTGCGTTGGGAACCAGATGAATTTCATTAGCATCCTTCTGCCAGATATTCTTTAATTCAGTAGAAGTAACCGTCGTGATATCTGCCATTTGAATGGCTTTTCGTTCCAATTCTAATCCGTGGCGATTGGTATAGCTATTTTGAGAAATATCATCAATACACTGATAAATATTTAACATGGGATTAAAGCTATCTCTCGGTAGCACGCCTCCGTAATAGGGATTAAAGCAATTGAGGTAAATATAATTTTTAATATTATTCTCCTTAATAACCCGCTGAATTGTTTTTAAGAGTTTTTTATTATTTCGAACTCTCATTTTATCATAAAATCCACCAGGCTTTAAAAAATTAATGGGTGGAACAATCGGTGGCATTACGGCTTTAAAACTACTTTGATTGGGATGAGCATTCAGGATTTCGGGTTGCTCGTACCGCATTCGGTGCATCAGCAGATCAGACATCCGCTCTTTGGTATATTTATCCCCTACTGAAGTCCACAAATCCTTATAAGAATAAGGTGGATTCACGTAAAATACCCGATTGTTCTTAATAAATTCCTTTGCCAGAGAAAAGGAAACAGACGAATAAGGGTGATCCCAAGGAAACAGGGTAAAATAAATAATATCAATATCTTTCATAGGTGCACTCAATTGTATTGCAATAAACTGAATAATCTCACATTTGGTCAAGGAAACTTGCCGCAAAAATTGGTAGATTTTAGAAAAAATCAGGTCGTGTATCTATTCCAAAATGGGTCAATGGTACACGTATTAATAACTATTTGCAAAATGCAAGCCAACCCCGTGTCTATCCATTACTTCCTACAAAATGTACGGAGTAATCAGGACGAAGGAATTGATGCTGAAACATGCTTTTTGGATGCTGATGAGCAAAAATATGCTCATCAAGGCCTAGCAAATCATGTATTCTATATCGGTAGTTTTAGGAACAGTATATCTTTCTACAAAGGTAAAATAGAAAAATTCTACGCAAGTTAACAAAATAACATATTTTTAGAATATATGCTATCAAGTACGTGGACAAAATTGATATGAAAGTTGTTAATTACCAGTTTTTTTGCCAAATCCGATGGTTTTTCGATTGAAAACGAAACCACTCTTGTCTGTTCGGAAATTGATAACATCTGCGAGGGTCAAAACATTTGGGTCAGTTTTCGGACTTCCTTTTGACTGGCTGGCAGCAAGACGGAGATTTTGATTTTTGATCGCCTCCAGGATGATGCTACGGACTGTTCTAGCATTACCAAAATATTTATCACGGTATTCGTAAATAAATTTGAAGTACTTTTCTAGGTGTTCTGCGGCATCGGTGGTCGCGGTAATTCCTTTTTCTTCCAGCATTTGTTGACCAATTTCCATTAGTTCAGCTGGCAGATAATCTTCAAATTTCAATATCTTATCAAATCGAGAGTTCAATCCTGGATTAGCTTTTAAGAACCGTTCCATGTTATCAGGGTAGCCTGCCACAAAAATGAAAAACTTTCCACGGTGGTCTTCCATTCGCTTTAATAAAGTCTGTATCGCTTCGCTACCAAAATCACCATGCGCCGATCCAGCAGCTTGCTGAGATAAAGCGTACGCTTCATCAATAAAAAGAACGCCTCCAAGCGCCTCATCAATTTTTTCTGCTGTTTTGATAGCGGTTTGTCCTACAAATCCGGCCACAAGGCCTTGACGATCCGTTTCGACCATATGACCTCTTTCCAAAATTCCAAGTGCTTTGTATATAGTGGTTAGAATTCGTGCGACGGTGGTTTTTCCTGTTCCAGGATTGCCAATAAAAACGGTGTGCAAAGAAAAATTGTTGAGCACATCCTTTCCTGATTCTTGGAAATAACGAACCAGGGTGACCATTTCGGTAATCTGCTCTTTTACTTTGGTCATCCCAATGAGTCCCTGTAATTCTACTAAAGCCTCTTCCAGCAAAGCTTCATCAATTGGAATTTTTGGTAATTCAACTTTTGGCTTGAAGCGCAGTTCTTTGACATCTTCATAATGAATGATGGAAAGTTCTTCCTTTTCTAATTGTTTAGGATCATCGGAAGACATGACGCGTAAGCCTAAATTTATTTTTGCTTTTTCAATTAAATCAAAAACAAAGCGGGCATTTCCAAAAGAGCGATCACGGTCACGGAAGGCATTGATAATAATATCATCAATTAATTTTCCTGCTCGATCTGACAGCTTGACGGATTTTTCTTGACAAGCAAAACGGGCAATCTGAGAAAGTTCTTGCGGCAGATAATCTGCAAAGGAGAAAAATAATTTAAACCTAGATTTTAGGCCCGGGTTGGAATCGAGAAAATGCTTCATCTCTTTCGGGTATCCAGCCACGATAACGGCCATATCTCCGACGCCATTCGACATCTCTTTGACTAAAATTTCAATTACTTCTCGACCAAAATCTTTACTGTCGTCATTAGAACGAGCCAGCGCGTAAGCTTCGTCAATAAACAATACCCCACCTCTCGCCTTTTCGATGGCCTCTTTTACTTTTGGGGCAGTTTGTCCAATATACTCTCCGACCAAATCAACTCGATCTACTTCATGAACATGTCCTTTAGATAGCAGTCCCATCTTTTGGTATAGCTGCCCCATCATAGAAGCAACGGTGGTTTTGCCTGTTCCGGGATTGCCGATAAAAACAGAATGGACATTTATCTCTTCCTTCTCTTCGAAGCCTTTTTCTTTTCTTAGTTGTAGAAAGCTGATATATTTGGCATGATCACGAACATTTTTCTTTACCTCGGTCAATCCAATCAAATTATCCATTTTGAGCATTACATCCTCAAAACTGTGAGAAGGGTCCAGATCAGGAGTAAAGATGATCGGCTTGTTTTGGTGAGGCAACATCACTGGTGCCAACCCTTCTTCAAAATTTTCACCTACCTCAAAAGGAATGACCGCTAGTAACCGATCCATAAAAACTACTTCCGCCGCATAATTGTCAACCCGCCAAGAGCCTTTTACATTAGAACCCCAACCAGCAGTTATTTTGATAATTTCATCTTTCCGTTCAATCCGTTGTAGCCGGATCACCTGCCCTTTTAGTTCACGGGCATCATTGTAGAATTTTGTAAACAATTCACATTGCCAACTTTTAGAACTATGCAAGTTTTCGAGGATAAGTTCTACGTAAATATACCGAGTCTCTTCGCTGCTAAAACCACGAAAATACTGTCGATCGTCCTCGCTCAAATCATCATAAGGTCCCTCGTAAAGACGAATAGATTTCACCCCAAGGTATGGATTAGGTTCGCCGATAGAAAATTTACCAGCATCTTCAACATAGAAGTATTTTGTCGCAACTTTCTCTCCTTCAATCCAAGCTTCCCAGTAATAAGTGCCTTTTTTCCAGAACTGGCCTTCGCTTTTATTTCCCCAACCTTCTCGAATAAAAACGACATTGTCATATTTGCTAACTTTCCGGTTTTCAAAGGGCAGTCGGCAGATTTCTTCTCTCCCCTTCTTCAGTTTATAGCAACGTAATTCAACGTTGATTTCCCAGTCTTCTTTGTCGAAATTTTTATTAAAAAAGGAAAGTTCTGCGTATACGTAAGTCGTCTCATATCGGTCAAAAACCTGTCGATATTTTTTCTTGTTGTCAGCTAGCCATTCCGTGGAAGAATAGACCTTCAACTCACGAAACTTATAGTTTTTTACGTCTGGATATTTATATGATTCGGCCATAAAATAATTATTGGCTATAAACATATCAAAAAAACACCAACTTGGCAATTTTTTAGGTTAAGAGCGGGGTTAAAATGATAAATATTTTAAGGGATAAGACCGTTGAATGAAGATTAGTGATGTGAATCAGGGTTAAAAAGCTATTTGGAATCAAATTATTAACAAAATTGAATATTGGATATCGAATATCAGGGTTGTTTGAAAGATTTCAGAGAAAACTAAGAATATTGAATATCCAATCTCGAATGTCCAATATTGAATAAAACTGAAGTACTAAAAATCTAGGACGGATGGCCTAATTGAAAGAAATCTATCATCTTTAAGCTTTTGACAGCTTATTTTATGAAAACTTATTTATACTTTTTATTCAATATTGATTTATTGGATATTCAACATTCAATATTTTTCGCTTTTTTAATCTTTCGAACATCCCTGATCGAATACCCGCCTGACCAGTAGGGGCAGGTTCAATATTGAATCATAAATCTGTCTACTATTAAACGGACTGTTCAGCATTAGTGATTAATTAGAACAGATTTTGTATTTTCGCCCTATGCCTAGTGTTAAATCCACCATTCAGTTATTGGTTCAACCGTCCGATAAAAAATATCGTATAAAACCACTTTTTTACGGCCATCCGGAGGTGGTAGCTGAGCGATTTGATGAGGGTTTGCGGATGATTAAGAAACGTATAAAGGAAAGTCTAAAACACTTTAAGTTTAATCGTGATAGTGGAGATCCATTGCTTTGGATGATCTTCAATCCAGACTTAAAAAGTAAGCTCCTACCGCTGAGAATTCCCGTAGGGCGAGCAGGGCTGGAAGGCAATTTTTATTACAGTAGTTATCAATTACAGGGTATGACGTTCATTTGTCTGCCTGCCTTCAACCACTATCAGTTTATTGCCTCCTATAACATACCAATAGAAGACCAGGTCGCTGATACCATTGCCTATCTGGTAAAAACCCATAAAAAGTCACTCGACAGTCGCGAGGTATTTGACTTGTCTATTTTTACAACACCCAAAGGTACCTTTGTTCACCCGCTGGACATGAATCTCTCGATCGTACCAGAAAAGTTTTCTTTCGAAGAGCAAGACCTTAGTTCACTTTTTGCGAGTATCGTTCCCAGTAGTAAATTTAATGGCCAAACCGAAATTTATGCGGTTGGTGAAAACTTAAACGAACGCTATCCTGGTGACTTAAGCAGAGCTTACCAACGAGATCAAATCATTGACCAGTTAGTACACCAAATTTTTCGAGGTAATCGTACCCCCATCGTAATTGTAGGAAAAAGAGGTGTCGGTAAAAACACACTCATCAACGAAGTGCTTTATCGATATTTAGAACGAGAAATAGATCCAAAAGATTTCAGTCAAACCATCTGGCAAATCAATCCAAACCGTATTATCACCGGAATGAGTATTGTGGGTTGGTGGCAAAAAAGATTCGAAGCCATTATTGATTATGCGCGACTCCGGTTAAAAAAAATAAACGGTAAACTAACCACAACGGACCATTTATTATTTGACAATCCAATTGCGATGTTGCGAATTGGACAAAGTTCTCAAAATAAATTTACGCTCAATAATGTGCTACTCCCCTATTTAGAAAAACGGATGATTGGGGTAATCATTTTGGCGACTCCGGAAGAATGGCAGATCGTTCAAGAAAAAAATCAACGCTTTGCTAACCTATTTCAAGTCACTCGATTACCGGAGTTTGATTATAAAACAGCGGTCAAAGCGGTGATCGAACAGCGTTGTGATCTAGAGGATAAAAACCATTGTCAATTTACCATCCAAGCCATCGATCAATTATTTACGCTACAGCGAAATTTCATGCAACAAAAAGCGTTACCGGGTAGTGTGATGCGGATCATGAATCAATTGGCTGCTCGCTATCGACATCAATTTATTGACTTGCCAGAAGTGCGAGAAAACTTTGAACAATTCAGTGGTTTGAATCAAAAAATCTTTGATGAATCACTCACCTTAGAATCCGATGAGATTGAAAAATTTATTGGTCAAGATTTGGTGGGCCAACCAACTGCGGTAAAAGCACTCGCCGATACCATCCATCAAATCAAATCACGACTGAATAATCCACGGCGTCCACTTAGCTCTTTTATGTTTATCGGTCCAACTGGAGTTGGAAAAACACAGGCGGCAAAAGTACTGGCGAAGTACTTAACCGGAAATGAAGAACGGTTGGTGCGTTTTGATATGAATGAGTTTGTGGCTGGTGATGCCGTAGATCGGCTGATCGGCACTTATTACCAACCCGAAGGGCAACTAACGGGTAAAGTTCGTCATACGCCTTTTGGTATATTGTTGTTGGATGAAATTGAAAAAGCACATCCTAGTGTGCACGATTTACTGCTACAAGTTTTAGACGATGGACGATTGACGGATAGTTTAGGAAAAACAGTGGATTTCACAAACATGATCATCATCATGACCTCTAATGTGGGTGCTAGAGAAATATCTAGTCAATTAGGATTTGAAAAAACAAGTGCTACAAATCAGGCCATTTATCAGACTTCCTTAAGAAAAAAATTCCGACCTGAATTTATTAATCGAATTGATCAAGTAGTTATTTTTAAATCGCTCTCTTTCGAACATATTCTAAATATTGCCCGATTACAAATTAAAGAATTACTAAGTCGAGACGGCTTTGTAAGAAGAACCACCATTTTGGATATTTCACAAGAGGCACTTACTTGGGTGGCAAAGAGAGGTTTTGATGAGAAGATGGGAGGTCGTGCGCTGAAGCGACAAATAGAAAGAGATTTGACGATGTTATCCGCTGAGCAATTAATTGCTACCCAAGAGGATCTGCCGATTCTTTTTAGAATAGATATTGACGAGGCTGGTAATCAGTTGGTTCCCAATATTCAGCAACTTCGCTTTGCTTCGATGTCTTCCAAAAATAATTTACCTGATTTACCGACCGCCGCCAGTGGAAAAAGATTTTTTAGAAAGCAATTAGAACAACTGGAAAGAATTGAAAAAAAGATTTACCAATTAGAAGAGTCTGCTCCCGAAAATGATGAGCCCATTATGATTACCGGTGCAGAAACGGAAGAAAATTTAAATTGGCAATACTATAATTTCAAGAATAATCTGATCGCTTTAAAAGAAGAACTAACTAGTCTGAGTTTGGGTTATGGCAGTGGTCACTATATTCAGAATCAGCGACAAGCATTCCGATTTAAAGCAGCGATTCTATCAAAGACGGATGAAACTATTTCGCTGGAAGACCAATTATTCGATCAGGAAAGTCTAGCTGAGATAACCGAAAACTATCGCTACGGAACGATAAAATTTGATAGTACCGCCACGGATTTTTTATCGGCGTGGTTACAGGTATCTTGGATAAAAAAATCAATTAACCCTTTTTTGAAAGGTGATGCGGAGACCGTTATTTTGCACTTCAAATCTTGTATCAATCAGATGGGAAAAACCGAAATTGATTTTTTATTAAAACGCTATAAATCATTGTTTGATCATTTAGATTTGACTTCAGAAATCAACAAAAAACAAGGAACCATTAGTGTTTCTGGATACGGGCTATCCGAGTTATTGACGAAAGAAGTGGGCTATACCCTTTTCTACCAGTCGCATCGAAATCCAATTCCAATTCTAACAAATTTGACAAATCAAAAAGGACAATCCATAGCTAACCAAGATCAACTTAGAGTACTTCGAGTCTTTGATATTGAACGAACCATGACGGACTTACGGACTGGGTTAACTTCACTGGCAAAGTTGACCGCGGAGGAGTTTTTGTTGTTGGTGATGGGGAGTTAGATAAAGGTCAAGAGCAAATTCAAAAGCAATCTTCTACCAGACTTCAGTTCCAAGTTATTAAAGGATAACTACATAAAATTTACAGGAAAATTTTACGTTTACATTTTATTACTTGCTAATTCAGAAAAAAGCACCACGTCTTTTAAACAAAACAAATGCATACATTATGTCTACTAAGTTAACGTTGGCCATGAATAAATCTGTTATTGAAGAAGCAAAGAAGTATGCTAAGATTCAAGGTTGTAGCTTATCGAATTTAGTTGAAGCGTATTTAAAATCAGTATTAAGTACAAACTATAAAATAGATAATTCTCAATTAAGTCCGATCACAAAATCCTTATATGGTTCTGTCAAAATGAAGAATTCAAATATAAATTACAAAGAAATATTAATAGAAAAATCTATCAAATTATGACCTATCATATAAATGTAAAAAGAACTAATCTTAAAGAGTTTTTACAAATAATAAATTCTTTAAGGAGTTTGGGAGTTATTGAGTCGTTTGAGTCCACTAAGGATTTAGTTCGAGAAGGAGAGCCATTGGAAGAAGAAACATTGCTAAATATCTTGAACAATTCAAAAACAGAGATAAAAGATGTTAAATCATTTTCTATGGATGAAGTTAAAAACCAAATTGCAAATTGGAAGAAAAGATAAAAGTAACTTGGTCGTTTTCAGCTTTGGAAATGTTGGCCGAAGTGCATGAATATATGAGTGAGAAAAGCGAGCAAGCAGCAGATGATTATATTGACGGAATTTTTAAAACTACCTTAAAGCTGGAAAAGAAAAGCATCCAGAATCTTGTGCACCCTGCAGAAATCAAAAAATAAAGAGAAGGTGGCTATAGATGTTGCTTATACAAAAGTCATATAATGAAGTTGTTTACGACTTTACAATTAACGAAGTTGATATTTTAGCAGTAATTCATTCTCGAAGAAATCCATCTGAGATAGAGAACATTCTCAAATGATAAAAACCCTATATTGTTTTAATTCACCATTCAATTTCACAAAACTTCCATTAGATCTTTAATCTTAGAATTCCATAAATTTCCACAATTAGAAGTTGTCCCTACAACTCCGCCACTGCCACCATCCGATCTTCCACTTCATGAACCAATTCAATAAATCTTGGATCTCGCTTTGTATTACGGTCCCGATGTAGTGGTAAATCGATGTGGATATGCTCCGCAAAATGAGAGGGAGCAGATTTTAAAATATAAATATCATCGGCTAGATAAACGGCTTCCGAAATATCGTGCGTTACAAAAATAATGGTCGGATGTAATTTTGCAAAAATACCTAAGACTAAATCTTGCATTTGTAATCGGGTCTTGACATCTAAGGCTCCGAAAGGTTCGTCCATTAATAGAATATTAGAATTGGCTAAGAGACTACGTCCAATCGCGACACGTTGTAGCTGTCCACCTGATAAAGTAGGATACTGGGCGTACTTGTGTTCGTGTCCTGCGAGACCCATAATCTCAATCATCTCCATCGCTTTTTCGTCCCGCTCTTGTTTATCAATTCCTTTAAATTTCAAGGCCAATCCAACATTATCTAGTACGGACATCCAAGGCAAAGAGGAGTATTGTTGGAAAACCATACTTACCCGATTGTCTTTACTGATGGGTTTTTGATTGACCAATAAGGTACCCGCTGCGGTAGGTTCTTGTAAACCTGCAATATAACGAAGTAAAGTAGACTTTCCACTGCCAGACATTCCTAAGATACAAACGAATTGTCCTCTTCCGGGTTTGTTTTCTACCAAAAAATCTAAGTCTTTGATGATATAACTTTTACCACCATCGTAGGATTGATTGATGCCTCGTAACTCAACGATATTTTCTAAATCTGTATCTGGAAATTTTACCATTTTTTTTGATGTTGAATTGTTGATTTGTTGAAGCGTTGATTTGTTGAAGCGATATAAATAGTCTTTCTACTCAATAATTATTCAACGCTACTATTCCTTCACTCTACTTGCTGAGAATATTTTAAATTCTCCTAGGCCGATAAAGAGTAATCCTGCAATTGCGATGAGTCCGACGCCCCACCATAAGGTAGTTCCAAAACCAGAGAACATAGCGCTTAGTATCAAACCCAACAAGGTAACTCCAAGCACGGCAAAAATACCAAACTGACTTTCTTTGTAGCCGACATTCGCGGTCTTGACATATTTATGTGGAAATAGTCTTCGATCGATAAACATGAAAATTCTATCCTGAAAAAAACCAATCAGAATGATGATAAACAGAATGGCAAATACTTTTTCTAGTTGTCCTTGTCGAGCTTTGATAAAAATTAAAGAACCAATTCCTCCTGCTCGATTCAATAATTCCGCGATGATGATATAGGTCCACGAAATAGCCGTGAGCACTCGAATATCATCCATTAACTTAGACATGACGGCTGGAATATAAACGGATCGAATCGTTTGCCAGTCGGTAGCTCCAAGCGTGAATACGGTTTTTAAATAAACAGACTCTACTTCATCAATTCGCTGAACGACTACTGGCAATAGATAGACAATGATACCAAAAGCTAAGAAGGCGATCTTCATTTCATCCTCGATTCCAAACCATAAAATAAACACACCGGTCAATGCCGTCAGCGGCAGATATCGCAACGCGTTGGTTTGTTTACTGAACAATCCTCTAAAAAGTGGATATAATCCGATGATAAATCCAAAAACTAGTGAGATAGAAATTGCCCAAAAATATCCTTGAATATTTAACCAGATGGAACGCAAGGCTTCCACGGGTAGATTATCTTTAGTAAATAATTCCGGATAAGATTGTACCACAGCAGGTGGCGGCGGTAGCACTGGATATACTTTCTCAAATTCAGTGGCATTCGCAAAAGCCAAACTATCTTGCAACGCAATGGCTCGCGCTAAACTATCTTGATTGATTTGAGGACCGTCTGGGTCTAAATTTAGGGAAGATGGCAGACGATTATTAAAACCTTCAATAATGGGCTTTTGAGTCGAAAACGCTTCGGCAGCGATCCACCAAATGGCAATAAAAATAAGAAAACCAATGATGCCCAAGATTAAGTCTTGTGAGCGGGTCAGTTTTCCACGAAGTTTGAAAAGATTCATTTAGGCTGAATAAGAGGTAAGGGAAGCTTTTAATTTTTTTTTGAATCGTTGATTTGTTGAACTGTTGAGTTACGGTTTTACCAAATCAACAATTCAACAGATCAACAATTCAACATTAACCTAATCCGTTAATAATTCAAAGTCTGTTCGGCGATTCTTTGCTCGACCGGCTTCGGTATTGTTATCAGCAACTGGCTGGTCTGGGCCATTTCCGATAACAATAAATCGGTTGGGACTCATGCCATGCGTTTCAACCAAATAATCAGCTACAGCTTGCGCTCTTTTCTCTGACAATCGCTGGTTACTCGCTCGATTACCCGTGTTATCAGTGTTACCTTCGATACGAATACGAGAGTTAAAGACTTTGGCGATTTCAACAAATTCTTTATCAATAATATACTTCGCATTTTCGTCTAACTGAAATTCACCCGTTCGGAAACTGATACTTAATTCTTTGGTTGCTAAAGCCTCTTTCTTTTCATCTGCTTTGGTTGCTTTGGCATAGGTCTTTCCTTTTTCAGGAAAATCCGCTGGGCTAGTCAGGTTGGTGTTCACCACTAATTTAGGATAGGCGATTTGTCTCCAAGCAGGAATTCGACCTTCCACAAATCCAAGATCTGCATATTTATTTCCCATGGTGGAGTAAAGTGTATTTCCATTAACTCCTTTATAGTCATTATTGAGTTTGAAGAAGTTTTTGTTATCTCCGTGTGTCACTAATCGAACGTTGCCAATCATTTCTGCCGCTTCCGCTGGATTCAAGGCCGTACCACGTTCTGTGAATTCACGAGATAAAATTTCTGCGGCTTTTTTACGGCTACTGGAGTTGCTGTTAATTTCAGCTGCACCACGCATCCATCCTTCGTATAGTTTTTGTAGACGATCCTGATTTTTATCTGCCCATCCACGCTTAGCCATAAAGACATCCGCAATAATATAGGCAGCACTACGTGTACTTTCTAGGATTCTAGAACCAGGTACTGCTTTGGTGGCTAAGATATCATCTGGACTCCAAACTACGGCTGCATCCACTCGACCACTCTTAAATACTTCCGCTGCATCTACGGCAGAAGCTTGTGGCTTGATGGTTACGTCATTGATCGACAATCCACCGGCTTCTAGTAACCAGATTAGGAAAGAGTGAGAAGGTGTTAATTCTGCTACGGCAATATTTTTCCCTTTTAGATCAGACACTCTGGTAATTCCGCGACGTGCGATGATGGCATCACCACCCCGCGACCAGTCCGCCTGAAAAACGATCACTGGATCAACAGCAGATAAGGCACCTACTTCTGTTGGGAAGGCATCAATAGTCGCCCAAAGTAAATCTACTTCACCCGCTCGGAAAGCATTACGGCTGGCTTCAAAATCATCTAATACTTTAAATTCTACTTGAAATCCGTAGTCTTTATAAAATCGGGAGTTTTTAGAAGCTTCAAAACCTTCGTTAAAATATTGTCCACCTGCGTAGCCCCCCCAAGTTACTACTCCTACTCGAATGACATCATCACTGCTGCCACTATTGGTGTTACCTGGATTGGTATTGGTGTTAGTGGTGCTGCCAGGATTGGCGTTGCTACCAGTATCTCCTTTGGATTCTTCTATTCCAGCTTTATCAGCCAGTCCTTTACCAACATCGGTTTGAGTTAGAAAATACCTTCCGAGAAATGCGATGGCACCAATAATCAGGAGGGTAATTAAAAATTTTGAAAAGGTCGTTAATCGTCGAGCCATTGTTCTTGTTTGTTTGTTAGTAAATAGCTTTCCGCTGAATTATTTAGATGATTGCGGAAATTAAAAAATTAAAAAATTGTTGATTTGTTGAAGATAATTAATAATTGGTTAATGAAAAATTAATAATGCTCTTCTAGCGTGTAAGTCTTTTAGACTCAATGTTAATTTGTTGATTATATTTAATGTAAAGACTTTATCCTTATGTCAGGCATTTTTACAGTTTTTTTTTTTGCAGCATCCTAAATTGATAAGCGTTATCTAAATATCTAAAAACATCCTACTATATCAATTCAACGATTCAACATTTCAACAAATCAACACCTAGCATCTAATCAAAAAAGCTATCATATTGATTGGTATCGTTTTCTGCTCTTTGGGGGCGAGCGATGGGCTGATTAAGATCTAGCATTTCTCCATCTTCCGATTCTAAAATCAACGTATCTTTTTCATCACCGAGAATAAGGGAAGTTCCTTCTTTTTCCCATTTTTCCAACATCTTGAGTCCTTCTTCTTCGAAGACACCATTTTTTAAATCCACAGATTGCATAAAATTGGAAGACATATCCATGAAGCGTTCCATCTCTCCTACTTTCAGACTGACATCGTCAGCGATGGCTTCTAAGGCCATATCAAACATATATCTTTTATCCTTGTCTCCTTGGATGATGTTCATCGCAGATTTCATGGCAGAATGGCTAGCGTGAATGGCTTTCCGTTCTTGATCTTTCATCTTCACCTGATCTTTGATGTCTTCCACCAAGATTTCAGAGTTTTCGTACATTTTATTGAGTACCCGATAAAGGACCTCCATTTTTTTGTACAAATCCTCCAGACGCATGTTCGATTCCTTGGCTCGGGCAGCTTTCCGAGATTTTAGAATCATGATATTCCTTTTATCCTTGTCCCGTGCCTTACTCGCTAGATTCATGTTGCTTTCGATCATTCTTTTATTATTATGAATCATCTCTTGCATTTTGTGCATTTCTCCTCTAAGCTGGCTAATCTGACGACTCATTTTGCGAAGATTCTCTTGCAAGTCATCTACATAAGACTTAAGAATACCAATCGGATCAATCTGAACAAAGAGTCCAGTGATCCAGCGCATGACACTTTTGTACATATACCCTGTTACAGCTCTAGTTTTGGGATCTAAAGCCATAAAGATAATAAGTCCTAAAACGGATAAGGAGACGACCATCCCTAAGACGGAGGTAATAAAGCCCATAATGGGTCCAATAAAGGTAGTGACCAAGGCGACAGTTCCGATAACTGCTGCTCCTAAAAAGATCGCACCTGTAACCCCTTCGGGTCTTTTCCAGAATGATTTTGGTTTTGGCTCTGCCATATATCTAAGTAATTTCTTTTTGCAAAAATACCATAAAAAAAGCCTTCTAATGAATCTTGCCTGTATCTAAATTTTTACAGACCTTGACAGCGGTTTATTTATGGTTATTTTGGTGTTAAAACTGTTTAAGTTTTTTATTTCAAATAGGACTGCATTTTGCGAATATCCTCTTTTATCTGACTGGTTAACAACTGATAAGTAACTATAAAATTATTTTTCGTGTTCTCTACTTTGACAGTTGAATCAGTGATTTGTTCTTTTATTTGGGCAGTTTCCTGTTCGTGTGTCTCAATTTCTTTGGTAAGCTGTTCAATTTGCTTGCGTTTTTGGGCAACGGACTGCTCCAATTGTTGTAATCGTTGTTGGCGGCCTCCAATTTGCTTGTCCTTTTGATTAACGAGCGCTTGTCCAAACTTCTGTTCTTCGGTGGTTAGCACATTCAAATAATGATTAGCTGTTTCCAATAGATTCTTTGGAGTAGCTCCCATCGTTTTGGCCATCGCAAAAGCAGATTGATAGCGAGTAGCTTCGTCCATATCCATATTCTGAAGTGATTGTAGGGATTGTTTATATTCTAAATAATCAAAACCATCCAAATTGTTCTTTTCCATGGCCCCCAGCAGTATATTCATAAATTTATCGGTCACTTTTCCTCCAGTAGGACGTGAATTTTGCGTTTGGGGTTTAGGATTTTGAGTAGCGACTGTACGATCAGGCACCATTTCCTCCGTAGGAGCAGTAGCTTCTGCCTCCTCCTGAGATTTTTGCTCTAGCGCCTTTTTTAGTGGATCATCATCTTCTACGACGAATAGTTTTTTGATTTTATCAAACATCGGTTACTTTACTTTTTTTTTCTTTGAAGTTGTTTAAGAATGTTCACAAAAGGTGAGGCTAGATGCTTGATTATCAAGACGATACAAATTTTGAGGTTCATAGCCAAAGCTATGGTGCCGATAAATTTGTGAAGTATTGGTAATCAATGATTTAGCCGGAACCATTGTGCTTCATTTTTAAACAACTTCTTTTTATTAAAACAATCAAAGAGAATCATTGGTTTTTAAAATTTCCCGAATAAATTCGGTCATAAATTAGCCCTCAAAATAAGAAAAATTACCTCAAAACCACAAAATTCCTTTTCTTTGCGCCTATGAGTTCTAACCAAAAAATAAACGTATCCTCCGAAATTGGCGTGCTTAAAAGAGTAATGGTCCACCGTCCAGATGCAGGGATCGCCCGAATTTCGCCAAAAGACGCCGAAGAGTTACTCTTTGACGATATTGTTCACCTGCCAACCATGCAAAAAGAACATGAGATTTTCACCCAAATTCTCCAAGCATTTATGGGGAAAGAAAATGTCCTTGAAATTCAAGATTTACTCGTGGAAGCGCTAAAGGCTAGTAAAGGAGCCAAGGCCGAAATGATTGATTTAGTGATTGATTATGAAGAACTACCGGCCTCCTATGTTAGTCTTTTTCATAGACTTTCGGACGAGGACTTAGCGACCGTTCTGGTTACGGGCTATTATGAAAAGGAAGATCATATTATTTTTGATCCAATTCCTAATTTTATTTTCACTAGAGATATTGCCGTTACCGTAAACGATCACGTCATCATTACCAAAGCAAAAAAGGCGGCACGCCATCGCGAAAATTTCATTACCCGTTTTGTTTGTTGGGCCCATCCGATGTTTCGCGAAATCCGGATTGAAGGTAAAGTCATAAATCTAAATACCGTAGATGATTTTCCACCCTCAAAAAAAGGAGAAACCGTTTCCATCGAAGGAGGAGATGTGATGGTTATCAATAAAGATTACCTATTGATTGGTTGTAGCGAACGAACTAATGCGCATGCCATCGAATCGCTCAAAAAAGTATTATTTGAAAAAAAGGTGATTAAGAATGTGGTACAAATAAATATCCCAGCAGATCGATCGTACATGCATATTGATACCATTTTTACACAGATCAATAAAAACCACATTGTAGCCTTTAAGCCCATTATCATGGACGGCTTAGGTTCCAATGTCATCGTTCATCATCATACTGGCAAACAATCTGTGTATCTTTCGGTGCAAGATTTTTTCCGCAAGGAAATTAATCCAGACATGCAATTTATTCCGGTGGGGAACGGAGAATCGCCTTTTCAAGATCGCGAGCAATGGACCGATGGTTGTAATATGGTAGCCATCAAACCTGGTGTAGCCCTTACTTATGATCGAAATCCTAAAACGGAAATTGCTTTAAAAGAGGCAGGGTACAAAATCATCCATGCCTATGATTTATTGAAAGGTATCAAAGACAAAACGATTGATCCTGCTAAAGTAAAAAATACAATTATCAGTTTGCCTAGTTCCGAATTATCTCGAGGCCGTGGCGGATCACATTGTATGACTTGTCCTATTGAACGAGAATAGTTTTTTTGTTGAATTGTTGAATTGTTGAATTGTTGAATTGTTGAATTGTTGAATAAACCTATTAAATAATTCAAGACTAAGTTACAGGACAAAAGTCAAAGAATTTTTTTAATTGCCACAAAGAAAATTAATTTTTCCGTAGGAAAAAATCTTAGTGATTTTGTGCCTTAGTGGCATATTTAAGCTTTGTCCTGTACTTTGAATTCAAGATTAAACAAAGAAGTTGATTAAAAACTCTCAAAATGCCTGCGAACTTAGAAAATTATCCAACTCATCGTCTTTTTTATCGCCCATAGCGCGGCTATGCGCTCAAAAAATAGACTCGATTTGAATTATTTTCTTTCATTCTCGGCTTCTTTTTGAATTATTAAACAACTTC
>CALFWZ010000178.1 GCA_937928405.1 uncultured Saprospiraceae bacterium
ACGGACTCTCCTACACTGCTAATTTAGAGATTATGGTCGGCGATAATCTGCTCGATCCTGAACTCATAATTAGTAGCGACTGTTACGATCTCTCTTCTAATAATTTAACCATCATCAGAATTGAAGATCCTTGTGATGACGTTTCTGGCGGTACGGTCGAACTAGCTGATGGTGGATTTACGACTACCATTATCATTGACGGACAAGCGGACATTATTGAATTTACTTCTGATGCCGCAACCGGCGGAACCTTCACTTATATCGTCACCGATAGCGAAGGCAATATCCTTGGAATTCCTCCTGGCAATTCTGTCGACTTTGATCCCGCAGGTCCCGGGAATTGTTTCGTCTACGGACTCTCCTACACTGGTAATTTAGAAATTATGGTGGGTGATAACCTCCTCGATCCAGATATCATTCTTAGTAGCGACTGTTACGATCTTTCTTCTAATAATTTAACCATCATCAGAATTGAAGAGGTTGATCCTTGTGAGGAAATTTCAGGAGGTGTAGTTGAACTTGCCCAAGGTGGACTCACAACGACCATTATTATTGATGGGCAACCGGACATTATTGAATTTGTATCCGGCGGTGCAACGGGTACTTCTTTTACCTACGTTGTAACTGATAGCGAAGGAAATATTCTCGGGATTCCGCCTGGGAATGCTGTCGACTTTGATCCCGCAGGACTGGGAACTTGTTTCGTCTATGGGCTCTCCTACACCGGTAACTTAGAAATAATGGTGGGTGATAACCTCCTCGATCCAGATATCATTCTTAGTAGCGACTGCTACGATCTTTCTTCTAATAATTTAACCATCATCAGAATTGAAGATAGTGGAGAAGGGGCAGACTTATCGATTGGAATTACAGCTAGTAATTCAGTATATGATATTTTTGAAAATACAACTTTTACCATTGTCGTAACCAATAACGGACCTGCCTCTGCCACTGGAGTTTCGGTAGATGCCGCTTTGCCGGAAGGTTTTGTTTATACCAGTGATTTAGCTAGCCAAGGTGAATATATTTTATTCACTGAAATTTGGGAAGCCGGCACCTTATCTCCTGGAGCAACAGCCACCTTAGAATTAACCTTATTCAGTTTAGTAGAAGGCGAGGATGTTACGATGGCAACAGAAGTTTTGACTTCTGACCAGAATGATCCAGATTCTACGCCAGGTAATGGTCCTAATGGAGAAGACGACTTTGCATCGATAACCATAACACCTTTAGTTATCACACCAACTGGAGCGGATTTGTCAATTGAGATGGAAGCAGATTTCTTACTTTATAATAATTATGAGAATACCGTCTTCACCATTACCGTAACTAATGACGGACCGGAAGATGCCACAGGAATTACAGTAGCTGCACCACTGCCAGAAGGGTTTGTTTATACTAGTGACAACGCAAGTCAAGGAGCATACGAATTATTTTTTGAAACTTGGGATGTGGGGAATCTAGATGCCGGAGCATCAGCAGTTTTAGAGTTAGAACTGTTTAGTTTAATCGAAAATGTGGAGGTAACGGTAACTACAGAAATCTTAACTTCCAACGAGGACGATCCCGATTCGACCCCCGGCAACGGACCCAATGAAGAGGACGATTATGATTTTGTGATCCTTCTTCCCGAAGAGAATGGAGGAATCAACATGGGAGATGGTTTGATAGATTTAGAGTTGAGTGTGAATGTTGATCAAACTATTTATGACCAATACGAAAATGTAGATTTTCTAATAACCATTACCAATAATGGACCTGACGAAGCAGAAAATATTGCTGTATCGGCAGGTGTACCTGAAGGATTGGCGTACACTTCTGATAATTCATCCATTGGAAATTATGATTTATGGCTAGAACGCTGGACGATTCCTTCTTTAGATGCTGGCGAATCTGCTACCTTGACCTTACGACTTTTTACCAATGAAGAAGGATCCATCAATTATTTTACAGAAGTATTATTTGTCAATCAAAATGATGAAGATTCTTTCCCTGGAAATGGTAACGGCGTTTCATCTCAAGAAGATGATGAAGCTTCTGTTTCAATCACCGTAGTAAATATGCCTAATGCCATACTACATCATGAATATAGTCAACCCGTAAGCTTTACGATAACTGAACTCTATCCAAATCCAACAACGGACGAACTAACGGTAACATTAGAAAGTTCGGTGGATCAAGCAGTTAAACTTCAGGTTTATAGTCTTACAGGAAGGAAGGTACTCGAACAAGATATTTATATTAATACAAACAACAATGTTTTAGCATTATCAGTTGGGCACTTACCATCAGGAACCTATTTGATTCGGATTCCAGGTATGCAAATTCAAAAGCGGTTTGTAAAAATAGGACGCCCCTAGAGCATCCAACATCTATTAAAAAAGAACGCAGTGACCGTAAATGGTCACTGCGTTTTGTCGTTTAATAATGTTGCCTAAAGCCTTAATATTATTTAATTAGGTGAAAGGTGTTCTATTTTATTCTTGAACAATTAATTGTTGAATTTCACTTTTTTGTCCGGAGTAAAAGACGATGTTATAAACACCAACTGATAATACATGTGGTAATACGATATCATCTTTTTGATCATCTAAATTATTTTGCCGATAAATTTCCTGACCTTGCGCGTTATAGACTACTACTAAATCTAAAGATCCTCCTGCTCTGTTATAGTGAATTACATTAGAGTTACTGATAGGATTCGGATAAATCAAGGTTGAAAATTGTTCATTATCAACATTCACGGAAATGATTTTCGAGTCTTCATAGGAGCCGTCAAAATCAATTGCTCGGAGTTTATAATAATGAACACCAGGTAATGCTTTTTGGTGCTTATATTCATATTTCTTTAGCGACGTACTATTTCCGTGGCTAGTTCTGAATCCTAGAATTTCCCAGTCTTGACCATCGGTACGATGTTGAATTTCAAAGCCCATACTATTAAACTCAGATTCCGTACTCCAAGATAATTGAACACCTTGATCCTTTTCAACTCCTTTAAAATTGACCATCTCCACTGGTAAAGCACTTACACTAGCACCTGTAGTTGCGCCACCGCCAGAGAAGCTGCTCACCAAATATTCTGCATACTCAAATCCTTGGAACACTCCTTTGGTCCACTTATTTTCAGTAGCCTCGGAAGGATCAAAAACATATTCCTGATAATCAGCTGCATCTACTTCAGTAGCGCGAGGATTTTCATTATTATTTAATTTAAAGAAATAAGCATCTTCAATTGAATTGATATAATTACTACTTTCAATCATCTCTGCAATATCTTGCTCAGAAAAATAGAATCGTACGCCAATCGGAGCGTTTGGTTGTTGAGTTGCCTTAACATTCCAATATCGATTCATGGCAAAACAAGAGGATGAAGTAACAAAAGAAGCATTTGATATTTCTGTACCACGACCAGTTTTATATGCCTGGGTCGTCAATATTTCTACACGGAAAGTACCATCGTCAAGGTCGCCGATATGCTGTCCATTCTTTTTTAAAGAAAGTAAAAGCACATTTTCCCTACAATCATAATAATGTGTCCACCCTTGCGGATCTGTATATTCGTGATCTGCCTTAAACAAGGTATTTGGATCATCCAATAACCCCCTTTTTATTTGACTCTCAATAGCTCCAATATCTAAATTTCCAACTTTCCGAGCATTCCCTTCGTTATCTTGCGTTACGGAAGTAAAAGACAAAACTTGTCCGTTATCAACGGCTGGCGAACAAGTAGCTAATCGTAAGTCTCCGTTTTCCAAGTCTACAAACTGAGGATCATAGTTAAGATAATTATTTCCTAAATCAGTAGTGTGCTCAGGCAGTGACTCGCCTTTAATTATATTATTTTCAGCAGTTACGGTGAGCGGAGCTTGATTGCTTATCCCTACTCCCTCATCCCACACAATAGAATTAATCATTTCAATTTCAAGGTTGGCAAAACCATCTCCAAGGTTATAAATACTTCCTAGGTTAGATTTGGATTCGTTCTTGGCAAAAGTACAATTTGCGATCGATACTTTTAGATCTTGGAAATAGCCAAAATTCATGATACTTCCTCCTTCTTGTTGGGCAGAATTTTGATAAAAAATGGTGGAAGAAATTTTTGGATTAGTTGATCCACCACTGGCATAATTATAAATGGCTCCTCCTTGATTAGAGAAATTATGGTTGAATTTACATCCGCTGATGACTGGAGTAGAATTACCACCAGTTGTAATATTTGCTATAGCTCCTCCATAATTACCAGCAGTATTGCGCTCGAATTCCGTGCTATTTAAAGATAGATTTAAAAACCCACCTTTAGAATAATTATATATGGCACCACCATAACCTTGATCTGCGTGATTACTGATAAAAGCACAATCTGTAAAAGTTGGCTCTAATCTCAATAAACCCTCTACTACATTAAAGACGGCACCTCCTTTGGTAGCACGGTTGGCTTCAAAAGTACATCTAGTAAAATAAGCACTAAGGTTAGCATCTGCATTATCTAAACAAACAGCACCACCTTCTTGGCTTTCATTATTTCTAAAAATAGTATTTTCAATAACCAAGGTAGTACTACCTAAGTTAGTGGCACTTAGAATGGCCCCACCCTTATCACTAGATTGATTATTAATGAATTTGCAACTAATCAGCACTGGCGAAACAAGTCCTCCATCTTTAGAGACACATGCCATTCCTCCTCCGCTAAAACCTTTATTATTTCTAATAGTACAATTTCTGATGATGGGACTTGCACTAACACCGGCACCTTCTGCCTTTATTAGGATCCCTCCACCCATTTTATCCATTCCTTTTGCGGCATTTCCTTGTTGAACAATAAAGCCGTCTAGCACTGCGGCATTGGTCACTCCTGAAAAGGTGACTACCGAATTTATTAAGAATTCATTATTACCCTCCTTTAATTTACCAGTGAGAATGGTAGGATTTTCATCAGGGTTTCGAGCTTCCAGGAACGTTTCTGTGCCTAAGAATCCGCCGTATACCTCAATATCTTTGTTGAAATTAAAGGTATATCTCCAATTAAAAAAACCTTGTTCTTCTGTTTCAAAATCAAAAGGAAAATACGTACCTTGGGCTACCCAGATTTGATCTCCCGTAGAAGCAGCTTCGATAGCTGCTTCAAGATTTCGATAAGCATGGGTCCAAGAAGTTCCAGACTGATCTCCAGTGGCATTTTGATCGACAAATATCTGGGCATTAGTAAAGATGGGGAAAAGAATAATCATCAAGAGTATGATTCTTTTCATATTATTATATCATTGGTTATGTTAAAAAAAAATAAAATGGAGGGAAATAATCTTTCAAGTTAAAGGCAATAACTTTGCCATTATTCTTTTTTATTAAAAAAACGATAATTCGTGACAATCAAAACATCATATTTTATAGATTAATCTTTGTTTTATAATTTTAAAAAAAATATTTTGTGACATCATCATGGGACTAAATTACCGGTCCTTATTGAATTTTAAGGCTAACCTTTTATATTAGAATCGACTATCTTTGCACCTGTAATAACCGAATCAGCCAGTTTACAAACCTCAATTTATCAGATATCATTCATGAATAAAATTTCTACCATCCTTTTATTTATCTTTCTTTACCTCCAATCATTTGCTCAACCGAATGTACAGTGGTCTAATACATATGGTGGAAGTTTTGGAGATATTCCTCGTTCTGTCTTAGCAACGGAAGATGGTGGATATCTAGTAGTAGGTCTCAGTATGTCTGACGACGATGATATTTCAAATCAAATTGGTAAGGGAGATGGCTGGTTATTGAAAACTGATAACATCGGTAATCTACTCTGGGAAAAAACCTACGGTACGGAATATCAAGATGAATTCAAAAAAATTATTCTAGCTAATGATGGTGGTTATCTCATTGCTGGATATCGATCTGGAGTTTCCGCTGGTACCAATTCACAAGCAATTACCAGTGATTTTTGGGTAATAAAAATAAATGAGTCAGGAGATTTGGTTTGGGAACGGAACTTTGGAGAATCCCGATCAGAATCTATTGTTGATGTAGTTGCGACTAATGACGGGTACCTTTTACTTGGCAATTCAGATAGTCCTAATTTTGCCTCAGCTGGATATCGGGGACAAATTGATCCCATCTTATTAAAAATAAATAATAGCGGACAAGAATTATGGACTCGTCGTTGGGGAGGTGCTCAAAATGACTTTGCAACTGGGTTACACATTTTAAATAATGGACGAATCGTAGTCAGTGGATACGCAGATTCGAAGTACAATAATCACCATGGCGCAACCGATGGATGGTTAACTTATTTAAATTCCAATGGACAGTTAATTTGGTCAAGATTTTTCGGTGGACAGCTAGATGACCAGCTACATGCTGTGTCTGGCGGTCCTGGAGATCAAATTTATGCAGCCGGTTTTTCTTATTCCAGAGATCAAGATTTAATGGGAAATACTGGAAGAAAAGATGCTTGGATCATCAAAGTTAATCCGTCTGGCAATCTTTTGTGGTCTAAAAATTATGGTGGCGATGGACACGATGGATTTAATAAGATTCTACTTAAGCATGATTCAATTTATGCCGCAGGTTATAACTGGTCATTTAATGAAACTACCCTTCCATCCATGGGTTTGAAAGATTTTTGGCTCGTCAATATCGATGCCAATGGTAATACCAACTGGGAGTCTACCTATGGTGGTAATTTGAGTGAAGAAATTTTTGCTTTCGATTTTACCGAAGACAATGGCCTTTTACTCGCTGGTTCTACCCAAACCAAATTTAATGGAATGGTAGCCCAAAACAATGGTCTAGAAGATTTTTTCCTCGTTCGCTTGGAGGGTTCCGGCCCCGCAGAATTTGGGGTGAACTTAGGAGATGATCGAACGATCTGTAATGGCACTTCCATCAATCTAACTGCCAATATATCCAACTGTCCAAGTTGTACAATTAATTGGGAGGATGGTTCTGAGTCTCCTGTTCGCAGTGTAACACCTACCACCACGACCACTTATTCGATTACAATCACCAACGCGGATGGGATGTCGATCAGTGATGAGGTTACTATCTTTGTAAGTACTTCCCCTACGCTATCTATTAATTTGACGGGTGAGAATCTCTGCGCAGGTGATCCCGTTACCTTAAGTACCATTACTCAAAATTGTCAAAACTGTTCCTATCAATGGAACGATGGGAATGTACAATCAGAACGCACGCTGATTGTTGAGGATGATATTACTTATACCCTTACCATCACCAATGCGGACGGTTGTAGTACCAGTGGATCGATCGCTGTTCCTGTACAAGAAGTGATCAACTTTACAGGTACGGTAAGCCCTGTTACCTGTCAAGGATTCAATGATGGAGCAATTACGATCAATAATAACTCTGGTAATACCATCAACTTTGCTTGGGACAATGGAGCCGTTGGTCAAAATCTCAATAATCTTTCTGCTGGTGTCTATACCGTAACGGCAGGCGCTATTGGGTTTTGTGCAGAGGTAGCTACTTATGAAATTACGGAACCGGACGAACTTAACCTGAGTGCTAATTTTACCACCGTCAGTTGTTTTAATCAGAATAATGGTAGCATTAGTACCAGTACTACTGGAGGAATGCCTCCTTATAGTTTTATTTGGAGTAATGGAGCCGTTTCAGCTTCTTTAAATAATTTAAGTGCTGGAGAATATGTCGTAACGATCACGGATGACAATGGCTGTAGTCTGACAGATGCCTTTGAGATTACACAACCAGATGCTATTCAAATCAGCAGTGCTCGGACACGAATTAGCTGTAATGGCGCCAGCGACGGCGGTATCAGCATTACGCCTTTTGGAGGAGCTGGAAACTATACCTACGATTGGTCCAACGGAAATACAACCAATGAACTCACCAATATTCCAGCGGGTTCTTATCTAGTAGCCGTTACGGACGAAGATGGTTGCAGTACCACGGCAAGCTTTTTACTGGAAGAACCCCTTGAATTGGATTTTAATATCAACGCTATTCCTGCCACTGCTGGCAACAATGGAAGTATTCTAGCTGTTCCGACTGGTGGTACCCCTCCTTACCAATTAGTTTGGGATACAGGATCTACCAGTTTTCAGATTATTAATCTAACCAACGGAGCTTATACCGTTACCGTAACCGATCAGGAAGGTTGTACCGAAGAAGAAACTATATTTTTGGGTATAACGAATAACGATCATCTTGAAAACTTAAACGAGTTTACTGTTTTTCCAAATCCTAACAACGGTCATTTTCAGGTAAATATTGAGCTTAAAAATTCAGAAGCTTTTTCTTTATCGCTCGTTAATACCTTGGGGCAAACGATTCAAACAGCATCATTTCGAACAGACCTTTTAAATAAACAATTTAATTTTTCAGGGTTGCCTGGTGGTGTTTACTATTTGATGTATGCTAATGAGTTTGGCGTTCAGGTCCATCCTGTTGTCATCAAATAAAGATTGCTTATGAGAAATAGGATTTATCTCAGAACTTTCAACAATCCGTCATCATCCCGCCAACCTCTACCCAAGGCTTCCTGAATAGATGGCGCTGGATCAGATTCTATTTTTTTTAAGGCCGATATCACTTCTGGTATTCTATAATATTGCAAAAGTATAATACTATATCTTCTAATGTTGGCGCTTTTATGTGAGAGATTTTTTATACCAAATGGAACTACTGCTAATTCAGAAAATTGTTTACGATGCAAAGCAAGAATCGCAGGTAATAGATGATTTAGTAGTTTGTTTCTATTTTGAATATTTAATAAACGATTAATCCAAGATTGCTCCCCCAATCTTGGAACTAGCACCCGAATAGTTTCTACTGCCTCCACGCTTACCGCTTCATTGGCATCTCCCGTTAGTTGAAAAATCCTTTTCACGGTATCCGGATTAAATTGTGAAAATCGTTTAGGAAATTGAACAACTAAACTACTTATTTGATCCAACCCCAATCTTCTAACCATAGGTTCAGGATGATACAAAAAATCGATTATCATCCTGAGGGTAGTCGTCTCCCAAGTTCTATCCAGTAAGCTTGCCAGATTGGTCTGTGGCCGAATATTTTTATGTGTTCTGACAGCATAGGCAGCACGTGCTAAAAACTGTTCTGCTGAAAGCAATAGTTCCTTATTTGTTAAACTCTGAAATCTGGTCAGCAAGGAATTCATGCGATCACTGTATTTATCATTTAGGATAACCTCCTTTAATTTTTCTGCCATGAGCGATTCTTCAACACCTTGTAGACTGAGTGCTTGGTGAGCAGCTTTTGCAGCAAAATAATTCCTTCCGACCAGTGCCCTCCAAGCAATGGCATGTACTTCTGGCGTATGGTACGTACCCAAGGCACTGATGAGTATTTCCGCCTCTCCTTCTCCCATTTCTTTTTGGGCTTCGTAATGATTAAGTAGAGTTTTATAAACCAAGGGATCCTCAAATTCTGCCAACCCTCTTAAGATCAATCCTCGAAAAAAAGTGGATCCTTCACTAGGCAATTCCTTTAATAACCAGATTTTGGTTGGCTCGGAAGGATATAAATGCGCGTGCTCATAAAAATGACGCAACACTCGGCGATCAGATATAATTGGCCATAAATCTCCGATTATTTCGGCAGGTAATTTCCAATCATAAGCACGAAGGTAGCGAAAGCTCTCCTCTAATCTGACAGGATCATTACTCATTAAACCTGCCAGTCCTCGCCAATAATCTCCGGTGCCTTTTTCTGAAATATCTTGTTTTATTTTTAAATAAAAATCGCTTAGCCAAGGATCGGAAATTAGTGGTAAAAAATCATCTGGTAAAGCTGTTCCTAGTGCTAGTTCGCGTTTGGCAATGGATATACTAATTTGCTTGAACTCATCCGTTTTCCAAAAACCAAGAATGGCCAATGGAATTTTATAGCGCAACAAGTTTTTTTGAAGCTCCAGTTCTGACAAATATTTTTCAGTATCCTTACCTTTCGTTAATTGCTGGGCATTGGTCGGTAATTTCAAAAAAGGTAATTCTATCTTTAAAATTTCTCCAAAAATAGAATAGGTAACCCGGTACTGATACTGTTCTGTATGAGTAGTAATAGTGACACGATCGGTGAGCATATAAGTCTCGGGTAACATTTTCAGGTAATTTACACTATTCAATTTGAATCAGTTGCTGACGTTTATTTTTAGGGAATTAGCAATTAATAAGATACGCAAGATGTTGGACTTATTTTTTCTTTAGATAAGGCGAAAAACCTGTCTGACCGGCCAGGCACAGTCGATGCCTGAGCATCCTAGCGTGTGCTTTTGCCTGAAGGCAAAAAGAGACTCCAGCAAAAAAGTATTTTCAACACATTATGAAGGAAAAAGAAACCATCAGGTGCGTAGGTCATTATTTTCTAATTCCCTTAACTCCTTTACAATTAAAAAAAATCACCGTCACCATCTAAGTATAATGCCCTTTTTACCCCTAAATGCTAACTTGCATTTAAATAGAAGTAATTAAAAATCATACTAATTATCTACTAACATAGAATTCTTAAACGACTTTTTGGTAAAAGTATCAAATACTAGGGATAAATTAATAAACGATCAAAACCTTCCTTTCGTTTATCCGTTCAAAATACAAGTAATTTAAGAGTATATTTAAATTTCTATCGATTGAAAATAAATTTTGTACATACGCGCTCACTTGAGCTAAATCTAAAAAATTGACTGAAAAATATCTTTATATTACTATTTTTCTTTTCCTACTGAATTGGTTGGCTCCGATACACTTGATCGCTAATTTAAACATGGCCTATGAAGAACAGGTTTTTGGTGGTAAGAAAAAGCGAGCAGCCGAAAAGCGAGCTAAAGAAGCTACTGAAGCCAGAAAAAGAGCCATTAAAGAGTTGAAAAAAACCCAAAAGAATTTAGAATATATCCAAGAGCAAAACCAACTTTTAGACCAGCGAAATGATTCGCTTAGACAAATTAAATCCCAACTAAATAATTCTTTATACGAGCGTGAAAGACAGATTGAAAAGATGTATCTATCTCGTCTACAAACGGAAAAGCGACTCCTAGAGAGTAAACGCGTCATGGATTCGCTTGAAATGCGATCAATGGTAGATTCATTGGAAATCGTTCAACAAAAAATGGCCCTTGATCGACAAACCATTGAAATCCGTGAACAAACCCTAGTTCGGAACCTCTTTATCGCTCTAGCATTGAGTTTTGGTCTGATTGCCTTTAGCCTATATTATCGGTGGAGAACCACCAAAAAATATAACAATTTATTACAAGAAAAAAATAATATCATTCTTGTAGAACAGAAAAAATCCGAAGCCTTACTCCTTAATATTCTTCCTGCCTCTATTGCCGAGGAGCTGAAAAAACATGGAGCAGCAGCTGCAAAACGTCATCAAAACGTCACCGTTTTATTTTCTGATTTTGTGAATTTTAGTCAAATTACAGCTGAGAGAGATCCAAAAAGTTTAGTGGCAGATCTAGATTATTGTTTTAAAGCTTTTGATGCAATTATTGAAAAAAATAATTTAGAAAAAATAAAAACAATTGGAGACGCGTATATGTGTGCTGGTGGTTTACCTATTTCCAGCCATGATCATGCTCACAGAGTTATGAAAGCAGCAATCGAAATGCAGGCTTTCCTTAAAAAATGGGCTACTACGAATCAAAATAATAATGAACCAATTTTTACCGCACGAATCGGAATCCATACTGGGTCGTTAATTGCTGGAGTAGTTGGAGATAAAAAATTTGCTTACGACATCTGGGGGGATACCGTAAATATTGCCAGTCGAATTGAATCAACGGCTGCGCCAGGTCGAATCAATGTATCTTCCACTACCTACAAAATTCTGAAAGACGATTATAATTTTACTGCTAGGGGAAGTATCGTAGCTAAAAATATTGGGCCACTGAACATGTACTTTTTGGAATTGTAATAGAAATTGTTTAGAAAAACAATTTCTCAATTTTATTTATGTTGCCTAACTTAAAATCTAATTTTTTTTTGGTAATGGGATGGATAAAATTTATTTCTGTTGCAAACAACCACAAGCCTCGCACTTTGGGGCGGTCTATTTTTCGATAGATCAAATCACCTAAAATATCATTCCCTAATGCTGATAAATGAATCCGTAATTGATGGGTTCGTCCCGTTTTAAGCGCTAAACTCAATTCGCTTAACCTTCCTAATTTGGGATGATTTACCGTTCTTAGTACCTGATAAATAGTTTTTGCAGGACGTCCTTCAATGGTGGTATTGATACTTCCTTTCATGGCAGGTAAAATTCCCCATGTTATGGCAATATATTTTTTTGCCACAGCTCCAGTCTCCCATGCCTGACCAAGACCGACCATGGCCGGATAGGTTTTGGCTACCACCATCAGACCACTGGTAGCGGCATCCAACCTATGAACTGGCCGAGGCCAAGGCATTGCTTCTTTGAGCGGACTTTGCTTTAAATTAAATGGTAAAGCGTTTTCCAAAGTACGATATCGATTACCAGAAACAGGTAGGCTGGCCGGCTTACGCAAGATCGCCAAGTGATCATCTTCATAGACTACGGGAATTGATAAAGGAAGCACTCTAGGTATTTTTCTAGCATCCGCTAAAACCGCAATTTCTTGACCTGGCCGTACCCAATCTCCCGTTTTTCCGACAGCACCATCCAGTAAAATTTGTCCACGTTTGATCGCTTTTTTTAGCCCCTTACGGGAAATAAAAATAGCAAAAATGCCCACCGCATACTCACTCAATCTTTGAGGTGATACCTGATCTGGAACGATATGCTGGGCAATTATTTTTTTGATGGGAATCAAATTAAAAAATCAAGGAAATGAACACTTATAATCCCACCGGAATCGCATCAATCAATCGTTTTGTATAATCAGCTTTAGGGGACTCGTAAATTTTATCTGCGTCATCTAACTCTTCAATTCTTCCACCGTTCATAACCATCATCCGGTCACTCATAAATTTAACAACAGAAAGATCATGACTGATAAAAATGTAGGTTAGTGAGCGTTGCTTTTGTAACTTCAATAGTAGATTAAGCACCTGAGCTTGCACCGAAACATCTAGGGCAGAAACTGATTCATCACAAATGAGAAACTTTGGATTCAAGGCCAAGGCGCGAGCAATCCCTACCCTTTGTCGCTGTCCTCCAGAAAATTCATGTGGATAGCGATCATAATGTTCCGCTTTTAGGCTCACGGTTTCCATCAAATCAATTACGTAATCTTTTTGAGCTTGTTTTCCAGAGACAATACCATGCACGCTGACCGGTTCTTGAATGGCGGCACCAATCGTCATCCGAGGATTTAAAGAGCCATAAGGATCTTGAAAGACGATTTGGATTTCTCGTCGCATGGCTTGCAATTCAGCGGCATTCATTTTAAGTAAATCTTTTCCATTGTATAAAATTTCTCCACTACGTGGTTCGTTGAGTCCGATAATACTTCGGCCCAAAGTGGTTTTTCCACAACCACTTTCTCCAACTAAACCAAGTGTTTCTCCAGGGTAGACAGAAAAACTAACATCGTTGACCGCTTTCACCCAATCAGTCGTCTTTCCAAAGAAATTCTTTTTCGCAGAAAACCAAGTATTCAGATGCTTTACTTCCAACAGTGGAGATTGGTCATAAAGAGCCGTCATGCGAGCAATGCGTTTTGCCGGATCACTCCGGACTGCTCCTAGTTTGGCAGCAACCGAAGTGGGTATTTCCGTGATTATTTGGTTGCCGTTTTGATCATTTTCTACCCTCATAAAATCACTTATCACCGGTAAGCGTTCTACGCGGTACGCTAACGGCGGACGACAAGCTAATAGACCTTTAGTATAAGGATGTTTTGGTTTTTTAAAAATATCAGCCACTTTTCCTTGCTCTACAATTTTACCTTTGTACATGACCAATACTCGATCCGCAATTTCAGCAATAACGGCCAGATCATGTGAGATAAAAATGACCGCTGCGTCCAGGTCTTTTTTTAGATCAGCCATCAATTTTAGAATGGCCTTTTGGACGGTTACATCCAAAGCCGTGGTCGGTTCGTCTGCAATCAATAATTTAGGATTACAGGACATGGCCATCGCAATCATAACTCGCTGCTTTTGCCCTCCAGAAATCTCATGAGGGTAAGCTGCATACATTCTTTCTGGGTCCGGTAACTGCACTTTCCGAAATAAATCTAAGACTCTTTCTTTGGCCGCTTTTTTATCTAATTTTAAATGAAGTTGAATCGCTTCGAGGACTTGATTTCCACACGTAAAAACAGGATTTAACGAGGTCATTGGCTCTTGAAAAATCATGGCCATTTCATTTCCTCGGTATTGATTCATTTCCTTTTCCGTTAAGGAAAGTAAATTGACTGGTTGATTATCTTGCTCGTAATATTCAATTGTACCACTGGTGATTTTTCCTGGTGGTTGTGGAATTAACCCCATGACTGATAACGAAGTAACCGACTTTCCTGAACCTGATTCTCCTACAATTCCAATGGTTTCTCCTCGAAAAACACTAAAATCAATTTGGTCGACTGCGCGGACGGTTCCAGCATCCGTTGCAAACTCAACTACTAAGTTTTTGACTTCCAGCAATTTATGATACATATTTTTTTATCGTATATTTAAATAATAGTTGGAATAGTTTATGCAGTTAAATTATAATATCTAAAGTACTTAAAATACACATAAGATTTCCAAAGTACATATTAGAATTCGGCTTAACAAAACCGAGACACTTAAGAGAACAACCATTATTCACTAACGCAAAGATCAAAGCAATACGCTTTGAATTTTGTAATTAAATAATGGTTCCGGTAAAAATAACTTTTTCCGGGAGAAACAAAGAACAACTACTATGATACGAGGACTTTTACCAGTTTTGCTGGTGAATCCTGGCAGTTCTGCCAGCGATTGTTTCGTTTCATTTCTTGCTTTTACTAATTTATTTTCTTCGTCGCGAGAAGAAAATAAGGGTCTTTTTATGCCCTGCTTTCTATTGAATATCCCATTATTTTCTAAAATTAACATCATCCTTCTATCTATACTTTTAATGGATAAGAATGCAAGAATAATGTATGTGTGTGGTATAGTGGCGGCTGACTTATCGATCAGGGATTCCTCCGTGGTAGACAGTCAGCCGCGCTTTTTTAAAGTACCCCATACATCAAAGAAAACATAACCATTACTTACGTTTCGAATCTAAAAATTTGAAACAGAAACCATGACCGCCTGCGGGAAAAATAAAAAGATGTTTTGTGGTGGAATATCCTTTATTGGAACCGCAGGCTTTTTAAGAAGTTGCTTAAAAACTTCAAAATTGGCTTCGAACTGATTAAACAACTTCTAAGAAAAAAGTCAACGAAGGAAATTAATAAAGAAAATGTATGTGTGTGGTATTGCGGCGGCTGACTTATCTAGCTATGAATTATTTCATTAGGTAGTCAGCCGCTCTTTTTACTAAAATCAGCAATTAGATTGAAGAGAAAATAATTAATCACCTGATCTTTAAATAGAGAACTAATAAAGAAATGTATGTGTGTGGTATCGAGGCGACTGATTTATCTGAGATAGATAGTCAGTCGCACTTTTCACCAAGAAGTTAAATAACCCAAATCAAAAAACACACAATGACCAGTCCGTGGGGAAGACGAAAAGATGTTTTGTGGTGGAACGTCTTCGTTGAAACCACGGACTTTATTATTGAGGCTAATAAAAATTAAAAATCCCCAAATGAAAATTATCATTTAGGGATTTCAGCTTCAATAAAAACGAATATTATTTCCTCTTTTATTCGTTTTGTGCACTAAAATATTTTTGTAGATAGACGCCTACTTTTCCAATATTAGCGGTATTGGCTACAATCATTCGGATTTTTCTATCTGGGGTAATAATAACAAATCCAGCTCCTTTTAGTCCGTGGGTATTGGTAAATGACTTTCCGTTAAATCTACGGTAATCATCATAAATTGCGGGCCATTTAAGTCCTTGTTCTCGACTTAATTTACGAATCTCATTTGGATAGTCCTCTGAACAGATGCTCAGGATATTGATATTATATTGATCATAAAATCGTTTTAGGTATTTTTTATTTTTGGGCGCGAGGGTATTATCTAATTCCCATAATTCGATAACCAATGGTTTGTCCAATAGATCGTATAGTTTGAATTTTTTATTATTGATATCATTGAACACAAAGTTTGATACCACTGATCCTTCCGTCCAAATAGTCACTCCTTTTTCAGTGAATTCTGAGTCCATATCTGACGCTTCAACTGGAGCAATATTTGGCTTTAGATTGCCTTGGGCTTGAATAGCATTAGAAAACAAACTAAGTCCCAAAAACAAAGTCAGGATAAAACAAAGTTTACAGGATAGACGATTTTTAATAGCGTTCATAATAATTGTTTTTAGTTTTTTAATTGAAGTTGTTTAATAATTCAAAAAGAAGCCGAGAACGAAAGAAAATAATTCAAATCCCCGCCTGACTGATCGTCGATCGGGCAGGGAGTCTATTTTTTGTGCGCATAGCCGCGCTATGGGCGATAAAAAAGACGATGAGTTGGATAATTTTCTAAGTTCGTAGGCATTTTGAGAGTTTTTAAACAACTTCATTATTAGCATTAATGTTAAAACAGGCGTATACCCATCTCTTACGATGCTGTGATAAAAACGTTACCAATTCTCGAATTAGTATTTTCTCTAATAATTTGGGGGTTTCCCCTGACTAAAAATAGTTGATTTCAAGGAGAAATCCATAGCAAATATGACTTATTCTTGAAGAAAAAAGTCTCGTACCATTTCCTCTGTCCAATATATATTGTTTGGATGACGGGTAACAAATCCAACATGACCTCCATATTTAGGGGTGGCTAAATGAATATTTTTAGATGATTTGGCTAATTCAATCGGATAGGAAGTTTCGCTTAAAAAGGTGTCATTTAAGGCATTAATCAATAAAACAGGAATCGTGATTTTAGGTAAATATGGAAGACTAGAAGATGCTTTATAATAATGACTAGCACTAGAAAAGCCATGAAGTGGAGCTGTCACCAAGCCATCAAATTCAAAAAAATCTTTCGCTTTGAAAATCTGCTCTAGATCCACCTGATCTACTAAGACATTTTCCTTTAATTGAACCTTTTCTTTTAAACTTTTTAAAAAACTATTCAGGTAGATCCGATTATGAAAGCGCTGAATTTCAAGACAAGATTCATATAAATCGATCGGTACAGAAATACCTACCGCCCGTTTTATAAGAGCAGACAAATCAGGACCAAGCTCGCCTAAAAATTTCATGGTCACATTTCCGCCCAAGGAAAAACCAACCAAATTAATGGTTTCATAATCATTCTCTGAAATAATTTTTTCAAGCAATAATTTTAAATCTCCTGTTTCTCCACTATGGTAGCCACGAGACAACCGATTAGGCTCACCACTGCAACCTCGGAAATTTAATCCAAGTCCATCCCAGCCTACTTCGTTCATAATATTAATAACCCCTCGAACGTATGGGCGATCCGCACTACCCTCTAACCCGTGCAAAACGACCACTAATTTTCGACCATTTTTTCGGGACCAATCTACATCTAAGAAATCACCATCTAGTAATTCTATTCGTTCTCGCTGATAAACAACTGCTGGAATTTTTCGAAAGACAGAAGGATAAATCGTGGACCAGTGCTTATTTCTAAACAGGAAAGAAGGCCGATAATTGGTGGTACCTAAATAGGGCATATTTTTTACCAGTGGTGTTTTAGTTTGTGAGCTATATATTTATTATTCTGATCAGTAGATGAAGTCTTTGACTATTGTTTTATTGTTTAACAACGATGCCTCCTTTCATCACGAAATCTACTTTTAATACGGCTTGAATATCATCAAGTGGATTCCCGTCTGTAGCCACGATGTCTGCATATTTTCCAGCTTTGATAGAGCCTAGCAAATCCTGTTGATTCAGCATTTCAGCTGGATAAATAGTCGCAGACCTCAAGGCTTCCATAGCGGGCATTCCTACTTCCGTCATGTAAATAAATTCATTCGCATTTTCGCCATGAGGGAATACACCTGCGTCCGTACCAAAAGCTATTTTTACACCACGAGCATAGGCTTTTTCAAACGTCTTTTGAATCAATGGCCCAATTTCTCGCGCTTTTGGTATAATGATATTAGGATAAAACCCTGGCTCCTCTGCTTTTTTAGCCACATACTTTCCTGCCGTAATCGTAGGTACATACCAAGTACCCATTTTTTTCATCAAATCCATAGTTTCGGTACTCATCTTGGTACCATGTTCAATAGACGTAATTCCCGCTGCGACTGCTCGTCGCATCCCTTCGTCTCCGTGGGCATGGGCAGCGGTAGTCATCCCATAATCTTTGGCGGTCACTACAATGGCTCGCAGTTCTTCCTCCGAAAGTTGAGGACCTTGACCATCTTTGGCGACACTGAGCACTCCACCAGTAGCTGTCACTTTAATCACATCTGCACCATTTTTATAGCGTTGACGAACCGCTTTGCGAACGTCTTCTGTGCTGTTTACCACCCCTTCTTTGGGGCCCGGATCGCCCATTAAGGATCGACGAAAACCATTGGTTGGATCGGCGTGTCCACCCGTGGTGGCTAGACTTTTTTCAGCTGTAAAAATTCTAGGGCCAACCACGAAACCGCGATTAATTGCATTACGCATGGAGACATTTACTCCAGAACCCCCCAGATCTCTTACGGTCGTAAATCCAGCTTCAATCGTCTTACGCATATCTACCGTAGCACGCAAAGCCACGTCTGCTTCATTCATTCGGAACCGCTCTTCGTAGGATTTTTTGGAAGGATGACTTTCAACATGAATATGCATATCCATCCATCCTGGCATTACTGTTTTATTTTTTAAATCAATTACCAACTCATCATTGGAGGCAGGAAGATAACCTGGAGTTACAGCAATAATTTTATCTTTTTCAATTAAAATGGTTTGCTCTTTCAGGACTGTTTTCGCTTCAACATCTATCAAGGTTCCACAGTGCAAATATGTTTTTTGGGCGAGTAAATTATGGGTAAGAAAAAATACCCAAAGCATCAATAAAATAGTTTTATATAATTTCATTGTCATTTATTATTTGTTTTCTAATTCAGTAATAATTACTGCTTTGTTATAATCAAGTTGTAAGGAGGTTTTAGAAATTTTTGGATTTTCTAATAAAAATATGGCTAATTTTTCGGTGATATGAATAGCAATAGCCCGTTGTAAAGGTCGTGCACCATAGCGATGATCATATCCAACTTTGGCAATAAAAGCAATCACTTCTTCCGTAAATTCGAGGGTTATTTTTCGTTTAATAAAACCTTCTCTTTTTTCTAAAGCTTTTAGTTCTTTACGACAAATTTTTAAAATACTTACTGGATCTAGATTATTAAAAAATACCATTCCGTCTATTCGGTTAACAAATTCAGGTCGGAATTTTTTTTCAATAGCGGCCTGATAAACTTTTTCACCTGAGCTTTCGGAAAAACCAATTGCTTTAATATTACTGGCACCGATATTAGAAGTCATGATGATAATCGAATTTCTAAAATTGGTAATTCGACCAAAATTATCAACCATCATTCCTTCATCTAACACGGTCATCAAGGCATCAAAGATGGCTGGGTGCGCCTTTTCAACCTCATCTAATAATAAAACTGAGAAAGGTCTTTCACGGATATTTTTGACCAGTGCACCAACCTCATCACCAGCACCAATAAACTTACTCAATTGAGAAGGATGTTGAAATTCACTCATTTCAATTCGAACCAATGGGGTTTGTTTTTGGCCTTTACCAAAAAAATAATTCGCTAGAGCTTTGGCACTTGCTGTTTTTCCGACTCCAGTTGGTCCGGCAAAAAGTAAAGTTTGAATGGGCTTAAAAGGGTTATTGAGACCAGCCTTGAAGACCTTTACTATTCCTGCCAACTGATTTAATACTTGAGGTTGTCCAATAATCTGGTTGCTAAAATAATCCTCTAACTCCTTTGTATTCAATCGTAGATCATCTCTTAAAAATAACTCTGGCATTCCCGTTTCTTCTACAAATTGATTTAAGACATCCCGGCGTGTAATTCTGCGACCGCCCTTTAGTCGGGCTTCACTAATGGCCTTGGCAAGGAATTTTATACCTTTCCCTGGAAACTTTTCATAAGGTGCGTACCGATAAAGTAACCGATAGATTTCAGATAGCGCTTCTTCAGAAATTTTAATGGACATTTGTTGTTCCACGTAATCAGCGAACTGCCGAAAAACGGACTGAACTTTTGGCTTTGGTAATTCATCTATTTTAACTAATTGGAAATTTTCTACAAAACCAGGTAAGCGTTTACGAATACTTTCTAATTCTGTGATGGTAAGTTCACCAATCAAGGTTAATTCGCCAGTTTGTAAAAAATCTTGCAGATAAGCGGCCACACTTACTTCTGCGGAAGCTCCACCGATTTGGAGTAATCTAACTACATCCAATAAATACAACGTTCCGTTGACTTTAGCCAGATCTCGAATGATCGCTTCACAGATTTCTTGCCATTCCCCCATGTATTTTGCTTTCGCAACAAATCGTTGGGCGCGCATTTCCCAAAAGGATCGATCTCCTGCTGGTCGACTCGGAGCACTCAGTTTTCGGATCACTAATCGAAGCGCAGCGGATTTACCTACTCCGGAATCTCCAATTACCAAAACATTGGTTTTCCCAATCATGACTTTATCCATGATTTCAGCCACCTTGTCGTCTAATTCCCACGCAGCATCGGGTAATTGTTGTCTGGTTTTATTACGACGAGGTGCGGGTAATTTTACAGCCAATTGATCTAAATATTCCAATCGGACTTCCTGCATAAACCGTTGTTCATTGACTACCCGATTTTCTATAATTCTCAATTTAATAAAATCTACCTGTGGCATTTCCATAGACAGGTAATGGTATAATTTATCTGGCGAATAACTATTAAAAATACTCACACAGAAATGATTGAAAATTGCTTTGAATTGTTTCTGATCATAATAATAAAAAACCTCCTCCAGTCCAGGCAAAAAGCACTCAAAATGGCCTTGTCCGGTATCTCCATAGATCGCAAGCACTGGAACTTTTATCGTTTCACTAAGTGGGTAATTTCCAGATTGATCTTTGTAAGAGGGGCGAATTTTGACCTCCATCACTTTGACCTTAGGCTCTTGAATATCAAAAGCGGGATAGAAACCTGTTTTTTTATAATCTCGTTGTAAAAAATCTAGAAATTTGCTTTTGAGGGTTTTAAGATCTCGTTCGACCAGTTGATGTCCGGCTCCTGGAATCATCCCAACAACCTGCTGAGAAGGGAAAGTATAATAGACAACGGGATAATTAATTACGCTCATAGAGAAATGAATTCTAGCCCCTAAAATACGAAAGTCGCCCTTAATAACAAAAGCATTGACAACTGGGGTCATCAATGCTTTTGAAAAGAAAATTAAAATGACCTGCTTTAATTGTTGTCCAGTAATCGAGGTGGGCGATAACTTCATCTCCGTGGCGCCATTGACCAAATAACTCACTTGAGTGATACTCTTTTCAGCGTTAGGAGAAAGGGGCAAAGAGCACGCTTCTTGGACATTTACAACAAGATAATCAAATACACAAATTGATACTTCTGCTATCGTATTACCAGTAATTGGATCGTCTTCACTGGCATCTACAGTTAGCCTCGGCTCGTCATCAAATTGGTACCAGATGGCAAGGTGATCCCTCTTCTATAATATCCGTTGCTGTGCTAGGGAAGAAAAGGTGACAAATGTCAATAAGGAAAATATTTTTTTTGCATGATTTGTAATTAAAATTTTGTGTGAATGGACAGTTCAAATACCTTATAGGATAGATGGTCGTAGTACAAAACCTTATTACGCAAATAAAGCGGTTTGGTAAACTACTTATTAAAAAAAGCAGTTATTTCAAAAATTGAAATAACTGCTTTAATATTTTTAAGCAATAAAAATTGCGTAAAATCTATGCGTCACTAATTATTTAGTCACTACTAATTTCTGCGTAGCTACTTTATCGCCAGCACGTAAGCTAACCATATAGATGCCAGGAGAAAGTTTTTCCAAACTCATATTCTGCGTATAACTTCCTGCGCTTGTGGTACCTAAATCATTATGTCCAACTAAAGCTCCCACTACATTGTAAATATCAATCGTTACCTCTGCTTTACTATCTAACTCAAAATTAATCATGGTAGTACTAATTGCAGGGTTAGGAGTAATATTGAAGTTAAACGTTTCAGGAGTAACCGTAGTTGTTCCAACAATACATGGTAGAGGTGGTACAACTGTTCCAGGTCCATTCAGTCCAAGTACTTCTTCTACATTGATGGTCGTCATGGTGATTTGATTAGCTACAATAGGATCCATTTCATCATCTCTTAAATTAATTCCAGGCTCATCATCAAACTGATAGGTAACGGCTACCTGGTTTTCAGAAACGATATGCATATTTGGGAATACGGCATCCGTTTGATCTACTAAGAATGGAAATAGAACAAGATCTCCATTAATAATATCTACTGGATCCGTCCAAGTTGCACCAGCATCTGCAGAACCAGTCATCCACACATGCGTATAGTGCTGTAGTGGATTGGGATTAGTCGGATCATCTCGGATATAATCTTCTCTAGCAGCTGCATAAGCAAGCACCATTCTTCCATCCTCTAAAATTTCTAAAGAAGGCATCGTGATAAACATATTACCATTATGATCGGCTAGATTAGCAAAATCATCGAAATTAAGTGTTGTATCACCGTTCGTATCCAAAGCATTGACGACCATATCCAATCGCTCTAAGCTCTGGTCACATTCATTCCAGTAAATTAAGTTACCAAATAAAGGAAAGAACGTAAATGCACCATCAGCTTGGGTAGTATCAGCACAAGAAACATACATCTGTGGAAAAACAACGTGTGCAGCTCCGTTAGCATCTAGTGCTACAGTACCACTTCCATCAGAGGTCAAAAAAGAAAGAGCAGCTGCAGAAAGTGAATCTGGGTTACCTTCTCCAGGTCCTAAAGGATCAATTCCTCCTAGGTCTTCTACAGTATAAGGAACCGTACTGAAAGTAAAATCATCAAAAGGCAATGCACTTACGGTCATCTTTTCCCAAGTATCTCCGTTATCTCCACTTTTCAGCAGTACAATATCTTCCGAAAGGTCAAAAACTCCAATCGCTACATTACCGTCATCATCAGCCACCAATTTGTAGCTGTCACCACCAATACCACTATTGAGGTCATTTGTGGTAGAAGGATCAGGAGCGCCCATACCATCTATTATTCGGTCGCTAATGTCCCAAGTTACACCACCATCCATAGATCGGAAGTATAGTAAAGCTGGATTTAAACCTTCGTAAACAGCACCATCATTACCCGTTGGAGTAGACACACAAACCATGTGTAACGTATTTCCTGAAACGGCAATTTGAGGCCATAATAAACCAGAAGGCACCACCGTAGCAATCGTAGACTCTACCCATGCATCTGAACCTGGAGCACGACGAAGCATAATCAATTCGTTGATAGTAGCAGGCATATGATTAACAACTACATCTGTTCCATCAGGAAGGGTAACAATATTTGGCCACCCGGTACGAGCACTCGCTTCTAATTTTCCACCATCATCAGGCGGGAAATTAGCCATATCGACAGTTTCGTTAAACCCAGTACCACGGGTTGGGAAACCAGAATCTTCTGTTTGATTATGGTGCGTCCATACGGCACGAATATTATTAGCATCATCTGCTTGAACACGATTTTGTCCACAACCGTTTGTTTGTAAATCATAATAAGTAGTTCCAATCCACTCTTCAGCGTTCAGGCCATTTGTTTGAGCACCTTGTTCCATGTAAATCTGGTGAATAGACTTACGAACAGGACGGTCTTCGAGCGACTCCGTACCGTCAAATAGACGTACGTTGGTGGTACCAGTCGCTGTCTGATATCGGGCGCTTTCAGCTACTTGAACTTTCTGTGCAGTGACAGAAAATGTAGCCATCATTAAAAATAAAAGTAAAAGATTCTTCATAATTCAGAATTTTGTTTTGTATTATAAAATTAACGGTCAAAATGTCATTACAAAAGCAAAAAATTAGGGTGTAGCATTGCAATAACTAAATAAAGGGCCAATATAGGAATTAAATCTGATTTTCTTGAAGCCATACATGACATAATTTTGTCAGCTAATATTCAATTAAGGTACATCTTCTAATTGGTGTAAAATATAGCCATCTTTTTTGTCGGCCAAACTACGGATTTACCTTAATTAGTCTACTTTTGCACCCTATGAAGGTATTTAAGAAACTAGAGAATCTTCCACCAATCCCCAATGCAGTATTGACTATTGGCAGTTTTGATGGTGTTCATCAGGGGCACCAGAAAATACTCAGTCAAGTTCGGGAGTTGGCAAAGGCAGAGAAGGGAGAAAGTGTGGTGGTTACTTTCCACCCACATCCACGCCATGTTTTATCGCCAGATAAGGAGGATTTTAAGTTAATTACCACCGTAGAAGAAAAAGCCGCTTTATTGGCTAAATATGGGATAGATAATGTAATAGTCGTCCCTTTTACGCCAGATTTTTATCAACAAAGCCCACGGGCCTATATTGAGGATTTTCTGATCGATCGCTTTAACCCACGGTGGATAGTAATTGGATACGACCACCAGTTTGGGAATCAACGAAAAGGAAATATTGAGGATCTACGACGATATGAAACAGAAGGTAGGTTTCAACTATTAGAGATTGAGCGCCAAGAAGTGGAAGATATTGCCGTAAGTTCTACCAAAATCAGAAAGGCCTTACAGTTGGGACAAGCAGAAAAAGCAGCTCAACTATTAGGTCATCCTTTTAGTCTTTCTGGAAAAGTGACCCACGGACAGCGAATTGGGCATACACTAGGATATCCAACTGCTAATATTGAACTGGCAGAACCTAAAAAATTGATTCCCATTTATGGAATTTACGCCGTTAAGGTTTGTCATCATCACCGTATGTACCAAGGGATGCTTTACATTGGCGATCGCCCTACTCTAGCTAATCATCATAATAAAACTATTGAGGTAAATATTTTTGATTTTGATCAACAGATTTATGGCGATCAACTACGGATTGATTTTATTAAATTTTTAAGAAAGGATCAACGATTTGATGGCCTAGAGGCACTTAAGGTACAGTTGGCTAAAGACAAGATAGCTGCGTTGGAGGCTTTGAATGGTTGAATGGTTGAATGGTTGAATGGTTGAATGGTTGAATGGTTGAATGGTTGAATGGTTGAATGGTTGATTCCTGCCGGTAGGCAAGGTGTTGATTTGTTTAAAAAATTAATAATGTCCTGCTGACGTGTATATCTTTTAGCGTGTTTTATTATTTATAAAAAAAAGTTATTAGAATTTTTAAATTTCTCAAGCATTAAAACCAGTCTTTTAAGGAAAAATAGGTATGTCTAAAAACAGTGTAGCTATTGTTATTCTAAATTATAATGGAAGAAAGCATTTGGAGGCATTTCTTCCTTCTGTGATTGAGCATACGTCAAAATCTATTGAAATCCATGTGGCAGACAACGGCAGTACGGATGATTCCGTCGATTTTCTTACTACTGAATTTCAGCGTGTAAAAATCCATCAATTACCAAAGAACTATGGTTTTGCCGAAGGTTATAATCAAGCCTTAAAAAATATTGACGCCACCTATTACGTCATTCTTAATTCCGATGTACGAGTCACTCCGGGATGGATTGATCCTATTATTGAATTATTAGACTCCAATCATTCCATCGCTGCTGTTCAACCTAAAATCAGATCAGAACAGGTCCCAGAGGCTTTTGAATATGCCGGAGCTTCTGGAGGATTGATGGATAAATATGGATTTACTTTTTGTCGTGGACGGATTTTCGATGATCTAGAAAAAGATCAAGGACAATATGATTCACCACAGCAAATCACTTGGGCTAGTGGAGCAGCTCTTTTTATTCGAGCCAAATTATTTCATCAATTTGGGGGATTTGACGGAGATTATTTTGCCCACATGGAAGAGATTGATTTATGTTGGCGACTTCGTCGTGCGGGATATCAGATCATGGTAGAACCCCAATCGGTCGTCTATCACCTCGGGGGCGGCACCTTGAATTATCAAAATGCTCGCAAGACTTTTTTAAATTTTAGAAATCTCTACGCAACCTTACTAAAAAATCTTCCAAGCACTTCCGTCATTTGGATTATATTATTTAGACTTATAGCTGACGCTGGGGCGGCCTTGCTTTATCTGTCTAAAAAACGACCAGACCTAGTATGGGCGATCATCAAAGCACACTGGGCGTTTTTTAGTATGATTCCGAGCCTATTAAAAAAACGAAAAGCTGGGCAAAAACTTGTCCATCAGTACAAGATTGGACCGCCAAATACAACCGCTATTTATCCTGGAAGCATTGTCAAAGAATATTATTTTAACGGTCTCAAAACTTATAACGAACTAAAACATGTCAAAAAATAAAGTAGAAATAATTTTTGAAGACGATTCTATGGTCCTGGTAAATAAACCCGCCAACTTTCTGGCCATTCCAGATCGCTACGTTGCGGAAAGGCCGAATCTAGTAGATTTTCTAAAAAAACGATACGAAGAAATTTTCGTGGTCCATCGGTTAGATAAAGAAACCAGTGGTATTATCTGTTATGCCAAAAATGCGGAAAGCCACCGCCACTTAAGTCAGCAATTTGAAAATCGATCCGTCGAAAAAATCTATAAGGTTTTGGTCGAAGGAAAGGTACATCAAACAACGGGCATTATTGATAAACCCATCGCACGCCATGTGTCGATTGCCGGTAAAATGAGAATTCATAACAGCGGGAAACCTTCCTTAACGCATTACGAAGTAGAAAAATACATTGGTGATTATACGTTGGTACAAGCCAATATTAAAACGGGGCGAACCCATCAAATTCGTATCCATTTTGCGTCGATAGGGTATCCACTAATGATTGACCGAATGTATGGCCGTCAGGAAGCATTTTTTCTAAGTTCGATCAAACAAAAAAAATTTAATCTTGGTAAGGATCAAGAAGAACGTCCATTAATGTCGCGGACTACCTTACATTCTTGGAAGATAGCTTTGGATCATCCGAATACCGGAAAGCGAATGGAATTTCTAGCACCTTTGCCAAAAGATTTTAGAGCAGTATTGAAGCAGTTGGAGAAATGGGGTTGATTTGTTGATTTGTTGATTTGTTGATTTGTTGATTTGTTGATTTGTTGATTAAAAAAACATTTTTTTGTTATAAATAATCGAGTAGGAGAAACGAGCGATGCCTTTCATCGGTCGTTTCGTCCTCTCACACCACCGAGCGTACTCTCGTACTCGGCGGTTTCTTTAAGATCTGGACAAGAGATAGTTTTCTAGCAAACTAAAAAGACCTTGTTCT
>CALFWZ010000179.1 GCA_937928405.1 uncultured Saprospiraceae bacterium
TAAAGCTGTTAAGTAACGGTCAAATAATAACATCCCGATTTTTCTCTTATCTTTTAATATCAGAAATCGTTATTTTTCTTGACAAGCCAAAGAGGATTCTCTCAAAAAATGCCTCATCTGATTATTAAAATATCAATCACAAATCAGGAACTTATTAATTAGCCGTTACTAAGTAGGAGTTATAAGTTGAAATATTCCATTGATCAATGATCGGGTGAGAGTATATCTCCTGTCAATAATTCAGAAAGTTCGTTTAGAATCATGGCGGTAGCTCCCCAAAGCGTATGTCCCTGAATATCAAAATAGGGTACTTCTTTTAAAACGATTCCGTTGGGTAATTTCAGACTTTTTTTTCTTCGCATCGACTTTTCTAAAAATAACTTTAAGGGTGCCTCTAAAATGGCGTGCACTTCACTGGGTTGCGGGATAAAGTCAGGACGTTCTTTTACCGTTGCTAAAAATGGATACACCAAAAAATTACTAACTGAAATATGTAGATCAGAAAGTTGTCCTAAAACAGTTACGGTATCTGTGGGCACACCAAGTTCTTCGTTTAATTCTCGCAGTGCGGCTGCTTGTGGAGAGGGATCTGATGGTTCCAATTTTCCACCGGGTAAACTAATCTGGCCAGAGTGTCGATCTTTGGGATGAAACATCCGTTGGATTAAAACCAACTGCGTTTCTTTTGCGCGGTTTGGATATAATAGAATCACCACTGCTGCTTTTCGAGCTTTAGAAAAATCGAGAGAAGGGTAGTCTCTTCCCACGTGCGCCATACGATATTGTGCTGCCCGTCCGGGAAGTGGCTTAGAAAATTTCTCTTGAATGGTAGCAAGTAATGCGTCTGTAAATTCCATGCTTTTAGAACACTAAATTAGAGATATTGGTTTAGATAATGATGTTATAACAAAAAAAAAGCGAGACCGTCTGTAGGACGATCTCGCTTTTAATTTTATAAAATAGTGATTTTTATTTTTGTACGATAAAGCGGTTTGCCTTTGGAGCAGCTCCGTCAGCAGAAGTAACGATTAAGTAGGTACCAATCGCTAACTCACCTACGTTCATATCAATCTGATTTAAACCACGGTGTAATTCATTATTCTGCTTAAGAATTACTCGACCCGTGATATCCGTAATCTGGATATCAAGCATTTTTGCTCCTTCATTTTCTAAGGTGATATGTAAATCTCCTCCAATAGAAGCTAACATCGGATTAGGATAAAAACCAATTGCTGGTGTATCAATAATAATTCCTGTGTTACATTCTGACTTTACGATTCTTATCGTGGAAGCAGTTGGGAAAGTACTATCGTGATTTTCTATTATTCGGTAACGCATCTGCGCCTCTGTTTGACGGGTAGTAAATTCGTAAGAATTTCCGTTCCCTCGACGGATGGTGGTTAAAGTGGTAAAACTTATTCCGTCCGCACTTTTTTGTACTTCGTAAGAACGAATATCTGGATTCCCATCACTTGTCCAGCTTAAAACTGTATTACACTGGTTAGCATGTGCCTGAAAGTCGATAATTTCTGCTTGTGCGGTCCCAGCTACCAATAACCCTAATGCTAATGTAGAAAGTCCTTTCTTAATTTCCCCTAAAATGTTTTTTGTAGAAAAAAGTCTCATATAAATTGAATTTAAGCTGAATTTTTTGTCAGCATTTTATTAAAAAAAAGTGATTAAAATCTTATTACCAAGGGGGAATTTGTCCAGAAGGGAAAGTATAAAACTTGATGGACAGTTAGGTAGTTCTCAAATTTTAGGCCAAACCTGAAATTATATTCTTAGAATTGTTGATTAAATAAAAAAGCTGATTCTTTCCGGAGATAGAATCAGCTTTTTTGAATACAATTATTATCTATTGCTTTATTTATTAGAGTTTTGCAAATATGCTTCTAAGGCTGCTGTCATTGAGGTAATACCAGGAGCAGGACAAACAATGTTGAGGTCTAGCCCTAATTCTTCTACTTTCTTTCTGGTACTATTTCCAAATACGGCAATCCTTGTTTCGTTTTGCTTAAAGTCCGGAAAGTTTTCATAAAGTGATTCTAAATCCAAAGGACTAAAGAAGACGAGCACATCGTAAAGTACATTACTTAAATCAGATAAATCACTACTAACGGTACGATACATCATCGCATCTTGCCAGTTGAATTCATTTTCTGTTAAGAAATTTGAGACTGATTTACTTCCCAGATTAGAACAGGGTAATAAAAATTTTTCCTTTGCTTTATGCTTAATTAAGGCAGGTTTTAAATCTGCGATGGTCCGTTTTCCAGAAAAGACTTTACGCTTACGGTAGACGATGAACTTTTGGAGATAGTTGGCTACCTGTTCTGTCATACAGAAATATTTGGTATCCTGTGACATTTTAATTCTAAGTTCTTCACACATCTTAAAAAAGTGATCTACCGCATTCTTACTGGTAAGAATAATGGCCGAATACTCCTCTGGTTTAATTCTGGACTTGCGGAACTCTTTAACGGATACCGGCTCAACGTGGATAAATTGACGCCAGTCAATTACCAAGTCGTACTTTTCTTCCAGTTTATAATATGGAGAACGTTCTGGTTTGGGTTGTGAAACCAGAATGGTTTTTACTTCTTTATAGGTTTCTTTCAAAGCTTTAGACGATGAAGTCATTTATATAGTGTTTTTAGACCGTAACAACAGAAAGGTATATGCGATCTAGAATAAATGTTTTAAATATATCTTTCTTAACATGCTGTTAAATAGCATATTAAGTATCTGAATTTTAGCTATGTATTGAAATTAGGTGGCCGTTGCCATTTTGATTAATACCAATAAAGGTGCTATTTCAATGGTGCAAAGGTAAACAAAAAAATGAAATTTATGCAAGCTAATATATTTAACACCGATAAATAGACTACGTAAGATGCGGTATAGATATACCAAACCGATTAGAATAAATGTCCCGTAAATTAGGGTATTGGTTAGGTTGGGAGGAGCATAGATGATTAATAGGCTGGCTGGTAATAATAAAAGTCCAATTATGATTCCAAAAATAATGATGGTAAAACTGTATTGTTCTATTGCCTTAGAGATTGGAAAGATAGCGCCAAGGATTTGTAGCACTAGATGTTTTACGATAAAAATGGCAAAGATAGCTCCCACGCAGGCTAGTAAGTCTATTGTCGGGGAGGAGAAAAAGGAAATTTGATAATGATTAAGTACTACAAAAAGAAAAATACCGATGAGGATTAAAGAAAAAGCGTAAAATATTAAATAAGGTATCATGGTTACGGTTCCATAATCTCGATGGACCATTTTTAAAAAATTATCGTTTAAAAAGGACCGATAAACTTTTCCGAGGGCTGATTTATAAAGATTTACCAATAATGTGAGTAGCGTTACTAGTACAATGGTCATCCACAGTTTAAATTTTCCGCTTAATGGTTCGGTTGTCGTAGGTGCTGATTTTTGGGCTGGTTTTACGGTAGTTTTGGTAGGGGAGGAAAAGGTTGGTGTTTTAACTTCAAAGGGATTTTGGTCATTAGCTTCTACCTTAACTGGTGAATTAGTATCTGGCGTAGAAAGACTTTCAGTCTGAACTTCAAAGGGATTGTTGGCGTTTGGGTTGAGCGTTTCGGAGTTGGATTCGATGACGGAATCGGTCTTTAGTTCAAAAGGGTTTTCTGCTGGTAGAGAAGTGGGTTGATCATTGGTTCCTGGATTAGCTTCTTCGGCGGGAACCACTCGACCGGGCAGCTCAAAAGGATTATTGCCTTGCTGTGCAAAAAGCCCTATTGTAATAGTGAGTAAACTCAAAAGAATAAAAAAGTGTTTTCTCATTTTAAGCATGACACAAAGTTAAACAATAATCAAGAAAATCTGCTTGTTAATAAGCTGTTAAGCGTCAGCTTTGGTTTTTTATTCTTAATCATATAAAGTAGCTTCACGTAAGCATATGGAAAATAGTATCATTCGTCGGGTAGTTATACTGGGAGCCATTACCATTATTGGTATCTTGGGTATTCAAGGATACTGGGTGATGCGTACGTGGGATATTCAACAACAGGAATTTAGCCAGACTGTAAAAATTGCCTTACTCAGCGTAGCCAAAGAACTTGAAACGTTGAATGGCCGCAACAGTTTACCTATTAAAGGATTGATTAGTCAAGAATCTAGTAATACTTATCTCGTTAATATTAACGACGAAATTAACGCCAATACCCTAGAATTTTATCTGCAAAAAGAACTCGAAGCCAGAGCCGTTAATGCTGATTTTGAATATGGTATTTTTGACTGTGAGAGCCGAGAGATGGTCTATGGTCGTCGGATTAATTATTCGGAAGACAAAGAATTTAATACACAGACCAATCCCTTACCAACCAATGGTGATTTTGACTATTATTTTAGTGTTCGATTTCCTAATCAAAAAGGATACTTACTAGAGGATATGCGACTGGCCATCTTTTTTTCTATCATCTTATTTTTTTCTATCTTATTTTTCATCTACTCTATGTTTATTATTATGCGACAAAAACGTCTGTCAGAAATGCAGAAGGATTTTATTAATAATATGACCCATGAGTTTAAAACACCTATTTCTACTATTAAGATTTCTGCCGATGTTTTTTTGAAAAATGATATCATTAAAAATGATCAACGACTTAGCCGTTATGCACAGATAATCAAAGATCAAAACCAGCGTCTCAACATGCAGGTAGAAAAAGTATTGCAATTGGCAAAGATAGAGCGGAATGGATTTTCCCTGAAAAAAGAATCGCTAAATGTGCATGAATTACTCTCAGAAATTACAGCAAGCGCTCAGGTTCGATTGGGGGAAGTAAATGGTAAACTAATTACCGCCTTTAAGGCTACGCAACCTAATATAAAAGCAGATCGTCTACACCTTAATAATATCTTATACAATTTGATCGACAACGCCATCAAATATAGCTACGAGCATCCTGAGGTTAGACTAACGACTCGGAACGAAGGAAAGCAATTGATTATTGGTATTCAGGATAATGGAATTGGCATCAGTAAGGAAAACCAATTGCGCGTATTTGATAAATTTTATCGAGTACCCACAGGTGATGTTCACAATGTGAAAGGATTTGGCCTTGGTTTGTTTTATGTGAAAAATATTTGTGATGCTCATGATTGGGGATTGCAACTCAATAGTCAACCTGGAAAAGGAACGGAAATAGAGATGCAGATTGGTGGATTAGTATAACTTCATTCAGTTCATTATTTCAACTTCAAACAAATGCAACCACACTTACTTTATGTAGAAGATGACGAAAGTTTAAGCTTTGTGACTCGTGATAATTTGGAATTGCAAGGGTACCGCATTACCTATTGTGCGGATGGGGCTTCGGCGATGCAAAAAATAAAAGAGGATCAATTTGACCTTTGTATTTTAGACGTAATGCTACCGGACGTAGATGGGTTTATGATCGCTCAAGAAATCAGAAAGACGAACGTAGAGGTACCCATTATTTTTTTAACGGCTCGTTCGTTGAAAGAAGATAAAATACATGGCTTAAAATTGGGTGCAGATGATTATATGACCAAGCCTTTTAGTATTGAAGAATTATTACTAAAAATTCAAGTCTTTTTAAAAAGATCTAAGGTCTTTCATGTGGAAGGCGCTAATAACCAATTGGGAGATTATCTTTTTGACTATAAAAATTTATCACTTCGCAACGGAACTTATAATAAAGTGCTTACGCAAAAAGAAGCTGATTTATTAAATTTGTTTTTTTTAAATCAAAATGCGGTTATTAAACGTTCTGATATTTTAGAAAAAGTATGGGGAGAGGATGACTATTTTTTGGGACGAAGTCTGGATGTCTTTATATCGCGATTGCGAAAATATTTAAAGCAGGATGAATCTTTAAAGATTGAAAATATTCATGGTGTAGGTTTTCGATTGAAGAGTAAGGAATAGAATTAGTTTGAATTATTTAACCATAGAAAAAGCCATTCCGGATTAAATTCCGAAATGGCTTATATGATGATTTAAAGTTTTACAACTATATAGCGTTGTTTAGCTCTATTCGTTGGTAATGATAAATATCTTCGAGCTACCTTTTCCACCTCCTATCATATTAAGATGATAAGAACCAGGTGCTAGATCAGTTACATCAAGTTGAATTGAATTTAGATTTTCTCGTACGGTTCCTATCGATAGGCGTTTGACTGTTCGTCCTTGCATATCAACAATCTGAATCTGTGCCTCGTCTGATTTAGAATAGAATTTCACATTTATCACGCCCAGATTACTACTGGTTGGATTAGGAAATAGTTCTATCTTGTAATCGTTCGTACAATCGGTATCTACATTGATAACCTTGGAGTATTCCGTGCTGCCATCTAAATCTACCATCTTTAAACGATAGTAATTAAATTGACTGGCGGCTTTGTCTGTATAATTGTACCAGATACTCGTATTCGTATTTCCAGTTCCTTTGATGGTTTCGATCTTATTGAAAAGACGTCCATCACCACTACGTTCAATATCATAGTGAGAGAAATTTTCCTCTGTTTCGGCGTGCCATCTTAAATCAGTGTTACATCCTGCTGCCTGACCAGAAAAATGCGTCAAAGTTACTGGTAAAACCACAAGTGCTTGGAAATCTTCTACTTCCCCATTGGTTTTTCCACCTTCAAAATCAGTTGTTACAAATGGATCATCATCTGCTCTTAATCTTACATTGACAGCACTACCAACAGTGGCAGGAGCGGTAATCGTTACCGTGGCAGTCGCTGGACTAGCAGTGACTCTTGAGCCAGTATGGAAGTCATCATAGACTCCATCTTCGTCCCAGTCAATCCACATTCCGTAGAAGACTAGATCAGCTTGAGCAGAATTTACGATAATATCTACGTTGTAAGTAGCTCCTGGTTCTGCTAGTAATGGGAATTGACCAGCACTTGCTCCAAAGCTAATGGCGTCATCATATTGATCACCAGTACCAGTAGGGCTGCTTTGTTGGGCTGATTCAAAACTAGTATTCATTCCTAGCCAAACGTCGGTTGTACCATCCAGTACATTGTCATCATCAGTATCTGTTACTGCTCTGTGCCAGACGGCAGGATACGTTACAGGTGCATCACCATAATCACGTTTTACATCTAAAACAGAAATTACTAAGGTAGCATCTTCACAAGCCATATTGGTAGCATCATCACAAGTAGTATAAGGTACGTTGACGTTTCCAACAAATCCAGGTGCAGGTGTAAAACTGTAAGAACCATCACTATTTAAAGTGATTTCACCTGCGTTGGCTACAAACGCACCCATGTCATTGGTACCTCCTAGTATGGTTGATGTACCTACGGTTCCGGGTGTATCACCTTTTCCATCACCGTCAGTGTCTACTAAGAAATCCGTAATTGCTTGAGCATCCATTTCGCTATCGGTATCATTGGTAGCAACATTATTGGTAACGGTTACTCCAGCATCTGTTACTTCGGCATCATCATTGGCAAAAGTGGTATTGCTGTCGTCTGGAATGACATCAATAATCAATTGGGTATCATCACAAACCGCTGGTGCTTCTGCATTACAAATCGTATAAGGTTGTGTTACGGTACCTGTAAAGTTTCCTGTTGGTATAAATGAATACGAACCATCAGAATTCAGTGTTAATGTACCAGCATCAGCTACGAGGTTGCCGTCTTCATCTACACCTACAACTGTTTGAGCAGTTAGGGTAGTGGTAACAGCAGGATCTAACCCGTCAGGATCTAAGTCATTCGACATGACATTACCTGTACCAGTTTGACCGGATTCTACCGTGTTGGCATCTGGGTTAGCAAATACTTGTGGGGTCTCTGGATTTACTTGAGGGAATACTTCTAAGAAAACTGTTGAAGTATCACAAAGCGCCGGAGCACCGTCATCACAAGTTGAATATTCGAAAGAGGTTTCACCACTAAAACCAATCGCCGGCGTATAAGTGTAGCTACCATCAGAGTTTAAAGTTACGGAGCCGTCAGCCGAATCCATACCACCATTGGCGCCATCTAATGTAAAGGTTTGATTATCACCTTCTTGATCCACATCGTTGGTACTTACGTCGGCACTAACAGGTGTTTCAAAAGGCGTATTGTTAAAGTCATCTTCTGATGCAATTGTATTACTACTAGGTAAAATAGTTAGATATAAAGTAGCATCATCGGTATCGGCACCATCGGTAGCCGTGTAAGGAATATCAGCGGTACCAATAAAGTCTGGTTCAGGGTTGAAAGTGAAAGCCCCTGTGGCTGGATCTAAGTCAATAGTACCTATTAATTCAGGTGTACCGTTCCCATCAATATCTTCGTAGATATTAGTTGGAATTCCAGCGACAGGTGTTACTGATGTAGCGGTACCGTCGCCATTGGTATCGACTAGAATGCTAGTGATAGATTGTGTCTCTGCTTCTGGATCATTATCATTTGTTAGGATATTACCAGTTTGATCTACATCTTGTAAACCAGTACTAGCGTCATCATTAGCATAGGTGTCGTTATCAGGGTTGGCAGGATCTACGGTGATGATTAAAGTAGCATCATCTGTGTCCGTACCGTCAGTAGCAGTATATTCAATTGGCACATCGCCAGCGAAATCATTATCAGCGGTGAAGATTACATTACCACTTCCGTCGATACTAGCTTGTCCAGCTAAGACACTATTTTCATCGTAGACATTTTGTGGGGTAGTTGTAAGCGCAATAGAATCTCCATTCATATCAAAACCAAATGCTCCTACGAGACTTAAGACATCATCATCTGGGTCACTATCATTAGCGAGTATTGGCGTTGTAACGGTGGCACCTTGCTCGGCAGTATTGGTATCATCTTGGGCGATCACATCGTTGTTGCTTCCATCGTTAGATGGTGTAGGTAATACTTCTATGGTTAAAGTTGCTGCATCTGTCGCCTGATTATCATTATCATCAACAGTTATATATTCTATAGGCACGATACCTGTATATCCATTTGCTGGAGTAAAGTCATATGTACCATCCGCGTTTAGCGTGATAGAACCAGCTAAGGTACCAGCTTCGTCATAAATATCGGTTGCCGTACTTAATGGCAAATTAGTTACCATTCCAGCTGCATTTAAGAAAGTAGCAGATTGAACGGTTTGCGTATCGCCTTGTTCATCGGTATCGTTGGTTAAAACATTACCACCGACTGCCACGTCTTGAGGCGTTTGGTTGATATCGTTTTCTGCTACGGTTGCATTACTAGGTAAAGTAGTCAAGTATAAAGTAGCGGTATCAGTAGCACCGTTATTATCAGCAGCCGTGTAAGGAATATCTGCAGTACCGACAAAGTCCGATTCTGGATTGAAAGTGAAAGCTCCGGTAGCTGGGTCTAAGTCAATAGTACCAATTAGTTCAGGAGTTCCGTTACCATCAATATCTTCGTAAATATCAGTTGGAGCTCCTGCGACAGGCGTTACTGAGGTAGCGGTACCGTCACCATTGGTATCGACGAGAATGCTAGCGATAGATTGTGTCTCTGCTTCTGGATCATTATCGTTGGTTAGAATATTACCAGTTTGATCTACATCTTGTAAACCAGTACTAGCATCATCGTTGGCATAGGTATCGTTATCAGGGTTTGAAGGTTCAACCGTAATGACTAAGGTAGCGTCATCAGAATCGGTGCCATCAGTAGCCGTGTATTCGATTGGTACTTCACCAGCGAAATCATTATCAGCAGTGAAGATTACATTACCACTTCCGTCGATACTAGCTTGTCCAGCTAAGACACCATTTTCATCGTAGACATTTTGTGGGGTAGTTGTAAGCGCAATAGAATCTCCATTCATATCAAAACCAAATGCTCCTATGATACTTAAGGCATCACCATCAGGGTCACTATCATTAGCGAGTATTGGCGTTGTAACGGTGGCACCTTGTTCAGTAGTATTGGTATCATCTTGGGCGATCACATCGTTATTACCTCCGTCGGTAGACGGAATAGGCAATACTTCGATGGTTAAGATTGCGGTATCAGTTGAACCATTACTGTCAACAACAACATAGTCGACGGGAACTGTTCCAGTGTAACCAGTTGCTGGTGTGAATTCATAAGTTCCATCTGTATTTAAAATTATAGAACCAGCTAAAGTTCCAGCCTCGTCATAGACATCAGTAGCTGCTCCAAATGGTAGATTAGTTTCTACTCCAATTGCATTTAAGAAACTAGCAGATTGAACCGTTTGTGCATCGTCTGTAGGGTCAGAGTCATTGGTTAAAATATTACCTGATACATTTACATCTTGCGGTGTTTGATTGATATCATTTTCTGCTATAGTGAGACAAGCTGCTGCTTGTTGAGTAGAATCCTGAGATGTACCTATTGCTTGCCCAGAAGCAGTTACTACAGTTGGAATACCATCTTCATCCACACCACCTGTTAGGGTATCATTTTGAATATCTGCCATGGTGAAATTTCCAGCACCTTCTATGGCATCGGGGCAGCCGTCGTTATCAGAATCTATCTCTAAATAATCAGGTATTCCGTCTCCATCTGTGTCTACTCCCGCAGAAGTACAACCTACGACTACAGGTGCTCCTAATATTTGGGCAATTGAAGTTCCCGAATATTCTGAACGATCAGTCGTAGTCCCATCTCCAAAAGCACCTCCATCATTATGTCCAGTATTCATAATATCAAAGCTAGAATTGATGTATGGAGTAATATGCCCGCCAGCTACTACACTAATTGCATCTGCATTTACACCAGAAGCTAGTACAGGTGTAGTTTGATCACCATAATTTGGTGCTGCATTGGTGATTGCATTAAAGTTATTATGCCCAAATACATATACCTTATCATCAGAACCAATAAAAGCTGAGTAAAATGTTACGGCGGATGATTGGTGTCTTGAACGTCTACCAGCAGAAATATATTTGACCCCTGTTACACCAGGAATTGTTGTCCAAGTTGTTTGGTCCGTTGTGCTTCCAATTCCGATTTGGCCGTTGCTATTATTTCCTAATACATGAATATCACCATTACTATCTAGGATAAGATAAGACCCGCGATTTCCTAATTCAAACTGTACTAAGTCCCCTCCTAAAGAAGGTTGTGTCATTAAGTCAGCAGTACCACTGATTGAAGCGGAACCAGAGCCATCTCCATCAAAAGTATTTATTCCATAACGATAAAAATTATTATCTGAACCTAATATGAACATCGAGTTCTCAGCAATGTGGGCATCTTTAACAGTAATCCCAACTGGCATAGTAATTTGGTTAAATGAAGTTTGGCTAAATGTCCCATCTAATTGGGTATCTACATGTTGACCTACAACATAAGCAATACCAGCATTAGTGATAATCATGAGCATATTACCAGCTGCTCGCATTGTCTTTACATCTGCCGCAGTTACGCCAGAAGGTAAAGTCAAGGTAGATAAGCCCCAAGATTCGCCAGTAGGTCGTGATGCAGATGCCAATACAATACCTATATTGGTATCTCCCATTCGTCCTGCGGTATAAAATTCTCCATTAGTCATTAGTACCACAACCGTAGAGACTCCACCTACGGTTACTTTAGCTGGAATAGCACCATCAGGATAGCTATAAATATTAGACATATAATCAAAGGTCAGCTGATCACCTCCAGTACCATCCAGTTTTGATCCTGAGATTATCCAATCTTCTCCAGTCTTAATCAATGTTGCATGATACGCCGCTTGAAGTAATTCTGGGTCAAAACTATTTGGGGTTAGTTCAGGACATGGGACATACCCTTCATCCAAATCAAGTATTCCATCATTATCATTATCTAAATCATCAACATCTGCGACTCCATCTCCATCTATGTCTGGTGGAGGTGTACAAGCAGTAGAAACGGTATTACTTTGAAAATCATAAGTTCCGCTATTTGTTTCATCGATGGTATAATTTAATCCACTGGTTCCTGTATCATTATTTTCTACGGAAGTATCTAATCCATTATTTCCTACTTCTGCCGAAGATGCCACAATGCTATTATCTGTTTCCATGGCTTCTCCATGACCTGCTTCTTCTGCATCATAACATCCGTCGTTATCACTATCCGTGTCAAATGGGTCAATGATGCCATCACCATCAGTATCCATATTTGTACAAACACCATTGGCATTTAAGGTGCAAAAATCTGCATCCTGATAATTTAGGGTGCCATCATTATCATTATCTGAGGAAGGATCCGAAGATAAACAAGAAAAAGCACTACTGCTAGCACTAGTAATAGAGAAGTTTTCTGTTTGAGAAATTTGCGTGTTAGCTAGACCTTGGTCGTTGAATGGAGTTGTAATTGTTGTAAAATCAGAACCACTTACCGTGTAGGTATTACCTAAAAGACCATCTCCATACGAATCAAAGATGGTAAAAGTGTAATTTCCATTTTCGGAAACGTTCACTGTTTCATTAACCGTAGTATTGCCAATACCATAAGGTCCACCTGATGCCACCTGTTCTGATGGACTATTTAATGTCCAAGTTGTTTCACCTGGAAAACCATCTAAATTTATTGAAATATTAATAGCTGAAGTACTAGGGGTAACTGGATCAGTTCCACATAATTCTTGCGCATCTGTGATTCCGTCATTATCATCGTCTATATCCGTTATATCGGGGATTCCATCATTGTCATTATCTGGTGGAACTTCACAGAAGGTAAAGCCAGATACAGATACTGCGTGATCATCACTTTGTCCATCATCAGATGGTCCATTAGAATATTGAATTATAAATTCTGTAATTGGGCTTGAAACAGAAACGAGTACTGCACCATTCGGGTCGGTATGGCCTACATTACCACTAACGCCTGCGGCGTAATTTGCAGCAGCAGTTTGACCATTAATTCCAACAATGGAAGCTGTTGCGCTTGGATGTTGGCCAATGGTGATTGGTACATTTACTCCAGCATTATTAGAAGAAAAAGCAATCTCATCCTGAAAGGTTTCTAATGCGGTACCATTTCCATTATAATCAATGTCAAATATTTCAAAAGCATCCATAAAGACGGGTTTTGAAAATGTAAATTTAAATTCAACAATTTGATTGCTATTTCCGGAAGTCATTTGATAAGTAAGTACGTTGTTTCCAAAACCACCAGTTGTTTCTGTATAGTCTCCAAATCCACTTGGATTGCCTAGGTCACAGTTTTGGCCATCATTATCAGTTAACTGTAGTGTCACATTAACTCCACTCCCACCAACGTCAGTATAAACTCTTGTGAAATCACTTTCAATCCAAGTTTGACCACTGCCCGATCCATTATCCCATAAAAAGGAAGAAGTCGTAACACATTGTCCGGATAACTGGACACTGACTAAAGTTAAGAATAGAATTAAGCTAAGAAGAGTAGGGAATTTTAAAAAGCTTTGACTATTATTTCTTTGGAATAGTAATAAAAAGAAACGCACCCACTTTTTTTGGGTTTTGAGAAATTTGTCTAGAAATTTTTCCATTTTCTGTGTTTTAATTAAAGATTAAAATGCTAAATGTGATCTGGAAGGTGGATGAGAATGACTTTGTATTTTATTGTCTCGTTGTACAAAAAAACTAATCTCTTTAGATTAGAATTGATTTTTTGTCTCAGTGCTCTTTAATCTAAAAAAATGCCAGAAGGGGTATGGAAAAATATTTTTTTTATTGATTTGTGACATTGAAAAATAAAGAATTTGAGTATAGTGTTATTTTGGAGGTAATGGGCTTAGGTTACTTTATGAAAATTTTGTGAGAAATAATCGGGAAAAATAAATGTTGAAAAATTAGCTAAAGGATAGTCATGTCAATGATGTGTTTTGTGTTGGAAACTTATGGGAAAGAAAATTTTATTTATGCGTTTTTAAATGAAAAAAGCCATTCCTGAATTTAATCAGGAATGGCTTATTGTTTTACAACTAACTATAAAGGTGTGATTTAATTTTGTTCGTTTGTAATGAGAAAAGCTATGTAATTTAGATAGAGATAGTCTTTGAAAAAGGAGCGTATCCTTTTTATTAAGATAAAAAACTTCCCTAGTTTTAGATGGAACAAAAGATGAGTTTGAAGGAAGAACCAAAAGGTCTTTTCATTATTGTTTAGATAATGTAGGAGCTTGAGCTGCACAACAATCATTATCAGCATTATCTGTTAATCCATCATCATCGTTGTCTATACCATCACCACAAATTTCAGTGCAATTCGATACTCTCTGTACAGTTATTTGATCACTCGTACTTTCACAACCATTTGGACTTATTTCAAATAAAAAATAAGTCCCGGCCTCAACATTAGTATCCGTAATTAAGGTACTATTACTTGTATTATTGGCAAAATGCCATTCGAAATAAAACGTTGGATCAGAAAGAAGTGGTTCAAAATCAGTTAAATCAATGGTAAGATCTGAACATCCTAAATACGCAATTGGTGGAATAGATGGCGTTTGTGGATTGTCAATATTAACGATCACCATTGCCGTATCTGGACAGCCTAAACTATTTTCAGCTACTAAAAAATATTCCGTAGTTTGTAAAGGAGTAACTGAAGAGGGTGTATTTTCTACAAAGCCAGGGACTCCATTTCGATACCAAATAGGGTTTACATAACTTCCATAACTAGGAATCTGAGCAGTAAGATTGACAGAACTAATTGGGTGACATTGGACAGCCATATCTACATCTGATATTGCTGGATTAGGACTTACATCGACTGTTACCATTTGCTCAACTACACATCCACTTAAAGCATGTATAGCTAAAACCCTGTAAGTGGTCGGAACCATTGGGCTTACCGTCGGATTGGCAACGGTGGGATTTTGAATAGTATAATTTTCAGTACTAGGATTTACTGCTGACCATTGATAGGTAAACCCCAGTGGATTATCCGCTCCCCCTATCACAATATCGTCTCCAGGACAAACCTGTAGAGCGGCTCCTGCAAAATCATAACTTACATCAGGGACAATTATTGTTATGTCATCAGTCCCAATACAACCATTACTAAATGTGGAAGTCAATTGGAACGCATAAACTCCAGGGGTACGAGTACTTTGATTAAAAAAAGTTGTATTAGCTGACGTAGAAGATAAATAACTATTCATGATTGCTGCCTCTCCTGCTGTCGGAGTAGAAAGCGTACCTGTCAAACCATTACTATAACCGATAGGTGTCCAATTATGAGCGACTCCAGTGTTGGGTACGCCTAATGTTATCGCGCCATCATCTGAACAATACCCTACAATACTTTCACCAGCGTCAACTTCCATGGGAGCAGATGCTGGAACATTAATAGTCGAATAACATTTTGTGGCATTAGAGGTGATGGTGTAGCTTTTATCTACATCTGTTCCGGCTACGTATACTATACTTGTGGTAGTATTGGATGCAAGCGGTGTTGTTCCATTTGCATCTTGATATAAACCTTCCGTAGGCGACCATCTTCCTGCCAAGGTAGAAGTAATTGCCGTATATGGCGTGGAGCAACTTGGAGGAGAACTTGCTAAAGTTAATACAGGTGGGTCTATTATATTAATCGTATAGTTTTGGGTGGTAGAACCACAAAACCCTTTAGTTTTTGTCAGTTGAAAAACATAGGTCCCTGTAGCTGTACCAGAAGGAATATTAAAATAGGATCTTGATGATGTTGGATCTTGAATCCAAGACAGACTTCCACCACCACTAAAGACACTCCATTGATAAGTATGTCCTGCTTGAGGGAATTCTGCGTTGACAAAAATATTATTGCCCGCACAGTAGCTATAGCTTCTAGCAGTCATTGGAGTTGGTGGATTTGTATTAGTGGTTAAAACAACTTCATCATAAACTTGACATCCTGAAATCGGATCGGTGACAGTGACCGAATAAGTAATTCCAGATGATGCAGATGGCATTATCAAATAGGGCTGAGGCACATTGCTATTGGGAGTACCAATAGGATAATTTAATCCGGCAGAAGGAGACCAAGAATAGGTGTAATTTGGGTTGTTTATCGATGAAGTACCTAGTTGATAAAGCGATCCCTCACAAAGGTTATTTACATCACTTCCTGCATTGGCAATCAATGAGTTTACAGATAGTGTCATTGTATCGATAGCCAAACACCCTGTAACGGTATCTTGGGCAGTTACTATATAGTTCGTACTAGTTAAAGGATTCAAAGTAGGAAAAGGGGTATTGCCTCCTGAGATAATTGAAGCAGTTCCTCCATTTTCTTCTTCCCAATTCCAGATGAAATCATTACTGGGAGCCTGAGCATGATCAATTCCTGTAATGGTATAAGGCGTTGTATTGCATCCTGAAATCTCAGTTCCGGGACTAGGGATTATATTGATCGTATTGTCAATTAGAGCAATAGCGTTTTGTGCGTTTTGACCGGAAAATACCCTGTACGTTGTTGAACAGTCCGTGGTAGTTCCGTTAATGGTTCCATAGGCCCGCAATTGATATATCACTACATTCGCTCCTGCCCATCCCCATGCAGGATCATCAAAATTCACAATGATTTCTGCTGGATGTGGACCTGTTGGGTTAATAGCTATTCCCTGCGTACCATTGTTATTCGTGAATAAACCCCGCGGAGCTGTTCCCGCTGGCTGAACAACTCCGTCTACTGATAAGGTGGTCCACTCCAATTGTAAACTTTCATCAGCTGAGGCAGTAATTAAAGAAGTAATACCACCACCACTACCACAAAGTCCACCACTCCCTTCAAGATCAGTTGTTAAACTTGGACAAATGTTGCAGCTCGAAGTTGGGCAAATGGTTAAAACAGTATAATCGGTAGAAAAGCAAGTATTGGGAAACGGAACAAAAGAGGCTTGCAATTCAAAAGCTATTTCATAACAAGTTGCTAAGCTAGGTCCTGTCACTGCCACAAATTTATTTGTTCCTGAGGTCGTATTTAGGCCATCTAAGCTAAACGCTGGGTCACTTGTAAGCATTGGCAATCCGCCCGGATAGGTTGTACTGATTGGTTGCCACTGCCAGTACTGACCTGTGGTGTTGTCATCTCCTAAAATGTTAATTGGAATAGCACCGCAATTACCAACGTCATCTCCAGCATCAGCATTCGCTAAAGCAGTATTGCTTACCGTTACCATTCGCTCAAAAACACAACCATCATTCAATCGCAAAGCAGTAAAGGTATAGGTCAATTCTGCAATTGGTGTTTCACCATAGGGTAAAATCCCAGGGTCGTATGTTGGACTAAATGCTTGAGCGTTATCTAGATTGATTCCCGGAGACCATTGAAACACATAGCCTGTTGGTGCATTTCCACTTAGACCGATAGCAGCAGGTGCATCATCCTGACAAAAGAAAATATCAGAAATATCCGTCAACGCAGGGTCATGTGCTGTAGGAGCAATTACATTTACAGAACTTGCACTACTTGTACAAAAGGTGGCATCTGTTTGTAATTTGACATACAGGGTATAGGTTCCCGGAACAGAAACTTCAGGATTTGCTTCAGTTGAACTAAAGCCAGAAGGGCCTGTCCATGAATAATCAAACAATGGGTTTGCAGCTGATGGCCCTAAGGTGACATTATTGCTCAAATCATCAGGACAAAGGGCTAAATTTGTACTTGTTCCTGCAGAGGCAAACATTTTAAGAAGGGATATCGAAGTTTCTTTTTTACATCCTCCTGCATCGGTGACAACTAATCTTAATGAACCTTGATCATTCATGGTCGTTGGTATTGTGGCTGAAAACGAAGCAACAGTTCCACTTCCACTAGCAGGACTAATTTCTGAATTCGTTAATGGCGAAAAACCATAATACCATTGCCAAGAAATATTTCCTGATGCTCCTGAAATTGTAATATTCAATGGTTTGGATACTCCTTCACAATAGTACACCGGATCTATTGGTGCATCAATATTCAAATTAAAATTACCAGCGATACTTGCTGTTGCTACATTACTAAATAAAGTATCACAACATCCATTAATAACTCCTCGGCGATACTGGACATTTCCTGCGGTAGATTCTGATTCAGGTTTTAAAACTGATAAAACGGCTCCATCGATATTCGACCAAGAAGCACCATTATTTCTACTTACTTGCCATTGGTAGCTTACTGTTCCTGGATTCGGGTGATTGTCTATTCGATACCCCCAATCAATATCAGGTAGATTGTGGGTAGAAGAGGAGCCATCTCCCGAAGTGTAGGATATCGTACCCTCTACTGGTCCTTCATTTGGATTTTGGTAAATCAAACTATTTAAGCAAAAAGTATTATTGCCTGCTTGAAAATCCTCAATGGTATTGTCAGGTAAAACATCTTCAAACACTGCTATATAGCTATCTCCGACTCCATTAAAATTAGGCTGAAGAATCGAAATCTGGCTATTGGTATTTCTATCCCGATAGGTTGGTGTTATGGCAAATCCATTTCGTACTCTTGCTATTCCTTGTAAATAAGCCTTGCAATCATCATCTACTGCAATACCATTAAAAGCGGTCCCTAAATTGCCAGATTCAATAAGTGTAGTTCCATAGAGCACTGTACTTCCCGAGGGGTGCAGCACATAATAGTTGGAACCATTATCTACTCCCGCACTATTGGATTGGCTGATGGCACCTGAAGTATAGGGAAAGTAAAAATTACGACCGAACATGTTTGATGCTGTACTGTGAATATGAATTTTCCCCTTTATATCTATTTTGAAAAGGGGTTCATTAGAATTAAAGTTCATTACATTGGGTAGAACACTGACATATTCAAATCCTGCATTGAAATCTTTAGGGATTTTGGTGAGTGACATGAATTCTATCCAATTTGAACTAGAAATCGATTGCTGGAGAGCTAAAGGACTCAACTCATGAAATGCCTGAACAGAGGGGTGTATCAAAATAGCAGCAGCAGGCTCATCAATGGCTCCGACCGTTCCTACATAGATATCTCCTTGCGGATCTACATCTACTTTCACCCCACTGAAATAACCATAATAACTTCCTGAGACATAAAGCGGATTAACCCAAGTAGAATACAGATATTGTCCTGTAAGAGAAAATTTCATTAAAAAAGGAGCTTGATTCCCATTCACATCAAATTCTCCTGTTTTTTGAATAGCGTTTGGAGATATGATTAAGTCATCATTAGCCACTCCCGTCAATAATAATTCTTGATCAGCAGACAGCGCCATATCTGTCACATATCCGTATAAGTTGTCATTAGCGATATAAGTAGAAAAAACCAAAGCACTTGTTCCACCTACTTTGGTGTCTATCCCAAAAAGGACTGGGTTACTGGAATTAGAATAAGAAAAAAGTGCTCCCGACGTGGTAGGAAATCCCACGGCTGCTTTAGCGGAAAGGTATAGAACCTCCTCTACAACTACCGGAGTTTTCATGAGGACATCTTCAGTTCCACCTGAACCGATGAATGTACTGTATTTTAAAGTAGTTCCATCGGGAGACAATCGCAAAATGAAAATATCGTCATTTCCATTCGCTGTGTTATCGTAGGCTGTAACCTGGCCGTTGATTGGAAAATCTGATGACCTGGTTTCTCCAATTACATAGACATCACCTTGTTCATCTACGGTAATTCCCACCCCTCTGTCAATGCCTGCACCTCCAATTAGGGTACTCCATACAATAGCAGAGCCATCTTTCTCCATGCAAGTAACATATACATCGCTTTCACTTTGATACCCATTACCCACTGTCGAGGGAAAGTCAGGGCTATTCGTATAGCCAGTGGAGTAAATATAATCGTCAGTTGCATGAATAGTACTAGGGTTTTCATCTTGTGTTCCACCGAGAAAAGTGGCCCATTTTAAGGCGATTGGATCGATGATTAAAGGTAAGGTTTTATCATAGCTGCCTAGTTTAAATGTAATGTGATTTCCTTCAATTAAATATTGACAGGGAATTTCCTTTTCTTTCCCATCAACGAGTTGATAAGTATAAGGCTTTCCTTTCTGAAGCGTACCTACAGCAGTGGTGAATTCTAATTCTCCTTTTTCATTTACCTGAATGTTTTTGGCTCCTTTGATGGAGAAAACGATTTGATCAGGATCAGCATGAGGTTGTACGATGAAATCGTACTTCATATGATTTTTTTGCGTGTAAAAAGAGACATTCACCCCAGGCCATAAATGCTCATAATTCAAGTCAGAAAAGATGGGAATACTTTTATAGTTTTTTTTTCCTTTAATGTAGTTTTGTACTCCTTTACGGATATCTCTTTTTTTATGATTGGTGATTTCAGTGGATGCACTCGTGTTGTGGAATTTTATGGAATAGGCATAGTTCGTTACATTTTTGCCACTACCTTGAATGACAGAACGAATTTCATTCTGAAGAAAAAAGTGGGTTGCTTGGGCATCAGTTGCTCGATAGAGTACCTTTTTGTTTGAGAACTGACCGATGTTTTTTTCAAAGTAGACATTCTGCTGATAGGAAGGAGGTACTTGGTTTTGAGCAATGTTTTTTATGCTTTTCTGTTCCTGTTCCAAAAGCGAAAGAGATCCGATATAAATTCCGCATAAAAGGATTGTCAAAAAAAATATCTTAAGTATTTGATAGATCATTTAGTTGAAAGTTGAGGTTTGTCTTTGAGGTTTTAATTAGGTTGTTTATTGTTTTAGCATCAATGCAAAAACTTAATACAACTATACCTGAAATCTATCAACAACTATACCTTCGGAAGGCATTTACTAGTACGAATAGTGAGATAAAAAGACCAATACATGCGGTAAAAAGAACATTTGAAGTTTTGATTAATTAAATTAGTGTTTTTTTTGAATTAAATGGCCTTAAACTATCCATTAGAAGCTATGGATACCGCTTTGTGGAAGGAGAGAAAATATGGAGTGGATATATTAAGTTTTCTTTTAAAAACTACCTGTCTTTTACATACCTCTAAGATCATGTTTAAGCTTTCGCTCAATCATGAAAGTTTAAATATGATCTAAAGGAAATCACTAGGATAACTTCCAAATTTGTCTTTGAATTTTTTTGAAAAGTGACTTTGGTCTTTAAAACCTACGGAAAGGCAAGCTGCTTTTACAGAGTCTACAAGTCGTAATTCTAACATTCGCCTTGCTTCCCAAAAGCGCATTTCTTGAATGTATTTTTTTGGTGTAATCCCAGTAATGGACTTCATTTTTCGTCCTAAGTGAGTAACACTCATATTCATCATAAGAGCTATTTCGTCTAAGTTCAGTTCAAATGCTTGAAGTCTTGGCATGATGGAGCTTTCAAATTGCAGCAACCATTCTTGATCTTGTTTGGAGATGTTTTTTGCTATACGATCAGTAGGACTAGAAAAAGTATTGTTTAATGGATTACTTTTGATAAAGCCAGAACCAGAACGTAAGAGTAGATTTTCGATACGTTGGATAAGTATTTCCTCTTCAAAATTTTTCACTAAAAAATCATCGACTCCTTCACGTAATGCTTTGAGTTGATCTGTTATCATTCCTCTTGCCGTAAGCATTAAGATTGGAATTCGTTTACTTTCTAAAGATTCCTTTAATGTTTTTACTAATTCCAATCCGTTCATTTCAGGAAGCATCCAGTCTGTAATGATCAAGTCCGGTGAATCGGATTTTAAATAATCAAGTGCATCATAGCCATTGTGAAAAAACACTAGTTGGTATCTGCTGGCCAATATCGAAGAAAGATATTTGCAAAAGTCTAGATTATCCTCTATGATTAGAATACTTTTATCCTGATTGGTTTGATTAGTGAGGATGCTTTCTTTAGTATATTCTTTAATTGGAAATTTTTGGATCAATGCGTCTTCGATCAATTGGCCATTAACATTGGTAGGGATTTCTAGTACAAACTGACTTCCTTTGCCAAGAATTGATTGCGCTTTTATATGTCCACCTAATGCTTTTGTATATTCTTTACAAATGGCTAATCCTATACCAAAACCTCCCTCCTCTTTTTTATTATTCGACTGATAAAAACGATCAAAAATTATGGTTAAATCTTCTTGTGGAATACCTTTGCCATTATCTGAAATAGTGATTGCTATATTTTCTTTATCTACGGAGTTGAGGGCCAACTTGATTGCTGAATTGAGCGGAGAAAACTTGATCGCATTAGATATCAAGTTTTTAACGATCGTTTTAAATTTATACACATCTGAAAAGATGACTTGCTTTTCTAGTTTATTTTGCAAATCAATTGTTATGTTTTTCGAATCTGCTAAATGTTGTAACTCATGGACCTGATATTTGATGAGTTCACCAAGATGAAAATAACCTTGGTCTAATGGATAAGAAGTTTCTTCATTTTTAGTCAGGTCTAAGATTTGAGTAGTTAATTCCGACAATTGTGTTCCATTTCTAATGATAATAGGAAGCAATGGTTTAGCATCTTCTAGATTTTCTAGAGATTTGACTTTTTTAGCCAATCCTGTCATAATAGAAAGCGGTGTTTGAAACTCATGCGCGACGTTAGTAAAAAAAATCGACTTTTGTTCATTGACTGCTCTAAGTTTTATGGCTTGTTTTTCAATAATACTTTTCTGTTCATTAAGAGATTTATTTCGTTTTTTGATTTGTAGAAAAGCATATAAAATAGATAGTAGCAATCCACCAAGAAGAAAGGAAATGGAGAAAAGATATATTTGTTGAAGCTTTTGATTGTCCACTTCCTTTTGAAGTAAAGCTAGCTCTTTTCCTTTTTTTGCATTTTCAAGTTCTACTTTTGCAAAGTTGTTAAGATTCACCTTATCTGCTTTTAAGTCTCTTATCTTTTTATCATTTATTTTTTTAGTATAAATTAATTGCTTTTCAAAATCTTGAGTTTGTTTGTAGTAATCTAAAGCAAAGGTCAAATAGAGTTCTCCATGCTCTTTTTCGTTTTTTTTATTGATAAATTTTTTCGCAGTTACCAGATCTTTATTTGCCACTGCATGAAGGAAGGAGGCAATATATTTTTGATTTCCCAATCCGAATTCGGCATTTAATAATTTTTGATAAAAATATTCCCCTTTTTTTAAATCTGAATTAACCCTTATATAATGAATAAATAAAGAGAAATAAGCCTGACTACAAGCTGCCATTAATGAGTTGCTCTGGTTAAAATCTGGATGATTTTCTGACTGATAAACAACCTGTTCTAATTCGTCCATGATATTTATATTTTCCATGGAATCCTTAAATTCTATTAAAGTTAAAAAAGTATAGCTATAGACTAAAGCATTCAATGCTTCCACACTTCCCCCCTCTTTATATCTCGTAATTGTATTTTTAAGTAAAGAAGTTGCGTCTTCATCACGTCCTATCGAAATATAACAATGGCTTAAGTTGATGGCAACAGAATTCAACACCTTTCTATTACCATAAGTTTTGGCCAAATCAAAAGCCCTTTTATAAGCGTTTAAGGCAGTTGTTAGGCTATCTTTCATCATATAACAATTTCCTAATCTCGCTATAGATCTTATTAAAGGAATGGTATCTTTTACATCAATTGTATAATTGATTAAATCTTGATTATGCTTAATAGCGACATCAAGCTCAAATGATTTTAAATAGGTGTAATTCAAAAGTCCTGCATAACGAAAAAATAAGGAATCGTTTTTTATAATTTTAGATTGGTCTGTAGCTCTCTGATATATTGTGACAAGGTCTGTATTGGTTAAGACAGACCTATTATTATTGAGACTATCCTCAAATACTGCAAAATCCTCTTCTGCTACTAATTCCAAAGATAAAATATTGGATAAAGCTCGTTGTCTATCTGTGTTTTGAGCTGAGCCCAATTGAAAAATTAGACAACATATAATCAGTAGTATGTATCTCTCTCTCATAATTAAATACTTTCAAGATTTAAACTAGCGAGTGTAATAAATATAATTTATCAGTGCTTTTATCCTGTTGAGTGTTTTCAGCATAAAACTCTAATTTGATTTTCATTTGGCACTAGTTCAACCTTGTCTATGAGCTCGCTTCTGAATGGAAAATAAATTAGATGTCGATGAAAGCATCTTACTGTATTCACACTTATTGTAATAGGAGTGGGTGCAGAGTCGTTCGTAGGTCCTATAAAACTTATTACCTAAAAAAAGTTATGATACGGTTTTCTTTAAGGAATAACCATAAATGAAACCGCAAGTAAATGAAAATGTACAATTCACCCTAGGTAATGTTTGTTTTGTCCTAACGATATGTTCATTTGAAGGTGTCAAAAGGGCAAAAATGCTAATGAAACCAGAATATATTTGTAGCATAATACATACAACCACAAGTGTTAAATTTAAGAATGCTATAGATCTTCCCTCCAAAAACTGTACCCTCCCATTTATGCTTTGAAGAAAGCAACTTGATTTCAAGCATTATAAATTTCAATAAACCGATAATAGTTAGTTATTCAATGCTATCCTCTTAGTAGTGTTGGAGGTAGTTTACTATACTCTTTATTGATAGAAACGATCTTAATCTGAATGGAATTTATTTTTTTATTTTATCAAAACAACTTATATTATGTTAAACTCTTTACATTACTCAGTGCATATTGTTCGATGTGCTGTTCAAATGCTTCTTTTAATGAAAAGAAAAGCATTTCCCTTATGCTTAGTAGCATTTTTTGGACTTGGGCCAATTCTTCTTCAAGCTCAAGATGGATATATGACTGTAAACAATCCAACAACCTGCGATGCTCAGATTTGGTGTCTTGAATATTGTGACGGTATTGGTTATTATGAGAACGACCTGGGAATAGTTTATTCCGGGTCAAGCACGACATTTGTCGCCCCTTACTGCAATGCAGATATTTATATTGTACCAGTAGGTGCTCCACCCAATTCAACTATATTTTATAAGAGTACTACTTGCACTGGTGGTCCCAATGAATCTTCTTCAGGCAATTGTAGTGGTAAAACATTAACTATCAATCAGCTTAGTGTTTTTGATTGTTATCCATGTATCGCACAGGGAGGAGATAGTGATAACGATGGTGTATGTAACAACCAAGACTGTCAACCCTTTAATCCGGCTTTCCCTGCAACCCCAGGAACTGCCTGTAATGATGGAAATCCAAATACCCAGAATGATGTGGTCACTTCCGATGGTTGTGGATGTCAAGGAACTACGCCTCAAGATGGATATATGACTGTAAACAATCCAACTACCTGCGATGCCCAGATTTGGTGTCTTGAATATTGTGACGGCATTGGTTATTATGAGAACGACCTAGGAATAGTCTATTCCGGGTCAAGCACGACATTTGTCGCCCCTTACTGCAATGCAGATATTAATATTGTACCAGTAGGTGCACCAGCCAATTCAACTACATTTTATAGGACTACTACTTGCACTGGTGGTCCTAATGAATCTTCTTCAGGCAATTGTAGTGGTAGAACAATAACTATCAATCGGCTTAGTGTTTTTGATTGTTATCCATGTATCGCACAGGGAGGAGATAGTGATAACGATGGGGTATGTAACAACCAAGACTGCCAACCATTTAATCCATCTTTCCCTGCTACACCAGGAACTGCCTGTAATGATGGCAATTCAAATACTCAAAATGATGTAGTAACTGCAGATGGTTGTGGATGTCAAGGAACGGTAAGTAACCCATGTGATAACCAAGGAGGAGACTCAGATAATGATGGAGTATGTAACAACCAAGATTGTCAACCATTTAATCCTGCTTTCCCTGC
>CALFWZ010000180.1 GCA_937928405.1 uncultured Saprospiraceae bacterium
TATAATTTTGAAAAGCCACATTCCTCTTTAAAAATTAAAAGAAAAAAATATACTCCAGCTGAATTTTATTTTGGCAAAAAAGTGTATTTTGATTCAACTAAATATTCACCATCATTGGTTGAAAATTGGGGGTAAGTATATAAGTGACCCGATTGTAATTGAACTTTACGGACAAATTTTATTCTGCCATAATAGAGTAGCATTCAACAATAGTTATATTGATGGATGTGATAATTATTTTAAAAGAAAAGAGTAGAAAGAGAACACAGCCTAGGTCACGTTCATGCTCCGCAAAACTGGCCACGTTGTATGTATTACCAATAAAATAAAGTATATATGAAAATTTCAAAAAATCTATTACAAGCCATTTTAATTGGCGCGACTTTAGGAACAGCAGCCACTTCCTGTGAGTTGGTTCGAGATAATAGTGAAGTCGTCCATGAGCACAATGAAGATTGTGATGAAAAATGTACTAGTACCACAAATGCTACCGCTAAAGTAGAATTTGAATGTGGTCCCTGTGGTATGGGATAAAAACTAATTTAGAAAAATTAAGCAAAACTTGAGATGAGCCAGTTATTACCTTCCATTGCATGTAATTTGGATACTAATATTTTACTGGCATCTCTCCCATTATTTTCTTCAGAAAAGGTTCAGGGTATCGAATGGTCATTCGATACCCTTTTTCATTTGGCAGAAGTGCCTGATTGGTATGAAGAACTTTTACAGACTTATAGTCGAGCCAATCGATTGGTTGGTCATGGTGTTTTCTTTTCGCTTTTTTCTGGTCGTTGGTCGGAGGATCAAAAGACTTGGTTAAAACATCTAGAAGAAACTGCCAAAAAATATACCTTCGATCATGTAACTGAACATTTTGGGTTTATGACCGGTGCCAATTTTCACGATGGTGCTCCTGTTCCCATTCCTTATACACCTACGACCTTGCGACTTGGACAGGATCGACTCCAACGGATTGCGCAAGCGGCAGAATGTCCGGTTGGTTTGGAAAATTTGGCCTTCGCATATACTTTAGAAGATGTTAAACAACACGGTGATTTCTTAGCCAACCTCTTGGCACCCGTCAACGGATTTATCATTTTAGATCTTCATAATTTTTATTGCCATCTCCATAATTTCAATTTAGATTATAAGACGCTGATTGCCGCTTATGATCTAAGCCTAGTGCGAGAAATCCACATCTCTGGCGGTTCCTGGGAAGATGCAAGTTTGGAACCAGATAGAAAAATAAGACGAGACACCCACGACGACGCAGTTCCAGTTGAGGTTTTTGAATTGTTAAAAAAGACGATTCCAAAATGCCCAAATCTAAAATACATCGTTTTAGAACAATTAGGGGTTGGGTTAAAAACCGAAGCTGAAAAACAAACCTTTCAGAATGATTTTTTTACCATGGAAAAGATTGTTGCAAAATTTAATGAGCACGCAAGCACTGACTCTTTAAAAAAATTCCTCCCTCCTAAATTTCAAAATCTAGCAGACCCTTTTGAAGATATTAATTTGCACCAACAGCAAATAGCACTTTCAAATATTTTTGAAACAGCCAAGGATACCCCTCACGCCCAAGAACTATTGCTTCGTTCTACCCTAGCAAAATCCACTTGGCAAGTAGAAAAATGGGACCCCGTGATGTTAGAAACCGTCCTGCAAATCGCTAAAAAATGGGCGAAGAATAGGTTTGATTAAAATAAAATTCTAAGTGATTCTCCCAGACAACTTCAATGTTAAAAGAAGGTAGTTTGTATATTATTAAAGAATAATTTACATCGTTACCAATCATTTTTAGACTTTCCACAAAACCTATCTGTCATTACCCGACCTTTCACAAAACCTTCCTTCAAGAAAATAGGAGACCTTGATCAAAATATGATTTAAACTTATAAGTGTTTTCTACCAATCCAAAATCACGTATTTATGACCTTTACTCAACTTTTCCTAATTCTTCTAATAATCCGCTAAAGTATCCTTTTGTGATATGTGCCTTCCTTTGATATGCTTCAGTTTTCATTAATTTTTCATGCAGTTTTGGTAAATTATAAAAAGGAACGCCCGGAAATAAATGATGTTCAAGATGATAACTAACATTATGTGGCGCAATTAAAAATCGTTCCATGGTGGTAGGCAAGATGGTTCTACTGGAAGACAAACTATCTTCATAAGCTAATTCCCCAAAATGTTCGGCCACACTCCGAATATATTGAAACATAAAGAAGGCGGTTAGATAAGGAATGATCCAGAAAAGTAAATATGATTGGAACAAATTAAATGTTAATAATGTGCTAAATAATACTATGTAAAAGCCATGCTTTAAAACTTGGTTTTCACTTTTTACTTCTACTTTTTTATGCTTGTCCGGATTTTTATATCTTTTTAAAAACCACAAAGCATCTAGAATTCCTTGGTAAAGTAGCAAATAAGAAAATAGATTGAGTAAGAATTCAGATTTCTTTTTAGGAAATTGAAATGCTCTTTTAGTAAGTTTAGCGACCCAGTCAGGATCTTCCATGGTGTTTAAATGTTGATGATGTCTCATGTGATTGTATCTATACTTTTCAATGGAAGTAAATATAGGATACATGATGGCCACGTTAGAAATCCAATCATTCCATTTTCGATTTTTTAAAAACCGATAGTGTGTAGCATCATGCATTAATACGGTCAAAGCATGCATTCTTGCACCAATTATAATTACTGCCACGGGGTATAACCAAATTATGGCCAAGCGCTGAAACAAATAAATAGTACCTATTATAAGTACCCAGTTAGAAATCATGGCCGTCAAATGAATCAATGGTTTCGTTTTAAACTGAGCTTTCAACTCCTCAGAATTTATGTTAGTGGTAAGTTCTTTCATTTGGTAAAATTCTTTTTTACGAAGTTGGTTTTCTTGGGTAAATGAAAACAACAATAGCCACCAACCGTAGCTATTGCGTTTTGAATAATTAAGTACTAATGCCTTATTAACTAATTGCCATCCATCCAAGTGTTTCAGGATTAGGATGAACTCCATCTGCTACAAACTTACCTAGGTTACCTTGTACAGAGGAAGTTGCACCATGAGCTTGCAATTCGTCCATTCTAACTTCAAAACCAGTAGTGGAAACATTTTGGATTCTGATCCCAGGCGTATCTCCTCCTCTATAGGTTTGGGTTTGGGCGAAAACTACCGGAGTAGATGGAAATGGCTGTGGAAAGTTAACCTGATGCCATCCTGTTTTTCTAGACGCCGTAAAATTAGTAACAGTACCTGATTGAATTGAGAGATTCATACGTTTGAATTTTGAGGTTTAAAAAATAAATTAACTGGTAGCAAAATTATACTAAGAATGGAAGTCTCTGAACCACATATTGATGTGGGGCACTGCCAGAAAGGACCTTTAGACTATCGTTGGAAAAATATGCTTACAAATGGAAAACCAGAATGGCCCGCTTAAGGCGTTTATGGATATTGTTTTAAGAACAAATGAAGGGTTTATTTCAACTTCTGTAAAAGGAAATGTTGAGTAATGAAGTTGTTTAAAAACTCCCAAATTGCCTGCGAACTGATAAAATTCTCCAACTCTTCCCCGAATCAAGTTCGGGACAGGCGCCTTTTTTCTCATCAATCCCGAACGCTTTCGGGATTCATTCAAAAAAGAGGCTCCCCTGTCTGACTGGCGTCTTAGCCAGGCAGGCTGCCCGATTGACCATCGGTCAGGCGGGGATTTGAATAATTTTCTCTAGTTCTCGGCTGCTTTTGGAATTATTAAACAACTTCAATAAAAAATAGGCTTATAGCTAATAGGTAGAATATGCCATTAAAAAAAACTTACCTGTTTGTGTTTGCCCAATTTGAGATTGAGATTGAGATTGAGATTGCGGTTTTTGAAGCAATTTAATTGCCTAATTCGCAAGCTGCTTTTTTCAAAATAAAACCTATCAAAAAGTTTTACGGCTCAGAATTATTTCATAACCGACATCAGTGGATATAGAAATTACTGCCTCAATTCGTTTAGCACGTAGTTTAATATTACTCAAACCTTGCCCGGTTGTTTTATAATTTTTATTGATGACTTTTCCATTGTCTAAAATCCGCATTAAAAAATCATTACCGGATTTTTTAAGCATCACCTCCACATGATCTCCATTCGAATGTTTGGCCGTATTCGTAATGGCTTCTTTGTAAATTAAGTATAAATTTTGTCTGATATCCGTTGGTATATTGGTGCTTAAATTTAAGTTTTCTACGTTGACATTATAGCTAAAGTTTTTTGGAATCAAGGTTTCTTCGGCATGCTCATTCATCCGATCAACCAGATTTTCTAGTTTATCCTTTCGAGCGTCTATGGCCCAAACGGTATCTCGCATTCTAGACATAGCACTGCGGCTAAGTTCCCCAATTCGTTTAAGTTTAGGTTTGGTATTTTCATCTGCCGTTCGTTCTAGCAGTTCGGTTTGCATGGCCAACCCAGAAAGCAACCCACCAACATCGTCATGGAGGTCACTAGAAATTTTTACCCGTAGCCGTTCTACTTTTAAAGCTTGTTCGATACGATATTTTAAAACCGTATAAATGATTCCGCTTATGATTAAAGTGCACAGAAGGTAAAACCACCAAGTTTGATAAAATGGCGGAATGATGGTTATCTTTTTTTGCAGTGCGACCTCATTAAAAATTCCATCAGAATTGCTACCCCAAACGATAAACGAGTAATTTCCAGCCGGTACGTTTCCATATCGAATAAAATTTCTATTCCCCAATTCAATAGGTTCTTGATCGTAGCCCATCATCTGACAGCGGAATCTGTTAGCACTTGGATCGCTATAATCCAACGCTACAAACTCAAAAGACAACGTATTTTGATCGTAATTGAAAGAAAATTTTTCTTGTTCATTTAAATTTTCTGTTGGGTGATAAATTTCATCATTGATCATCAATCGGGATAGCTGGACATTTGGTTTTGTATTCAGTAATTTGATCTCAGCTGGCCTGAAAATATTCACACCGTTTTTCCCTCCTAGCCATATTTCCCCAGTTTCTGATGCGGTAAGACAAGCGTTTTTGTTAAAGACAGGGGAGAGTAGTCCATCTGAAGTACCGAAGCGATGAAAGTCTTTAGTCTCCGGATGGTATCGAATTAATCCATTATTTCCAAGCAGCCAAACTTGGTCGGATTTGTCGAGTGCGATTCCATTTAACGCCTCTTTTGGAAATTGGTGTTCTATTTCATTCAAAGGATAAAATTTGAAACTTTTGAGATCTATTTTTCCAAGCCCTTTAGAACTGGTGACCCAGACAATATTTCGTTTTAGATCCTCTTTAAACGCAGTAATAATTCCTGCGTCTTTAATGTCAAGAATTTTTTGTACTTGTTGTTGGTCTGTATTAAGCATAACTAGTCGACCTTGATCGTCTCCGAGATAAATATGCTTGTTTCGATCTTCGAAAATAATCTCAATGGTCTGCAGATCAAGATAATTTAAATTACGCCAGAATACGGTATCAACTTTTTCTTGTCTAAGTTTTAATTCAAAAATTTCTGACCCTTTAGCAATAAGGTGTTTTCCATTAGACAGACTATAATTATAATTGATTTGAGCAGAACTCATTCCTCCGACCCCGAGAAAATAAGCCATGTCAAATTCAAACATTTTTGTTTCTTCATTCCATAATAAATAGGTGCTTTGTAAATTTCCCCACCATTGATTTTGTTTTTGATCTATAAAAAAATCTAAAGGCTTAATGTCAGTATAACCTTGCGGGTGTGTAGGATTTTTTAATTTAAAACTCCGGAATAAAAATTCTTTTTGCTGATTGTAAACATAGATGCCAGAATCAAGTGTCCCACACCAAATATTACCATTAGGATCTTCTGCTATGGTAGTAATAAAACTACCGGATGTTTTTACAAGTTTAGAAAATCTATTTTTTAGTAAAGAACTAAACGCTATTTCCTGATGAGCACCTGACAACCATAAGGTGCCTTCCGGATCAAGAAATAAATTATTTGGTGCTTTGAGTTTTAAAGAAAAAGGATGGTTGCTTTCATAGCGAAATTGATGCGTGAAACTATGTGATCTTTTATCAAATAATAACAATCCACTATAAGCGGCAACAATTAAATAGTTAGCATTTAATTCTACTATATCTGAAACATATCCAATGTCAGTATCTATATCTTGATTCCGTTTTATTTCAATAATGCCCGTTGAACTGCCAGGTTTATATTTTCCTACTCCATTATAAATTCCAACCCATGCTGTATTCTCTGAATCTATAAAGACACTTCGGGTAGGACTAGAAAAAGGCATTTCTCTACCATCTGATGTATATAGAAATTCTATAAATTTCGTATTTCTAGTTGTCAAATCAGTCCATAATAATCCCGGTTTTTCCGACAAGGACGTTGAAATTACCTGGGTCAATGCTCCGGCTTGATTGGTGATGGCGGTGCATTGCTCTCCTTGTAATGGTAGGTGTTGCTCAAATGATTGTGTCGCTAAATCAAAGGTGTAAAGTGCTCCTTTATCACCTTCTCCAATTCTTAACCAAAGCTTGCTTGCTTTGTCTAAATAAAAGGCATGATAATTTTCTGATTTTGTCGAATTGGAAAAGCTAACGAAGTCATTTTGCTTTCTGCGATAGCAGTTAATTGATGTGGCGCTGGTAAACCATAAATTTCCCTCTGCGTCTTCATAACATTTGCTAGTAATAACATTATCAATCAGAGAAAAAGGATCATTTACTTCATTTTGATACCTGGTGATATGGACACCATCAAAACGAAGTAAACCATCCTCTGAACCTATCCAGACATACCCTTTGCTATCTTTTGATAGAAAATATTTACTAGATTTGGTAAGCCCATTTTCCTCGGTAAGATGATGAAAGGATAAGTCTAATTCCTGAGCATTAGAATGGCCATAACCAACTATTAAAATCATCAATAGCATTAATCTGTAATAGATCATAGTTGCGATTAGCTGTTGAAAGTCTACTATAGATTTTTAGGATCCCAAATTGGAATATAGTGACTGGTCAAATCTCCTTTTTCGGAAGTAATAGGATTTGGAGCAACAATATCAAGACCATTAGCATCCACATTCGCACAATGTCCAGGACAGGGTTGATCACTGAGGCAATGATTAAATCCTGTTCCATTCAATCCGATAATGGGAATAGGCTTACTTGTGTCTAGATTAGAAGTTACGATCAAGTGTGTTGATCGACCTCCGAGCCAGATGACTTTGTAAAAAGCGAATCCTGATTGTTCATTGCCATCTGCTAAATTATTTAGCATTTCTTTACTGAAAAAGGAGGAGAATTTTTCAGATTCATTTACGTCGAAAGAATATCCATTTTTAATTCTTTCAAAAGCAACGAGTCTTGTAAGATGCTCAACATTGTTAGAGGGACTATCAATTGGTGCAGACATTATATGCGTTCCGTCTAGTTGCATATCAGCTCCATTGTCTAATACACAAACAGCTAAAAGTGCCGGAAATTCAGTGTTGGGATTGATATTATAAACCCTAAGACCGACACAGTCAGGATGGTTATTTATCAGATCCATAATGGCATTTGCATTGAAATAACCTCTAAGGTCAGATTCTTTTATTTCAAGATTTACAAGGGTGGTAGCATCTAATAGGACGCCAGGGTGGGCGGCAGAAAAAATAGACATAATTTGGTTTTAAGGGGTTAAAAATTAAATGAAATTATATATCGCCATTCAGCGATTTTCGAATGACCTCAGCCTTTGAGTTCACTTCAAGTGTTCGATAAATTCGTTTAATGTGATCTCGGACGGTATCTATTGAAATACTGAGCTTATCTGCAATAAGCTTATAGCTCAGTCCTTCCACTAATCCGTCTACGATTTGTATTTGTCTGGGAGTAAGCAGGTCTTTTTCCTTGGGAGCTTTAGGCATAAAGTGCTTAGCAATTTTTCTTGCAATGGAAGGAGACATATAAGACCCACCTCTATGAATAATAAAGAGTGCTTCCTGAATTTTCATCAAGGAAGTGCGTTTTGAGATATAAGAACAAGCTCCTGCACAAAGCGCTTTGAAGATATTCTTATCTTCTTCAAATGTGGTCAGCATAACGATATCCGCTTCTGGCAGTTTTTGTCTAATATGGCGAATACCTTCTAGACCTGACATACCCGGCAAACCAATGTCGAGTAAGATCAGATTGATGTCCAAAGATATAGATTTCGCAGCCTTTTCCAAAAAATCTTCTACACTTCCTGCGATCAGGTTGATTTGAATAGCTGAATGGATCTCAAAATACTTTTCGAGACTTTCTTGGATGATCGGATCATCTTCTATAATACAAAGTTTAATCATTTCCATACTACAAAGTAAAGATAAAAGACTAATTCTCATAACCACATGTTGATGTGGTCAGTAAAATCTAGGGGTGTTTGTTTTTTATACCAAGACTTCGTACTTCTTTAATAAATTATTCGCCCTTTGGTAAACGATAACACAGCACCACATCAATATGTGGAGGAAGATATTTCAACTAGATCAGATCTTTGTAATGTCAACATTATTCAAAAAACCAAAATGACATTATTATGATTCCTACTCCAAAATTTAAACGACTTAGCTCTAAAACAGACCTGCAAGAATTCTCTAATCATTACTGTCAAGCCTCCGGCTTACCTATTCCTCAATCCTATTTGCAGAATCCCATTAACTATGTTTTCGGAATTTACTTTAATAAGCAATTGATAGGAGGATTTATCCTTGGAAATAGTACGGCTTTTAGAACTTTAGATTTTTTTGCTAGTAAAAGTAATCGGCCAAAGGTCCAACAAAAATTAAGTCAACTAGAAGCGTACACAGAAATTTGTTGTTTTTATATTGATCGTGAATTTCGGACGAAGACCAAATTCAATTTCTTTGTTTGGTTAGCCATGACCTATGCCTTGAAACGATATGGTAGAGCATATTTTTTATTCGGAACCTGTTCTCGTTCTTTGGCTCGCCTGTATGCTACGACCCCAAAGTCGATTCCAATTCATGAGGACATTATGGAGGGGAAGGCTACTTTTATTTTTAAAGCACGGAGAAATACTTGCGTCCTCGGAATGCTTGAAATAATAACCTACAAATTTAGACGAAGGCTAAAATTGAATAAGCAAAAGAGAAAACCGCTCAGGATTCATTCTATTTTTAAAATAATTGGTGATCGTTAAAAAATGACTATCCTACGTACTTTAACTCATCAAATCCAAGCATTTTCCACCCAGCATATTCGCGTATTTATACGCTTTTCTAAAATCCTAATTTGAAATAGGTTTGCAGAAATTTTTATTTTCTAAAAGCCAAAATTTTTAATTATGAAAACATTTAACCTCCAATTAATTACAGGATTTTTTTTGTCTTTGATTTTCTTTACCAATAGTACTGCACAGATTACCAATCAGATTCGACAGGGAAATCGTTACGATGCCGTAGATAGAAGTAAAGGTCTCAATGATACTTTGCATCATGATGGGACTGGTAGAATCAGAACCGATCTTTTCAAAAGATCGATTACACAATTCCAACTTATGCAAGACGGTCAAACTGCTTATTTAGGTGCCAATGTAGATTGGCAGCAAATAGGTCCAAGTCCTGCTACCGTTAATGCCTCTTTAGAAGGGAATGGCCAAATGCCGGGTCCGAATGGTTCTGCTATTATTGATCTGGTAATTGATCCAAGTGGATCTACAGATATGACCGCCTATGCGATCCCAAACGATGGCGGCGTTTGGAAAACAACCGATGGCGGAAACCTTTGGACGCCTAAAACGGATAAACTAGGTACCTTATCTTTTGGCGCCTTAGCATTAGATCCTTCTAATCCACAAATCATTTATGCTGGTACTGGAAATATATTCAATAATGGCTATTTCAAAGCGATTGGAATCTATGTATCCAACAATGGTGGGGATTCTTGGGCACTCACTTCAGGTAGTAGCGTGCTTGAAGGTATTGGTATTAATAAAATGGTTGTCCCAAGATCGGGAACCATTCTGGTAGGAACTAGCCAGGGACTATATTGTTCCACTAATTCTGGAACCACTTATGCTAAAATAACGATAGATGGACAAAACAATGGATACATTACCGACCTTGAAATTCAAGACGGTGGTACTAAGATATGGGCTGCCGTTTATGGCAAAGGCATTTATGTCTCTACCGATTCTGGCAACTCATTTGGACCCAACTTATTAGGTCCTGGTCATGGCACCGTTCCTAGTATGGATACCATTGGCTTTATCTCTTTGGGAGCTTCTTCAGATGGAAACACTTTGTATGCCAACGGGGCAGTAGTGGGACAAAAGAGTGATGTTACCAACGTAGCTGTTTGGAAGTCTACTAATGCGGGAGGCACTTGGACTGAGATCACCGATAAAGCTATTGTCAAGCAATCAGGTATTCCAAACTGGAAGCAGGTTAAAAACTGTCAGTGTGGATATGATCAAACTTTCGGGGTAGATCCTACCAATGCCAATCGAGTCTATATGGGCTTTCAAGACCTTTGGTTATCAGAAGATGGCGGGGATACTTGGAAGGATATTTCTTATTCTTATCCTAGTATGAAAGAAGCCATGCATGTGGATCACCATGCCTTGGCCTTTAGTCCACCCAGCCATCGAACTTCAGGACAACCCACGAGAATTTGGGTCGGGAATGATGGCGGAATTTGGTCTAGCTCAGACAAAGGAAGTTCATGGACCAATCATAATAAAGACACTTCCGCTTCCCCCAAAATGAGTTTTGCCACCAACCTTTTTAGAGGTATAGACACAGGGAGAGGAAGTGGAAATAACGACTATACTTACGGAGGTATGCAAGATACAGGGACCGCAGCAGGAAAGAAAAATAATGCTGCTGGAACCGATGATCCACAACCTTGGAATGAATGGGCAGGTGGCGACGGTGGTAAAACAGCTACTAGTTGGCAAGATCCTAAAAAAGCATACGGCCAATGGGGGGGAGATATATTTTATACCCGCGATGGTGGTGTTACCAATGGTTATTCGTCGGTCGCTTGCAACGGAGGTCAAGGGCCAGGAGGGTTTAACGAGTTAGAAACAAATCCAACCAATAATGAAGTTTATATCGCTGGAAATTGTGGAGGTCAACCGACTATTTTCTATAGTACAAATAACGGATCGAACTATGGCGTTTATTATCAGTTTATGCATATAAACGGTAATGCTAGATCTATTGCCGTAACCCCAGCAGATGGAACCATTATGTATGTCAGTTTATCGGATGGCTCTATCGAAAAATTAACCAAAGTAGGAACGGATGTTACGGCTACTAATTTGACGACGCCGGCTGGCATCAATGGACAAGTGCCTACCTTAGCCGTAAATCAGAAAGATGCCAATATGCTGATTGCTGTGTATGCAGGGTATTCCAGAGCCACGCTTCCTGCTGCCTCTAAACATGTATTTTTGAGCACGGACGGCGGTATGACTTGGCGAGATATTAGTGGCTTCATAAAGAATGCAAACGTTCCTGATATGCCAATTTACTCCGCTGTCTTTGATCCTAATACCACCCCCAACTCGATACTGGTTGCATCCGATATGGGCGTGTTTCGTACCTATGACTTTGGGATGACTTGGCATGTTGCCGGGAGCAATCTTCCTAATGTGCATACGGTTGACCTTGAAATAGATGGTGGAGTGACTCCTTCTTTAGTTAAGGCAGGTACCTACGGACGGAGTACTTGGGCATCAGAACTCCCCGTTGGAGATCAGGTATTTGGTCAGGTTTCTCCAAATTTTTTCCCAGCGACTAATATAAACTGGATTAATAATTCTAATGAGGATTTAACGATAAGTTGGGTTTCCAATACAGGAGATCAGCATCCTTATGGTACGATTCCTGCCAAGGGTAGTCACAATACGACCTCCATGTATTATACAGGAGTAACCGTAGTAAAAGATCAATCCGGAAATGTGGTGTTAATGTATGTAGTTAATAATATAGCTAATCAAACGGTTACGATTTCTCAAACCTCCTTGGACCAATCTAAATCGAAAGCTTTAAAAGGATACCCAGGATTGTGTTCATTTCCATACAATGGTAGTGTGCCAGTTTCTAATTTTCCTATTCAAAATAACTCCAGCCAAGACCTAAACGTCTATTGGATCAATACAAGTGGTCAACAAGTACTTATGGCTCGATTAAACGCAGGAAGAAGCACGACCGTCGGTCCAGTATTCTTTGGTGGGACATTTACATTTAATAGTCTTTCCGGTAAGGTACTTGGCGTTTTTGTAGCTTCTGATGCTCCAAATCAAACTATGATGATTGATGATACTTTGATAAACTCTTGGGATTAATTATCTATCAGACTTAGATGCATACCTTAAAATTAGCTAACACACTTGATTAGGAGGTGTTGGCTAATTTTTTTAGACAAGTAGAAAGGAGCAGAAAAGATTGCTTTTAGGCATTGAAAATTCTAATTTAAATCACTTTCTCAATCTAGTCACTAGCCGCAGTTCATTCCCTATTATTTCCTTATATTTGATCGAAAAAGATGAACCGTGTCCTTGCCCTTCAAGAAAAAATGCTCAAATACCCTTTCGGAAAAACCCTATTCTCCAAAGCTGTGGCTCGCATGGCGCCTTATTTTACGACGATAGATCCCCGTATCGAAGAACTTCGCCCTAATTATCTTAAAGTTTCCATGCGGAAAAAAAGATCGGTGCACAATCACCTAAAAACGGTGCATGCCATTGCTTGTTGCAACTTATGTGAATTTGCCGCTGGTATTTGTATGGAAGCTTCTATTCCTAAACACCGTCGTTGGATTCCGGTTGGGATGACCGTGGCGTATGTCAAAAAGGCAAAGACAGATTTAACCGCTATTTGTGATCTTTCTCATATCGATTGGGAAACTACCGAAGAGGTCCTTTGCGAAATCTCAGTGCGTGATACCAATAACGAAGAAGTGGTCAAAGCAGATATTCGGATGAAGGTGGGGGACAAGAAAAAATAGGGTAGTAGTTGTTATAGAAGTTTCTCAAATTGGTGGGGCGATAAATTCGTTTTTCTCAAAAAAAGATAGACCTTTGCGGCAACTAAACATACGTCTCGAATGATTACTTTTTTTCGAAATACACAGGATAGTATCTTTGCCGTTGCTACCCATCAACCGATTTCAAATACCGACCTAGATAAACTTACTTGGCTCTTTGGAAACGCACCTGTTTTGCAGGAACAAACGGTCTCCAAGTCTTTTATCGGACCTCGTGCCACCATGATTACGCCTTGGTCTACCAATGCGGTAGAAATTACCCAAAACATGGGCATCGCTGGGATTCAACGTATTGAAAAATTTCTTCCAGCGAAAGATATGGATTTTGACCCCATGCTTGCCCAGCGCTATGAGACCCTGACTCAGGAAATTTTTACGATTGCCATCGAACCAGAACCCATCCAGCAGATTACAGATATTGCCACCTACAATCAGAAAGAAGGTCTCGCTCTAAGTCCAGAAGAAATTACCTACCTCAATGAACTTTCTGATCGGCTGGGACGTCCACTGACAGATACGGAAGTATTTGGCTTCTCTCAAGTGAATAGCGAGCATTGTCGACATAAAATTTTCAATGGGACTTTTGTGATTGATAATGAAGAAAAAAAACAATCCCTGTTTCAATTAATTAAAGAAACGGCCAAAGCTAATCCAAACGGGATCGTTTCTGCCTATAAAGATAATGTAGCATTTGTGGACGGACCAGAAGTAGTGCAATTTGCACCGGAGTCTGCTACGCAACCTGATTTCTATAAAAATAAGCATTTCAAATCTGTTCTTTCGCTCAAAGCGGAAACTCATAATTTTCCCACTACGGTCGAACCTTTTAACGGAGCCGCTACCGGATCTGGTGGTGAAATTCGGGATCGCTTAGCGGGAGGAACTGGGTCAATTCCGTTGGCTGGAACGGCTGTCTATATGACGGCTTATCCTCGAACTAAAAAGGACCGTATTTGGGAAAAAGATATTGCGCCGCGTCCTTGGCTCTACCAAACGCCATTGGATATTTTGATCAAAGCCTCTAATGGCGCTTCTGATTTTGGTAATAAATTCGGACAACCATTGATTAGCGGATCCCTACTTACTTTCGAACATGATGGACAAGCACAGATGGTTGGTTTTGATAAGGTCATCATGTTGGCGGGCGGAATTGGATATGGCAAGGCAGAACATGCGCAAAAAAAGGAACCTCAGAAAGGGGATAAAATTGTTGTGTTAGGGGGAGATAATTATAGAATTGGAATGGGTGGTGCTGCTGTTTCGTCGGCAGATACGGGCGCTTTTGCCTCCGGTATTGAACTCAACGCAGTGCAGCGTTCTAATCCAGAAATGCAAAAACGGGTGGCCAATGCAATTCGTGGTTTGGTAGAAAGTGGAGTTAATCCAGTAGTTTCTATTCACGATCACGGAGCTGGAGGTCACCTTAATTGTCTATCAGAATTGGTAGAAGATACCGGTGGAATTATTCACTTGAATGCTTTACCGATTGGAGATCCTACCTTATCGGCCAAAGAGATTATTGGCAATGAATCACAGGAAAGAATGGGGTTGATTGTTGCTCCCGAAGATCTGGATTTGGTCCGTCAAATTGCAGAGCGAGAACGTGCTCCGATGTATATTGTCGGGGAAGTAACGGGGGATCATCGGTTTACCATCAAAAAAATGGATGACGATAAGGCACCGCTCGACCTGAAACTATCTGACATGTTCGGAAGTTCTCCAAAAACAATATTAACAGATAATACTTTATTTCCCCAGTTTGAATCGATTAAATATGATCCTGAGTTTTTGCAAGCCTATTTAGAAGATGTATTAAAACTTGAAGCAGTTGCTTGTAAAGACTGGCTAACCAACAAAGTAGATCGTTGTGTAGGAGGACGGGTAGCAAAGCAGCAATGTGCAGGTCCTTTACAATTACCGCTGAATAATTGCGGAGTCATGGCCTTGGATTTTATGGGTAAAAATGGAATTGCCACTTCTATCGGTCACGCACCGGTGGCAGCCTTGATCGATCCAGCGGCGGGATCTCGTATTGCTATTACCAAGGCACTTACCAATTTGGTCTGGGCGCCATTAAAAGGCGGTCTCCAAGCAGTTTCGCTGTCCGCCAATTGGATGTGGCCTTGTCGTAACCCAGGAGAAGACGCCCGCTTATATGCTGCTGTAAAAGCAGTTTCAGAATTTGCCATCGGACTCGGAATTAATGTTCCAACGGGTAAGGATTCTTTATCCATGAAACAAAAATATGGAGATAGAAATGTCTTGTCTCCTGGAACCGTTATCATTAGTTCTGTTGGAGAATGCAGTGATATCACTAAAGTGGTAGAACCTGTGTTCCAATTAGGTGGAGGAACCATAATTTATATTCCTGTCTCAGATACTGAGTTTGCCTTGGGTGGTTCTTCTTTTGCACAAACCCTTAATGAAGTCGGATCTACCGGTTTTGATATAAAGAACACGGAGCAGGTTAAAAATATATTTAATACGGTTCAAGGGTTGATTAAAGCCGATAAAATTCTGGCAGGGCACGATGTGGCTGCTGGTGGTTTGATTACGACCTTATTAGAAATGTGCTTTGCAGATCAACAACTGGGCGCCGAAATTAACTTAACAGAACTTGGCGAGGCAGATATCATAAAAGTCTTATTTTCAGAGAATTGTGGATTGGTAATTCAAGCCACAGACGAATCCGTCACGAATATTTTGACGGAAAAGAAAATCTCATTTTATGAACTGGGAACGGTCATAGAAGACGACTATCTGCATGTACGAAACGCATCTGGTGATTATGAATTTAATATCGCTGAATTAAGAGATCACTGGTACGAGACTTCTTTTTTAATGGATCAACAACAGTCTGGATTAGAAAAAGCGACCGAACGTTTTAATAATTATAAAAAACAACCATTACGCTATAAGTTTCCTGAAAATTTCTCTGGCCTTAGGCCTGAATTACCTGCTGGGACGAAGCGACCCATCGCAGCTATTTTGCGAGAGAAAGGAAGTAATTCTGAAAGAGAAATGGCCAACGCACTTTATCTAGCTGGTTTTGATGTTAAAGATGTACATACTACAGATTTGATTTCTGGTAGAGAAGATCTAAAGGATGTCCAGTTTTTAGGAGCGGTAGGTGGCTTCTCCAATTCGGATGTTTTAGGTTCTGCCAAAGGATGGGCGGGCGCCTTGAAGTACAACGAAAAAGCACGAACAAGTTTAGAGAATTTTTTTAAACGTCCCGATGTTTTATCTATTGGAATTTGTAATGGTTGTCAGCTATTTTTAGAACTTGACCTGTTTAACGGAGCAGATGGAACTCCTTCCAGAATGACTTATAACGATAGCCATAAACACGAGAGTGCGTTTACTTCGGTCACCATTGCGGAAAACAATTCTGTTATGTTATCAAGTCTAGCAGGTACTCGCTTGGGGATTTGGATCTCGCATGGGGAAGGTAAATTCTCTTTGCCACTATCGGAGGATCAATACCAGATTGTTGGAAAATATGGATATGCAGGCTATCCCGCGAACCCAAATGGCAGTGATTATAACGCAGCCATGATCGTAAGTCCAGACGGCCGACACTTAGCTACCATGCCACACTTGGAACGCTCGATTTTCCCTTGGAACTGGGCACATTATCCGGTTGGTCGTAAAGCAGATGAGGTATCTCCTTGGTTGGAAGCATTTGTGAATGCTCGAAATTGGATTTTGGAACAGGTTTAGGAAATCTATAAAAGTAACCTTTTGAAAAAATAAGCAGATTAGGTTTAGGAAACCTTCTTAAATTTCTACTGATTTTATTTAGTTTTATTTTGGAATAGATACTAGATTATCAACTCATTTTAAAAGATTTCCTAAACCTACTTTAACTGGACTACGGCTACGGGATAAGGAGGATGTCCGTCCCTGATATAGGTTGACCGCTTTTGGTTAAGAAATTATTGAATATTGATTTATTGGATATTCAACATTGGATATTTTTTTCTTTTTTGATTCCTTCGAATATTCCTAATTTCCAATATTCATTTTACTCAAAAAGTAACCATTATTTTGATTCTAAAAAGATTAATTCAACTTAACTATCTTAGTGAGGAGATTTAGGAAACCGTTTTCTATACTACCTCATCTTGCTAATCCCCATAAATCTGCCTATCTTTATATCTCCCTTCGCAAAGCAAAATAAAGCAACCCCAATATTATTTTGAATAGATACGCTAACCATGTTCATTTACATGGTAAAAAAAACGAATCATGATCCTACGATTAAAAACCATACGCTTATTGGTTATCTTTTCGCTATTTTTTATATCCATTACCCAAGCACAAATTAGTCAAGGAGGAAATCCATTGGGCATTGGTCAATCGACCTCTGTGTCTGTCAAAACCCTAAGTGGGTTAAATCTTGCCAAAGTTATAAAAGAAGACCAGGCAATGATCGAGACGGTTCGCTTTGCGGCGCCTTTACGATTGGCCATTGATCCTGCCTCAGAAGGTACGTGGACCGCATTACCAAACGGAGATCAACTCTGGGAATTGGAATTGCGCGTGGCGAATGCCTTGGGATTATTTGTGGTTTTTGAAAATTTCAATTTACCAGCTGGGGCAAAATTATTTGGTTACCATCCAGATACAAAGGAAAAATTAGGTGCCTACACGGAGCGTAATAACAAACCCCACGGTGAGTTTATGTTGGGCATGATAAAAGGGAAAAAAATACGACTGGAATATGTAGTTCCTGCTGCTTCCGTCGGGCCTCAACTGAAAGCACCTTTTAAAATTAAACAATTATATGTGGCCTATAATATGGATCATATTGTACCCTCTGATTATGAATTTAAAACCTACGATGGGTTTGGTGATGCAATGGCTTGCCATATCAATATCAATTGTACGCAAGGAAATGTCTGGCAGGATCACAAACGGGGTGTTGTTCGGATGCTACGAGTATTCGAAGAAGGGATCGGCTGGTGTACGGGTTCTTTAATTAACAATACCAATCAGGATGGAACGCCGTATGTATTGAGTGCTTTTCATTGTATTGCTGGTTTTACGCCGAATTTGAATCTTTGGCGATTTGATTTTAATTATGAATTTTCAGGATGTAATAATGAGCCAGATGAACCAGTAAGGTATTCCATGCAAGGTTGTCAATATCGATCGGGTAGGGAGCAGAGTGATTTTTTATTATTAGAACTAGATGATGTAATTCCGCAATTTTATAATGTATATTTTCATGGTTGGGATCGAAGTGATACGGCTATCCCTACGAGTATGACGGGGATTCATCATCCACGTGGTGATGTAAAAAAGATTTCTACGAGCGACCAACCAATTACGATTTTCAATAATAGTATTATTTGGTCTAATTCTGTAACCACACCACCTAATCATCATTTTCGAGTTTTTCTCACTGAAGGTACGATTGAAGATGGATCTTCGGGAAGTGCCTTGTTTAATGAAAATGGATTGATCGTTGGACAATTACATGGAGGCAATGCGGGTTGTAATACTTCTAATACCACCTATTATGGTCGCTTTTCCTTGTCATGGGAAGAAGGAAATACTCCAGAAACACGTCTGCGAGATTGGCTCGATCCAAATAGTACCGGACAAACCACCGTTGGGCATTTTGAATATCCAGCAGCTGCTTTATCTGGTAAGGTAAGTATGCCGAATGGAACTGGAATCCAATTTGTTAAGGTGGCTGCTACTGGACCTTCGATTGCAGATACGGTAGAAACAGATATAAATGGTGATTACACTTTTCCAAGTATTCGAGAAAATGAATCTATTGTCTTAAATTTTTCACGAACAGGACGGCCAAGAAATGGCTTAAGTGCCTCAGATTTTATCGCAGTACGGAAAGATTTGCTCGTCATTGAACCATTGACCCCAGACCAACGGTTTGCTGCTGATGCCGACGAAAACGGAGTGGTTTCTATCTCCGATTATATTGATTTGATTGAAGTGATTTTAGTGATTGAACCAGATTTTGAACTAGGTCCTTGGCGATTTTTTGAAAATAATATTCCATTATTGATTAATGGAAATACGGTTCGAGATGTCTCGGCGGTTAAGCGCGGCGACGTGAATTTTAATGCAAATCCAGGAGAGTAGGGAGTTTGTGACTTAATTTTACAACCTCAAAAATACAGACAAAAACAACCTCAACCTTAACCTCAATCTCAATTGTAAAAATAGACTTTCAGTATTAAGAAAAAACAAATATTGAATTAATGGGTAGTTTGAGATAGCGGGTAAAAACACAAGGTTTAGAACAGTCACGAATTGGTTACTGATATTATTTTTCAACCATTCAACACATCAACAAAAAAAAATGACAAAATTCCCCCTTACGCTCCTATTCTCTTTCCTCCTCTTATCTATACTTTCCTGTAAATCCGCGAAGGCTCCAACGCGTCCAGCAGCAAGTTATGAGGAAATGAAAAAGGCGAAATTAAGTCGTATCAATATTCCCATTAGTGTGCATATCCAACAAATGGAAGCTGCTCTTAATCGGGAGATGGATGCTATTTTTGGTGGAGGAAATCAATTGTTTGATAACGAACAAAAGGATTTTGAGTTAAAAGTGACCAAGGCAGATCAGTTGCGGTTGGATGTGACAACCAATGCGGTCTCTTATTCAGTTCCACTAGATTTATTTGTCAAAAAGGATTTTGGCATTGGACAAATCAACGCAGATGGTGCCGTCACTTTAAATTTTATCACCCATTTTTCCATTCAACCAGATTGGAGTTTAAAAACAGAAACGGTTCTAGAAAAATACGACTGGATTAAACAACCAAAATTAGATCTAGGAATTATTCAGTTGCCCATTGCGGCGGTCGCCAATCGTTTGGTCGACCGGAGCAGGACTAAGATTGCGGCCATTATCGATGCTCAAATTCGAGAAAACTTTGTCTTAAAAGACTATGTAGCCGAGGCTTGGAATCGACTGCAAGAACCGATTCCGGCTTCGATAGAGAATCAGCTTTGGGTTAAAATGGAACCGCAATCGATTGGGATGTCTGCTTTAACAAAAGCGGATTCTATCGTTAGTGCGACGCTGGTGATAGAAACGGTGGCAGAAGCGAGTATCGGTGGTCGGCCCGAGACAACTCCACCCAAACCATTACCTGAATTTGTTTCCATTGACAAGTCAACGGAAAACTTTTCTATCAATTTATTTACCGCCGTTCCCTTAGATAGTTTAGAAGCCATCACCAAAGAGGCGGTGATTGGCGTGACCTATCAAAGTGGGAAGCGAACCTTAACCGTGAAAGATTTGGAAATTTATGGACAAGGAAATAAATTGATATTCAATACAACTTTGGCTGGTGATTATAATGGCAGTATTTACATGATCGGCACTCCTTTTTATAACGAAAAGAAAAATCAACTGGAGATTGATGATTTAAAATATGAATTGACGACGAAAAGTTTTATTCAGAAAAGTATGGGTTGGTTGTTTAAAAATAAAGTAGAGAAGATGATTGAAGCATCTATGCGTTACCCACTCGAAGAAAATATGAGTGAATACAAGGCTATCTTAAATGAAGCTTTGACCAATTATTCGATTACGTCTGGCATTATTCTAAATGGAAAAATGAAAGATTTAAGTATTGGCCAGACGTATGTGAGTGAAAGCTTTATTCACGTGGTGATTCGTTCGGATGGTCAGCTGAAATTGACGCTAAAAAATTTAACGGAGTTGAATGAATAGTTTTTCTGACAAATAAATTGTAAAAAAAATCCTGTCACGAAGTCATCGTAACAGGATTTTTTGGTGTTCTTAATTTGATAAATGTAGAAGTGTTACTTATAAATATTTTCGTAAACTTCTTGTAAGTCGTATTCTTTTTTCATCTGGTGGATGATACAAATACAACCATCAATCCGACGGCCTTTAATCTTGCCAAATTGGAGATTAAAATCGCTATCGACATTAAAGAACTGCTCAATTACCTCAACGGGAAATGAACTTTTAATATGCTTCCCTAATACAAAAGCAATATACTCACTTTGTATGCTGGTTGCACTAATACAAAAATTTCCGGACTCGTCCAGAATTTCGAAAGGATGCTCATCTAAAACACAGAGGGGATGATTATTTAGGTACGCTCCAATATCGTTGAAAAGATAGACCAAATCAGCCGTTGGCGGATTGATCATGGCTTCTTTCACCTGATCGTACGTAATCATATTCATGGGTTTATAAAAAAATATAGACTATCAATATCCATAATTGCAAACCCTGTTCCAAATAGATTAATGAATTTAATTTGAATTTATTTGTTATATGTATTAATATGATTTTAAGTTTTTTATAAAATTTTAATTTTTAAATTAATTTATTATTTTTATTTTATCGGACCTTTTTTAGACCCAATAATTGAGGAATTCCATTACTATTCATATTAAATAGCAAAGAATCGGCTGATAGATATTCGATCCGGACTGACTTCGCCATTGCTTTTTGCAGGGTGTCTTTAGATACCAAAAATTTCCCATCTAAGTAATAGGTGCCTTTCTCTTTATAATTGATATTACTTTGATATTCGTATTGTCCAGAAGGCCTAAAAATAAATTGAGTTTGAGACAAATCTGTTTTTCCCGGTTGCCCATTTTCTTCCAAAGAAACGGCTTGCCAAGTCCCGTGGAGTAACGTTTTATCCAAGCCAGACCCACAGGCATACACCGTGAAGATAAACAGTAGACCAATAGTGGTTTTTATTAGAGTAGAGAAATGCATATATAAATTTTTGAGAAATTAATAAAGAAGTTCTATAGTAGACTTAACGGAAGTAGGAAGGATAGTAACGGAAAATGTATACTAACTCAATAAAAAATGAGTACGGACTCAGCATCACGTACTCATTCTTAATTAAATTAAAAATCAATCTGATTATTTTTTATCTGCATCTAGTGCACCAGAATTAATCGCATTCAAGTATTTTGTAAGTTCTTCTTTTACTACCGGTGCTAGAATAAACAATCCTATCATATTCGGGAATACCATTGCAAAAACCATCGCATCTGAAAAGTCCGTAACAGCACCAAGACTAGCAGCAGCGCCGATCACGACAAACACACAGAACAATATTTTATAAGTAACCTCCGCTCGTTTACTCTTTCCGAATAAATACATCCAGGCCTGTAGACCATAATAAGACCAAGACAACATGGTTGAGAAAGCGAAGAGTACAACGGCCAAGGTAAGCACATAGGAGAATCCTGGAATAACGCTGTTAAAGGCGGCACTAGTCAGATTCACCCCACCAATTCTTGCTCCGTCTATCATTACTTGGTTATTGACAACATCACCGTATTCAAAAGCTCCACCGGTAGATGTATTGAAAATGATAATCACTAAAGCGGTCATGGTACAAACTAAAACTGTATCAATAAAAGGCTCTAATAAGGCCACCACTCCTTCACTGGCAGGATATTTAGTTTTAACGGCAGAGTGGGCGACAGAGGCACTACCGACTCCGGCCTCGTTTGAGAAGGCTGCTCTTTTAAAACCTTGGATTAAAACCCCAATGATACCTCCTGTGATACCTGCACCGGTAAAGGCACCGCTTATTATCTGACTAAAAGCATTTGGAATTAAGCCTGCATTTGCAATCAATATGAAAAGGGCCGCAGCAACATAAATACCCACCATGGCAGGAACAATCTTTTCTGCCACTTTACCAATTCGTTTAATTCCACCAATGATCACGATAGCAACTAAAACCGCAAGTACTACACCGAATAGCGTTCCGGCCATACCAGAGTCGGTACCAATGAGTGCTTTAAATTGAGCGGCTGCTTGATTGGACTGAAACATATTTCCGCCACCAAAAGAACCACCGATCAACATAACTGCGTAAAATGCCGCAAAGACTTTACCTAAGGTTCCCATTCCTTTTTCTCCTAATCCTTTGCTTAAATAATACATAGGACCTCCATATACGGTGCCATCAGGACCAATTTCTCGATATTTTACCCCAAGCGTACATTCGGTAAATTTACTGGCCATTCCCAAAAATCCTGCAAGAATCATCCAAAAGGTAGCTCCTGGACCACCAATTGCAATGGCAATCGCCACCCCCGCAATATTACCTAAACCAACTGTTGCGGAAAGGGCAGAAGTTAAAGCTTGGAATGGTGTTACTTCCCCAATGCCTCCTTCTACTCGGATGGTATCTGGAATGTCTCCATCTCTAGTAATCATTTTAGGGTCAATCTCTTCTTTAGTACTGTCATATTTTCCTCTGACTACCTTGACGGCCAATCCAAATCTCGTAAAATTGGGGAATCCAAAGTAAATCGTAAAATAGGTGGCAGCTAATAATAAGAGAATAAGTACGACTGGAATCGCCAAGCCATCTCCAACTGGAATTGCTACAAAAACTACATCTGATATAAAGGTAGTAGCTGGCTGTATAAAATTATTTACTCGTTCGTCAAGACCCAACGGTTCATTTTGGGCAAAACTTAATAACGGTAAAAAGAGTGTTGTCAAAAATGTAAGGAGTTTTTTCATAAGTCGAGGCTTAGGAGTTTGATTATTTAAACAGGTAAGGTATTGAGATAATTCTATTTACCCAAGGATTTGACCATTAATTTATGACAAGATACCGTTAACGGTCTTTTTGGCACGAAATTGTCTTAATAAGTTTCTTGAATTTAATTGATAATGCGGAGGGTTATATTAACCGACCTTTCTGCCAAAAACCTTTTTATGAAACATACTATACCAAAAAAGTCCATAGCGGACTTTAAGAAAAATGCTATTGTCTCTACTGATCATTTGCTAAAAATTAAAGGCGGAACTGCAGACGCTGCAGACGCTGTCGAAATTATTATCGAAGAACAAAGTCTTTAGCATCTAATCTAAAAGATTGGCTCCAGGTTGTTTTCCTTTACCTTTTCCATACTTTCCCCAATAGTTTTTCCACTTTCTCTTCTACTTTTTTATCTTTAATTAATACCGGCGCATGGTGAGGTTTTATTCGTGCATCAATTACTAATGGGCCTCGACAACCCCAGTGTTTGTTATGGGTGAAATCATTTACTCCATATGTATCGTGCGATGGGTTAGCTCGTGTAAAGACGGACCATAAAAAATTATTTTCTGTAGCTGAGGAAAACTCAGCATCATCGACCACTGCAATCAATGGAATTTGATCTAATGGACTTTTTCCTAAGTATTCTGTTAGTTGATTCATTTCAGAAACTGCTTTTTTATAATCTGTAAATTGAGGACCATTGATTAGCAATACACCTGATTGCCAAAATTTTGGGGTATCAAATTCTGATGGTAAATCAAACCTGTCGGGCAGTTGATCTGACAAAGTACGGAGCTGATCGCCACAACAAGCGATTACTAATTTAGATCCTGCATTCCAACCACTACCAGAATAATCGAGGGTATCCATAGTGGTCTTTGTTTGAAAATGCAAATCTCTACGCCAGTCCACACGTTCTAGTACATGTTTAAAATAGGCTGGTATCTTATGAGCATCTACTTCAATTCCTTTTTCTTCCGCAGCAATGAATAAAAATTTGGCCAGACTGGTTTGTCCACTACCAATAATTCGATTGGCTTGTGTTAAAATTTCTTCCGGTTTTTTATCTCTAAAAGGCATATACCGTTCACTGCCTACGGCCAACAAAAGTGGATGTACACCCGCCGCATCTACCGCGTTGATTTGTCGAACGCCAGGAAACTCTCCAGGAAGTAAAGCGCCTACCAATTTGTGAATTAAATATCCAAAACTAGAATCTTCTGCGGGCGGACGTCCAACGGCCGTAAATTGCCAAATAGCATCTTTCCGATGATAAACCTTGTCTACTTTCATTACTGGAAAATCATGTTCAAGACTGTAATAACCAAGGTGGTCACCGAATGGTCCTTCTGGCTTTTTTTTGTTTTTTAAAATGGTACCCGTTATACAAAAATCTGCATCTCCTGATAACACCGCACGGTTGTCCAAGCCATACCGAAAGCGCCGACCAGCTAACATTCCTGCAAAAGTCATCTCACTTAATCCTTCAGGTAGGGGCATGATGGCTGCAAAGGCGTGCGCAGGTGGCCCCCCTACAAAAATACTTGCCCGAAAGGGTTTATCTGATTGATTATAAGCAGTATGGTGAACGCCGATTCCTCGATGAATTTGATAATGCATGCCCACTTCCTGATTAATGTCATATTGATTTCCAGATAGTTGTATTCGGTACATCCCGATATTAGACTGCATGATATTATCATTGTCAGAGGGGAGGGTACAAACTTGAGGTAAGGTGATGAATGCACCACCATCATCTGGCCATGAAACTACTTGCGGTAGCTGATCGATAGTGGTTTCTCCATATTTGACATTAAGACCAAATGGTGATTTAAAAGGCAGTGCACTAAGTGCTGTAAATGGAGCGGTCCGGTAACGCCATGGATTCTTTAAAAAGAGGGTAGGGTCGGCTTTAAGCTCAATTACTTTTTTTACCTTCTCGAGGGTTTTACGAAAAATAAATTCGGTACGTTCGAATGTACCATAAATGTTGGATACCGCTGGGAAAGGACTTCCGATCACATTTTCAAAATATACCGCAGGACCTCCTTCATCAAAAACCTGCCGATGGATTTCTGCCATTTCCAGATTTGGATCAACTGGTTGGGTGATTCTTAAAAGCTGATTATTTTTTTCTAGGTCGTTGAGACAGTCTCTTAGGTTTCTGTACATAGGCAGGCGTTCGCCGAAATTTTATTGAATCTTAAATTAATTACCATCTTCCATAATTTTTGGTGTTGACGACCGAAAACTGGAATTACTATGGTCACTCGAAAACTTAACAATACACACGATTCTTGGTTTAAATAAACTAACCATAAAGATAACTTTATAACTAAGAATTGACCGTCTACTGACCAGAATACTGCCTCTAATTCCTTACTTTTGCAAATATGACTTTATTGACGGAAGTACAAACTTTAATCCGTAAGGAATTCCTAGTGGAATGGCGACAAAAATATGCGCTTGGCGGGATTTTGTTGTATGTGGTGTCGACCGTCTTTATCGTTTATTTTTCCTTTAGCGGAATTGACGCGAAGGCGTGGAATACCTTATTTTGGATTATCATGTTATTCGCTTCTGTAAATGCTGTTACTAAAAGTTTTGCACAAGAGAATAGTCAACGAGAACTGTATTATTATTCGTTGGCAAGGCCAGCAGCGATCTTGTTAGCTAAAATGATCTACAATATGTTATTGCTGTTGCTAATCAGTGGATTAACTTATATTGCTTTTAGCATTTTAGCAATTGACCCAGTTAAAAATTCCAGCCAATTCTTTTTAGCATTACTACTTGGAAGTATTGGCTTTTCGATTGCTTTTACCTTTATATCAGCCATCGCTGGTAAGGCTGCGAATAGTTCTACTTTGATGGCCATTCTGAGTTTTCCAGCAGTAATTCCAATCTTGATGACCTTATTGAAAATATCGGCTAACTCGCTTGGATTGATGACCGATACTGGGATATGGAAAGACATTGGTATTCTACTAGCAATTGACTTGATAATGTTAACTTTAACCTTTATTCTCTTTCCTTTTTTATGGAGAGATTAAATGAGGGGCTTTTAATAATAAAATATAGATGAAAAATTGGTGGAAAATTCTTGGAGTTATTTTGCTACTGTATAGTTTTACGGTAGGGATGCTAATTCCATTAAAGCCGGGTGTTTATAGTGCTTCACCATTTACCCTGGAAGCAGGAAAAAAAGGAGAAGTCACTATTTATGGATATAATACTAATTATACAAAAGTAAAAACACCCATCCGAGTTTGGCTTACCCAAGATGACGCCAATGCTTTAGCCGCTGAGTCGATCAAAGTGGTTTCAGACAATCAACTAATCGCTACTTTTTCTATGCCAACTTATTATCCTGGCAATTCTGAAGCTACCTCTTTATCTCTGTGGGTAGATAGCGATGCAGATGGGGCAGCAACACTTCCTGATGCAATTAGTGTGACCGACAATCATCCTGCCAAGGATGTCGTAGATAATGTTTGGACGCAGCAGCCAGTAGATAATCTTAGTTATACCGGCAAAATGACTTTTCCATATCGAGCTATGTTAGGTGAAACGGTTCGGAATACTTATTACCACGTTCCTTTTTGGTTTGCGATGATGCTGATTTTATTGTCTTCGATGATCTTCAGTTGGAGATATTTGCAGACACTGGATATTCGTCACGATCATACCGCAGTAGCACTTACGCAAGTAGGCGTACTCTATGGCATTTTAGGATTAATCACAGGATCTATCTGGGCGAGGTATACTTGGGGAGATTGGTGGAATTTTGATATCAAACAAAATATGTCAGCGATTGCTATGTTGATTTATTTGGCGTTTTTTGTGCTTCGCAGTTCTTTTGATGATGAAGAGAAAAAAGCTCGAATTAGCAATGTGTATAATATTTTTGCCTTTTCTACCTTAATTCCATTACTATTTGTCATTCCTAGACTCTATGATAGTTTACATCCGGGTAATGGCGGAAATCCCGGATTTGGTGGTGATGATCTTGATAGTACGATGCGGATGGTGCTTTATCCGGCGGTCTTTGGCTGGTTGTTCTTAGGACTGTGGATGGCGCAGTTATTAAAACGAATGGCTGCTTTACGAGATAAACTTTATTTTGAGGAATAGAAATTTCAAGAATGAATTAAACTTGTGATGCTAATTCTAGTTGGAAATACTAACACTAATCGGGTACTTCGAAAAGAAATTAAAGGGAAGTTTTGTAATCCTAAAAAAAAAACCGAAGTTTGACCCACCTTAATCATTTATATGAAACATCGTATAGGCTGGCTTCTTTACTTACTACTTTTTTTCTTTACCACAAACCTTGCTGCTCAGGAAGGTCCCGTGCACGATTTTATGCGTAGTACGGGTAAAATTTATGTTGTGGTCGCGGTTATTGTGGTGGGTTTTATTGGCTTGATTTGTTTTATGTTTTATATGGATAAAAAATTAACAAAATTAGAGGACCAAATTACAAATCATGGCAAAAGCTAAAAAAGTTAAACAACCCGTTGCGACGATCAGCTTTCTCGAAAGTGTCAGTAGCAACTTTGATCGGGCAGCTGCCCACACTGGACTACCCAAAGGTTTATTGGCACAAATTAAAGCCTGTAATTCCGTTTATCAAATGCGGTTTCCAGTAAAAATCGGAAAAGACTATCAGGTAATCGAAGCCTATCGAGTACAACATAGTCACCACCGTCTCCCAACGAAAGGAGGAATCCGATATTCCCAAAAAGTACACCAGGAAGAAGTCATGGCGTTGGCCTCATTGATGACCTATAAATGTGCCATCGTTGATGTACCTTTTGGTGGTGCTAA